>JABDGC010000010.1 GCA_013286215.1 Gammaproteobacteria bacterium
TCTTCAAATATCAAGGCATTTATGCCGCGACCGGGGTTGGCATTTTTTCCACGCTTGTGCAGGTACTGGTCTATCGCTTTATCAAAAAAAAATGGGACAAGATGCAGCTGGTGACCCTGGCCATCTTTATGACCTTTGGCGGGCTGACTCTGTATTTCCATAATCCCATTTTTGTAAAATGGAAGCCAACGATCCTCTTTTGGCTCTTTGCTCTGGTTCTATTCGGCAGCCATTTTATCGGGAAAAAGCCAATGATGCAGCGCATTCTCGAAGGCGCTCTTGCGAATCAAAATAATCCGAACCAGAAAGGCGCCGCTACGCAGCTCATCATCCCCAACGCAGTCGGTCAAAAATTAAATCTCGCCTGGACTTTATTTTTTCTGATTTTGGGAGCTGTAAATGTCTACGTGGCCTATCAGTTTAACGATAATGTCTGGGTCAACTTTAAGCTCTATGGCATCACGACGGCGACCTTGATCTTCAGCCTGTTGCAGACCGCCTTTTTAATGAAATACATCAAAACGTGACTACAGCGCTCCGGGTGACAGAATTAACTGAACGCTGCACTAGAAGCTGTCTCAACAAGGCTAATCTATAGCACTGCTGCTGATTCAATTAACGTTATAGACGATACCTTTAATGAGACAGCTTCTAGGGGGATTTTGGCTTGTTCCTTCTAGGAGCAGGAGCTGAGTCACCTGATTCAGGGCCGGATCTCTGGCTTTGTTGCCTAGCACCCGTCGGGCCCCCCGAGCTGGATCGATCAAAAGTTCTGACTTGATTTTTGCTGCTCTTTCGAGGAGCCACAGGCGGCATATGATTATCTTCGCCTGACGGAGTGTTAGAAGTTAAAAGCGGTGTACTAGCATCTCCGCCTGATAGCGTGTCAGGAGTTAAAAGCGGTGTGCTACTGTCTCTGCTGGACGGGAGGGGTGAATCTACAAACGGCATTCTGGAGGGTATTATTATTGTTAGCTTCGAATTCCTCATTGCAAGCTTCTGTTCGTTGTCTACTCGTGCTTCCTTGTCTTCTGCCTTTTTTTCTACAGGAGCCACATGAAATTCAATATCTGGATGAGCCAATCCATTCAGTTTTGCTTTTAGTGCCGCTAACTTCGCTTGATCTGCAGATATTCCTTTGTTCATCTCGTCAAGATATTTACCCACCCAATTAAAAAATTGCTTAAGTTCACCCGGATGAGGTCGAAAGCGCAAATAAATTGTCTTAAAATAGCTTGATTCCTGAACATCTATTGCCATACTCCGTTGAAGTTCTTCTTCTTCCAACGAAGGCAAACCATCCGAATTTTTTCCTTGTAGACGATACCCAAATGCTTTAACAAGTTCACGCAATTCGTTTAATTCCAAACTTATTTTTTCTTCTTTAGGGAGAATATGGGTAAAGAGCGTTTCAAGCATCAGCTGGCCTACGACATAACCATCTGTTTTCAATCCGATACCGCTATGTCGCGCTTCAGGACTTATATAGGCTGGCGTGCCTAGTCTTTCTGGTAAAATCTGCTCAGAATGTTCGAGAATATGCGAAGTTCCAAAATCGACAAGGTTGATTAAACCGGTCTCCGGATCAAATAAAATATTCTCCGGTTTAAGATCAAAATGTCCAATTTGCATCTGATGCATGTGATTCACAGCATCAACAATTTTTGATAACAAACGAATTCTTTTTTCAAAATCAAGGCCTGATATAAAAGCTTTATTATGGACAGAAAATAACTTCTCTCCCGAAAAAAGAGGCATCAAGAGTCGCGTATTATCCTCAGACAAGGCAAACCCTCCTTTCGGATGTACTCGACTTGCGATCATGCCTTCTCTTTTAAGAATAGCCGGGTAGGTTTGCATTATTCTTGCAGCTATTATTGAACTGAGAATCTTCGGGCCATCCTTGAGCAGAGTTAGCTTTTCACTCCTGTTTAATGACCTGATTTGTTCTTGAATAGTTGAATTGATTATTTTTAACTGCTTGATTAAAAAATGGTTTTCTTTTTCCTTGTTCTTTGCCCCTTTCTGCACTAACTGGCACAGGTATAGATCAGACATACTGCCATCACTCTCTGTAAAAGTCGCCACCACTTCAACCTCTACTCCTCCAAAGTTAACCACATCCCCTAATTTGATTTGTTTAATCAATTCACTGCACTTTTTTCTAATCATCGCTTTCAGTATAGTTTTAGGGCTGACTTCCTCCTTCTCTTCTTGACTAGGGATACGACCCACCATACATACCTCCTCGAACACCTATTTTTGGCTGTTTTTATTCATTATAGCGCAAATATGGGTTGTTTTTGGTCTATCGTATCTTCATGAGTTGAATCAAGAAAAATGTTACGGATACCGAAAAGAAATGACTCTAATCTTGGTTTTGTCCGCGGTTTCGCAAAACATGGTCCATGAGAACCAGGGCGGTCATGGCTTCGGCAATGGGGACGGCGCGCAGTCCCACGCAAGGGTCATGGCGGCCAGTGGTGCTGATTTCAGCGGCTTGTCCTTGTAAATCGATGGTTTTACCAGGCAGACGAATACTGGAAGCCGGCTTCACTGCTAGGCTGAGCCGCAAATTTTGCCCCGAGGAGATGCCGCCGAGAATGCCGCCGGCGTGATTTGATAAAAAGCCCTGCGGAGTCATTTCATCCCGATGCTGCGATCCTTTCTGGGTCACACAGGAAAAGCCCGCGCCAATTTCGACACCCTTGACGGCGTTAATGCTCATCAACGCATGCGCCAGATCTGCGTCGAGACGGTCAAAGACGGGCTCACCCAAGCCAACCGGCATCGGGCTGGCTTGAACACGGATCAGAGCGCCAATTGAATCACCCTCACGGCGCAGCTGTGTGAGGTATTCCTCCAGCAGAGCGAGCTTGCTGGCGTCTGGACAGAAAAAAGGATTTTGCTCTGCTATTTCAAGATCCACCGCTTCCAGGCAAATGGGTCCCATTTGAGCCAGATAGCCTTGAATCACCGTGCCATAATTTTCGCGCAGGTATTTTTTAGCGATCGCTCCCGCCGCAACACGCATGACGGTTTCCCGTGCCGAGGACCGACCGCCGCCGCGGTAGTCGCGATGCCCGTATTTTTTCCAATAGGTAAAATCAGCGTGGCCAGGTCGAAAGAGATTTTTAATCTTGTCATAAGTGCTGGGCTGAGCATCCTGGTTTTCAATCAATAGCCCGATGGGCGTGCCGGTTGTTTTTCCCTCAAAGACACCGGAAAGAATTTTGACCTGGTCTGCTTCACGGCGCTGAGAGGTAAAGGGGGAAGCACCCGGTCGCCGGCGATCGAGTTCTTTTTGCAAATCGGCCGCACCGAGTTCGAGCCGGGGAGGGCAGCCGTCAATAATGCAGCCATAAGCCGGGCCATGGCTTTCCCCAAAAGTCGTGACGGTAAATAATTTCCCAAGCGTATTGCCAGACATGATTCACTCTTTAAATTTAGTTCTTCCCGCTAGCGTGGGAATTAATTATATATCAAATAGGGTTATTGAAGAAATCAGCTTTCCCATTATAGTCCCCTTTCCTCCACGCTTTTTGTGGAGGAAAGGGCTAGGGAAAGGAGGTAAAAAAATCATAACATTAAAACTCGGATCATTTCTTACCTCCTCTCCTCATCAACTCTCTCACTTGTTCGGAAAGTATTGCTTTAACTGTTCTGCGGTTAACATAAAGACGCCGCCGCCACCGCGTTGAAATTCAAGCCAGGTAAAGGGAACCTTGGGAAATTTTTCTGCCAGGGCTTCTTCGCTATTGCCGACTTCTACAATAAGAATGCCTTCGGCATGGAGATAGTGAGCTGCGTTATTCAAGATATTGAGAGCCATGTCCAAACCGTGTGGACCGGCAGCGAGCCCCAGTGGAGGTTCATGTCGGTATTCAGAGGGCAGTTCCACCATTTCTTGGGCGCTGACATAAGGCGGGTTACTGATAATCAAGTCATATTTTTTATGCTTTAAAGCGTTGAATAAATCCCCTTCATGCAATGAGACTTGACCTTCGACATGGTGGCGCAGCAGGTTCATCTTGGCGACGGCGAGCGCTTCTGGTGAAATATCCGTGGCGTCGATTTCGGCATCCGGAAAAGCTTTGGCACAGGCGATGGCAATGCAGCCGCTGCCCGTGCAAAGATCGAGAATATGGTTGACCTTATCGCCGTCCAGCCAAGGTTGGAAGTGATTTTCAATTAACTCGGCAATCGGAGAGCGGGGGACTAGGACGCGTTCATCCACATAGAAGGGCAGTCCGGCAAACCAGGCTTCATGGGTGAGATAAGCTAAAGGCAGCCGTTCTTTCACGCGTTTTTGAATGAGCTTCAATAGGGCCTCCTTTTCACGTTGCAGGAGCCGTGCGTCCAAAACTTCCGCATTGAGCTGATAGGGCAGATGCAGGGTATGCCAGATTAAAAAAGAAGCTTCATCCCAGGC
Organism: Gammaproteobacteria bacterium; assembly: GCA_013286215.1. Lineage (GTDB taxonomy): Bacteria > Pseudomonadota > Gammaproteobacteria > DSM-16500 > DSM-16500 > JABDGC01. The sequence goes on from JABDGC010000010.1 coordinate 4,433, forward strand.
ATTGTCTGTGCCGTGACCATAGTATAAACCAGCTTCTTGAAAGCAGCTGACGGCATAACGGACAAAATCGCGTAAGGTAAGAAGTTCATTGCATTCGGTCATATTTTGTACTCAAAATAATCAATTTTGAAATTATAGCATAAGGCAGCTTTGATTTTTACCTCCTTCCCTACTCCCCTTCCTCCACGTTTTTTGTGGAGAAAGGGGAGTAGGGAAGAGGCAACTATTTACGCCGCGAGGCTTCTCGCAATGAGAAAGCAGATGCGGTATCATTGCGCTCATGAAAAAAGACTTTGGTTCCTTAATTATCGATATAAAGGGATGTGAACTGCAAGCGGAAGAAAAAGAGCTGCTGGCACATCCTTTAGTGGGCGGCCTCATCCTGTTTTCCCGTAATTACGAAAGCAGCGAGCAAGTGCGGGCGCTCATCCACAGCGTACGCCAAGGATTGCGCAAACCCTTTCTCATTATGGTTGACCAGGAGGGCGGTCGAGTGCAGCGTTTCCGCCAAGGGTTCACGCGTATCCCACCGGCCGCGTTCTATGGCCAGGTCTATGATGAAAATCCTGAACTGGGCTTGCGTCTCGCGGAAACGGGCGGTTGGGTCATGGCCTATGAACTGGTCACACAGGGCGTCGACTTAAGTCTAGCTCCCGTGCTTGATTTAAACAAAGGTATTTCTTCGGTGATTGGCGACCGCGCTTTTCATCGGGATTCCGCTGCAGCGATTCGTTTAGCGGCAGCTTATATTCACGGCATGAAAACGGCCGGTATGGCGGCAACAGGCAAACATTTCCCCGGCCATGGCTCCGTGGCTCCGGATTCGCATAAAGAATTACCGCTTGATGCGCGCACGGAGGAGGAGTTAGCAAAAGAAGATTTACTGCCCTTTATTTATTTTATTAATGAAAAAATTCCTGCTTTGATGACGGCGCATATTTTATTTCCAGCGGTCGATCAGCTGCCGGTCAGCTTTTCCCGCTATTGGCTGCAGGAAGTCCTGCGTCAAAAATTAAAATATGAAGGCTTGATCATGAGCGATGATTTGGACATGAAAGGTGCGGAGGTCGCAGGCGACTATGCTGATCGCATGGAATTGGCCCGTGAGGCAGGTTGCGATCTGATTTTGCTCTGTAATAATAGAGAGGCCGTCCTGCAGGTTTTAGACCGCGTTAATCCGGCCTTGCATCTTCTGCCCAGCCAAAAGTATGATTTGCTGCGTGCCCGTTTCCCGGTGGTGAAGCCGGGTCCAGTTGAAAATCAACACTGGGCACGGCGCCGCGACTTTCTATTACAACAGAGTGAACGGACTAACTGAGACCAACATGATGACTATTAATAAGCTTGAAAATCTGCTCGAAAATGCCGAGTGTGTCTGCTCCCAGGCGGATATCAACGCGGCACTGGACAAACTGGCGGAAAGCCTTACCCTGAAGCTGAAAGATACGCGCCCTGTAATCCTCGGGGTCATGGTCGGCGCTCTCATCCCTCTGGGACATCTGCTGACGCGTCTTCATTTTCCCTTGGAAGCCGACTATCTGCACGCCACGCGCTATCGTGGCGCCATGCGCGGCGGTGATTTGCATTGGCTGGTAGAACCCCATCTGGACTTGAAAGACCGGACTGTTCTCGTGTTTGACGATATCATGGACGGGGGGTTAACCTTGGCTGCAATTATCGACTATTGTAAACAGGCAGGAGCCAAGGTGGTCTATTCCGCCGTAATGGTGGATAAAATCCGTACGCGGGAGCCCGGCGTCACCTTCGAACCCGATTTTGTCGGTCTGCGTGTGGAGGATCGTTTTCTCTTTGGTTTTGGCTTAGACTACCACGGCTATTGGCGTAATCTTCCGGAGATTTATGCCGTAAAAGAATAGGAGTAGCTCGCGAAAACCTTATAGGAAATTCTCCAAGCAATAACGTTGCCTACGGCTGCAGTCGCAAACTTTTAAGGAATGATAGATGACAATCGTTTGGCTTCTCGCGTTTTTAATCACTTTTGGCGTTCTCGCCTACCATCAAGCTTCGCTTTCGGTTTGGGCCTTGGGTTTGGGTTTATTTCTCTTGCTGTTTTCTGCCTTGGGTCATACCGCCATGCCGGTCTGGGGCGCATCCTGGCTACTTTTTCTGGTTCTCTTTTTCCCGCTTCTGTATACGCCCTGGAGACGGCGCTATTTAGCGAAGCCGATTTTGGCTTTTTACCAAAATAGTATGCCAGTCATGTCCCGCACGGAACGGGAAGCGCTCAATGCCGGCACAGTGAGTTGGGAGGGTGATTTATTTAGCGGACGGCCTGATTGGAATAAATTATTAGCGCTCCCTTTGCCGCAATTATCACAGGAAGAAAAAGACTATCTCGACGGCACGGTGGAAACGCTTTGCAGCATGATCGATGATTGGGAGCTAACGCATCAGCGTGGCGATCTGTCGCCGGTGATCTGGGACTTTCTGAAGAAGGAAGGTTTTTTTGGCCTCTTGATCCCCAAGGAATATGGCGGCAAGGGCTTTTCCAACTACGCCTGCTCCCAGGTTCAAATTAAAGTTCAGGCGTGCAGCGTTTCCGCGGGAACCACGGTCAGCGTACCCAACTCTCTTGGCCCGGCAGAGCTGCTTTTACATTACGGCACACCAGAACAGAAAAGCTATTATTTGCCCCGTTTGGCCTGCGGCGAAGAGGTCCCTTGCTTTGCCTTGACCAGTCCGAACGCCGGTTCCGATGCCACGGCAATGACGGATTGGGGCGTAGTCTGCAAAGCTATGCATGAAGGTCAAACCGTACTCGGCATTCGGCTGAATTGGAATAAACGCTATATTACCCTTGCGCCGGTAGCGACGGTAATCGGTCTGGCTTTTAAGCTCTTCGATCCCGATCATTTGTTGGGCGACAAAGAAGATATCGGCATTACTTGCGCGCTCATACCGCGGCATACACCCGGCGTTCAGGTGGGGCGTCGGCATATGCCTTTAAGCGCGCGCTTTCAAAACGGCCCCACTCAGGGTAAGGATGTTTTCATTCCGCTAGATTGGATCATCGGCGGTCCCGCAATGGCCGGGCATGGTTGGCGCATGCTGATGGAGTGCCTTGCTGGCGGTCGCGCGGTTTCTTTGCCGGCGGTTACCACCGGTGGAGCGAAGGCGGCGGTCTTTGCTTCCGGCGCTTACGGACGGATTCGCAAGCAATTCAAACAGGCGATTGTGCGCTTTGAAGGAGTGTCTGAAACCTTGGCACGGATGGCCGGAAATCTCTATACAATGGACTCGGCGCGTCTTTTTACGCTAGGTTCTCTCGATCGAGGTGAAAAACCCGCCGTGGCTTCTGCCATTATTAAATACCATATTACCGAGCGTGCGCGCTCCATTGGCAACGATGCCATGGATATTCATGGTGGTAAGGGAATTATTTTAGGACCTAAAAATTATCTGGGCCGGTCATATGAAGCCATCCCCATTGCGATTACCGTGGAAGGCGCCAATATTTTAACGCGAAATATGATCATCTTCGGCCAGGGTGCAATACGCTGCCATCCCTATGTGTTTGCCGAATACGAGGCGGCGCGCCTGAAAGACGAAAAAAAGGCCTTAGTGGCATTCGATAAAGCGATTTTCGCCCATCTAGGCTTCACCCTGAGCAATCTGGTGCGGACCTTTTTCCTCGGGTTGACGAGCGGACGGCTGGTGCCGGCCCCCAATAGTCGTTTGAAGGCTTATTTTCAGCAAGCGACCCGCTTTTGCTCCGCTTTTGCTCTGCTGTCTGATTTATCCATGATGGTCTATGGTGGTGGCTTGAAAAGAAAGGAAAGTGTTTCCGCCCGGCTGGGCGATATTTTAAGCCAGCTCTATTTATTATCCTCGATCTTGAACCGCTATCACCAGGACGGCAGTCCTGCGGAAGATTTGCCTTTGGTCCACTGGACGGCTAAAACCTGCCTCTACGAAATTCAACAGCGTTTTGAAGAGTTACTGCATAATTTTCCATGGAAGAGCCTGGCCTTCGTTTTGCGCTTACTTATTTTTCCCTTCGGCAAGCATTTTGCCAAACCGCCCGTTCGTTTGGGCTCCCAAATCACGTCGCTTTTTATTGCACCGACGGAAACGCGCAAGCGCCTGACCAGCGGTTTATTCACAGCGCCCTGTGACCTCAATCCTTATTATCAACTCGAGGTCGCTTTATTAAAAACCATTCAGGCAGAACCCATCGAGAAAATAATTCGGAAAGCAGCATATGAGGGTGAGGTAAAGGGCTATCATTTTCAGGAGCAGGCCCAAATGGCCTTCGATAAGGGTATTATCACTTTAGAACAATATGACATTTTCAAGCAAGCGGATGAAGCGCGACAGGCTATTATTGCGGTGGATGATTTTTCACCCGAGGAATTGGTGCGGGCATGAAAGGGCTTCGTGGGCAAGCTTACAGGCTCTTTTGCCAACTTTTAGTCTTGACCCTGGTTTTCATCCTGGTGCAAGTCAGTTTTTTTATTCAAAGCCTGCATTTGTATTTTGATGATTTTTCTTTGATCGCCAATAAACTGGAGATCCCTTATACTATTGTTCCCGGGATTCTGTGGTTTATCTTTGCCCAAATCCTGGTTCACGCTGGAGCGTTGGGCTTGGTTTGTCTGGTGGCCCTGGTGCTGTCTTATCGCTTTAAACTATCCACTCCGAACAGCGATAAGCTTGGCTTAGCTTTATGGTTCTTGGGTCTGCTAACGGTTATATTAGCGAATCAGTTATTTTTTCCAAACTCGCGTTTTGCCGCTGTGCTGCGCTTTTTGCTTCCCGACACCCTGTCCCTGGTTTTATGGGTTTTCTTAGCTTGTTTTTGGACGGTGGCGCTCCTTCTGACGGCCTCTGTTTTGCTGCTGACGGTTAACTGGAAGGGGAGGGTTGCTGCTTTTTTCATGGGCTCCTTGATTTTCAGTTATTGGGCTTATGAAAATTATTTTTATCACAGTATCGACGCCGGATCTGAAAAAAAACCCAATATTATTATTATTGGCGTTGATTCGCTGCGTCCTGATTTTTTAGATTTTTTTGGCGCCCATGTAAGGACTCAATTTTTTAATCCTTTTTTGAGCCAGGCTACTGTTTTTTCGAACACCTTTACGCCCTTGGCCAGAACCTTTCCCTCCTGGGTGGGTATTTTAAGCGGATCCTATCCCAAAGAATCGGGCATTCGCTTTAATTTGGCAAATAAAACCCCAAGCCCTCAGGTTTCTTTGTTGACCCAGCTTTTACGCCAACGAGGCTATAAAACGATCTATGCCACGGATGAGACCCGTTTTAGCAATATTGATAAGCGTTTTGGCTTTGATGAAGTGATTGCACCTCCCATCGGGCTAAATGATTTTCTGGTCGGTTCCTTTAATGATTTTCCCCTTTCTAATTTAGTCGTGAATACCCCCCTGGGGCGCTGGCTCTTTCCGCATAGCTATGGCAGCCGGCCCGTGTATATTACCTACGACCCTGACAGTTTTTTGAATCTTTTACAGCCATTCCTCCGACGGCAGCGGCAGCAGCCTTTATTCCTGGCCGTGCACTTTTGTTTGCCCCATTCTCCTTATATCTGGGGCGCTTATCCTGGCTATCAGGAGAAGGATGTGGTTTCCCGATATCAGGCGTCCATTTTAAGGGTTGATCAGCAATTATTGGATTTTATGGTGATGCTCAAACGTTACCATGTCCTGGATCATGCCTTGGTTGTTTTACTTTCCGACCATGGGGAAGCTTTGGAGCTTTCAGGGGATCGAATAACCTCTTCACAGGATTTTGTTTCAAGAAAGGGCGTCGGTCCGCGGAAAATTCCCCGCTTTTATCCTCCTAGTGCTGACACGGAGGCGGTTGATCAATCCGCTGGACATGGAACCGATGTCTTGGGTTTTCCTCAATATCACTCCCTCTTGGCCTTCAAACTCTTTGGTTTAAAGGGGCAGTCGGTAAAAAAAATATCGGATCCTGCCTTGTTGCTAGATATTAAACCGACCATCCTGGATTTTTTGAGTATCAAGGATAAAACGAGTGGTTTTTCATTGCGTGAGGTGATTTTAGGAAAAGCTTCCCGCCTGGCGCCACGGAGCATTTTCTTGGAAAGTGATTTTTCTCCCGAAGCAATACGCTCGGTGCATCCTGAGACGCGCAATCTGATTTTTGAAGGCATCGAATTTTTTAAGATTGATCCCAAGAGCACGCGGATCTATGTTCGTGACTCGATGGCTCAGTTAATTCTCTCAAGCAAACAATACGCACTGATTGAGAACGATTGGGTGCTGGCTTTGTATCCGCAAGACAAAGGAAGAATGACTCCGGTTTTAGTGCAACTGAGTACGGGCAAGTGGACCATGGATATGAGCCTAGCATTTGCGCAAAATTCCCCGCTTAAGCATATGTTATATACATTAAAACAGTTCTACGGCTCAGAGCTTCAACAGCTGTAATTTTTTTGGATATTCACAGGTAAGGTTTTTAAGCCTTTTTTCTGAATAAAAAGGCAGCACAATACCGCATGAGCTTAAATAGAGCAACTTTATTAGCTAATTGATTGAATATTCTTGTGTATTTACTTATGTCCATTTTGTGACATTTTTATTTTAATCCCATTTTTATGCTCTAATTAATAGTTGTCGATAGCTTATTAACAAACTTATCCACAGAAACTGTGGGTAAGTTTTTCTGAATCTGTATAAAAGCTTTTGACCGCTTTCGCGGAGTAGATAATTGTTGTAAGATTCTCCCTTTGAAAATAGATTAAAGAGGAGATTTTGCCCATGTCCGTGGATGCTCACAAAGAAACCTTACATTTTCAAACAGAAGTTACCCAATTACTTCACCTGGTTGTTCACTCTCTCTATAGTAATAAAGAAATCTTTTTACGCGAATTAATTTCAAATTCCTCCGATGCGGCTGATAAGTTGCGTTTTGAGGCTTTATCGAACTCCGCTCTTTATGAATCGGACCCTGCGCTCAAAATTTGGATCAGTTTTGACGCAGAAGCCAAAACAATTACCGTTAAAGACAATGGCATTGGCATGAGTCGGGAAGAGGTCATTGAAAATTTAGGCACGATTGCTAAATCAGGCACCAAGGAATTTCTCTCTCGTTTAACGGGGGATCAAAAAAAGGATGCTCATCTCATCGGCCAGTTCGGCGTGGGTTTTTACTCTGCATTTGTTGTGGCGGATAAGGTCACGGTTAATACCCGTCGTGCGGGCTTGGCTTCAGAATTCGGGGTTTGTTGGGAATCCGCTGGAACCGGGGATTACACGATCTGCAATGTCGAAAAAAAGGACAGAGGCACTGAAGTTGTCCTGCATATTAAAGAAGGCGAACTCGATTTTCTCAATGCCTGGCGCTTACGCTCCATCATTACTAAATATTCCGACCATATTAATTTACCTATTTTGATGCCTAAGTTGGCAGACAGTGACGCCAAGGCTGCTAAACCAGCTGCTTTTGAATGGGAGCAGGTGAATCGGGCTACTGCTTTATGGACACTGCCTAAAAATGAAATCACCGATGAACAATATAAAGAATTTTATAAGCAGTTTTCCCATGACTTTGAGGATCCACTTGCCTGGGCTTACAATCGGGTGGAAGGCGGCAACCTGGACTACATTAGTCTGCTTTATCTTCCTTCCCATGCTCCCCACGACCTTTGGAACCGGGAAAAGCAGCATGGCTTGAAGCTCTATGTACAGCGGGTCTTTATTATGGACCAAGTGCAACAATTTGTGCCCATGTATCTGCGCTTTCTGCGTGGTATCGTCGATACCAATGCCTTGCCTTTGAACGTTTCGCGTGAAATTTTGCAGGATCATCCTGCGGTGACCAAATTGAGAGGCGCCTTGATTAAGCGAACCCTGGACTTACTCGATACCCTGGCCAAGGACGAGCCGGAAAAATATGCCCTATTCTGGACGCAGTTTGGCAACGTGTTGAAAGAGGGGCCAGGCGAGGATTTTATCAATCGCGAGCGTATCGCCAAGTTGCTGCGGTTTTCTTCCACACATAACGATTCTGATTTGCAAAATGTTTCTTTTGAAACGTATGTCAGCCGGATGAAGCCTAATCAAAAGAAGATCTATTATATCGTGGCAGATACTTATAATGCAGCCCGATCTAGCCCGCATTTGGAGATTTTCCACAAGAATAACATTGAAGTTTTACTTTTCCACGACCGTATTGACGAATGGTTTGTTGCTCATTTCCCCGAATTTGATGGCAAGCTCCTACAATCCGTCATGAAAGGTGACCTTAGTCTCGATGAAATCACAGGCGATGAAGACAAGGAAGCGTTACAAAAAGAAGATGAAAAGACTAAGCAAACCCTAGAGCCGCTATTAAAGCACTTGAAGGAAGTTTTAGGGGATCAAGTGAAGGATATCCGCCTATCCCATCGCTTGACTAGCTCACCGGCCTGCCTGGTTCGTGAGCAGAATGATATGGGGCCGCAATTAGAGCGTCTGCTTAAAAGCGTTGGCCAAGAGGTTGCTGAAGTTAAACCGATACTTGAGATTAATCCCCAACATAAACTCATTGAAAAGCTGAACTCAGAGAGGGTACAGAATGGCGACTTCGGTGAATGGACTAAGCTGCTATATGAGCAAGCTGTCTTAGCTGAAGGCGGGCAATTGAAGGATCCGGCTGCCTTTGTGCAGCGCATGAATAAACTGTGGCTAGATTTAATGTAACGAACGCTAGTGCAGTGTCAACTTGCTCTAAGCGCAGCATTCGTCACTCTGAGCGCAGTGTTCGTTACTCTGAGCGTAGTATTTGTCATCCTGAGCGCAGCGAAGGATCTGACTCCCTATGCAGCAGCGTCATCCTTCGCTGCGCTTAGGATGACGCAAGCAATGAATCACTAATCTCTAAAATTCTCAAATTGCAACGGCATGTTGAGTTTGACTTCCCGCAGCAACGCCATCACTTCTTGCAAATCATCCCGCTTTTTCCCGGTCACGCGCACATGATCGCCCTGAATGGCGGCCTGAACTTTCAGGTTGCCATCTTTAATGAGCTTGACGATCTTTTTAGCTAAGTCCTGGTCAATGCCCTCCTTGATTTCTACTTCCTGACGCGCTTCGCTCAAGGAAATTTCCATTTTTTTATAATCCAGGGTGCGGACATCCACTTGCCGCTTGGCTAACTTATTGCGGAAAATCTCATCCACCTGCTTGAGCTGAAAATCAGTCGGGGCAAAGAGGGTGACTTTGTTTTTAGCCTGTTCCAGGCGAGCATTCGAGTCTTTAAAGTCAAAACGGGAAGTAAGTTCACGGTTAGCTTGGTCGATGGCATTGGTTATTTCATGTTGATCCAGCTTTGATACAACGTCAAATGAGGGCATAAGTTTTTTCCGTTAAATTTTGATTCAGTTGATTGTATCGAAGCTTAACCCTTATTCCAATAGGTCTCGGATTGAAAGCGCTCAATCAAAAAATCGATGAATAACTTTACTTTGAAAGGCAGATAGCGCTGCTTAGGGTAGGCGGCGTGAATATCGATCTCGTGTTCACAATAGGGGCTGAGAACCTCTTGTAAGGTGCCGTTTTTTAATTCTTCCGTAACTAAAAAACTGGAGAGTTTGGCCAGGCCAATGCCGGCTACTGCCGCTTTTACCAAGGCTTGATTGGAGTTGATGCGGAGATTCCCTTTGACTGGAATTTCGACCTTCTTTTGGCCATCCACCAAAAAGGACCATTCGTGCTTTTGGCCCAGATTGAAGGCGTTGCCGGGTTCGGATTGATAAATAAGGCAGTTGTGTTTCACCAAGTCCTCGGGTTTTTGGGGCTTGCCAAAACGCTTTAAATAGGAGGGGGCGCCATAAATTCCCGAGCTGCGTTCGGTGATTTTGCGGGACTTTAACAGCGGGCTATTTGGCAAATCTTTAATGAATATGGTGAGGTCCAGGCCGTTATAGATAAAACCAGCGTATTGGCTGCCTAAAATGAGTTCTACTTGAATTTCCGGGTAGAGCTGAATGAAATCATTCACTGCGGGCACCAGATGGACTTGGCCAAAGCTCACCGGCGAATTGATACGTAGCAAGCCGCGGGGTTGCTGGTGGTGCTGCATGACATCCATTTCTGCATCGGAGATTTCCGCCTTGATTCTCTTCCAGCGAGCATAAAATAACTGGCCACTTTCCGTCAGGGCCATGCTGCGGGTGGTTCTTTGGATTAATTGGGCGTGCAGGTGATTTTCCAGGCGACTAATGCGTTTACTCACCACAGACGATGATAAAAACCATTTTTTAGCTGCAGCGGCAAAGCTCCCTTCGTCTACCACGGTGATGAAGGTTAAGGCATCGCTGATAATAAATTCAGACATATCAACCACTTATATTATTTTGCGGGATATTGTTTCATTATTTGCATGAGTATATGCTATTTTTGAGCTATTGCAAATTTTTTACAAAGGTATTATCATTCAGGCTCATAAAAAACACACTGTAAACCGTCCAAAACAGCACTTTTTTAACGATGAGTAGGTAGCCAGATGGGACCGGGATCTGACTTAGATATAATCGGCACCTTAGAGACCAGTGTCTCCGTTCCTAGCATGGATATAGACAGCTCTCGGTCCACCACCTCTCAAAATCCCTCCAAAGCACAGGTTGAAGCTAACTATCTGAGCCGTAATCTCGAGCTTGCCGTCCTTGATGGCTCTGTGGTACAGGGGTTGGTCTTAGCTCAAAGCCTGAATGAGAGTGACCTCAGCAGTGATGAAGTCACTGAAAGTGCCGTTGTTAGCACCGCTCTTGGCAATGCCTCGGGTTTAATAATCGCCCTGGCCATGCATTTCTTTCTTCGCAGCCATTATCGCACGGGTATATATCAGATCCAATTAAAGGCTGATAAACCCACCGATGAAGAGCTTGCGAAGATGAAAAAGAGCGACGTTTTCATCTATCTGAGCAGGGGAAAATTAAATTATTTCGTAAAAAGATCCTCCAGTGAGCTTATTCACGGTCAAATCGACGATGACAATGAGGGCGGGAATGAAAAGAGCCGGACTGCGCAAGCAGGGGCGCTGACCAAATTGAGGGCTAGGCTGGAAACGATGCCGGCGGCGGGTGTCCAGCATGAGCTTCCGCCGGACTGTGAAAGAGCTTTTCTGAATATCACTCACTCTCGAGGTCATACCTATAGCGCGAGAACTTCAACCAATCCACTGTATCGGGCTGTTAAAACGCTGTCTGCTTTTGGCGCGCGACTAGCCGCGTTTGTCAGCGCTTTTATCGGCTCCAATAACCCTAACCAAAGGCGCATCATTTCATTTATCCTGGCCGATATTTTTTGCATCGTTTTTGGCATTGTCGGAATTTTTTATTATGTCGTTCGAGACAAAGTTTTAAAAATTCCACCCAATACCAAACATCAATTCGATCTTACTGGACTGGAGGGCTGGTCGAAATACGCGAAAACCGCTTTGACCTTTGGTACCGCTGTGGGTCAAGGCATCGGCGGCTTGATCATTGGCATTGCCAATGCGTCGAGTTCTACGGCGGCGACCGTTTCCTCGTTTAGCATTGCCTTTTGGGGGGGGGGCGGTGGGTGTGGCCAGTTTTGTCGCCAGTATCATTTTAGTCCCCCTAATTAATAAGATCAGCTCCTATTTCACGAAAGATCGCAAAGGCATACTCACGTCGGACAATAAAAATCGCTTTCGCAATAATTATGCGCGCTCTGGTTTAACGCTGGGTGCTGGCATCGGCGCAGTCCTGGGCTTGCTGATCGGCAATTGGTGTTTTGGCCTGATCATGGCCGCCACTATTTTTTCCGCTCTGGGCGCTGTGATTGGTGCCGTCGCGCTTTCTGTTTATGGCTATAGGATACATCGCAAGCTGCATGGTCCTTTAGCGGGTTGTGATCTCTCTTTAAGGTCGGCAACACCAAGCGAGAAGACGTTGGAGGGGGCCCGGGTTAAAAATAGGCCCATTTTAATCCACGAAGAAGGCCAATATAGTATTTATGGCTGTCTGGAAGGGCGTTGGGAGAGGAGGCAATTCGTTTTATCAGTGGCAGAACGTTCCGAGTTGAATGCTTTTTTCCAGAATAAAATCAAAAACAGAAAAGTTAGCAATCTTGATCCATTACTCACGACCTCTCTTCGTGATATTTTAAAAAGAGGCCACACTGCTTTGACCCCTGGGAAAACGGACAATGATGAAGACATTGAGAATTCCTGGGATTATGTGACCCGCTGTACCGCCTCGGTTTTTGGTTTTATCGGCGCCGCTGTGGTTTGTGCGATTAATCCGGCGCTGGCTTTGTTGCTGGTCCCGATAGGCACAGCGATTGCCAGCGCTCTTGGTTGGGTTTTGGGCTTGCTCATTATGAAGCGAGCGCGCAGTTTGCCCGGAAACAAGAACGAAAAACCAGCATCCACGCTACCTTGGACGCAGCGTATTACGACAGGAGCCAATCTTGGTTCTATTATCGGCGGCTGTATCGGTCTCGCCGTCGGTTTCAGTGGCTTTATCTTGGGCGGTCCGGCGGGTGTCATTTTTGCCGTTAGTTTATTTGGCGCCATTGGTGCGGTGGTGGGCGGTATTTGCGGCGCTCTCTATGATGAAGAGGCGCGTTGTTTAATCTGGCAAGCCCTTAATCCTTGGAGCGGTTCTTCCAAGCTTCCGCATCAGCCCTCCAGAAAAGATTTATCGCTTAGCCCCTCGCTGGGCGTCACCGCCAAGGTGCTGCAGCGGATCGAAGTTAAGCTTGAGGATGCTCCACTGAATCGTAGTCCAGAGAGACTTCAGCCATCGAGTCACTCCACTTCGCCGTCGTCTCAATCGCGTATTGAGTCATCCAGATTAAGTGTGGGCAGCAACGGTCTTGTTCTGTTTTCTTCGGGTGTTGGACAGCCAAGGGAGCCTATCGAGCATGACCTCTTGCCCAGTTCGCCACGCATTGCTGTGGGGGCTAGTGCAGCGTCTAGCCCCTCGCTGGGCGTCACCGCCAAGGTGCTGCAGCGGATCGAAGTTAAGCTTGAGGATGCTCCACTGAATCGTAGTCCAGAGAGACTTCAGCCATCGAGTCACTCCACTTCGCCGTCGTCTCAATCGCGTATTGAGTCATCCAGATCAAGTGTGGGCAGCAACGGTCTTGTTCTGTTTTCTTCGGGTGTTGGACAGCCAAGGGGGCCTATCGAGCATGACCTCTTGCCCAGTTCGCCACGCATTGCTGTGGGGGCTAGTGCAGCGTCAAATGGATAATGTTCTTCTGAGCACAATCAAGTTGATACGCTATTAGCCTTAAGTTGCAAGCCTAACTGTCTCACCCAGCCCGGGCCTTGATAGATCAGGCCACTGTAAACTTGAACCAGCGACGCGCCGGCTCTCAGTTTTTCCTGGGCGGCTTCTGCAGAAACAATCCCGCCGGAGGCGATAATTGGAATTTGACCTTGCAAGAGTTGGTGCAGCTTGCGAATGACTTCGGTGGAGAGCGCGCAGAGGGGTTTACCGCTTAAACCCCCGGGTTCTTTGGCCTCGGCAAGGTCTTTCACGTCGTCACGACTCAGGGTTGTGTTGGTCGCAATGACGCCATCAATTTTCTCAAAGAGTAAACTTTCGGCGATGACCTTTAATTCTTCTGCAGTTAAATCTGGGGCGATTTTAACAACCAAGGGGAGATATTTTTTACTCGACTCAAAGAATTGCGCCTGCTCTTTCTTAAGAAAACGGAGCAGGTCACGCAGTAAGTCACCGTGCTGTAAATTTCTTAACGCCGGCGTGTTGGGTGAGGAGATATTAATCGTGATATAACTGGCGTAAGGTGCGACTAGCCGAAAGCTATGGATATAGTCTTCAGCGGCGTTTTCAATCGGGGTGTCGCGATTTTTTCCCAGATTTACTCCCAGAATACCCTGAAAATGTTTTTTTCTCAGCCGTTCAACAAGATAATCAACGCCCTTATTATTGAACCCCAGACGATTGATAATCGCTTCCGCAGGCGCCAAACGAAAAAGTCGGGGGCGCGGATTGCCTTCCTGCGCTTTTGGGGTAATGGTTCCCACTTCAATGAAGCCAAAACCGAGATCAGACAAGGCATCGATGTAGTCACCATTTTTATCGAAGCCGGCGGCAAGGCCAATGGGGTTGGGAAAGTGGAGCCCCATGACGGTGCGAGGAAGAGAAGGAGGGGAGGGGATGAGCCTGGTCAGTCTAAGCGCGGATAAAAAATTCAAACCATTTAGGGCAAGATAGTGGGCTCTTTCCGAATCCAGCTGGAAAAAAAGCGGCCTGATTAAACGATAACACATAAGTTCCACCTTAAAGTCCCCTTTCCTCCACGTTCTTTGTGGAGGAAAGGGTTAGGGATAGGAGGTAAAAAACGCTTCATCTCTATATTCCTTAAAGCTCTGATTCAGAAGGTGACCTTATTGCTAAACTTAAAATTCACTCCCCTCCACAGCGGATTTATTTAACAACGTCGCTGGTTGTTGCAATTTCCTTAAGGCTTGTCTCATATGCTTCCCAACCGGCGGTGCGGTATTGCTTCGCTGCAGCTAGTGGGTCCATGGCCTTCACGATGCCCCTGCCAACGATGATGACATCACTGCCATGATCAAGTATGGCTTCTTGCGGCGTCACATATTGCTGCCCCAGGGAGTCGCCGTCGGTCGTGAGATGAACGCCGGGCGTCATGTATATCCATTGAGGATCGGCTGACAGTTTTTTCTGCGAAATAAAGCCCATCACAAATTCCGGAAACTGTTTCGCGATAGCGACCGTCTTTTCCGTGTACTCTGGCGTCAGCAAATTATTCGCCGAGCTCATTTGAGCTAGGAGCAATAAGCCGCGTTTCTGTTTTAAGCCTGCTTCCGCGAGGCCGGCCACCATACGCAAACCCGGCAAGCTATGGGCGTTAATGATGTCAGCCCAAGAGGCGATGTGATAAATGCCACCTTCGTACTGCAGCTTAACGGTATGCCCGATATCAGCAAACTTGCGGTCTTCAAAAATTAAAAACTGGTGTTTTTGCGCCAAGGTCTGCAGTTTTTCGGTCAATTCCGGAGTGAAATCTTCAATAATGTCGATGTGGGTTTTTAAAACGCAAATTTCGGGGCCGACCTGGTCAGCCAAGTCCAGCAATTCCTGTCCGCGAGTTACATCCGCGGAGAGCGCCAGGTTCGACTTTTTCTGGTCCATTAGAAAAAATAATTTTTTGGTGAGTTCATTTTTGCAATAGCTGGCACGCGCGCTGTAGGGCAGGCGATGCCCGGTATTGGTCCTTTTCGCAGTCAGCTGATTGATAATAACGCGTTCTGCTTCGCTGATGAGGTTGGAGTCGGAAAGTATTTGCAGCACTTCGGACAAGGTCAGCGCCGCGTGCATTTTATATTTCTTTTGGTTGAGATTTTCCTTACCGCCTTGCTCACGGTCAATTAGGACGGCAGCGTCGGTTATCTTGATTCCTTCTTCTTCTAGGTCGGCAGCTGTTTCAATAATGCTGCCCCCGCTGGTGACAACGTCTTCGATGATTAAGCAGTGCTCGCCTTTTTTAAAGACGCCCTCAATTTTCTGTTTCGTGCCATAGTCCTTTTTCTCTTTGCGCCGGATCAGCATGGGAACACTGTGCTGCAGCGACATGCAAGTGGCTATGGGCAAGGCCGTGTAGGGAACGCCGCACAAGGAATCAAAGCGGCAGGAACGAATTTTTTCCCACAGCAGATTCGCAATGGCCCGCAATAATTCCGGGTAAGAGATGACTTGCCGGAGGTTCACGTAGATAGAGGAGGTTTGGCCACTTTTTAAAGTAAAGTGGCCAAACTTGATGGCTCCAATTTTATAAAGCGAGGTGACCAGTTGGCTGTTATCCATCTTTAGCTATTCCCTGTTGTATCGCCACCCTCATTCTGACCTTGGTCTTCCGAGGTCGTTGTTGGTTTTTCCGTGCTGGCTCGTCGCATGGCCGCCGACTTTTTGGACGGTTCAAAGCGGCGTCGTGACTGCCCCGGGTAGAAGCGCATTCTTTTTTCTGAAGAAACAGTGGAAGAACCGCCGCCGGAAGGGGCTTCCTGCACAGAAGCTTTTCGCGGCTCTTGTCCCGAAGTGCTTGCCGGGGAGACTTCATGATGCGCGACGCTTTGCTGTTGATGCTGCTGCAGCTGTTGTTCGCGATGCTGATTTACTGCGTCTGTGTCCCGGTGGGAGGCAATTTCTTTGTGTTCATCGCGGGACCCGCTTTGTGAAAAGCGCTGCCGATTATCGCGGTCACGTGAGCCACGATGTTCACGATGTTCACGTTTTTCGTGTGGTCGATCTTCGGAAGTAGAGGCTTCATTCACGGGTCGGCCTTCATGCGAACGGCCATGCGGGCGGTCTCGATCACGACGTCTGTTTCCGCCGCGTCCCCGGTCGCGATCTCGCTCGCCTCGGTGATGATGAGGCCGCTCTCCACGGCGGTGGGAATGTTGATTGGTTCGCATTGGCCTTCTCTGGCCCGTTCCTCGGAAAGGCTTCTTTTCACCGGCTTCACTGCTTCCTTCTCCTTCTTCTTCTTTATCGAAGAGGTAGGTAAAGAGGCGTTTCAGCAAGCCTTGGCGCGGCCCCGGCGCGGTTTTGGTCGCCGCGGCAAAGGGGGTAACGACAGGCGGAACGGAAACCGGCGTAGTCTGGGCGATAACACCTTTAATAGCTGGTTCTTGTGCGGGTTTTTGCACGGCTACATTCACAGTCGTTTCAGTTTCGGACTCCAGCGTCAATTTATAGCTGGGCGTTCTGCTTTCGCCAGTGGCATCCGAAGCGCGAATGCGTTCCACGTGGTATTGCGGTGTGACCATGTGCTGATTGGAAACGATAATCACAGAAATGTTCTGGCGTTTCTCAATATCAATAATGGCCTGGCGTTTTTCATTCAAAATATAGGTCGCTATTTCGATTGGGAGAATGGCTCTGACCTGGGCTGTGTTTTCTTTCAAGGCTTCTTCTTCGATTAAGCGAACCACGGATAAGCCTAGTGATTCGATTCCGCGAATACGGCCTTGGCCCTGACAACGTGGGCAGGTGATTTGGCTCGATTCGCCCAGAGAGGGCCGCAGACGCTGACGGGACATTTCCAACAAGCCAAAGCGTGAAATACGTCCGATTTGCACCCGGGCTCGATCGATGCTTAGCGCGCGCTTCAGGCGGTCTTCCACTTCGCGTTGATTGCGCAGGGAGGTCATGTCGATAAAGTCGATGACAATCAAGCCACCCATGTCACGCAGCCGCAATTGCCGCGCTATTTCGTCGGCTGATTCCAGGTTGGTTGTTAAGGCGGTTTCTTCAATGTCTCCGCCTTTGGTCGCCTTGGAGGAGTTGATGTCGATGGCGATCATCGCTTCGGTTCGATCAATGACGATCGAGCCACCGGCGGGCAGTCTTACTTCGCGCTGGAAGGCGGACTCGATTTGGCTTTCAATTTGAAAACGGGTGAAGAGCGGTGTGGCGTCACTGTAGGCTTTGACCCGATTAATAAAGTCGGGACGAATCAGCTTTAAATGGGTCAGCGCTTGTTGATAGACGGCGTCGTCGTCGATCAGGATTTCTTCGATGTCCTTACGGAGGTAGTCGCGAATCGTGCGGATCACGGCGTTGCCTTCCTGGTAAATCAGAAAAGGAGCGGAACGTCCGTCGGACACTTGCTGAATGGTTTCCCACTGGCGCAGCAGAATGTCGAGGTCCCATTGCAGTTCATCCAAATTTCTGCCGCTACCGGCTGTTCTGAGAATGACGCCCATTCCATCTGGCACTTTGAGTTGAGACAGCACTTCGTGCGAAAGATCGCGTTCTTCGTCGTCGATACGACGGGAAATGCCACCGGCGCGCGGATTGTTAGGCATTAAAACCAGATAGCAGCCGGGCAGGGAGATGAACGTGGTCAAAGCGGCGCCCTTGAGGTCGCGTTCTTCCTTTTTGACTTGCAGGATTAATTCTTGGTCTTCTTCTAGGACTTCATGGATGCTCGGTCTTCTGCCGTTGTCGTTATAGCTTTCTTTAAAGCAGGGGCGGGCAATTTCTTTTAAAGGTAAAAAGCCGTGACGTCCTTCGCCGTAGTCGACAAAGGCAGCTTCTAAACTGGGTTCAATGCGGGTAATACGTCCTTTATAGATATTGGATTGTTTTTGTTCGCGGGTGGTGGATTCAATGATCAGGTCTTCGAGATATTGTCCTCTGGCTACAGCAATCCGTAATTCTTCTTCGTGTGTTGCATTAATCAAAATTCTCTTCATTTTTTCTATCCTTCTTTTCGATATGCTCGTGGCAAACGCAAGGATAGATATAGAGCTTTCAGCTTCAATTTTAGGTTAGAAGCAACGCCTTTAATAAGCGTTTTCGCAGAGTTAAGGATCTAATAGCCATCATGTTCAGGGCACTCCTCCAACTATCATAAGTAATTAGCGGCTTAGGAAATAGGCCTAAGCGCTTACTTTGCTCTCTATATCAATTAGCCTGCTCTTTTCCATTTTATCGAGCGTTAATAAATTTACCTAATAGGTCTCTGTACAGTTTTTGAGCTGACCGGGAGAGGGTTAAATCTTTGAAAAGATGTCCCTTATGCCCCAAATAAGACCATTTAGCTCCTAAATGTAACTTTCTAGGCTTCTTGCTCCTAATATGAAAGTTACCCACGAAGGAATATAACAATAATTTACAACTTGATCAATAAGGTGCTTATCATGTACAACACCTGCATGAAGCCAAAACTCGTGAATGAAAAAGCAGGCAAGCGCGAGCCCGTCCACTATTTAATCGTGGAGGAAGCCTTTGCTGGCCAGCGTATTGATAATTTTTTAATGGCACGTCTCAAAGGGGTTCCCAAGAGTCGCATCTATCGCATGTTGCGCGGCGAGGTGCGGGTCAATAAGAAACGCGTGGACCCTTCCTACCGGATTCAGGAAAAAGACAGTATCCGTATTCCGCCCGTCCATTTGGGTGAAAAAGCCGCCGTTGTTCCCCCAAGCGAGAAAACGCAGGCCTTCTTGACCAGTCGAATTTTATATGAAGATGAACAGCTGTTGATCCTCAATAAGCCCACGGGGATGTCGGTTCATGGTGGCTCCACTGTCCGAGTCGGTATTATTGAAGCCTTGAAAGCGCAATATCCGCGTCTACCGCAGCTTGAATTAGCCCATCGCCTGGATTCCGATACCTCCGGCTGTTTAGTGATGGCGAAAAAACGGTCGGTATTACGTGAGCTGCATGCTCTTTTACGTGAAGGGCGGGTCCGTAAAATTTATTGGGCTCTCGCCCAAGGCCAGTTGACGCCGGCGGAGCACCGTATTGATGCACCTTTGCAAAAATTTCACTTAAAGGGCGGAGAGCGCCTGGTGAAAGTTCATCCCGAGGGGAAATCCTCGCTGACCGTCTTTAATCCAATCGAATTCTATACGCAAGCCACACTGATCGAAGTCCATCTTTATACCGG
The DNA here is from genome assembly GCA_013286215.1 of Gammaproteobacteria bacterium. Taxonomy (GTDB): domain Bacteria; phylum Pseudomonadota; class Gammaproteobacteria; order DSM-16500; family DSM-16500; genus JABDGC01. The sequence goes on from JABDGC010000010.1 coordinate 23,836, forward strand.
CCGGACACATCAAATTCGCGTGCATGCGCAGCATATTGGCCATCCGCTGGCCTGCGACGAGCGCTATGGTGACGAGGGTTTTAATCAATACCTGCATAAATTGGGTTTAAAAAGATTGTTTTTACATGCAAAATCAATCGAGTTTACTTTACCGGCCAGCGGCAAGCACATCCGTGTTGAGGCGCCGCTGGACGATGATTTAAAGGAAATATTAAAGAAATTATAAAGGAACCCGCGATGAAGGACAGCAACCTCAAAAAGGCCGGCCTCAAGGTCACCTTGCCCCGGCTCAAGATTTTACAAATACTCGAAGACGCGAAAGAGCATCATCTTAGCGCCGAAGATGTGTATCGCGTTTTGGCGAACGCCGGCGAAGATATCGGGCTAGCCACGGTTTATCGGGTGCTCACCCAATTTCAAGAAGCCGGTCTAGTGATTCGCCATAACTTTGAAGAAGAGCATGCTGTTTTCGAGTTGGATCATGGCGAGCATCATGATCATTTGGTTTGCGTGAAGTGTGGTCGGGTGGATGAGTTTACGGATAATGTTATTGAGAAGCGGCTGCATGAGGTGGGGAAGGAAACGCAGTTTATGATTACGGATCATAGTTTGAATATTTATGGGATCTGTGGAGGGTGTCAGAAGTAACCTGTTCAAGCGCCGCGGGTTGATTTTAACAGCTTGGGATGGCGCCTAACATTTCTTCAGCGTGTTTAAGGGTCGTTGCGGTGATGTTGATTCCGCCGAGCATACGGGCGATTTCTTTGACTTTTTCTGTTAGGTTGAGAGAGCGCAGTTCTGTAGCGGTTTGGTCTTTTTTCTCTATTTTTTCTACTGAAATATGTTGATTGCCGTAGGCGGCCACTTGAGGTAAGTGGGTGATGCAGAGGACTTGGTGGGTTTGGCCGAGGCGACGGATGAGGCGGCCGACGAGTTCGGCGGTGCCGCCGCCGATGCCGACGTCGACTTCGTCAAAAATGAGCGTGGGAATGGTGTGTTGTTCGGCGGTGGCCAGGTGAATGGCCAGGCTGATGCGGGAGATTTCGCCGCCGGAGGCGATTTTGGCTAAGGGATGAAAATCGGTGCCTCGGTTGGTTTTGACCAGGAAGGTGATTTTTTCCAGGCCTTGAGGAGAAACCGTGGTCTCCGGTTCTTTTTGGAGGTTGATTTGAAATTCCGCGTGGGGCAGGGCCAGGGTTTGGATGGTTTGCGTGATTTCCTTGGCCAGCTTTTTGCCGGCTTTGAGACGTTTCTCACTTAGCTGATTTGCCAGTTGCGTGTATTCCTGTAAAACATCGTGTTGTTTTTGCCGTAACTCCGCCAAGCGCTGATCGTTATTTTCCAGGGAGCCTAGTTCCGTGGCGATTTTTAGTATCAGGGCGGGGAGTTCACTGGGAGTCACTTTGTATTTTCGCGCCAAATCATGCAGGCTCTGCATGCGCTGCTCGACCCATTGCAGCCGTTCGGGATTTAAATCCAGGGTGTCGAGGTAATGATGTATTTCATTGGCCGTGTCGTCTAACTGAATCGTCACGGTGTTGACGGCCGTGGCCCAGGCTTCAATTTGGGGACTGACTTGTTTCACCACATCCAACGCTTTGAGCACACGATGCAGTTGGCTCAGACAATTTTTCTCCTCCTGCTGGGACAGATCTGCTAGGGCTTGCGTCAGGTTTTGCAGCAGGCTGTCGGCGTGAGCCAGTCGTTGGTGTTCAGCTTCCAGGGTTTGCCATTCGTTGGGCTGGAGTTGCAAGGTTTCCAGCTCGTTTAATTGATAGCGCAAGAAATCACGACGTTCCTCACGCAGTTGCACAGAGGTTTGATTACTTTCAAGCAGCTGGGTCAGCTTGCGATATTCTTCAGCCACTTGCTGGACTTGTTTCGTCAAATCGGCATGATTGCCGAAGCGGTCCAATAACTCCCGTTGTTTTTCGGACTTCAGCAAAGATTGGTGTTCATGCTGACCATGAATATCAATCAGGGCTTCGCTGAATTCCCGCAAAACGGGCAGGGTAACTGGCAAGTCGTTCAGGTAACTGCGGGAACGACCATCGCGCTGGATCGTGCGCCGCACAATACACTCTTGGGTTTGCAGATCGAAATCACTGTTTTTCAAGGCCTCGGGGAGATTCTTGAATTGACTGAGGTCAAAGCAAAGCCGGATATCCATTTTATCCTGGTTGGCGCGGATCAGCTGCGCCGAGGCGCGTCCCCCCAGGGCCAGCTCAATAGCGTCGATGAGAATGGACTTTCCAGCGCCGGTTTCACCGGTGATCACAGTGGTGCCGTTGCTCAGGTCCAGATGGGCTTCTTCAATGGTAGCCAGATTAGTAACATGAATTTGCGTTAGCATGGACTCATCCCCATTATTCCGTGTACTGTAATTTTTTTCCCCAATGCAGCTTGCTTCGCAAGGTTTCGTAGTAGTCATAGTCTTGCGGATGAACTAGATGAAGCTGTTTCGCATTTTTCTTGATCGTAATATGACTGCCCGGCGGCGTGTTGACATAGGTTTGTCCATCGCAGGCCAGGCGGGGTGAGGTCGTATTATTGGGGGTAATGATGATGCGAATTTTCTGGTTTCCATTGAGCACAATGGGCCGTACGCTCAAGGTATGGGGAAACATGGAAACCAGGACCATGGCATCCAGTTGAGGGTGCAGGATGGGGCCGCCGCCCGAAAGAGCATAGGCGGTGGAGCCGGTTGGCGTTGCGATAATGAGGCCGTCGGAACGTTGGCTGGAAACAAATTGGTTATCGATGTAAACCTCGAATTCCATCATATGTGGATTGGCGTCAGGGATCAGCGCGAATTCATTGAGGGCGATACCGGGTCCGGATTGGGAGTTCAAGGATTTGCCATGCAGCTCAATTGAGGCGGTTAATAAAAAGCGTTTTTCCAGGATGAAATCACCGTCCAGGATCGCTTTCACCTTGGTGAGCTCAGTGGGGTGGATATCCGTTAGAAAACCCAAACTACCGCGGTTAACGCCCAAGACAGGGACTTCGTCGTGGACCAGGGTGTGGGTGGCATTCAAAAGACTACCGTCTCCGCCGACAACGATCACTAAATCGCAGCTTTTGCCCAGCTGCTCTCGCGGCAGGGTTGCAAGAGAGTTGTCCTTCAAAGCGGCGGCGGTTTCAGCGTCGACCAGCGTTTTTTTGTCGAGGTGATGCAAATAATCAATCAGGGTTTTGAGTGTCTCTTTGACCCCGGGATTGCTGACCCGTCCGATGACACCGATGGTTTTCATGGTCTTTTGCATAAGTAATCTCTTTTTCCAATTGTCATATTGTATACCGAATGAGGCAAAACTTTGATATATTTGGGGCAATAATTAATGATCGTTTTACCGTATCTATGGCTATAAGTGAATTTCCCGTCAATCAAAGGGCTCAACAGGTATTAAAAGTCCTGGTTGAGCGTTATATTCAAGAGGGGCATCCGGTGGCTTCCAAGACCATCGCCGAAGATGCCTCTTTGAAGCTGAGCTCGGCCACAATTCGGAATATTTTGGCTGATTTAGAGGCGAATGGCTATTTAACGTCTTTACATACCTCCTCCGGCCGCGTTCCCACGACCATGGGCTATCGCTTTTTTGTCGATGGTTTGATTTCAGTGAAACCCTTGGAAACAGCAGAAGTTCAAGAATTGCGCAAGCAGCTCGACCCCGAGCTGACCATGCCTAACTTATTGCAATGCACCTCTAGCTTGCTCTCCAGTTTAACCCAGTTGATTGGCGTTGTGAGCTTGCCACGGCGTAATCGCTCCCTGCTGCGCCAGGTCGAGTTTTTACCCTTGCCCAACGTGGATTTGCAGAACCGCGTTCTTGTTATTTTAGTGCTCAGTGACCGCGAGGTGCAAAATCGGATTATCTATACCGACCGTCACTATTCCGCTTCGGAGCTGCAACAAGCGGCAAATTATCTGAATACGCATTATGCCGGAAAGAATTTAGTGGACATTCGCAAAGTGCTTTCGGAGGCGATCCAAACAGACCGTGAAACGATCGACCAATTGATTCAAACCGCGCTGACCATGGCGGACCAGGCTTTTGCGGCGACGAATGAGAACAGTAAGGACTGTGTGATTGCCGGTCAAGCGAATCTTTTCCAATATTCTACTGAACTTGACCTGCAACGCCTGCGTAATTTATTTGAGGCGTTTACTCAAAAACAAGAAATCCTCGAGCTGCTGAGTCATTCGATTGAAGCGGAAAAGGTCCAAATTTTTATCGGCAAAGAATCCGGTTACGAGGTCCTGAATGATTGGAGCATGGTGACCATGCCCTACGCCATTGACGGCCAATTGGTTGGCAGCCTGGGTGTCATTGGTCCAATCCGAATGCCCTATGAACGCGTTATTTCAGCGGTAGATGTGACGTCAAAATTACTATCCGCGGTCTTGAATCAAGGCTAATGGACCCTCATATGTTATTACAGGTTATAAAGAAGTTTATTTTTGGAGGTTGTTGCAATGTCAAATAAGTCGTCGAACGATAGCATCGAAGCCAAGCTGGCGAAGCATGACAAAGGCCATGCCCCGCGGAAAGAAAAAGACGTGATTATGGCGGAAGCACCGCCGGAAGTTCCCAAGCTGGACCATGCGGCCTATGAAGAGCTGATGAAGCAATTGAACGAGGCGGAACAAAAATCAGCGCAATATTGGGACCGCATTTTACGCATGCAAGCTGAAATGGAAAACGCCGCGCGGCGCACAGAACGCGACGTGGCCAATGCGCATAAGTACGCTCTGGAAAAGTTTATTAATGAACTCTTGCCCGTGATTGACAATTTAGAGCGGGCCATTATCGCCGCTCAAGAAAGCAAGGTGGAGGCCGCCGCGATTATTGAGGGCGTCAATTTAACCTTAAAAATGCTACATAACGCCTTGGAAAAAGTGGGAATCCAGCAAGTTAATCCTGTCCATGAGCTTTTTAACCCCTTGTTTCATGAGGCGGTTTCCATGCAGGAAACGGGCGCAAAACCAGGTCAGGTTATCTCGGTTTTACAGAAGGGCTATGTCTTGAACGACAGGCTGATTCGGCCGGCCATGGTAGTGGTTTCGAAGTAGGGGGGCGTATTGAAAACCGGCAACGGAGCCCCCATTTAATTAGGTAACGATCATTAAAATCAGTGGAGTCTTAAAATTATGGCTACAAACAACATCATCGGAATCGATTTAGGAACAACGAACTCCTGCGTGGCGGTCATGGAGGGGGATAAGGTCAAGGTTATCGTCAATTCCGAGGGTGATCGAACGACCCCCTCGGTGGTGGCTTACTTGGATAACGGTGAGACCCTGGTGGGACAGCCGGCGAAGCGTCAGGCCGTCACGAATCCACATAACACGGTCTATGCGGCTAAGCGTCTGATCGGTCGTCGCTACGATGAAGAAATGGTGCGCCATACGCAAAAAATGGTGCCTTACCAGATTGTTAAAGCCGAAAATGGCGATGCTTGGGTTGAAGTGCATGGCAAGAAAATAGCGCCTCCGCAGATTTCCGCCGAAGTGCTGATGAAAATGAAGAAAACGGCCGAAGACTATCTCGGACACGAAGTCAAAGAAGCGGTGATCACTGTTCCGGCCTACTTTAACGACTCGCAGCGTCAAGCCACCAAAGATGCGGGGCGCATCGCTGGCCTGGAAGTCAAACGCATTATCAATGAACCCACGGCAGCGGCCTTGGCCTTTGGTCTGGACAAGAAGCCAGGCAACCGTAAAATCGCCGTCTACGACTTGGGCGGCGGTACTTTCGATATCTCCATCATTGAAATCGCCGAAGTGGAAGGCGAACATCAATTTGAAGTCTTGGCGACCAATGGCGATACTTTCCTGGGCGGCGAAGATTTTGACGTGCGCTTAATCGACTTTTTGGTCGAGGAATTCAAAAAGACCAGTGGCATTGATTTGCGCCAGGATCCTCTGGCTTTGCAGCGCCTCAAAGAAGCGGCGGAAAAAGCCAAGATTGAACTTTCTTCCGCGCAGCAAACCGACGTGAACCTGCCTTACATCACGGCGGATGCTGCCGGTCCCAAACACTTAAATATCAAACTCACGCGCGCCAAGCTCGAATCTCTGGTGGAAGACTTGGTCGAGCGCTCCATTGAACCTTGCCGCATCGCCTTGAAAGATGCGGGTCTCAGCGTCGACAAAATTGAAGACGTGATTCTGGTCGGTGGTCAAAGCCGTATGCCCATGGTCCAAGAAACAGTGCGCAAGTTTTTTGGCAAAGAGCCGCGTAAAGACATTAATCCGGACGAAGCCGTTGCCATTGGCGCCGCGGTGCAAGGCGCTGTATTATCCGGCGCGATCAAGGACGTTCTCTTGCTCGATGTTATCCCGCTTTCGCTGGGCATTGAAACCATGGGCGGCGTGATGACCAAGATCATCGAAAAAAACACCACCATCCCGACCCGCGCCAATCAAATCTTTTCGACGGCCGCGGACAGTCAAACCGCCGTGACGATTCATGTGCTGCAAGGTGAGCGTGAAATGGCTTCCGCCAACAAATCCTTGGGCCGCTTTGATTTAACTGACATTCCGCCTGCGCCACGCGGCATGCCGCAAATTGAAGTCACCTTTGACGTGGACGCGAACGGCATTCTGCACGTTTCCGCCAAAGACAAGGCGACGGGCAAGCAACAATCCATCGTGATTCGCGCTTCCAGTGGTCTCTCCGAGGACGAAATCAAGCGCATGGTCCAAGATGCTGAAGTACATGCTTCTGAAGACAAAAAATTCCATGAGTTGGTTTCCGCGCGCAACCAGGCGGATAGCTTGATCCACGCGGTGACCAAGTCTCTGAAAGAAGCCGGCGATAAAGTCTCGTCTGAGGAACGCAGGGCGATTGAAAGCGCAGCGGAAGACTTGAGAGCCGCGATCAAGAGCGACGACAAGGAAATCATCGACAAGAAGACGCAGGCTTTGACGGAGGCCTCGTCCAAGATGGCCGAACGTTTATATGCCCAGGGTGGTCAAGGGGCGGGCCAACAGCAGGCCGGCGGTGCTCATCAGGAAGAGGGCGCGCACGCGCAGAAGAAAGATGACTCCGTCGTTGACGCCGAGTTTGAAGAAGTGAAGGGCGACGAGGGTAAAAAAGGAAGTTAAAGCTCCGATATTGCGAGCGAAGCAAGCCCAATTTTTACGACTGGGCTTGCTTCGCTTGTGCTCACAAAGACGAGGGATGCGGCGCTGACAAAGCGGGTATGCATTTTTTACATTAAATTAAAGAAATTCCATTTATGACCAAAGCAGACTATTACGAAACGCTGGGCGTTTCTCGAAACGCCAACGAGGATGAAATCAAGCAAGCCTATCGAAAAATGGCGATGAAGCACCACCCGGATCGTAATGCTCACGATAAAGCATCCGAAGAAAAATTCAAACAGATTAAAGAAGCCTACGAAGTTCTTTCCGACAGCCGCAAGCGTGCCGCTTACGATCAATTTGGCCACTCTGCCGACGGAGCCAGTGGCGGCGGGTTTGGCGACATGAATTTCAGCGATATCTTCGGCGATGTTTTCGGGGATATCTTTGGCGCCATGCGCAACGCCGGAGGCCCGCAGCGCGGTGCTGATTTGCGCTATCAAATCGAAATTTCTTTGGAAGACGCTGTTTTTGGCAAGACACAGGAAATTGCTTTTTCTACTTGGGTCGCCTGCGTGGATTGTAAGGGCAGCGGTGCCAAGAAAGGCAGCACACTTTCGACTTGCGTGGATTGCGAAGGCCATGGTCAAATACGCTTGCAACGCGGCTTTTTTTCGGTGCAGCAAACCTGTCCAACCTGCCGTGGCAAAGGTAAGGTCATTACGGAGCCTTGCCCCGGTTGTCATGGCCAGGGGCGGCGCAAGCAAAACAAGACGCTGTCGGTTAAAATTCCGTCCGGCGTGGATACGGGCGATCGCATCCGTTTAGGTGGGGAAGGGGAGGCCGGTGAGGCGGGGTCGCAGCCCGGCGATCTCTATGTTGAGATTCACCTCAAGCCGCATTCCATTTTTGAGCGGGACGGCAAAGATTTATATTGCGATGTGCCGATTAGTTATACCTTGGCTGCTTTGGGCGGTGAGCTGGATGTGCCAACTTTAAGCGGTCGCGTGCAATTAAAGGTCCCGCCAGAAACTCAAACTGGAAAGGCTTTTCGCTTGCGGGGCATGGGCGTGCCTTCCGTCCGCGGCGGCGGGAAAGGGGATACGATTTGCCGGATTAGCGTCGAAACCCCCGTGAATTTGACTGCCAAGCAAAAGGAAATTCTGAAAGAATTTGAAGCGACTCTGTCGGCGAGCAATACAAAAAAGCATAATCCTAAAGCCACCTCCTGGTTTGACAAGGTGAAGAAGTTTTTTGAGGACATGAAATTTTAATCGTTATTATTAAGGATCTGATCTATGACTATTAGCCGGGTACCGATGACTGCGCTGGGCGCAGTGAAATTAAGGGAAGAACTCGAACATTTGAAAACCGTGGAGCGACCGAGAGTGATCCAAGCCATCGCCGAAGCGCGCGCTCACGGCGATTTAAAAGAAAATGCGGAGTATCACGCTGCCCGTGAATCGCAAGGCTTTATCGAAGGCCGTATCATGGAAATTGAATCCAAGCTTTCGGTGGCGCAAATCATCGACGTTACGCAAATTGAGAACACCGGCCGCGTTATTTTTGGATCCACCGTGAGTTTAATGAAGACCGAGACGGATGAACCTGTGACCTACACGATTGTCGGCGAGGACGAGGCCGACCTCAACCAGAGTAAAGTTTCCGTTACCTCACCCATTTCACGGGCCATGGTTGGAAAATATGTGGGAGACATCGTGGAGCTCAAGACGGCCGAAACGGTTACACGCTATGAAATCATCCAGGTTGAATATATCTAAGCATGTGCCCCAAGCGAATTACCAGCAGCCGACAATGGTTAAAAGAACACTTTTCCGACCCGTATGTCAAAAAGGCGCAGAAAAGTGGTTATCGCTCGCGCGCGGTTTTTAAGTTACAGGAAATCCAGGACCGTGACCGTTTGTTTAAACCCGGCATGACTGTTATTGATTTAGGCGCGGCTCCTGGCGGTTGGTCCCAGCTCCTGACGCAATTGGTCGGCAAGATTGGTAGAGTGATCGCCATGGATATTTTGCCCATGGCGCCCCTGCCACGCGTTGAGTTCATTGTGGGTGATTTTAATGAAGCCGAGATTCAGCAAAAGGTACTCGAAGCGGTCGGCGATGCGAAAGTGGATTGGGTCATTTCCGATATGGCACCGAATTTTAGCGGGATTGACAGTGTTGACCAGCTGCGATCCATTGCCTTGGCGGAAATGGCGCTTGATTTTGCCCTCCGTGTGCTACCGGATAGTGGCGGTTTTTTGATCAAACTTTTCCAAGGTGAGGGCTTTGAGGATTTCTTAAAAGCAGCTCGAAGTTGTTTTAAAAAAGTACTAATCCGGAAACCCAAGGCTTCGCGTGAGCGATCACGGGAGGTCTATCTGGTAGCGCTCGGCAGGAAGTAGTTTATCGCTGTTAGATCAGGTATGATTCAAAGTATGAGACCAATAAAACATTGTGATAAGGGGCCCCTCAAGTGAACGATACAATCAAGACAATCTTATTGTGGATGGTCATTGGAATTATTCTTATCACCCTGTTTAACAACTTCGGGCCACAGCAGCCCTCCGAAGAACGTCTGAGTTATTCGACCTTCATTAACGACGTAAAGCAGGGTAATGTCCGTGCTGTCACCATTACGGAACAAAATTTACGCGGCGTTTTTCATAATAATAAAGTATTTACCAGTTATCTCCCGATGCGTCAGGACCCTAACTTACTCCAGCTGCTCTTGGACAAGGGCGTCATGGTGAAGGGCAAGCCGCCGGAACAACCGGGCTTATGGATCCATCTCTTAAATCTTCTCCCGTGGATTGTGTTGATCGGTATCTGGATTTATGTCTTAAGACAGCAAGCTGGCATTGGCAAGGGCGGCGCCTTTTCTTTTGGACGTAGTCGTGCGCGCTTGTTGGGTGAGGATCAAGTTAAAATTACGTTTGCTGATGTGGCTGGCGTTGAAGAGGCCAAGGAAGAAGTCAAAGAACTGGTTGAGTTCTTGCGTGATCCCGGAAAGTTCCAACGCCTGGGTGGTAAAATCCCGCGCGGCGTTCTCTTAGTCGGTCCGCCGGGTACCGGTAAAACCTTATTAGCAAGAGCCGTAGCCGGCGAAGCCAAAGTGCCTTTCTTCACCATTTCCGGCTCTGACTTCGTTGAAATGTTCGTCGGCGTGGGCGCCTCCCGCGTCAGAGACATGTTTGACCAAGCGAAAAAGCAGGCGCCTTGCATCGTATTTATCGATGAAATTGATGCCGTTGGCCGTCATCGTGGCGCGGGTTTAGGCGGAGGCCATGATGAACGTGAGCAAACCTTAAATCAATTGCTGGTTGAAATGGACGGTTTCCAAGGCAATGAAGGCGTTATCGTGATCGCCGCAACCAACCGGCCCGACGTGCTAGATCCAGCCTTGTTGCGTCCAGGGCGCTTCGATCGCCAGGTAATTGTTTCTTTGCCCGATGTTCGCGGCCGTGAGCAAATCCTGAAGGTCCACACCCGCAAAGTGCCCATGGGCGACGATGTGGATGTCGGCGTTATTGCGCGCGGCACACCCGGTTTTTCCGGCGCTGACCTGGCTAATATCGTCAACGAAGCAGCTTTATTCGCCGCCCGCTTCAACAAGCGTGTGGTGACCATGGACGACTTTGAAAAAGCGAAAGACAAGGTCATTATGGGCGTTGAACGGCGTTCCATGGTAATGAGCGAGGATGAAAAGAAATTAACGGCTTACCATGAGGCCGGCCATGCCATTGTGGGCTTGAGCGTCCCGGAGCATGATCCCGTCCATAAAGTCACGATTATCCCGCGAGGAAGAGCCTTGGGCGTAACCATGTTTTTACCCGAGGGCGACCGGCATAACTATACCCGTGAGTATCTGGAAAGCAAAATTTCCAGCCTCTTTGGAGGAAGAATCGCGGAAGAATTAATTTTTGGTCTCGGCAAGGTCACGACGGGCGCTGCGAATGATATTCAAAAAGCGACAGAAATCGCGCGGAACATGGTCACCAAGTGGGGCTTCTCCGAAAAGCTGGGGCCGCTGACTTTTGAGGGCAACGACGAAGAAGTCTTTTTAGGGCATACAGTTACCCGCCATAAAGAAATTTCAGAGCTCACCTCGGGGATCATTGACGACGAAGTGCGCATGATTATTGAAAGTAATTACAAGCGCGCTGAAAAAATCCTCAAGGACAATGTGGCTATTCTGCACACGATGGCCCAAGCCTTGGTAAAGTTTGAAACAATCAATATGGATCAGATTCATGACGCAATGGAAGGACGAACCGTTCGTGAACCGCCGATCAGCAATGATCAAAACGGCAAACCTGCGCCAACTGTTCCTATTCCGCCGGCGGATACCCACGAAAATAATGCAGGTTTAGACTTGTCTCATGACGAAACAACTTAATCACAAAAAAAAATCTTCGGGCTTTCGAGAAACAGAGCTCCCTCCGCCGGATAAGAGCCTGATGAAACGGCGTTATTTTGGCACGGACGGCATTCGCGGTCGTGTCGGCTCTCAAAAAATCACTCCTGAATTTATCTTAAAACTAGGCTGGGCTGTTGGTAAGGTCTTAGTGCGACAACAAGCGGGGAAAATTCAGATTGGTAAAGATAGCGTTCTGATTGGGAAGGATACCCGTATTTCCGGCTATATGTTTGAGTCCGTCCTGGAGGCCGGTCTTTCCGCCGCTGGCGTGAATACCCATTTGCTCGGTCCCATGCCGACACCCGCGATTGCCTATTTAACACGTACCCTGCGCGCTCAAGCCGGGATCGTGATTAGCGCTTCGCATAACCCCTATTACGATAACGGTATCAAGTTCTTTTCCGCGCAAGGCCAAAAATTGCCGGACGAACTGGAAATCGCCATTGAACAGCAGCTGGAACAACCCATGACGACCGTGGATTCCGCAGCCTTGGGGAAGGCGGTGCGCGTCGTGGACGCGCCGGGACGTTATATCGAATTTTGCAAGAGCACGGTCGCTTCCGATATCACTTTAAACGGCATGAAAATCGTTGTGGATTGCGCGAATGGCGCAGCCTACCACATTGCTCCTAATGTTTTTCGCGAGCTGGGCGCCGAAGTGATTGAAATTGGCGTTGAACCCAATGGCTTAAATATCAATCTCAACTGCGGGGCCACGCACCCGGAAACCTTACAACGCGGTGTTTTGCAGGAAAAAGCGGATTTGGGTATCGCCTTGGACGGCGACGGCGATCGCGTCGTCATGGTGGATCACCAAGGTAAAATTTTAGACGGCGACGAACTGCTTTACATTATCGCCAAACACCGCAAAGAAACGGGCCATTTGCGCGGTGGCGTGATTGGAACGGTGATGTCGAACCTCGGCTTTGAGCAGGCGATGCAACACTTAGGCATCGAATTCATTCGCGTTCCCGTGGGGGATCGGCATATCATTGCGGAATTGGAAAATCGCGGCTGGTTTTTAGGCGGCGAGCCCTCCGGTCATTTGATTTATCGCGAAGCCACAACGACGGGTGACGGTATCATAACAGCTCTGCAAGTGCTATCTGCCATGCGTCATTCTCAGCAATCCCTGATGCAATTGCATTCAGGCTTAAATAAATACCCGCAAGCCCTGATTAACGTCAAAGTGGCGGAGCAGGGCGAACTTCAAGATATGCCCCGCATTCAAGACGCCTTAAAAGCCGCCGAAGCAGCCTTGGGCAAGCTAGGCCGCGTTTTAATTCGCCGCTCCGGCACCGAAGCCTATGTGCGCGTCATGGTGGAAGGAAAAGAACAAAACACGGTGCAACACTGGGCTGATTATATTGCCGCCGCCGTGCGCAAAGAATTAGCGCCGGGCTAAGACCGGTTAATTCCCTCTCCTCTAAAGAGGTCTTCATTATTAAGATAACCATAGAAATTAACGAAAACAGTGTTAGATCTAAGCTGGTTATAGAAGCTGAGAAAGGTGCAACGTTGAGGCAGTTTCTTGAACAGATCGCCAATCAACGCCAAGGCCAGGCGGTCTTAACCCAATTGGTGCATAAAAGGCGAATATTAGAATTATCCGATTTAGACAGTACGCTTGAAACATTAAAGTTCACGGATGGCTGCAGGCTATCCGCAAATTGCATACCCCCAGAGGAGAAGCAATATAATCTTGCTGTAACTCCAAAAATACCTTCCTATCCTTTCGGCCCGCTAGAAAAAACAAGAGAAACTAGAATATTTCAACGTATTATAAGATCGATCATAGATGATAAAATTCATCACACAAAAAGTTGCATGTTTGAAAGGTTACCGGATGGTCGAATTATCATACACTATAACCCTCTCTCTAAACCTCGCCTAGATGAAGACAAAGAAGATAAAGAAGATAAAGAAAGTAAATTAGAATTAGATGAAGATGAAGAAATAGAAGTTCCCAAGCTCATTGACTTACAAGCGTTACTTGCTGAAGTTAATTTTAGTCATTTATATTTTTTTAAAAGAGATATCGACAACTATGCCAATATAGAAAGCTTACGTGAGCATCTAGAATCTATACCTCGTCCGCCAACCTATGCTAAGTTTATCGAAAGAATTAAGATGCATCATAAAAATGACCCCACGAAACGATATGATCAATTAGAGAGCTTACGATATGGGCAAATGATAGCCATTTTCTATTATACCACTTCATGCTACCTTGCTATCAATCAAATTCTCAGAGGAAATATTGCTTCAAATCCTGATCTCTCTCTTGATACCTTGCCTACTTTGTTGATGCATGCAACTATAGCTGCTTATACTCTGCATCAATTGAAAGCGCCTGAGCAAGGCATTGTCACTCTTCTTCGTTTTATAGGTCTTTCAATAGAAATTCAAAGCGAATTAGCCAAGAAAGCTAAAAATAAAACCGTCGCAATTGAAAGAGCATTTATCAGTACGACCACAAGTTCAAAATGGTTTAACAATAAGTATTCTTTGCTGTCTGCTTTTGGCTCGGAACTTCAAAAATTCGTTTTTACCGATATTCATGGAATAGCAATTGCACCGCTGTCAAGTAATGAGGAAGAAGACGAGTATTTAATACCCCCACGTAGCGGAGTAATGTATCTTGACTATCAAGAGGAGAAAGGGAGGCATACCTTTTGGGCTAGAGGAGTTGTTAATTACGTTCCTTCTCCCGAGGTCCCTGCGGCTACGCCGGGACCACCGTTGGCTGCACAGCCTCCATCTTCATCAGAGCTCATCATGAATTACTTAGATGCACTTAAAAAGAAAGCGCCACAACCTGCATCTGACGAAGTGATGCGAAATATTCGAAATATAGTGAATAAATGCAATGAAAAATACCACAATAAAAGATTCTATGGTAACGCTGCTTTAAACCGCATGATCCTTCTGGATGCAGAGCTTGCTCATTGGCTTACAGCGGACGTCATCCTTTATTTATTTACTCACGACCCTCATGAGAGTGAAAAAATTCGGCGTGATGATGGACTTATTAACCTTCGAGATGCTATCTACTATGGATTGTCAGAAGGACTCGATGTAGTTAAGTTCATGCCTAATAATGAAGAAAAATACAGCCCTGACTTATATCATTTGCAAAAGGAAAATTTTAAAAGCCATGTAATGGCTATCGTAAATAACATTTCAATCGCTGCCAGGAAGGTCGAAATCCGAGTGACAGAACCTATTGAACCGAACATAACACCGGAAACTGTCCGTCGAGAGCTGAAACCTCAATTTGAAACAGTTGTTTCGGTCATTCAAGCTATAAAAGGGGAAAGCAAAAGTGACAAATTGCTAGATGTTCCTGGGTTTTCAGCAATGGAGATGCGGCAGCAAGTCATTGCAGGCTTTTTGGCATTATGTCGATCTTTAGGGATAACACTGGAGGATTCTCTAACGATATCAGGCATGGGATTAGCCACCTTTTGTGAGCGTTTTCTAAACTCTGAGAAGGCTCTTTTAGATGGCACCGTCATTCACGCTTTTTATGATCGCGCGCATTTAGAAGCAGCGCTAGAACAAAACACCAAAATCAAGATCGGTGGTATAGAATATACCTTTGCCGATATTTTAAAATGCATGGTCGAAAAAATCACGGCTAATCCTGAAAAATATCCTGTGGCGAGTGAGCAATTTTATATACGCACTCTGTTGGTCAGAAGGGATTTACAAAAACGATTTCCAAAAGAATATGAGGGACAAGCAATCACACCGTCACCGACTGCACCAGACCGGGCTCTGTAGAAAATCGAATATTTACAAATTCAGGTACATATTCGTTATTATTTTCAAGGCCTCCTAAATACGAATACCTAGAATAATCAGCTGCTTAGAATTAGCCGTTGCCGAATACTTACATAGTCAGCCTGGCATTTCAAGCCGCTATCCAGGCGTTCAGTTTTTAATTTCAGTTCAATGTCTTGGTGTTTTTTACTATTACATTTAACTGAAACACTATAGTAAGATACGCTATCGAATCGATTAACTGAGAGAAGGGGAAGGAGCTTGAGTAACACGATATCAGCCCATACCATGAAAATGGGGCATATTCAGCATATTCATTTTGTCGGCGTCGGCGGCGTTGGAATGGCGGGGATTGCGGAAGTTATCCTGGGGCAGGGCTATAAGGTTTCCGGTTCTGACCTGAGCGATAACGCGTTAACCAAAAGACTACGCGGTCTGGGAGCGGATATTTATTGCGGCCATCGCGCCGAAAACATTCAGGGCGCGGATGTGTTAGTGCGTTCCTCGGCGATTTCCTGGGATAATGTGGAGCTGGTCACCGCACAAAACCGGCATATTCCCATTGTGCCACGAGCGGAAATGTTGGGCGAACTGATGCGTTTTCGTTACGGCATAGCTATCGCCGGCACGCACGGCAAAACGACGACTACCAGCTTGATTGCCAGTATTTTGGCGGAAGCCAGGCTGGACCCCACCTTCGTCATCGGTGGACGACTGAATCATTTTGAAACCACTGCGCGGTTAGGCAGTGGCCAATATCTTGTTGCTGAAGCAGATGAAAGCGACGCCTCCTTTTTATATCTGAATCCCTCCTTGGCCGTGGTCACTAACATTGACGCAGACCACATGGAAACCTATCAGCATGATTTTTCCCAGCTGCAAGCAGCTTTTGTAGAGTTTCTCCACCGCTTGCCCTTTTATGGCCTGGCTGTTCTCTGTGTAGACGATCCCGTGGTACGCGAAATTCTGCCGAAAATCTCGCGTCCCTGCCTGACCTATGGTTTCACCGAGGACACCGATTTTATGGCCTCTGAAATGGTCTTTCTAGGAACGCAAACACAGTTCCAGGTAACGCGTGCCGACGGCTCTTCTTTGCAGGTGATTTTGAACCTGCCCGGACGCCATAATGTTTTAAACGCCTTGGCAGCCATTGCAGTAGCGACCCGACTCAAGATTGCGGACGAGGACATTCTGCGCGCCTTGGTGAATTTTGGCGGTGTGGGACGGCGTTTTCAAATCTATGGTGATTTCCCCTTAAAGCAGGGCGGTCGGGTCACTTTACTGGACGACTATGGCCACCACCCCCGCGAAATTAAAGTAACACTTGAGGCTGCGCGTCAATGTTGGCCTGGCAGACGTTTGGTTATGGTTTACCAGCCACATCGTTATAGCCGCACCAAGGACTTGTTTAAGGATTTCTGTGAGGTTTTATCTGAAGTGGATGTTTTGCTGCTTTTTGATGTTTATTCTGCGGGAGAGGACCCTATCATTGGCGCGGATGGTAAATCGCTGATTGAGGGGGTTTGCCGCAGCGGCAAAGTGACTCCCATTTTCTTGGAAATGAAAGAGAGCTTGCCGCTCACGCTGCAGCAGGTGCTGCGTGACGGTGATGTCTTGTTAATGCAAGGCGCCGGTGATATTGGTGCCATGTCTGCCCGGCTGGCGGCTTCTGCGCTGGATGAGGTGGCTTAATGGAGAAAGGGAAGAAAACGCTGGCTCCCGAACTTCTTGCGCAGCTTAAGGAAAGAGGCTGGGGTGAAGGCTTGGATCAACTTCGTGGCCGCTTACTCCTCAATGAAGCTTTGGCCCCCTATACTTCCTGGCGAGTCGGTGGCCCGGCAGATTATGTCTATCTTCCTGCTAATATTTCTGATCTTTCCCTTTTTCTTAAGCTTTTACCCCTCGATCTGCCGCTGAACTGGCTGGGTTTGGGCAGCAACACCCTGGTGCGAGATGGCGGCCTTGAAGGTGCGGTTATTGTGACCCAGGGCGCTTTGAGTCAATTAACGCAACAAGGCGAGACCCTCCTCCGGGCAGAGGCCGGTGTTTCGTGTGCTCAGCTGGCACGTTTTGCCGCGCGGTTGGCTTTACAGGGCCTGGAATTTATGGCGGGCATCCCTGGAACCGTGGGTGGCGCGTTGGCCATGAATGCCGGCTGCTATGGCGGGGAAACCTGGAACCAGGTCGCCCAGGTTGAAACCCTTGATCGCCACGGCGCAGGTAAAATACGGCCAGCCACTGACTTTGAGGCCACTTATCGGCAGGTGAAAAGGCCCGCCGGGGAGTGGTTTGTCGCGGGGTATTTTCAGGCGCAAGTCGGAGATAAAACGGAAGCCTTGGAGAAAATTCGCCAACTATTGGAAAAACGCAATGCCGCTCAGCCTACGGGCTTGCCCAATTGCGGTTCTGTGTTTCGCAATCCCCCGGCCAATTATGCGGCGCGCTTGATTGAACTCTGCGGTCTGAAAGGATATAAAAAAGGCGGGGCCGTGGTCTCAGAAAAACACGCTAATTTTATTATCAATGAGAATAATGCCAAAGCAGCTGATATTGAAGCCCTGGTCGAGGAAGTTAAAGCGATAGTTGAAGATAGGCAGGGTATACGCTTAATTCCTGAAGTGTGT
Source organism: Gammaproteobacteria bacterium (assembly GCA_013286215.1). Classification (GTDB taxonomy): domain Bacteria; phylum Pseudomonadota; class Gammaproteobacteria; order DSM-16500; family DSM-16500; genus JABDGC01. The sequence goes on from JABDGC010000010.1 coordinate 41,758, forward strand.
ATGATAGGAAAACCGACAAGCTGAGGAAGGTCAATGCTCCGAATAGGGAAGTTCGTGTTAACGCTCCTGATTATCGGCGGTTTTTTTGCTCTGGGTTTTGAGGCCTATCGTAGCCTGCACGAAACCCGATCTTTTCCCGTTCAATTAGTGCACGTCTATGGCGCCCAGCACGTTGATCACGCTGAATTGCAAAATCTCTTAAAACCCCTGGTGGCGCATAATTTTTTCTCAGTCGACATGGAACTCATCAAAGACAGGCTGCGTCAGTTTTCCTGGGTCGAAGAGATTACCATTCGACGTATTTGGCCGAACCGCGTGGATATTATCATTGCGGAGCGCCGCCCCATTGCCCGTTGGCATGATGGCAGCCTTTTAAGTGCCAACGGCGATCTTTTCAGTCCGGGTGAATATGCGACTCCGATGAATTTACCCCAGTTTATCGGGCCGGATGGGACCCAGGCGACCCTGTTGCAGGTTTTTAATGATTTTAATCGTGAATTATTGCCATTACATGCTAAAATAACCACGTTGGAGTTAACGCCTTACCAACTGTGGCGCCTGACCCTGGACAGCGGAATTCGTTTGCGCCTGGGGCATAAGAACATCTTGACGCACCTGAGTCAATTTGTGAAAGTGTACCCCAAAATTATCGGGGAAAAAGCAAAAGATGTAGATTATGTGGATTTACGCTATCCTAATGGCATGGCGGTGAAGTGGAAAGAAAGCTAGGGACAACTGATACCTAATTGGAAATAAAAATTATGGCAAAGAAGCCACAACAAAGAGATCTTATTATCGGTATCGATATCGGTACTTCCAAGGTCGTCACCTTGGTGGGTGAAGTGACATCCGATTCGCAGTTAAATATCATCGGTATGGGCTCGCATCCTTCACAAGGCTTAAAAAAAGGTGTTGTCGTTAATATTGAAACTACGGTTCAATCCATTCAACGCGCCGTCGAAGACGCTGAGTCTATGGCCGGTTGTGAAATTTACTCAGCTTACACCGGCATCGCCGGCAGCCATATTCGCAGCATGAATTCCCACGGCATTGTCGCCATCCGCGATCATGAGGTGACCCAAAGCGATGTAGAGCGCGTCATCGACGCGGCCAAGGCCATCGCGATCCCGGCGGATCAAAAAATTCTTCATATTCTCCCGCAAGAATTCACCATTGATAATCAGGAGTCCATTCGCGAGCCCATCGGCATGGCGGGTGTGCGGCTTGAAGCCAAGGTCCATATTGTCACCGGGGCTGTCGGCGCCGCCCAGAATATTGTGAAATGCCTGAAACGCTGCGGTTTAATCGCGAATGACATTGTTCTTGAGCAATTCGCTTCCAGCCAATCTATCCTGACGGAAGATGAAAAAGAACTGGGTGTTTGCATGATCGACATTGGCGGAGGAACCACGGACATT
>JABDGC010000011.1 GCA_013286215.1 Gammaproteobacteria bacterium
TATGGTGGAAATCACCATCGACGAACAACTTGTCACCCCTGCCGTGGAGCGTCCAGTCATTCATGAATATGAAGAATCACTCGATGCTAAACTACAAGTTTATTCTCTAGAAGAAATCATCGCAGAAAAACTTCGAGCCATTTTGCAAAATCTACAGTTGCTTGAAAGAAAGGGCTGGGTAAGGTCACGAGCACGAGATTACTATGACCTCTGGCGTATTTTTAACACCTATAAAAATCAATTAAAACTCTCTGAAATTCCCGCATTACTCCAAAAGAAATGCCAGGTGCGTAATGTGACATATACTAATGGAGATAATTTTTTTACTAATCACTTGCTGTCTTTGGTTGAGAAAACATGGGAACAATGGCTGGGACCTCTATTACCTGAGCTCCCAGCATATAAAATGGTTATTGAAGACTTGAAACACCAGGTATCTCTACTCTTAGCCGGAGAAGTCTAATCTCAGGCCACTACTTTCAAGCCTCTTTTTTCTTGGTGAAATTCTATTTTAGCCTCTTTTAATATCCAGATTTCAAATTTGGTGTGCCATGCACGCAACAGGTCCAAGGGACGGCGAATATAATTTTGCTCTCGCACCCCCTGCGGAGCATGGCCTTGGATTTGAGCAGCGATACCAGCAGGCGTCTCTGTCCATTCGCACAGAGAGGCAAAGCTTCTTCTCAGCCCGTGCAGACTGATTAGCTCTATTCCAGCAATGGCACACGCTTTATTGTGGGCAATACGTGGGTCAGCCAACCTTCCAGACGAAGAAGTTGAACTAGAAAAAACCCATTCGTTCCTTCTCGGAAGCGCCGACAACAAATGAGAAACATAAGGAGTTAGTGGAATAACGCGCAGACCTTCCACTTTGTCTCGAATGGTTATGCTGTTCCATTGGAAATCCACATCCTGCCAACGCAAAGTAGCCAATTCTTCACGGCGAGAACCGATTAAAAGCAGGGTTTGCAAATAGGCGCTTATGATTATATTGCTGCCTTGCTTTATCGCAGAAAACCATGCCTCCAATTGCTCACGTTGAAGCACATCATTTTTTGGCTTCGGCTTTCCTAGGTATTCACGCGCTTTTTTGCTTTTAGCGGGGTTTTCTTTAACAATTTCTTTATACTCAGTGTGTCTTGCGCACCAAAAGAGAAAAGCTTTTAACAAACGCAGTGTCAGACGCGCTCTTGTGGGTCTTTTGGTTGCCTCTTCCTTTGACCAATCTTCAATGACATCTGAAGTAAGCTCTACCAGACGTTTAGAAGAGAGGCGGACAAGGATTCCTGGCTCGGTAAATTCTTTATTGCTTCTTGTGCGCTTAACGCCTCCAATCTGCATAGCGCGAACGTGGTCGTGGTAGTGTAGCTCTGACCAATAGGGCTTTCTTTCGGAAATATACGCTGCCCAGGCAGTGCCCAGGGTTACTGACTCACGGGCTTCCTTAACTGCCACCGCTACAGCCTCAGCTTCTCTGGCAGCTTCTTTATCGGCTTTTACTTTTCGAGGGTCAAACCCTTGGTCAACTAAGATTTGCAGCCTACGGGCTTCTGTTTGGGCTTCAGGAATACTCCATGCGCTTACTTTGCCAATCGTCACGCGCATTGACCGGCCTTTAACCTTTGCCTGAAAGATATAGCGTTTGTCTTTGGAACTAGCCGTTGCCCTCACCCCCAACCCTGGTGCTTCATTGCACCACAGAAAAGCCTGACTCTTCCCTGGCTCACATTGATGCTTTTCAATCCGTCCGGCGGTTAATTTCACCTTTGCCATGATTTAGACCCCACAAAAATTTGTAACCGATTTGTAACCCGATTTAGAATATCTTGTGGAATATAAATCAACACTGATAAATGCGCAACTTTTGCAATCTATTGTTTTTTATAATTTTTCATGTATATTAACAACATCAATCAACACCAATAAACACCTACTCGCTAGGACTCATAATCCCTTGGTCCTAGGTTCAAGTCCTAGTGGGCCCAGTTGATTAATAAAGGAATTTTTTAAGATACTGAATCTGCGTAAAATTCATGTAGAAGCTATGTAGAAGGATTACAGCCTATTTATTGGAGCCCTCATTATGTCACCTGCATTAAACCCATCTTTTCCCACCATAGCGTTTGAACCAAAAGTGATACAAGCCGATGACCTTGTGTTCTGGACAGAAAGCTTTGGGGACAAGAAAAATCCCGCCTTAATTTTAATTATGGGGAGCGGAGGACAAGGAATCTTGTGGCCTCAACAATTTTGTGAGCAACTTGCAAGCAAAGGTTTTTTTATCATCCGTTATGATCATCGAGATACAGGCCTTTCTTCATCGATTAACTACCAAAGTTCGCCCTACACCTTACTTGATATGGCCAACGATGTAATCAGTATTATGGATGCTTATTCTCTCGATAAGGCACATATCGTTGGAGCCTCCATGGGCGGTACAATTGCTATGCTACTCGCCGCATATTATCCCGAACGTATCGCCAATTTAATTCTACTAATGACTACCATTGATATGAGGCCCGCGTTTGATGCTTTCACCGGAAAACCATCTAATAGCACTCTTTCTATGCCTGAAGAAACTATTCTTGCCGCAGTAAAAAACATTGTAACGCCGCCCAATACTTTGGCAGAAAAAGTAAGCTCTTTTATTGATAGCGCACGAATCAACAGTGGCGGCAAAGTACCTATCGATGAGCCGCTTTGTCGACAAATAGGATTACAAGTTTTTCTTAGAATGCAAAATCCAGAAGGTGTAAACAACCATTTTCAGGCTGCTCAAGCCTCGCATGATCTAGTCAGTAAAACTTCAAACAAAATAACAGCTCCCACTTTTATTATACACGGTGATTCCGACCCTGTTTTTCCTGTTGACCACGCTTATGCAACGCAGCAAGCAATTCAACATTCTCGTTTAGCAATTATTCCTGATCTTGGGCACGGAATAAGCAGCGCTGTTTGGCTTGCGCCTATTATTGATAAAATCGTGGAAGGAACCCATGCAAATACTTAAGGATTTATTTTCTCTTGAAAATAAAACGGCGCTTATAACGGGAGCAGCAGAAGGGCTGGGACGGCAATTTGCTTTAACACTCGCCGAAGTTGGCGCCAATTTAATTTTGCTTGATCGACAACAAAAAGCCCTTGAAACTGTAGCAGATAAAGCCCGATCCTTCGGACATACAGTTGAAATACTTTGTCTTGATCTAATACATTCACAAGACATTCAAGAGACCATGGAAAAAGTTCGCCAAGAGCACGCACCTATTGACATACTGGTTAACAATGCTGCGGTTGGTGGGGCAAATCCCATAGAATCGACGACCTTTCATCAAGCATTGCAGCATTACCAAGAATACAGCGAAATTAATTTTCGCGCTCCGTGGTTGCTCTCACATATGGTCGCACAGCAAATGATGCAGCATAAAATAGCAGGTTCCATCATTAATATCGCCAGTGCTTGCGGAGACCGTAGCCCTGGTAAATTTAATGCTATTTACTCAGCAACAAAAGCCGCCCTTATACAAATGACAAGAAGCATGGCTTTAGAACTTGCCTCCAAAAAAATCCGGGTGAATGCCATTCTTCCTGGCCTTATTAATACACCCATGGCCCAAGACATGATCAATTCAAAGAACTTTGATTTTGAAGATGTTATACCACTTGGTTTTATTGCTTTACCAGAAGACCTAAAAGCCACACTCTTATTGCTTGCTTCAAATAAGGCTTCTGCTTACATCACTGGAAGTCTAATCACTATTGATGGCGGCGCCTCAATAAGCTCGTTATTTAGAAAATAACAGAATATAAAGCCAGATTAGAATTGAGGCATAGAGATTATTATGACAATAAAAAAAGCACCCCCCTCTGATGCGAACACAATTACAAAAATTCATATCGCTTCTTGGCAAGGAGCTTATCGAGGAATAATACCGGATAATATCTTAGACAACATATCATTTCACATTCGTGAAACAATGTGGAGAGAAGGACTGGAACAAGGCTGGAATTGTTTTTTATTTGAAGAAATGGGAGAAGTGCTAGGTTTTGTTAGTTATTGCCCCAGCCGAGATGCGGACGCAGACCCTCACTTTACCGCTGAAATTGCCGCCATACATATTCACCCAGACCACTGGAGAAAAGGGTTTGGCCGTTTATTATATGAAAAAATATTAGCGGAGGCCAAACAAGCTCAATTTAAAGAGCTAACCTTATGGTGTCTTGAAGAAAATTACCGAGCAAGGAAATTTTATGAGAATTTGGGGTTTGTTTTAACGCCAGCAATAAAATATGAAGATATGGATGGTATTACTCTACCTGAAGTACGATATAGAATGGCCTTATGAACATGGAAACAGAGGCATTTGCCCAGTTGGCGAGAGTCTGTAAATTTCCGTGTGTAAACGACCATAATGTAAGATAGCGTCAACTTTTAAGGAACAATAACTATGGTTGTGAAAGTAGAGATAATCGATGAATTACTCAAAGATTGCAAGACTCAAAAGGATGTTTTTGGCGAAGATGGTGTTTTTAAACAGCTTGTAAAGGCCCTTGCAGAGCGAGCTTAGCACCCACCTCGGCTATGAAAAGCACGAAGCCAAAGGCAATAACAGTAGCAACTCACGCAAATAATTTGGCAAACTCTGTTGAAAAAACCCGAAGACACATTGAGGGTTTTTCACTTATCAGAAAAGAAAATCGTTTATTGACGGGTTTTGTTGGAACATTAAGCTTTCTCCTTGGACTGGGCCTATTGGTCGGTGGAATTTTACTTGACCCAATTACTTTAGGTGGAAGCACAACAATGATTTTAGCTGGAACGGCCATTATATTAGCCTCCTCAGTCTTAATCCTTAAAGCTATAATGCCAGATATAGACAAGCCAAAGAAACTAATCCGTGAAGAAGAACATTCATGTGAATTTGCAAAATCATTGACAGGTTTAAAAATTTCAGCACGGTAAAAACAACTCCTGAACATTTTTGACTTGCTGCTCTTCGATTTCACCCTCAGTTCTTAGAAGGTAATCAATATCCCAGCATGAATCTTCAATAGGGATTGTTCCCAAAATGTCTTTATAATTCATACCAATCTCGGCACAAAATCGCTCAAAGCCTTTAAATAAAGCTTTTAAAGGTGTCTCTTTTTCATAGTGATTTCAATCCCAGTAAAAACCTGATGTCACATCTTTGGGAGTATACGTAGGCTTTATTTTATGAGAAAATTCTGTATGACTTATAAACATCTAAAACCAACCATCATCTCTGCTAAAGCATCCTATACCGATGGCCATTTTTTCGAGTTTTTTAAAACGAAAGAGGAGCTAAAAACAGATGAGCACCCCCACCTTCACCCTATGATTGTTCTTGTCTTTGACTCAAGCAAGAAAGCAGCAGTATGAATAATGCTCATATACTGTGGGCTATCAATGCGTTAAATGACCACAAATATCATATCCACACTCCTATTCCCGAACTGATTCAGAACACTCCATGGTCAGAAATTTACCGATTCAAAACCAATCAAGGCTTCGTCTTTTTAAAAAAGACGCCGCCAGGCTTAGCTATCGAACCAAAAATAATTGGTTTTTTGCACAAAGAACTTCAGGCAAATGTTCCCGCCGTTATCGCGGCCAACCTCGAGCAGCATTGTTTTTTGATGCAAGATGCCGGAATACAACTACATGAGTATTTCAAAGAAAACTTCCAAGCTGATATTTTAATTCAGGCTATGCACAATTATTCAACCCTTCAGATAATGACCCCTAGCAGAGTTGGGCTATTCCTTGACATGGGTGTGCCTGATTGGCGCTTAGAAAAATTGCCAAAACTATATCAAGACCTCATTTCTCATGAGACTCTTTTGCTTGATGATGGCTTAAATAAGAATGAGTTAATGCGATTGAAAAACTTAGAGTCAAAATTGCTTTCAATCTGTGATCAATTATCAAGCTATCTAATCAAAGAAACCTTCGGTCATGCCGATTTTCATGACAAAAATATTTTGATTAATACCAAAACGAGCCAGATCACATTGATCGATTTAGGTGAAGTTGTCATTACTCATCCATTCTTTTCATTTCACAATTGCCTCCATAGGGCAAAAGAGAACTTTTCATTATCAAATGCGCAGTACCAACAACTACGGCTTGCATGCTTTAAACCTTGGCTTGCACTAGACACAGAAGAACATTTATTCGAAATCCTGGAAATTATGCAACAATGCTGGCCCATTCACTCAGTTCTAGGAGAATTCCGTCTCATGAATAGCGTCGACCATGCTGCGTTCCAACAGTTACGCAGACAAGGGCGATTAGCAAAATCACTACGCTATTGGATTAATCACTAAACATAGAGATTATTATGACCGCTCTAACCAATAAGAGCCTATCCGTATGAAGAAAATAGCATATTTAATTGCAATAACTTTTTTATCTGCCCGTTTATGTTTTGCCTATCCCATGCCGAAACCTTTTCCTCCGTTTCGGATTGCTGGAAATTTATATTATATCGGCACTGACGATCTTGCCAGTTACTTAATCGTAACGCCACAAGGAAACATCCTGATCAACAGTGATCTTGAGGCAAATGTTCCCATGATTAAGGCCAGTATAGAAAAATTGGGATTTAAATATAGCGACACTAAAATCCTTCTCATCAGCCATGCGCATTTAGATCACGCCGCTGGCAGTAAGCTAATTCAACAGGAAACACAGGCAAAATATATGGTGATGGATGCTGACGCCCCTCTTGTTCAGTCTGGTGGTAAATCTGACTTTCATTATGCCAACGATCCTGACATGTACTTTCCTCCAAGCACAGTAGATAGAGTTCTTCATGATGGCGATCAAGTAAAATTAGGCGGAACCGTGCTAACCGCCCATTTGACAGCAGGCCACACCAAGGGATGCACAACATGGACAATGCAAGTGACAGATCATAGCAAGACCTATCAGGTGGTAATCGTAGGCAGCCTTAACGTCAACCCAGGGTATAAATTGACTCACAATAAAGCCTATCCACATATTGCCCTAGATTATGAACATGCTATAAAAAAGCTAAAATCACTGCCTTGCGATATTTTTTTGGGCGCACATGCTATCTACTTTGACCTTCAAAAGAAATACTCTTTGTTGAATACCAATGCGAATAATCCCTTTCTTGACCTTACAGGATATAAAAAGCATATTGCTCAAAAAGAACAGGAATTCTATGAAGAGCTTAAAAAACAAGAGGCCGCTTCAATATGATAATAAAAAAAGCCGCCCCATCTGACGCAAACACACAAGAGATTATACAAAAAATCAGGCAGCGGTAGAATAGGTATTTGATGATTTTTAGGGTCTAAAATTCTCAAGGTCTTGGCTTCCAGGTCAACTTGGCTCCAAGCTAAGCTTGCGGCTTCTTCGCGGCAGAGGCCGGTGAACAGTATTAGCAAGAGATTCTTTAGTTCTGTGTTCAAGGCATAGCTTCTTTATCATTCACTGTACTTTTTAAACTTGTCCGATATAATTCATTCTAATTTTACTCATGGCGAAATCAAGCATGCCTTTCCAGAGGATAAAAGAATGGCTAGACATTGAAAAAAGTAAAGGCTCTAGTAATCCTGATTGCATTGTTTTAGCTACCGCTGGCCGCGATGCTATCCCACACAGCCGTATTGTTGCCATTAAAGAAATAACTGACTCCTCAATTTTATTCTTTACTCAACCAAGTACCCGTAAGGCACTTGAAATGAAAGAGAATCCTGTTGCCTCAGCTACTCTTTGGCTACCTTTACAGCAACGTGAGGTTATCATGGATGGCATAATTCACACCCTACCTGATGAAGAAAATGAGTCCTATTGGAAGCAATTACCGCGTGAGCGACAATTAAGGTTTGCCTCTTATGCACCAACATCTGATCAGCCTATTGAGTCACTAGAAGTTTTAAACCAAAAGCAAGCCCTCTTGACTGCCAGATACCCAACGGGGCATGTTCTCATGAACAATCTTTATTGCGGATATCGCCTGGAAATTCATACCTTTTATTTTTATACGCTGGGGGGCGACTCCTTTTCTGAATACATCCGATTTAAACTTGTAGCTAATGACTGGCAAAAACAATTGTTATCGCCATAATTAAGCGCTATGAAATCCTTTAATGGCAGTTGCAATAGCCTGATAGGAGGTAAAAAAAATCATAACATTAAAATTCGAATCATTACAGTAAATTGAAAAGCATCCTGGCACACACAGAGTCCGGTGTGATTGGCACTATTGAAATCCCATCATCAATGATGTACATTTTATGACTTGTTCATGCGTAGAAGAATTAAAACCTATTGATCGGAGCTCTCATTATGTCACTCGCATTAAACCCGACTTTCCCCGCTATGGCGTATGAACCAAAAGTTATACAGACGGATGACCTTGTGTTCTGGACAGAAAGTTTTGGGGACAAGAAAAATCCAGCATTAGTCTTAATTATGGGGAGCGGGGGGCAGGGAATTTTGTGGCCTCAACAATTTTGTGAGCAGCTTGCAAGTAAAGGATTTTTTGTTATCCGTTATGATCATCGTGATACGGGCCTTTCCTCATCGATTAACTATCAAAACTCCCCCTATACCTTACTGGATATGGCAAACGATGTAATAAACATTATTGACGCTTACTCTCTCGATAAGGCCCATATCGTTGGAGCCTCTATGGGCGGCGCAATTGCTATGTTACTCGCCGCACATTACCCTGAACGTATCGCTAATTTAATCCTGCTAATGACGACAGTCGATATGCGACCTGCATTTGATGCTTTCCTTGGCAAGCTATCCACTAGCACTCTTTCTATGCCTGAAGAGACTATTCTTGCCGCACTAAAGAATATTGTAACACCGCCCGACACTTTAACAGAAAAAGTAAATTCTTTTATTGATAACGCGCGAATCAACAGCGGCGGCAAAGTACCCATCGATGAGCCGCTTTGTCGACAAATAGGCTTACAAGTTTTCCTTAGAATGCAAAATCCACACGGTGTAAGCAATCATTTTCAGGCCGCTCAAGCCTCGCATGATTTACTCAGCAAGACGGCGAGCAAAATAACAGCTCCCACTTTCATCATTCATGGTGACTCTGACCCTGTTTTTCCTATTGACCATGCTTATGCAACGCAACAAGCAATCCAACATTCTCGTTTAGCAATTATTCCTGATCTTGGGCATGGGATAAGCAGCGCCGTTTGGCTTACGCCCATTATTGAGAAAATTGTGGAAGGAACCCACGCAAATACTTAAGGCGCTGAGGCTCAGCCAGGTAAAATCACCACCTCCTCCCCCCTCCGGGCCCCGGTGCTGCAGCCCTAGGAGCATCTTTTGCCAACTCTGCGGTAAAGTCTCTTACTAGCTCATCTAAACGTTCTCTCAGTTTTTTCTGAGCACATGGGCCGAACACTTCTGGTCTCATTTTACTCAATCTACCCGGTGCATCCTTATACTTCTGTGCCTGTGCAACACGCATAACTGCATCATGCAGAGCCCTATAGAATAGCTTTAGATTAGGATCCATTTCTTCTCTATAATCAAGAAAAGCATCGTAATCTGCATTTAAAGCAAGATCGGCTCGGCCACTGAAGTCAACTGTAGCGTAATGGTTGATCAATACGCAAAGGTGGCTTGCAAGTTTATCTCTATAAGCAGGGGTTTTTAATTTCGCACATAAGTCCGTTTTTATACGCCTTATCGAGTAAAAACCTCTATCGGCTTCCATCTGCAGCTGCTCATCCAAAAGCTCTGCAAATGAGGTCTCTGTTTCTATTTTGTTATTCATTACTATGATCCCACGAAACAGCACCTCTTCAACAAATGTATCTTCGAGACTACCATGCTGATAAAACATGGTTGATAACCACGCGAGAGCAGAAGCACCAACAGCAGCAGCACTAAAGTATGAACGTGCTCGACTCGCATGAAGTGGAGCAGCAGATAGACGACTTTCGCCTCTATATTCCCTCACAATCCCAGACCCAGGCCCAGGCCCAGCTTGAGCAGCAAATGAATGATCGCTTTCTTTATCATCCTCCTCCAGCTCAGCATCATAATCAGTAGCAAGCCTAACTTGAGCAGCAGATGGACGACCACTTGCTTTATCTTCCTCCTCCAAGTCAGCATCATAATCAGTAGCAAGCCTAACTTGAGCAGCAGATGGACGACCACTTGCTTTATCTTCCTCCCCCACCAGCTCAGCAGCATAATCAGCAGCAGTGAGAAGCCTTCTTGCTTGCCTTCTTGCTTGCCTTCTTGCTTCTTGATATTCCCTCACAACAATAGCAGCAACAGCAAGCTCATATTCAATATCAGACACAGATCGAATAGCAGACTTAAATTCAACAACAGGAACCGTAAAAAAATAGTCCCCCCTCAATGCGGGCACACCATAAATCGAAATGAAAGTAGGGGGTGGGGGCGGGCTACCCAGGGGGCGCGTATTAAGGAGCCATTCAAAATGCTCATAAGCATCTCCTACTGAGAATCTATCAATACGAGCAGAAGCTGCAGAGAATCGATCGAAGCGCTTATCTCTGCGTCTTTTGATGCTTTCAGGGAGAAGCTCGTCATCTAGTGTCGCAATTGCTGCTCTTTTATCACTCGTGGTGGAAAGAAACAGGAACAGGTCCTTGGCCTTGGAGTTATATTTATACCCGGCCCTTAGAAAAATTCTATCCAGATGATCCCTATTTCTTAGAAGCGCGCCGAGCCAAGCGTTGAAACGAGTCTCGTATTCCTCCACCACAAAGTTCGTTGTCACTTGAGTGATGTGCTCTCCCGCGCGATCGCGGCAATCATTTTCAATGCTTAACCTGAGCATTTTAATGATTTCCCTACGCAACTCCGCGCCCTTGGTTCTCCACATATCCTTGATAGCAGTCGTAACCAAGTCCTTAACCATACTGCATAGGCGAGGCGTGCCGAGCTCTTCCCATGTGAAGTAAGTCACATAGTCTTTAGGCCTGTCACTTTCAAACTGATGTCCGTTCTCATCGTTCATATAAATTAGAATTTGATTGTAAATAAACTTTTCGAGTTTTTCTGTAGCCATTGCACGCATTGTCTGTAATAATTCTATCCGTTCCGGTCCTGATTTTCCTGAGATAGAAAGTAACACTGCTTCTTTTATTTCATCGCCTATCTCGGGAAGAAATTTCTGTAATTTATCCCCTAGCATTAAGATCTCGCGTGAGTATTCAAAGGGAGGAGGTGACACTGCATAGCCCATCACTGGTGCTGCATATCTCAACATTGTTTGGCGTAGCGACATAAAAATCCTCATTTTCTCGTTATAAATATTGATCCGCGTGACTTGGGTGTTAAACTTACAGGCTTAACACCCGCAAGACCTCCTCTCTTCTATACCGGCAGCATTGAGAAATTGCAACCCCCGTAGCAGCTTCCGATCAAGATAGATACCATTATTTTAACTGTTTCGATATAAGGGATAACCTTTAGAGCTTCAACACGGTTGTTTTTCCGACTTACTTGATATAATCGATTCTAATTTTCATCATCCGACCTGACATTCATCAAAAACGGCCCCCTCAGTATTGACCTGTTCAATATTTATGCTAAGATATGCCGACAACTAATAAACAACAGCAAAACGAGGTTAAAATGCGAGATAGGGTTTGCAGAGGTGATGCTTCAGAAGCTGGCTATGGCGGTTTATCCCCAGAGCTTCGCAAGGGCGAAATCAGTCCCTGGATGCAAAGCGGGTTACGCGTTGGCATTATTGCGGCGCTTATTGCTCTTCTCGGTATCGCCGCTTTCTCTATTATAAGCTTTATTGGCGCTCCCTTTATTTTAACAGTACTCATTAATGCCTGGTTCGCTGGTAGCGTAATCTATTTAGCCGGTCTGAGTTATGGCATTATAAATGACCTTATTGGTTGCCGAAAAAATTTACCTTATTTTTCCTTGGGGCACCGACCGGGACAAAAAAGTATCATCCAATCTAACGACCCTAATGCGGTTGGCATTGCCTGGGGTATTTTTGCAACAGCCGGCCTCGCTATACCCGCTGGCATCTTATTTTCCGTTGCAACCTTGATTACCGGTTTTATTGGCTTGCCTTTCGCGGCCTTTGCATTACCGTTCATTGCGGCAATTATTCCAATCATCTTATTGGGAGCACATTTATATTCGCAAAAAAAAGCAAGGCAACGCGAAAAAGGCGGCCCGCTTGGATATTATGATATTCCTTACATAGATTCCTATCAAGCAGAGCGACTCCGATGCTGGCTTAAAACGTCGAAAGATATCAATTCTTGGCTAAGCAATAGTGACCGAAATATGGCTGGCTTTATTGCTATGCCCATTTTTGCAGTTGTTGGCTTAGCTTCCTTTATCACTTTAAGCGCGATTCCCTCGCTATTACCAGCTGTGATTTTTAGTGCAGCTATCTCCATCTTCCCTCCTGTTGGCCTAGGCATCCTCCTCGCCGTAGGCATTTTTGCTGCCTGCGCCTATCTCTACGTCAACCATAAAAAACAAGTTAATAATGGCTATCGATTGGATTTTCCGAATACCGATAAATCAGCGCCTGCGGCTAGCCCCACTTCAACACATCGACGAGTCGGTAACGTGATAGCGGACGAACCAGCACCCATAGGAACGTCTCCTCGGAAAGCAGCAGTAACACCCGTTATAAACGGCACGATGGCTGAAGAAGCAGAGCCAACACCTGCGTCTGAACGTGGACGAAATCGCCCCCCAATAACACATAGCGATGAAAGCAGCGGCGGTGAGCCCCCTGCTCACGAAGCCCTTCTTCAATTCTCCCCATAAAGGACGTTAAAAAGTTTTTTAGGTACTATTAAAGTGGCAACCGTTTTCAACAAATTTTTGTCCCTTGCACCTCATTTTACTTATATCCATAATTAGGATAGTATGATATTATTTTGCTCATCATTTAAAAACCAAAACAGAGGGGAAACGCCGCTATGATGGCACACCTGGAAAGAAAAACACATGATCGGGAAGCGCAGAGTCATCAACCCAATACTTCACACTCTACCGGTGAGATTGCGCGCGGCTTAGCGAGAAACAGAACTGGAACGGATGGTGAAGTGAAAACTTCGTCCGCCGGGCAAGGGATACCGTGGGCGTGGTCACTGCCACATAACGCAAAGGCGCAACAGGTTAACCTTCTCGGGATCATGACCTTATCAACTGGAAATCTTTTACACTTATTTCTACTGTCATTCATTAATCCTTCCATACAATATCAATCTCCTTTTTCTGATGAACAATTAAACGCCCTTAGACAAAATCATACGCTGGTGGGTTATGCCCAACAAATTGCGCGAGGATGGCATGATCGCTCCGATGAACATCGAACTGAGCTGCGCCAGCACTTTAGGCAAGTATATGCCAGTGCAGCTTCAGGCGGCATGCCGCCTGAAGAACGTGACGGTGTCGACGATAATTGGCGCAATGTTTTTACTGGTTCTCAGCTGCCCCGTCGAAGCTCACATCCTAGCTCAACGCCTGCAGAAAGCAGTGACCCAGACGGCGATTTACCCCTTCAAATTGCAAACATGATTGCTTATTATTATTACACCAATCTAGAGCTGACACTGGATAACGTGGAAAAAGTAATTACGGACTACCTCCCTCAAATCGGTGGTTTAAGCAAAATCACTGACGCTTTTATTGATAAAATTGTGCATGCCCGTATTGATAAGGGCCGATATGAGCTACTTTCATTACTACCGGATAAAGATTTTATCAAAGCAGCCGTTGAGCAACTAAAAGGAAACAACAAGTACACAGTGGATCAGAAGAGCTTGTCCTTCTTACGGAAATTAGTGAATCAAATTTCTAATTGGTGGACGGGGTCAAAAGTGCCCGCTTCTCCCTTACAGCATTATAAAGATACTATTCGCGAGCACTTCGATCGATATATTAGCTGGTGGAAGTTTAGCTGGTTTGGACATCATCATGATAAACGGGCAAGAGTGGTTAAGGCAGAAATTCAAAAATGCTCCGATGTCAATGAAATACGAGCTATCCTTACACGACAAAAACGCGTAATGCTACAGAAAAGCACCGCAATGGAACCGGTATCCCGCTGGAACGATGCTCGTTGGAATTATCGAACTACGTTACATAACGTTCCAACCAAGCCCAGCACATCCGGTTACTATAAAGCAATTACCCAAGCTTTAACGGTTAGACCACCAAGCCCCTAAGGAAGTTCAATGCAAGCGGTCGAACCCAATCGAAAATCGAACATCCGCATGGCTTGCTAGCGAACGGGAAACGAAAAGGGGCAACGATAGCAGACAGTCGCTTTTAAGTGCTAAAATCTAAGAGCATTTAATAGCGCCCTCATTAAAAACGGAGGTCACTCCATGCCGCACGCGGTCATATCGACCTTATAGGTTAATATCATGCGAAAAAATTTTAACGTTTTTATCCTCAAGGTGCGCTATTAATAAGGAATACTCTGGCACTTCAATCCAGGTCGTCGAATCGTGGGTTAAGGGCTCAGAAGCAATGATAATGCTGCTTTTCCCTCCCCCTTTCATTTTATATTCCTTGTCATAGTAGCCATAGCGTTCTCCAAAGGTATACCACAAGGAATGATAGGTTAAATGGGCCAAGCCATGCGCGTCCGAAGGATACCACCCATAGTCAAAAACAAAGCGGGTTGCTGCGATGAACTTACCATTGGTAATAAAGAGATTGACGGGCGAATTAAGCACGATATTACGCTTACGCCGAACCATCTGGATAATTTTTAAGGTTTCGAGAATGGCCTTACTGAGGTCTTCGACGGAAGGCTCCCCTGATGTCTGAGACAATTGCGATAACAAAATAGCGTAAATCCATTCGCTATCCGTTGTGCCCCGAATACAGGCTTTGTATTCCTCTTTAATATATTCCAACAGGTCAAATTTCATTTGGCTAAATTCAAACAACACCCCGTTGTGCGCTAAAGCAAGATTCGTCCCCCTAAAAATAAAGGGATGCACGTTTTGATCAGACACCACTTGCGTATCCGTATAGGAAACGCCGCGAATATGCGCTAAAAGGCAATAGGGCGTAATTTTAGTTGCGAGATTTCCTAAATTTTCATCGTAAAACGGCAGCTGCGTCGTTTTGTATATATAAGGCAGCTTGGCTTGATGCGAGGCAATATCCCAGGCCACCATCCCAAAACCAGCCAAGTTTAAAAGATGTGACATAAATATAGGATGATAACTTTGCTTAATAAAAGAGTTGTCTGGCTTATAAAGCAAATCTTCCGCGATGATCGGTTCACCTAAATACGACAGAATTCTGCACATAATTGTTTCACCTATTATAGATTTCGCTAGTGACTCGAATATCCAATTTTTCGGTAAATCTAACTAGCACAATCAGCGATTCGCAAAGAAGGTCAAAAAGTTTGTACCAAAGCTTAATGTTATTATGTTGCAACTCATTAAAAAATTTTTGATCAACCTTAAGCAAGATGGAGCGTTCACAGGTCGTATAATGAATCCGGGATGGAAATTGATCGTTAATCAGCGGTATGGGGAAAAATAAAGACCCGGGTCCTAGGATTGAAATTTTAGCAACACGCTTTTTTTCTACGATGCTGGACTGAACCGCTCCTTTCACAACAAAATAGCTTGAGCAATCTTTTTGAGCTTCCTCGATCAAGGTGCACTGGTTTGTGGCTAGCAGAATGATGGCACTCTTCAACAGTGCATTTCCATCATTATTAAATATTGAAATGGGAGGCATAGCCTCGAGTTGCTTGCGATCGAGCGAAACGTCTTCATAACTCACTTCAGCAGGTTTTGTCAGTGATTCGACAAATTGACCAAAAATAGGCCTGGCTTTCATGTCCATACCGGACACCACCATCCTGATTTTATCCGCCACCGTTATTAAGCGATTACAGGAATTCTCCGCGATCTCTTTCATAATTTTATATTTCATGCTGGGATAGAATAGGGAAAACATCTCAAAAAGCGCCGTCGAGATGAGCAGGCATTGCACCTCTGTTTCTGCGATTACCGAGGTGGCATTAGGCCCGTTGACGATGACACTCGAACCGCCAAAAATACTCCCTTTTTTTAACGAGGCCAGGCTCACCCTTCCTTCGCCAAATACCTGGCCGGCGATGATCACCGTGCCTGCTAAAATCACATAGATGCCGGCGCTCTTTTTTCCTTGTTGAATAATGGTTTCGCCTGAAGAAAATAAAACTTGTTTGGCATGCGCAAGCAAGAATTCAAGCTCCTGCGGATCCAGGCTTTGATAGAGTTTATTGGTTTGCGCAAGCGTTTTGAATTCGGCACTTTGCATATTAATCGCTCCCTCAGATAACACACTGTTCTTTCACTCAATAATGAGAGGTTCACAGCTAGTCGCATTAAGACTCATCATTCAGCGGGAGGCGTTCTATTGGTTTGTTTCCACTTCGACAAATGATTTCACTCGGCTAACCCCCGAAATTGATTTAGCCAGCTTAATAGCGTTTTGAATTTGCAGCGGGCTGCTTGCTGTACCACTCAAATAAACAGCGCCATTATTGGTTTCAACATGAATGTCCGCGGGTATGCTGCGCGTGTCTAATAAATGCTGATAAGCAAGGGTCCCTTTCACTTTCGCTGTAATGACAAGGTCTGTAAAAGGCTGGTTGCTTTTTTGGACCCTCAGCTGAGTCGCATCCACTGTTTTTACCCCCGAAGCCGAGGAGGCTAATTTTATGACCGCATTTGCTTCAGCTTCAGAATTGACGACTCCCTGAAGAATGACTTGACCTTTGTCAGTGCTGACATTGACATTTAAATTCGAAAGATTTTTATCGAGCGCAAGTTGCGCATAAATAGACGCCGTGATCGCCGCGTCTCCAATTAAATCTAGGGTTTTTGTCGCAAGCTTAGTCGCGCTTTGCGTTATACTGCCGCCTGTGTTTGCAGGGGTTGCTTCTGTTTTCGCTGAAAGGGGAACAGCCATTAGCATTAAACACACTAGTAATAGGGTTTTAAGCGAATTAGAGGGTTTCATAATGTACTCCTTTGACTATTCATGAGGCGACATGCATTTAGCTTCGCTACCGATCAGACCTTACGCCGAACAGGGCGTTCTCGAACACACGCGTTTCAACAACCCAATGAATCATTCTGAATGGGAAGCGCATTTCGCGAGTTCTAGCGTATCAGAATATTAGTTCTATTTTATCAGGTTTTATCTTGATCGGCTGCAGCCATAAATATTCGGTTCTCATTTTAAATTCCCTCTCCTCCACGCTTTTGGTGGAGGAGAGGGCTAGGGAAAGGAGGTATTATTAATTATAACCCGCTGATTATGATTAATTTTATACCTCCTTCCCCGAACCCCTTCCTCCACCAACAGCGTGGAGGAAGGGGGATATAGAGGGGTGAAACGAATATATACTGCAGCCAGTGAAACTCGCTGAATAATATGGAAAGAGCTTCGCCGAATCGGCCTTGCAAGAGCAATAGTTGACCATCACATTATTATATATATAATATAATTGCGACCTTACCCTAACTAAGGAAAACTTGGTTTATTTTTTGCTGCGGGGCTTCATGGTTTATCGGGTCAAAGAAGCGCTAAAGGATTTCGCTCTGGCGGGCAAGTTAAGTTATCAAGGCCAATACTCCTATCGAGCTGCGGCTTTGGCTTTTACCACCTTGCTTTCCTTGGTGCCCATGGTGTCCATCTCTCTCTATATCATTGCGAAGTTTCCTATTTTTCCTCACATTCACAGCCTCACACGCAGCTACCTGGTCTCCGTCTTTTTACCCGCATCCAGCACGGAGATTATGAAATACCTGAACGACTTTTCTCAGCATGCCACACAACTCCCCGCCTTTAGTATTCTCTTTCTCTTTTTGACCTCTCTGGTTATGGCTACCGCCATCGATCAATCGATGCATAACCTCTGGCAAAACGGTGTCAAGACCAAAAGTCTGCTTTCGTATGTCGGTTATGCTCTCATTATTTTACTCATGCCCTTATTTATCGAACTGGGTGCGATCATCAATTATCTGATTATTTTCGTGTTTAAATTCTTGTCCGTGGTTAAAGTCATCGGCTTTGTCGCTCCCTTGGTTCTGAACGCTTTAATACTGGTTTTATTGTATATCGTGACGTCCAGTATCCGCGTGAAATGGAGTGACGCTTTGGTCGGCGGTTTTATCGCCGCCGTGCTACTCGAAATCGCCAAGTTTGGCTTTACTTTTTATATTCTGCTATTTTCGAACTACGAGACCCTATACGGGCCTCTCGCGGTGCTGCCGGCCTTCTTAATCTGGCTCTATATTTTTTGGCTGATTGTTTTTTATGGCGCCTTGATTGTAAAGGTCCGCTATAAAAAACAGAATCGCCGACTGAACGGCTAGTAGAGCGTCAACTTGATTTTGTCGTCCTGTGCAAAGTCTCTGTCATCCTGAGCGCAGCGAAGGATCTCACTCCCGCTGCAGCAAGGAGATCCTTCGCTGCGCTCAGGATGACAGCAAGCGAAACGGGACAAAATCAAGTTGACACTTTACTAGTATGTTGTCATAGACCAAGACATTATTTAAGAGTGGCTTGTAAAAGTTCGATCATACGCTTTGCATGGTTTATTTCAATTGCCAGCATCATCTTATTCACTTCAACTTCCTGTCGAAAGTGAATCGCCTTCGTACTTTTGCTAATCGTTAGCTTACGGCTTAGCCGAGCATAATTTTGGTAATTTTGGCGGAGGCCGGATAAACGATCTTCGGTGGCAGCTTTGAGCGAGGCCAGGGAAAGCATTAATTTTGATAGTTGATTTTGCGTTCCCGTAAGTTGGTTTTCCTGCCACAGCGTCTGCTCGCCAAGCGCCTGATTCATCAGCTTATCGCTGAAAGCCGAGCCTAAATTATAGCGAAGCAATACAGCAATATAGGGCTGCGCACTCTTGTTATAATGATTGGAAAAATCTTGCTGCGCTCCCGCTTCGAAGCGCATCGACCAATTATTTTGTTTTTCCAGTTGATTCATGGTTTTCTGCCGTCTTTCCCGCGCCAGAGACAGCTCTTTTAATAAGTTGCCCAGCTTTCGTGGCCTCATTTTAGGGGCTTGCTGCCCCGCCAAATCCACCTCAATCTCACGTTCAGCGTCGTCCAGCTTCATGAGCGAGGACTCGATCTCATAATAGGTGCGCAGGGTGTCATTGTGGCTGTCGATGCGTTTTTTTATTGCTAATAATATTTTCTTCAACTGCTGTTTTGCAATTTGAATTTGCGCGAGCTTAAACTTTAAAGCCTCAAACTTCACGGAAGCGATCGAATACCGAACCTGTAATTGCGCCTCTTGGTCGAGCCGATAATACGCGCATTCTTCGTGAATTAAGCGCTCTACATATCTCGCCTTGTTTAGATCCGCTAAGTCTTTCGCTACGCCGACGACCACATTTTTTTTGTGCGTTACTGTCATAGTGGTTGTTGTCAAGGCGCGCAATTACATCGGGGAACATTAAACTGACGCTTTTGGCCTGGCTTTTTTCCGTGAAGTATTTGCAAAAAGCCTCTGCGTCGGCGAAGCCCTCATCGCTTAGCGCTTGGGAATAAGCTGCATTCGCGCCTAAAATGCCGAATCCTAAAATAACACTATAGAGTAATCTCATATTTCAGTTTATTTCTTAGATAAGTAAGGGCTTTGACCCGAGAAACAGCAATTTTTTTTGCGCATCCGTCTCGTCCTTAAAGGCAATGCCGACAAACTGGCCTTTCATATCCGAATTAAATATAGGATGTTTCGCGTATTCTTCAGCCTTGTAGGCAGCGGTAATCGAGCCAGACTGGTAACATAGGATCATGTCGAAATAGCACGAGTAGACGGGCGCGCCGATTTTAACTTGCGGCAAGTTTTTGTAAGGGACAAAAGCAACATGCGTCGGTTCTTTAGTGGCTAAAATATAGGGGCTTTTTTTCATCAAAGCAAGCACCTCCGAGCGCTTTTTTATCACGTTCAGCAGATGCTCGATCGTGACTTTCAAGGCATAGATATCGCTTTTAAGTTGTGCTATTTGACGCGTCAACTCAATCTTTTTTACGATTTTGTCCATGGCCGCCAGGCTGGTGGCCGAGCCTTTTAAGGTAAGCGCCGCGGCGCCAAAATCGGCGGCGCGCTGTTCAAACTCATGCATTCTCGCTTTCGCCTCAATTAACGCCGAGCGCAGATTGCTTAACATTAAATGCTGAGAAAGGGCCTCTTCTTTGGTAATTAAGGCAACTTTCAACTCTTGGTTGATGATCGACTCTTTCATTTGAATTTCGGCGGCAAGCTGCGTTAATTCGGCTACATTCGCCTGCTTTTCTTGAGTGAGCGCATGATAAATGCCGCTGTTTTGCGTGTCTTGATGGATTTGTTGCTCCATGCTTTTCTCGACGCGCAAAAGAAGTTCCTCAGCATTTTTTACCACGATTTCTTTATTACTCAGATCGTTTTTTGCAGCCGCCAGCTCAGCGGTGTTTTTTAATAGTTCCTGCTGCACGTTTAGTAAATGCTCTTGATGCACTAAAACATTTTCTTGATTAGGCGACAATATAAATGGGGTGGACCAGTGGGTGTTGGCGAGAAAGAAAAGCACCGAGAACCCATACCAAAAAATGGAGGTAATTAAGCTAACAAGAAAAATAAAGCCAATTAATCGGTAACTCAATAAGTAAAAATTTTGCAGTCGTTTCATTTTAGGTTTCCGCATTCAACGGCAGCTCAGCGCTCTCTCGCGTGACCCAGCCACCATCGTCCAGCGTGAAGATAGCAAATAAGGTGATCACGATTGTGCTCACGGGATACCAAAAGGCCGCCAAAAGACGGCAAAAGAGCAAGTCAAATAAGGAAATATTTTTGAGGTCCCACTGTTTTGATTGACGGGTATAATAATAAAAGGCCAGCACGATACAAGGCCCGAAAGCAAAATGACAAAGTACGATGGCCATCATAGTAAAAATAACCTTCCCCGCGAGCCAAGAGGTGATAACAAGCATATTCCAAGCGAGCAGAACAAAAATTGGCATGATACTGAAAAGCGTGGATAAAATGCCGCTATTCACAATCATCTTCGGTAAGGAAATAGCCGCTTGGAAATACTGGCCTATCGCTGAACGACGCCAGCGAAGTTGCTGTTTAGTATATTGTGCTAAACTCACCGGTACGGTAGTGTAACACAAGGCATCGATATTTAAATAGGTGTCATAGCCTTTCAGTAACAGCATCTGGGTTAAGGCTCTGTCTTCGCCATTGGTGATTTTGATTCCAAGAAAATTGCGGTTGGCGATCTCCTCTTTAATTTCATTAAAACAATCACGGCGAATAGCAACCAGCGGCCCACTGAGACACTGAATTTTACGGAAGATTTTTTCAGGTGACTTGATCACGAGAAAGGATAAGGCATAGGCAATCGTTTGAAAACGCGTCAACCAATTGACATTGGCGTTCCGCACGCCAACGCGCCCGCCGACCGCTGCAATTTTAGGTTCCGTAAAGCAAGAAACTAATTCTTTTATCGCCTTCGGGTCGAAAATACAATCAGAATCAATGCTCACGATAACCTCCCCTTGGGAAATGGAAACCGCGGCTAACACATTATGCGCCTTGCCCTGGTTGATCTTATTTTTTCTGGCGATCACATGCGGAAAATCCTGCTGCGCCTTTAACATCCAGTCAAAACTGTCGTCTTGAGAACAATCATCAAAAGCCAGGATCTCCAGTTTGTCGACCGGATAGTCGGAGTGGCGCATGCTTTTGATGGTGTTGTAGACGGTTTCGCCCTCATTAAAGCACGACATCACAACACTCACCATGGGCTGATAGTCCTCCGTTCGCTTCACGTCGAAACGTTTACAGTACAGATTAATCGCCAGCCCTGTGGCATTTACCAAAATATAATAGGTAGTGATGATGGAGATATAGATAATCATTAAACTATCGATCAACATAGTCACTCTCTTTCTGCGAAGAATGCGTTTTGACGAACTCGACAACCGCTTTGCCCCAGGCCGCCGTGGGAGAGAAGGTTGGCCTTTGACCATCTGCCGTTCGATCTTGACTGCTTGCCCAAATAATGCACCCAGAAGCCCCTAAATCAGCGAGGAGCTGCAAACGCTCACGCATGGCAGCTTCGTCCAATTCTTCCACTAAAGTTCCATTTTTTGCTTTGTCCGAAGAACCCCGTTTATAGATCGGGCTAATATAAGGAATAATTGGCTTCCGCGGGAGATATTTTTTTGCCGCCTGAATATTGTAGCGCGCACTCGCTGACCAAGCCTGAAAATTGCGGCCATTGTAGTTATAAAGCGAAGGACTTAAGAAATCGACCTCGTTGATGAGCGTTTGGTATTTTGCATTAAGTGCGTCATAGGACTGAAGGGTTAGTTTCCAGCCATAGGTGTTTTGTGGCAGGATAGCATAGATTCCAACGGGTGCTCTTGCCTGAAAGCGATGATAAGCCGCTAAAATTGCCTTCATTCTCGGTATAATGGTTTCGGGCTTGAAGCGATTGCCAAACTCAAAATCAAAAGAGACTGGAATGCCGGGCTCCTGGAAGGTCCCTTCTGCTATTTTCTTTATTTTTTCCTGGCTGACTTGTCCTTGGGTGAAATAATCTTTCTCATAAATAACTTTGATGGGCTGAATTCCGTATGTTAACAGTATATCGGAAAGAGCCGCTGCGTCATTTGTCCAAGGAAGGTAAGCATAGACGGTGAATTTTCGGGCAATAAGACTTTCTGCTTGCGTTTCATTTAAAACAAAAAATAAAAAAAATATTGCAATAAAAAACCTAAACCTGAACATGGGCAACTCTCGGCGCTCGATGCTTAACCCGAAAAGAATAGCTTAAAAACCGAAAGAGATGAAATTATTTTTAAAATCAGAACGATATTAAATTTCACAGGCATTGTTGCATAATTCGTCATCGCAAGCTCGCGAAGCGAACAGGACGATCCAAAATGTAACTGATTTCAGAAATAATGGCCACATTCTGGATTGCCGCGTCGCACAAAACACGCTCGCAGCACAGCTTTGTGAAAAAAACAAATTATGCAACAACGCCAATTTCACAGAGCAACGAGGGTAGCTCCTGGCCGAATTAAAAAAGAATTGACCTTAATTTAACCTAAACCAATTTGAAGGCTTAAATATTTACATTTTCTAAAATTCTATCGCATTCATTTGATTGAAAAATAACGATTTATTGTTATTATGCAGTTACCTGTTTCTTCAATAAGGATGATGTAAAGTGGCAGGATCTCATAAGAGTAATTTAATTCTACGCATTGAGCAGAAGAAAGCCCGGGTTGGCATTATTGGTTTAGGCTATGTGGGTCTACCCCTGATGCTGCGCTGTTGTGAAATGGGTTACCCTGTTATTGGTTTTGACCTGGATCAAAATAAAATTAAGAAACTGTGTCAGGGAAAAAGCTATATTGAGTATATCCCCTCTGAAGTGATTCAAGCCAATCTCAGCAAATTTGAGGCAACTTTCGATTTTTCTCGCGCCGCGGAAGCCGATGTGCTTATCCTCTGTGTGCCGACGCCGCTTAATAAATACCGCGAACCTGACTTAAGCTTCATTGTGAAGACCATGGAAAGCGTCTTACCTTATCTGAGGGCCGGGCAAATGGTTTGCCTGGAAAGCACGACTTATCCGGGAACAACCGATGAGGAACTTGCGCCCCGAATTCAATCCCGCGGACTCATTATTGGTCAGGAGGTATTTTTATTATTTTCTCCGGAACGGATCGATCCCGGCAATCTTCAGTTCTCCGCGCACAACATTCCCAAGGTCTGCGGCGGATTTACCCCCAACTGCCTCGAAGTCGGCGTGAAATTCTACTCCCATATTATTGATAAAGTCGTCCCGGTCAGCTCCACACGCGTCGCAGAGCTGACGAAGATCCTGGAAAATATCCATCGGGCTGTGAATATTGGCCTGGTCAACGAAATGAAAATTGTCGCCGATAAAATGGGCATCGACATTCATGAAGCCATTGCCGCCGCCGCGACCAAACCCTTTGGGTTTATACCCTATCAGCCTGGGCCGGGCCTGGGCGGTCACTGCATCCCCATTGATCCATTCTACCTGACCTGGAAAGCGCGAGAATACGGCGTACATACTCGCTTCATCGAATTAGCCGGCGAAATCAATGCCGCCATGCCCAATTATGTCGTCTCAAAAATCATTTTCGCGCTCAATTCAAAACATAAAGCGGTCAAACAGAGCCGTATCTTAATTCTGGGAATAGCCTATAAAAAAAATATTGACGACTCGCGTGAATCGCCCTCCATTGTGATCATGGAAAAACTCCACCAGCTCGGCGCGCAATTGTCCTATAGTGACCCTCATATTCCCGTGTTTCCTAAAATACACGACACCATTTTCGATTTATCCAGTACCTCCTTAAATGCAGAAGCGCTCAAACAATATGATTGCGTGGTTTTAGCGACGGACCATGACCTGTTTGATTATCAACTGATTAAAAAATCAGCTCAATTAATCGTCGATTGCCGCGGACGTTATAGTGAAGCCCATGATTCCATCATAAAAGCGTGAGAAAGCACATCCTCATTGCGCACACCATGCGTAAGTAGATCATTTTATTCATGATTCATGCAACAGCCTCATATCCCTGTACCTGTACTACCCCGGTTTGTGCCCAGTGTAACTATTCGAATCTTAATGTTTTGTTAATATTTTATGCGTATGCTGTTGTATGATTAAACAAACGCAAATACATCGAGGAGTCGCTGGAAAATGCAGGCAGGTGGCAGGGGTATAATTGTTCGTGATAATCGAAATGTCGCGCCTGAACTACAGGCCTTTTTTTCTGCCGCTGAAAGTATGCGCGAGGGGCGCGAATTCGTTGAGACTCTGCGTACACTCTTACCCTGGGTTATGCAACAGTATACGGGAGACACTCTCTGTGATGCGATCCTGCTATTAAGCCAAAGCCACCCACCCTTTAAGGCTCATCTTTTTTCCAATTGGCAATTAGCAGAAAAATTTTTAAATGCTGTTATGCAGAATGCATCCCCTGCGAAGCGGCAACAAATTGAATCTGATCGCCTCGGAGACATATACCGTTTAAACATCGTGCGACGCCGCCTTATACCTCTCGCAGAGCGTGAGGCAAAGCCGATTGAACCACAACAAAGAATAGTAATGGCAGCGCTATCCGTTATCCATTCCGCTCCAAGAGGTGGCGCGCGCGCAGCTGCTGCAGCGAGGCCTGCTCCAGCAGCTGCCCCTATGCCACCCCCTTCTGCTTTTGATCAGACTCCTCCTTCGGGAGCAAGAACCCTCCGTATACAAGCCTCAGAGCAGAAGGGCGATATTGTAATCCCCGAGAAATTTCTCTGTCCACTCAGCGGACAACTATTTGTAGATCCTGTGAAAATCAAGAAAAAACCCGGTTCAACAGACTCTAGTGATGATTTTCATTATTTTGAGAGAGCCATGATTCTACAACATCTCCGAGGTATGCATGGTGTAAGACCTAACCACTCCAACCCTTTGGATGGAACTCCTCTGACTGAGCACGAGTTACTTCCTGCGCCAGAGAAAAGAACAGAAGTAGAGGCCTTTAAGCGCGCTATAATAGAGGAAATTAGCCACCTTCAAATTGATGAACTACCGGCTCAAGTGGAACAGCAAATCATTCAACCCTTAAGCGATGAACAGCTACGCCTTCGCGGTAAAATGAGTCACGCACCCCAACCTGAACATGAAGGTTACCAAAACAGAATAGACGCGCTTCAGACAGCGCTTGAAGCCGCACGTCGCGCTACTGACACCTATAAGCAGCGTAAGGATAAACAAGCTTATAAAACCGCTCTCGAAACCAGCTTAAGGACACTTCGCTATGACCAACGTCTTGTGAAGTACAAAGGAACGGAGACGTTTTTACGCGGTCTCCTGAATGTGGTCGTAGCACTTTTTACTGGCATACTGCCAGCCATAATCTTGTATGCCGCAACTGGAGGTCTTTTCTTTAGTCTGCAAGGTAAATCAAAGAATAAAGCCGACGAAATTCACCATAAAGCGCAATTGTTGAAAATATATTAAACTTTTGTAAGCCTTGCTACTTCTTTACTCCAAGGAGGTATAAATCAAAGCTATTTATTTACCTTCTTTCCCTAACCTCTTCCACACCGAACGCCCACAGAACGCGGAAGAGAGGGGTTTGGCCGAGTCGCGTTGGTAAAGTTTTATACCTTCTTGCGGTTCTGGTACACTGTCTTGGCCGATGGCGATTTAATCGAAAGGGAGATAGAAATGCAGGATGAAAATAGAGACCCTGATTTGGGCGAGCTAACGCAGTCTCCTCCGGTCGTCCTCCCTGTGGAAACAAAAGTTTCACCTGCTTCATTAAAGAATTATTTATCCTTACTGCTCATTTGCATATTTTACGCGATTGGCTGGGACCTTTTACTCTTTCACATCAGCCAAACCAACCCCGACCTTGACTTATATCCTTTAGCCACCATCTATCTCTACCTCCGGCTTTTTTATCTCACCGCCTGTATCTGCCTGCTGCCGTTTATCTTCCTTTATTTTATTGCCTACTCGCTAAAAAACTATGCGCTCCGGCCTTTTTGGCGACATTTTGCCCGCGCCTTCCGGAGTCAATTTTTAACACGGCCACAAGTTTACGGCGCCCTGTATATGCTCCTGGTAATCCCGCTGTTCTTCGCCTTTGTTGGCCTCTACAAACAATTGATACCCATTATGAACCCGTTTTCCTGGGACCAAACCCTCATGCACTGGGATTACGTTCTGCATTTTCATCATCAACCCTGGGAATGGTTGCAACCCCTTGTCGGTTACCGTTGGATTACCGCGTTCCTGGCTGAAATCTATGGGTTTTGGTTTACCATGCTGGCTGGCGTCATTATTTGGCAAGCCCTGACTAAAGAACGTTTTTATCGATTGCAGTTTTTTTCAACCTTCTTTTTGTCCTGGATTATTCTGGGCACAATCATGGCTTACTCTTTTTCATCCGCCGGACCTTGCTTCTATAGTCTATTTTCAAATGACATGCAAAATCCCTATGCGCCCCTGATGTCCTACTTGAGTGCGAACGGTCCTGCATGGATCATCGAACTGCAAAAATCCCTCTTGGCAAACCTAATGAGCGGAACCTTGATTTTTGGCGGAGGCGTTTCCGCCATGCCCAGTATGCATCTTTCCATGGCAACCTTGTGTTTTCTGATTTCCGCCAAAGAGAGCAAATGGCTCGGTATTTTTACGTTTGTCATTCTCATACTGATTTTCATCAGCTCGATTCATCTGGGATGGCATTATGCCGTGGACTGCTATGTCGCCATCATCATCACGGCCTTGATTTGGTCTGCCATGGGCAAAATACTGCGTCGTTTACAGGCCTGACGAAGCAGGCCTGCTTCGCTTGTGCGTTCGAAAAAGCAGGTTTGCTATGATAAAATTAGAATCAGCTTGAGCGCGATGGCCTTACTGCTTGTTTCAGTTTATCGACGGCGCTCATCTGTTCCGTCTTCGCATCCAGCACCTCAGCTGAAGTGAGCCCCTCGGCTTGCCTCATCGCCTGCGCAAAGAGAGCGAAGTGCCCCTGGCTGGCAACAGCGCCGCGCTGGGAAAGATCCTGACTGAGACGACCTAGAGCTGCAGCCGCTTGCAAGGAATGACGGGTCTCATCGCGTGTTTGCAGCACCTCTATTGCATTCATACCGGTATACGTTTCGACAAAAGCCTTCATTTGTCGGATTTGTAAACAGTTTCTCACGATTTGCGAGCTTGGCGTTCGTGCGCTCCAGACAGCGGCGGTGGTCCCGACGCCTTGTAGCCGAGGCACCCGCGCACTGTCAGCGTTATGGAAATAGCTCAGGCAGTCCTGCACTTCCTCTAAAATGGCTATCGTAAGCGCGCTAATCCGAAAAAGATGCGAATCTTGAAGCTGCGCCATCAGGTCCCCATCCTGGTCATCCAGGTTGAGATAGGTATCCAACAGGCGATCCGGCGGCATACGCAAGAGATCATCTTTATAAGCCACAAGCAAGGTGGCGTTTTGGCGATTGTTTTGTCCTGGATAAAGCGCATTTAAAATCGTCTCAATATGGTCTTTATCCAGCGGTCCTAAAATATCGTTGATCGTCTTTTTATAAACGGCATCGCCGAAGATCGGCTGAAATCGCTTGATTAGCAAGGCCTTGAGTTTTCCCTTATCAAGCTTGGATGGCAGACTTTCAGCAAAGGCCCTATTTTCACGGATAGCACGCTCCAGGTCCTGAAACGGCGTAGCCGGCTGAGCTGCAGCAAGTTGTTTCGCTTCACCTGGTAGGTGAGCTTCTTCAGCAGGGTGCTTCGCCTCATGCAGCGGGTGCGTTCGACCAGCGGGCTGTTTCGCTTCAGCCAGTGGGTGGACTTCATCGGCAGGCTGTTTCGCTTCAACCAGCGGGTGCGCTCCATCGGCAGGCTGTTTCGCTTCAACCACCGGGCGCGCTCCATCGGCAGGCTGTTTCGCTTCAACCACCGGGCGCGCTCCATCGGCAGGCTGTTTCGCTTCAACCACCGGGCGCGCTCCATCGGCAGGCTGTTTCGCTTCACTACCAGGCAGGTAGTGAAGCGCGCGTCCCAGCAGTTCGGCGATAAAATCAAGTTTACTCAGCTCTGAAGTTTTTGACTCTAAAACTTCAGCCACATTGCCGGTTGACTCAAAAACTCTCGCCAGTCCAGCGCGCAAGGCATCCACCGCAGGCGCCTGAGCTGTGTAGGCCTGTTTGACTGGGGAATGGTCTGGCAAAGAAGCTAAAATATCCTCTTTAACAAGCGTAATTCCTTGAATGATGAATTCCTTCTTTTTCCGCTGCGGGTTAATCGCCGCCATCAAGGCCAGCAATTCTGCCTGCTCCGCGGGGTTGGAAACGACTTTTTCAATTAAAGTATTAATGAATTTTTCAGGATCCGCCAGAGCAGTCGAATTTTCATGCAAATAATCAATGCAATGCCTTCCCCACGTGTCGTAGCGGGACGTAATTCGGTTAAAACTAGCGCGATCCGCAGCGGTGTTCATGATGCTGGCAAAATATACAAATATCGTTTCTTTCAGCTTCTGATTGACGACAGGGTAAAGCTTTGAGAAAGGCACCTTTGAAATGATCGCTGTCACTCGCGTTCTTAATGCATCCTCTTGGTCAGAAATAAGATTTAAGAAGAAAGCTGTTAAAAATTTGCGGCCGAAATTCAATTTTTCTTGTGGGCTCAGTGAATCTTTCCACTGCTTGCGGGCCTTCTCCACCAAATCACGATTGGCAGGATTCGTCAGGAAATAGTCGGGGCGCACCACCCCTAACAGGAGAGCCTTATCCTCATCGTCAAATAACGCATCCAGGACTTGCGGCAAAAGCACGGTACGCAGGTGCATTTCCATTCTTTCGAAAATAGCAGCCTTCGCCACGAGCGGCTCAGCGCCACCGCCCTTGCTTTCTCTCGCCTCAGACAGCTCCGCGCCAGCTTCCTTGCTTTCCCTCTCCCTCTGTAGCTCCGCGCCACTGCCCTTACTTCCTCTCGCCCCAGGCAGCTCCGCGCTAGCTTCCTTGCTTTCCCTCTCCCTCTGTAGCTCTGCGCTACTGCCCTTACTTTCTCTCGCTCCAGGCGGCTCCGCGCCAGCTTCCTTGCTTTCCTGAGGCTTGAGCTTATTTAAAATTCCTAAAACATCCGTTCTATCTTTTTTCTTAGTTAGCGTTGCTTCGACTAAAATCTCTAGCTTTTCCATAGCGCTTTTCGCTTTGAACCGCGCGTCCTTCCAATGCTTAAGCAAGTTTATAGACCAGTCATAACCAGGGTCAGCTAGCACTCTCTGCATCACCTCATTCGATTCACGATCCAGGAGGGGGCAAAGGCAGTCATGTAAGATTCTCTGCTTAAAAACATCATTCAACGCTGCGTTCCTACTCGACACAGCTAAAACGGCTCCATTTAGCACTGCTATTGCTTTACTAGCAAAACCCTTCTGCCGTGATGAATCAAATCGCCTAGAAAATTCTTCCAGAACCCCCATCACTTTAGCCGGCATGGCCTCTGCCTCAGCAACATAGTGCTCAGCCACTCGCTGGAATTCTTCTTTCCCCTGTTTCGCGATTGCCTCCAACCTGGACTCCGTCTCTTCTCTCTGTCTCACATGAAACGAGCTGAACTCTGTCCTAATCTGGTCCATGCCCGCTGCTAACTGCTTCGCCTCCCGATTCACTTCCTCAACCGTTTGCTGGAGATGTTCTGCCTTGTCTTTCAGGAGATTTTCATCGAAGACCACCTGGTTTTCTTCCACATAGGCGGCAATTTCGGCGTCTTGTAACAGCAGCGGTTTGAACACTACGTTAAAGAACACCGTCGGGTCCTGGCTGTTCCTCAACTGTTCCAGTCGCTCTTTGTTTTCCAGCCAGAATTTAGCCGCTGCGCCCAACCAGGGCTTGCGATTGATCATCGCTTGCAAAGCGGCGCGATGCTCGGGCTTGATCACATGCTGCAGCAGGATTGGCGCGATTTTGAATCGAAAATTATCGTCAAAAGGGTTTTCCACGCCCGCCTTTAAATAGCGCGCTGACGCTGCAGCCGCTTTAAACACCAGGGCCTTTGCTTTATCACCCATCATCTTGGCTAACTTAAGGCCCACGCTCTGCGTTAGTGCGACTCGTTTATAACTATAGGAAGCAATAATATGCGCATAGGTTTTATCCGCGGAAGACGGATTGGAACCTGGCGCCTTAAGCGCCGCGACTAACTCCGCGCGGCTCGACTTGGTCTTGAAGTACAGCTGAATCTTGGCAAGGAGATCGGACAAGGTTCCAATAATTTTAACGAAGATCGGTGTTTGATAGGTCTTGCGGATCGCTTGCGTCTTTTGGATAATCTGCGCTTGCATCCCCTTCAGCAAAGCAATAAATTCCGTGCGCGTCTGGGCGAAATCATGTTCATTGTCAACGTACAAGCGATCAAAGCCCTTCAGTAAAATCGGGATACATTTTTCTTGCAGCAAGCCCTCATCCAGCTCGCCTTCGGCGTCAATGTTCTGTTCGATGAAAAGCTGGATCTCCTCTGACAGCCTGATTTTAAGGCTATCGATTAATTGCTGATGATATGCTTTTTTTGCTTTCCAATAAGCGCGGCGAGCCCCGGCCTGCTCTAAATCCCTGGGCTCAAAGGTCAGCGTCACGCCATAATCCGTCGAGGTGATGCAATAGGGGCGGCGAGCCGGATTCAAGCCACGATTACGTCCGGCGGCCTGGATCATGACATCGGGTTGATTCAGAAAATCATCGTTGGAGTCGACCAGAATACCCACATGCTGCAAATGGGGGTCATTAAAGCCGACTGTTTTTTCGCTGGTGACATAGCAGCCCACCAAGCCCAGCCTAAACAGACAATCGACTGTTTCTACCTCATCGTATTGGCCGGGTTCGGCTGGGGCATCTTTTATCTCCTGCTTTTGTTCCCGTATCAGACCTGGTGCAGCGCCTTTTATCTCCTGCTTTTGCTCACGTATCAGACTCAGCGGTTGATAACTAAACTGATGCAAATAAGGGTCCATCTGTTCAAAAATGCCCAGTTTGCGCTTCGTGGCTGCCGGTTTTAAGGGGGTAGTCGCCGCTTTGAGCTCGTAAAAAGGCTTGCCGGCTTGAATGGGGGTCTCCGCGTGCTCCAGATTCCCCATGACATACACCATTCGGTGCTTTTCCAGATAGTCTGCTAACTGATCGCAGAGGACTCTTGCTGGTTCTCCTGCAGCGCCTGCTTCAGCAAGCTTTATCGGTAATTTGGCAAAAACGCCGTCATGGAGGATCTTGTCTAATTGCCAATTATCAACCATGCGCGCAAGCATGCGCGGGTCTGTTTCTTTGGCCATGAGAAAGATCATCGTTGCGATCAGGGTTGCCACTTGATTGGTTAAGGGAGGATGCCTATTCAATCCTTGGTCTGACAACCACCTCATGAGCTCCGGAACCAGCCTGGTAGCAACATCCTCGACCGTCGTTAGATGCCACATCGCCAGGTTGTCGCGGACGCCAGCGACCAAGCCGGTTAAATTATCGCGCCGCATGCGATCCAGCTTGACGCTGTCGTAACCGGTCAAGTATTCCAGCGCGTTCTCAAGCAAGCCATGCTGGATGCGATAGTCCAAATAGTCATGATGACAGGAAAAATCCACGTTTTGTTGAATCGCCTCCTGCATGGCGTTCAGCTCGCGACTTCCCTCCGCCAGACCCAGGTCCGCGCGAAGCAAGTCGGTGACGGTCTTCTGGCGTTGATCCTGGTGCCTTTTCGCATATTCTTCACGGTGGATTTCATCCGGATTTTCGCTCATTTGCAGCGTTAAATAGACGTCTTTACGGGGAACGCGATTCCCTTTGCGGTAGGCGTCTTCTCTCATCAAAGTTGATCTGCGGCCGCGAGCGCCTTCGATTTCTTCTCGGTCTTTCTTCCCGGCCAAAATCGTCATGTTTACCACAGCGTCGTGAGAGGTTGCATGGACGAGAGCCCTTTCGCCGATCGGGCTTTCTAGGTTCCATCTCACATAATGCCGCAGGCCGTCCTCGTCGGTTAACTTGATCTCGGCTTTTTTAACGTGAAAGTCCGCTCCGTCCCGTAAGCTAAAGGTCCTTTCCACTTCTTCCACATAGTTATGCGCGGCGCTGGTTCTCTCCGGTTCCAGCGTTTCCACGATAGCCAGCAGCAGCTTTTGTTTCCAGGTGGTGGTCACACGATCCAGAAGGCGCCTCGCCTTCGATGAAATATTCTTGGCCCGCTGGGCCAGTCCCAGGCTTTCTTTTTTAGCACGTGAAAGTTCAAGCACTGCCTCTGGGTCGGAAACGATTTCATAAGCGCTCAGGGATGGGGTCGCGGTCAGAAACAGGAGCGGCTGCCTGGTGCGAAGCTCGCGTAAACGTCGTGAGAAGAGTTCTTTGCGCATCGCTTCATGTTGCTCGTCGATCACTACAAATAATTCACCGGGCTGATCTCTTAAGGCCTGCCAACGGGAGCTAAGCAGATCAGCGTGCGACGTGATGTCAGCCGCGTCGGCGATCGAATCCGGAAGCAAGCGTCGAAATTCGCTTCTGAGCGCGCCCGCCAGCGGCGGGGTCGGCACGGCGAAAACCGCGGGAACCTGGGCCAAGTGAAGGACCATCCACCATAAGGCCTGGGTGAATGATTTACCTGAGCCCGTCGCCATTTCAATCAAAGCATGCGGTGGACGTTGCGGATCGTTTAAATTCTGTAACAGGCGATATAAATTGCGAATGTGAATGGCGTAAAGATCGATTTTATCGCCGCCGATCCGCTGTGTTGTAGCATCACTGCTGAACTCCAGGGCAAGCTTTAAAGGATTGATCTTGTTGACCAACACGCTATGATTGGCCCACAAAGCCAGGGCATCCGCCGGCGTGTAATCATCCAGCGCCTTTGGAGTAACCGCCGGGGGCGGGTTGCCGTCTTCATCGGTAATGACCACTTTGTAATACTCAGCGTCGGCGTCAATCAGGTGAATTTTATAAACAACGCCGTCTACTACAAGATCCGCTCCCGTTTGCCCGCTGGCAATCAGGTCGTTCAGGTATTCATTGAAATTCATATTCTGGAATTTAACCGCCACTCGAGAATCAGTGGCCAAATTCAAGGCGGCATAGGCTGTGTAAACAAGTCGGCCCTTTTGTAGAATTTTCTCCCGGGTCTCGGCTGATAGAATTGGCATATTAATCCTGTTTGTGTGTTGTCATTATTTCTACATTTCTGCTCGATTAGCTTAAAACAAGTTGAAGAACTTATCAATACATTGATCAAAATAAGACCTCTTCAAGCCAACACTAATTTAAACTCTCTAAAAACGCCGCACTCTTTATAGCCCAGCTTTTTATAAAGCGGATAGCCCTCACTCGAAGCCTGCAAAACTGCGATATGATAGCCCAACTCCTTGGCCCGCTTTAAGCGAAACTCCTGCATAGCCCGGCCATAGCCTTGCTGACGCTCGGAAGGGTGCGTCGAGAGCCAATGCAAACCGGCCACCTGAGCGAAATAACAGGAGAGACCACGCACTACCGGCTTGCCATCAACATAGCCGACATAATATTCAATGGGATCCTCATCGGTTAAAACAGCGGCAACCCAAGAAAAATATTTTTTGGAGCAGTCCTCCTCTGGGGCCAGCACCCGCGCGAAATCCAGCAAGGTTTTCGCGTCCCGGGCCTGAACAATCTCTAGCCGTGGGTGGGGGTTCTCTTTTCCGTCCCAGGCATCTAAATCAAAGTACATAGCAACGCTATTCTCGGCGTTCACATAGCCTTGTTTTTCCAAAAAACTGGGTAAGCCCTGAGGTCGATCATAGGGACTCACCCACCAAGAAAAGGGGACCTTCCTTTGCTGGAAAAAATGCGTGACCTCCTCGATCTTTTGTTCAGCGTCCGCCGCGGTGAAATCCGCTTCCAGCACATAATTAAAGGTGTCATCTGGCAGTCCGGAATTGACGATGGTAAAACCCGGGATACGGACTAGCTCAACCGGATCTAAATATTGGGCAAAATGCGTCATGTGCACGTTCATGTTGGCTTCCATCGCCTTGACCAGCTTTTCCCGCGCCCAATCTTGGGCCGCGGGTCCGGTCGGGGGAAGAAGATAATTTCGCTTTCTTTCCGGCCATTGCTTGGCCTTGGCATCTATTTCCTGAACCCACTTTTCCTTCCCCTTCACGTAAGCCGTGAGATCATCGGGATATTTTTCAGCCAGGTGTTTTTTCAGGCTCGCATAAGCGCGCGCTTCCTCGGGATGCTGGCTAATATAGTCTCTAAAATTCACATGGCGATTGATTTGCGGATCGCCCCGTTCGCGAATATGCAGATTAAAACTGACTTCCGCACTCTCGCGACGTGCAAAAAAACTGCGATGCGGAATGACGCTGCGGCGAAGGCCGTAATAGTTCAAATTAGCTAATTTTTCGGCAATCACCCCAATGGCATCCAGATTTTCACAGCTAAGCATGAGATCCACCACGGGCTTCGCCGGCATATTGGGGATAGACGTGCTGCCGATGTGATAAATTTCCCTGAGCTCCGGGCCCAGGGCTTTTTGAATGCGCGCTGCTTCGGCTCGAAACAAGTCAGGCCAGCACGCATTGTAAGGAACAATTTCCACTGTTTTCATAGCTGAGATCATCTCAGGATTTTAGCCCTGCGGCAACTGCCGCAACAGCGCAGCATCTCCCTTCTTCTGCATGAGCCTCGGCCAATAATATGCCTATTACACTTAATATATACTGCTTTCACCTTGCCTTGAAGAATAGCTTCTTGTCAAAATCCATGGGAATTGATATAAATTGCCCCACTTATGAAAACCAAATTATTTCTCAATAAAATCTACGTTAAAAAATCACCCAAACAGGGCTATGGCGTCTTTGCCGGAAAAAAATTGCGCAAAGGCGAATTGATTGAAGAGTGCTACTTTATTCTCTCAAGAGGCAGCACCAAGGCTTTTGAAAATTTTTATTTTGACGCCAAGGGGAAAAATGCCTTGTTTTTGGGGTACGGGAGCATTTACAACCATTCTGACGACGCGAACGCCGATTATGTGATTAGCATGAAGAAGCGGGTTGCGACTATCCGGGCAGACCGGACGATTCAGAAGGGAGAGGAGATTTTTGTGTCTTATGGGGATGACTGGTTTAAAAGTCGGGGTAGGAAGTACAAGAAGAATATTTAGAGGCGAGTTACAAGACAGCCTACTGAGACAGCCTTGGTTGCTGTTGTTGTGGCAACCCCGGTCCTGAGCCACCCTGCGGCAGGCTGTTTTGTTCCCAAAGTCCTGTTCGGCGGCCGCCTTGTTGAGGCACCCCCCCCTCCGCGATGCGAGATGCGCGTATTCCAGGACTTTCCTCTGCTATGCCAGATGCGCGTGCTCCAGAACTTCCCCGCACAGGCCCATTTGCCTGACTGCCAAAAGCCACCTGCACACCTAGCGTGGAAAATTGAACTAGCCGCGGCGGCCACACCTGCGGGCCCTGCTCATGCGCTGCAGCCACACGCAGAGCGTCTGCCGGCTGTTGTCGACGGAAACAGGAAGCAATAGAAGAGCCAACCGCAATAATCCCCACACAACCGGCGACCACTGTGACAACCGCCGCGGCGAGTACAGCGCCGGCCACCGCACCGGCGGCAATCGAGGCAAGGTGAGGAAGAAAGCAGCTATAATAATAAAAACTATCAAAGGTCTTTTGCATAGCGCCGGGTGTAAAATATTCCCGCACAGCGGCCACGGCACCCAAAACAGCAGGGATCACCGGTTGAATAATGGCGGCCCAAATGGCCGTGCCTGCCGCAACCGAGGTGGAGGAAAGGAGAGAAGCCGCTCCCAGGCCAGCAATCAGCACCGGCCCAAGATAGGCTAAAAGAAAAGCCATCGCTCCACCAAGAAAACCCGACAAGAAACCCAACAAAAAGTCTTGCCGAGAGCGGACGCCCTCTTGTCTTTTGTATTTAACGATGCCGCAGAGCACAGCCATCCCTAAAACAGCAGGCAAACTGATTGGCGTCAGAGAAGCACCGATAATCCCCGCAACCAGAAAGATGCTGAGTAGTAAACCTATAGCGCCACCGCAGATTGCGCCTATATGGATAGCGATGGGAAAAAAGCGAAACCGGGGGAAAAGGGTGTATATGGGGTCGATTAGGAGTGAGATAGCCGTGAAGGAGCGGCTTGCTAAGCTGCCCAATGGTGAAATGTGCTCCTCTCTATCAATTCTGACCTTGCACTTCGCAAGATACGCGAGTTCTCTTGGGGTGAGAGGACGACGGTTCTGGTCACGCACTGCAACAACAGCCGAGGAAAGCGCGTTGAGCTGATAGGCAAAAGGGGATTTAAAATATTTATTAAGTTCGCGTCGATCATAAACATAGTTACCCAACGGCACACGCATGCCAACCGGAATGGTGTCATAGGATAGCGGACAGGTGAGCTCATAAGTGTCGGAGTCCAAATTATTAGGCCATTGCTCAGCCAACATCAGTTCAACCGCGAAGGCCTTATCACCAAGGCGCTTCGCCTCCGGCGTGTCATTTGAAAGAATTTGAGTCCGTATAAGACTGCGTAGAACCTCGACTTTTTTCGCTTCGGCTCTGACTGCGGCTTCAGCCGCCGCCTGATCTTCCGGTAGACTTGCTTTTGCTTCCGGTAAACCTGCTTTTGCTTCAGGTAATAAAGCGCTTAATTGTTGAACCAGTTGAGCTTTCAGCCCTCCTTTTTCTTCAGGCAACTTCGCCTCTTGCCCTTTTGCTTCCTGCCGGCCGAGAAAGTCATCCTTCGTTTCTACGAATGCTATCATTTTCCTAACAGCTGCTATGCGCTCTTGCTCTCGGGTATACTTTCTTGCAGCCGCTTCGTTCCTCGCTTTCTCCTCCTCAGGATCAAGCGCTAACACTCCACGGCTTTCTTCTATACTTATCCTTGACCCTGGCAACATAACCCACCTAGACCTGAAGTAATTGCGAAACCTCTGTTATCACGTAAATATTCGGTTCACTCTCTCGCCACCAACAACGTGGTGGGAGGGAATATCGAAGATTTACTTTATAACACAGCTAGGCTTAAGGGAAAATTAAGAACTCCAACCTAAGCCGGTGACTTGTTTATTTTATGTTCTTCAGTAACATTGAATTTTGAGGCAACTAGCGCCCCGTCCCCGGCTCGCGATGGCGTATTCAGTCTCAATAAGAAACATCTTGTCAATCACCCTGTTTTTCATGATGGGTGAACATAATGTAGCAGAAGAGCAGAATAATCAGGATCAAACTCAGCGACCAGACTGGCCGGACGGCGAACCAGGCAAGGGCGGTGGCCAGCGCCCACAAGAAGAGACCGCCGGTAAAGGCCAGCAGGCCGCCGCCAAAGTCAATCAGTCTGCCAAAAAAGGGCGCTCGGTCGGCGAAAACGACGATCGGCCTTAAAATCAGGGCAAAGCCGATGAACATCATGAAGAAGGATAGCAGGCGAAAAACCCAGGTCAGCATTCTATTTTTGCTTTCGGCTTGTTGAATCATTTGTCCCGGCGCTTGCGCTCCCATCGCCAGTAGCCCCACAGGCTGGCCCGAGGGCGCGAGGTAAGGCTGCACCGTTTTACCGGTTTGCTGAGCAAGCACGCTGACCGTTTGCGGCAAGATTTCGGAAACCGTGATCTTGAGATCACCGATCTCCGGCTCTTGTGGATTTTCGCCGACATACAGACGATAGTCGAGGTGTCGCACCGGCTTGCTGGTTTTTTGCTGCAGCGCAGTCAGATTCTGACGAGAAAGATCCAGCATGGTCGCGCCTTTCATTTTCCTCACAAACTCCGGCGGTAAATTATAATCACCCACTTTCACGCTCTTGGCTTGCAGCGTTCTGGATTGAAAGGGCAGAACTTCGGGATTTTGATGGCCCTGGGGTTCCTTGAAGTCAGCGCTGCGGATCAAGCGTTCCGACCAGAGGGGGCGATAGGTATAGGTTTTCACTTCACGCCCCGAGCCACCCGATTGTGGCTGCGTCTCGGCTTCCGTGTGCTGCTCCCATTGATACATTTCAACGGTGCGCACCAGAATAAGCGCCTGCTGTGACACCCCCAGCAAAGCGTCTCTCAGAACTTCGCTCGTCGTCGCCAGGCCGCTGAAATATACCGGACGCAGGTTATTTTGGGGATCAATCGGAGCGATCGGCACGCTCACGAGGACTTGCTCCGTTTCCTGCAGCGCTTGAACGGTATGCAAGCCATGACCCTCATTCCAAAAGACCAGGACAAAAGAGCCGACGATCAAGGCCAAGCCTAGCAGACAGCCGGTCAAGGCCCCGAGAATACGACTCCCCCACGAGCGAACAATGATTTTCGGCACCTTCAGCCCTCCCTCACCTCTGTTGAGACCTATTTTACACGAATTGGGCGGCGACTTTTAGCGGATAGAGGCCCTTGGTGCCCCTGTCAGCGTCATCGATCCCGAGTGTTTTCAAGATAATTTGTGCTATCTTAAGGAGATAACCACAAGGACGTAAGTTATGTCTGTCGATCTTTTGAATGTTGGCCTGGGTTTCCTCGAAGGCTTCGCACTGATTATTTCGCCCTGCATCCTCCCTATTCTCCCCATTATTCTCGCTGGCTCCCTGACCGGCAGCAAACGGAGGCCACTCGGCATCATCCTAGGCTTTGTGCTGATTTTCGCCTTCTTTACTTTTTTCTCCCGCAAGCTCGTACAATATTCCGGCGTCGACCTCAACCTCATCCGTCATCTTTCCTATAGCCTACTTCTTTTGCTCGGTCTCATCATGATTTCGAGCTACCTGACGGAAAAATTCACGCAACTCACGCAACGGCTGGCCAACGTCGGCTCCCGTCTTCCTTCGGTGAACAGACCGCAGGACGATTTTATCGGTGGTCTTGTTTTTGGCGGCCTGGTCGCCCTGA
Source organism: Gammaproteobacteria bacterium (assembly GCA_013286215.1). Taxonomy (GTDB): domain Bacteria; phylum Pseudomonadota; class Gammaproteobacteria; order DSM-16500; family DSM-16500; genus JABDGC01. Next base: position 39,463 of record JABDGC010000011.1, read on the forward strand.
TCTGGACACCTTGCGCCGGCCCGATCCTGGCTGCAGTCATCGTGCAAACGGTCATTCAACAAACCAACTTCCTGAGCTTTTTAACCCTGCTGGCTTTTGCGGCCGGTGCCGCCGGGCCCATGCTCATCATCGCACTCTTTGGGAGAAGCATCATGCCAAAATTTGGCTTTTTTAAAACGCGTACTGTTGTTTTTCGCAAGTTGCTCGGCCTGATTATCATCGCGACCGTCGGCTATATGATTTATTTTGAAGGCCATCTCGGCGGCATCAACGCAAAAGCCGCGCCGCTCACCAGCGCCGCCATTGAACTGGAGCAGGGCCTGGCCCAGCCCTACCCCGCTCCCGCCATTGAGGGCATTAGCGCCTGGATTAATTCCCCGCCCTTGCAACTCAGCGGCTTGAAGGGCAAGGTGGTTTTAATCGATTTCTGGACCTACTCCTGCATCAATTGCATTCGCACCCTGCCTTATATAAAAGCTTGGTACAGCAAATACCATGACCAGGGCCTGATCATCATCGGCGTGCATACGCCGGAATTTGATTTTGAAAAAGACTTGTCCAATGTGAAAAACGCGGTTGCCCAGGACGGTATCCTCTACCCGGTCGCGCTCGACAGCCAGTTTGTCACCTGGCAGAATTTTAATAATAGCTATTGGCCGGCGCATTACCTCATCGATAAAAACGGACAGGTGGTTTACACTCATTTTGGCGAAGGCGACTATGCGGTGACGGAGAATAACATCCGCTATCTTTTGGGCCTCAAAGGCCAGGCCGCGCCGGTCTCCGCCGGAGAAGAACCAACCGCGGTGCCGCTCACACCGGAAACGTATTTTGGTTATGCCCGCGCCGAACGCTTTGCCGGCCCGGAAGCGATGACACGCGACCTGAAAGGACAGTACCATTTCCCGCAAACCTTGCCGACGGATACCTGGGCGCTGCAAGGCGCCTGGATTGTTTATCCGAGCCGCGTCATTTCGGCCGAGAACCAGGCTACCCTGGAACTGCATTTCTCCGCCAGGAAGGTCTTTATTGTGATGGGAAGCGGGGACCAAAAGCCGATCCCGGTGAAAATATTATTGAGCGGTAAGCCCCTGGGCAGGCAAGCTGGAAAAGATGTAACCCAGAGCAGCATCCTGGTGAGCAAGCCGCG
>JABDGC010000012.1 GCA_013286215.1 Gammaproteobacteria bacterium
ACATCAGTTGGATATGGTGGATACTATTGCGCGTTATATCCTCAATTCGGATACTGCTTTTGGCGGCATGCAAATTGTTCTCTGTGGTGATTTTTTTCAACTGCCACCGGTATCTGCCGGCTTTTCTGCGGAGGAAATAAAGTTTGCTTTCGAAAGTGCTGCTTGGGAGCGCGGCGGTTTTCATGTTTGCTATCTGCAGGAACAGCATCGCCAAGGCGATGATCCCTTGCTGGTTATTTTAAATGATATACGGAGTGGCACAGCCGGAGAACATACAAAAATCCCATTGCGAACCCGCTATCGAAAAGAACCACAAGGTGCAACCAAAGCTACAAAATTATATTCGAGAAATGTCAATGTTGACTTTATTAATGAGCGTGAGCTTGACCGCCTTCAAGGTCAGGAAAAAACTTTTAGTATGACAACGTCGGGCCTGAATGCGTTGGTGGAAGGGCTAAAAAAGAGCTGCCTCGCTATAGAACAATTAAAACTAAAGATAGGCGCTGAAGTTATGTTCGTAAAGAACGATACTCTGGGGAGATATGTCAATGGTACCCGCAGTATTGTGGTCGGATTTGATAAGAGTTCAGGCTGGCCTGTGGTCAAAACGTTTGATCAGGAAATGATTATTGCTTACCCGGAAGATTGGAAGTATGAAGATAATGGCCTGGTGCGTGCAACCATCTCGCAAGTCCCGCTTCGTCTTGCTTGGGCGATTACTATTCATAAAAGCCAGGGTATGACACTGGATGCGGCAGAGATTGATTTAGGTGATGCGTTTGAGCCGGGCATGGGCTATGTCGCATTATCAAGAGTACGTTGCTTAAGTGGCTTAAAGCTCATGAACCTGAATGAAATAGCATTAACAGTGCATCCTAAAATTCTCCAGCAAGATAAGCTTTTCAAGGATGCTTCAGCTGTTACAGTTAGCTATTTACAAGGTTTATCTGAAACAGAAAAGGCAGAGTGCCAGAACGCAACGCTAATAGAGCGTTTCATGGCTGGTGAGCTTAAGGGGGCAGGCAAAGACAAACCGCAAAGAAGAAAAAAATTGGAAGTTGGGAGGCAAATTTAAAATTTTCATTTTGTTCTTTGTATGTCACTTGCTATACTTAACAAACATCAGCTAACTAAAGGGATTTTAGGTGAAAAAAATACTGCATAATATATCTGCTTCCGCGTTTTTCTTGACTTTTATTGTCAATGCTTCTGCCGCCAGCAATACCATTCCTAGCGCAACACCTGGATTTTCTGTGAGTGTGACGGGGCTTGCCCTTCAGCCCAGCGCGAGTAATCTAGACTATGCCGTCTATACACACCCCCTTCCTATAACGACGCCAAATTGGACGCAGCTCGTGATCAAGCCAGGTTATACTCCGGCTGTTGATATCGGTCTGCAATACAATTTTGCAGATGCAGCGACGCAAGTTAACCTTGATTGGCTGTATCTGAGCACCAGTAATTCCACATCTTTCAGCGCCTCTGGCGCCAATTCTTCGGTGGCACCGCCTTATTATTTCGGCCCGCTTGCTCAAGCTTTATTGGGCACTTCTGCCAAGAGCAGCGTGCAGTTTCAAGTCAGTAATGTCGGAGTGACCTTGGGCCATTTGATCAATCTGGGTTCGCATATTCAACTCGATCCTTTCGCAGGCGTGAGTGGTGGTTATTTGAAGCAAGATCTCGTCTCTACTTATGTGGGTACAGATTCTTCCGCTAGCCCTTATTCGATTACCTCTTATAACGTCTCAAAATTTACCGGCATCGGCCCACGCTTAGGCGTTAATGCCACTTATTTTATTACCGAACACTTTGGAGTCAGCGCTCGATTTAGCACTTCCTTATTTGCCGGTGTCATAAGAACGAATACTAATTTCAGTTCTTTTGGGGCAGGTAACCATATACCCGTCTATACCGGGCTGGCTAATCAAAGTGAAAACAGAGTGGTGCCGGAATTTGATAGTAAATTAGAAATGAGTTATCTCATGCCAATGAAGGGTGCTCAATCGAGTCTCAGTCTTGCAGTCGGCTATTTGTTCTCAGCTTATATGAACGGCATTAATCAAGTCGTTCCGATTACCTTGGTTCCCGGCGCATTTAATGGCGGAACGCTCGCGATTGAAACAACAGGGCAAAGTCAAAGCAACCTAGATTTAAATGGACCTTATGCGAGTTTAATTTGGAAGTTTTAACCTGGATCCGAAGGTGATTTCTCTGTAAATCTTGAATAATTTTTTTATACGCTTTATGATGCAAAAAATGGAATTGCAGGTTTCCTCATGTTTAAGTATTGGGCTTTTCTTTTCGTTTTTTTCTCACACGCTTTGTACGCATTAACAACGCTCACTGTAACAATAAGCTCAGACAATAATCCCGGTGGCATTGGTGACGTGGGTGATCTGAGATATTGCTTGAACACAATGAATCAATCTTTAAATACGATTCCCGATGATTATGCGATTGTGTTTGCCGCTCCGATGACGATTCAACTCAATGGAATTCTGCCAATTATTAACAATTCCACAAATCCTGTAAATATCACCATTGGCAACTCAGGCTCTACTCCTACCGTCACCATTGACGGAAACAGCGGCGCCTACAGCGGATTTTTCATCCCAATGGGGAATGTCACCATTCAAAACATGACCTTTCAAAACCTGAGCGCAAAAGGAGGGAATGGCGGAAATGGAATTTCGGGTGGTGGCGGTGGCCTGGGTGCTGGAGGAGCTATTTATGTACCTCAAACTTTTTTAAATGGCTCAAATCCTTCAGTCAGTTTGATGAATGTATCAATAAACAACTGTTCCGCTATTGGGGGAAATGGAGGAAATTATTTAGGATCCTCTTCTACAGGTAACGAGGGAGGGGGCGGCGGCGGTGGTTTTAGCGGAAATGGCGCTTCTATTACAACAACCGGAAGCACCGGGGGAGCTGGAGGAGGAGGTTTTGGTGGGGATGGCGGGGATGTCACGCTTTCAACTAACGACTTAAATGGCGGTGGTGGCGGTGGTGGTGGCGGTTTGGGGTCCCGCGCTACCCTAGGAACACTCACGAATCTGGGGAATGGAGGATCGGATCAGAGCGATGGGCTGGATGGAAGCGGTTATGGCCTTGGCATTACCGCCGGTTCTGGTGGAGGAGGTTATAGTGGAGGAAGTAATGCAGGAGGCGGTGGTGGTGGAGGTGCCACAGGGGGCTCCACACTTGCTGGAGGCGGCGGCGGCGGAAGTGACGGGTTGAGTGGGTCACAGCCTCAAGGCATTATTCCAGCATACAGACCGAGTACTTTACTTTTCAGAGCCAAGAGAAGGCGTAGTATTCTACCTATTGGTGGTGGTAGTGCTCAACCCTCAGGAGGCTATGGAGGAGATGGTGCGGGAGGCGGTGGAGGCGGAGTCGTCACCTTAGCTAGTACAAATTTCTTTGACGGACAAGCTGGCAATGGAGGCTATGGCGGTGGCGGGGGTGGTAGCGCTGGTACCGGCGCTACTGATTTAGCTTATACTATACAAGGTGGATCAGGAGGACTTGGCGGAGGTGGTGGCGGTGGCGGAGTTGACCAGTTGGGTACGACGCCTTCAGGGGGCGGCAATTCTCTTGGTGGAGGCGGAGGAGGCGGTGGGCCTTCTAATGGCGCCACAGCTTTGGGTGGAAGTGATGTAGGAAATCTCGGTGGAGGATCCGGAGGCGCTGGTGCCAGTACCGTCGGCTCGGGCTTCGGCGGAGGCGGAGGAGGCGGCGGGAGTGGTCTCGGAGCTGCTATCTTTGTAGATAGCAATTTGAATTTTACTATACAAGCACTCTCAGGTGTTCCAACCACTTTCAACACAGCAAACAATACGACGCAAGCTGGAACGCATGGAACTGGCGGCCCTGGAGGTTCAAACGGCTCGGATGGTTCGGCATTGGGAAATAGTATTTTCTTGCGCGCGAGTTCTTCCCTTACATTTTTGGCAAACAATACCGAAGACCTTTTGACGCTCGGCAATCAAGTCGCGTTTACGGATGATACTGCTTTTGGTGCAGGAGGAACGAGTGTCTTTGTTAAAGGAAATGGAACAGTTATTTACAATGGAACAACAGATTATCAAGGGACCGTTACAGTCAACAATGCGAATTTCAAAGTGAATGGGCAGATCACTGAAGCTCCCGTTTATGTCTGTCGAAATTCTAGCTTTAGCTCGCAAAGAGGTACGCTCAGCGGAAGTGGGACCATGACCGGAGCTGTCTTTGTCAATTCTGGAACGATCGCTCCAGACACCGGAGGAATACTGACCCTCGGCAGCTTGACGCTCAACTCAGCAAATGGCGGTGCTCTCGGCAGCCTTGTCCATATTGATATCAATTCCAATGGCACCTCATTGGTCGCCGTTACTGGGTCAGCATCGCTAGCAGGTACCTTGGAAATCAATCTCGATTCGAGTGCTACGCCTGGAACCTATACCCTACTCACGTCATCAGGTATTACAGGCACATTTGATTCTGTCACTTTTACAGGAAAAACGCCGAATTATACACTCTCTTATCTACCGGCGGGAACGCCTACCTCTGTGCAATTTCAATTTATAGACTACCCGGTTGTAATCCCAGCCTCCGTAAATGGATCTAGTGTTCTTAATCCTGCTATTGTTTGTTGTGGTAGGCCTGTTCTTCTAGGACCTTTGCCTGTACCCGGCTCGGGTCCCACCATTTATACCATCATCAGCCAGACGGGTAATGTGAATTGCCAAATTGGACAGACCAGCTCTCAAACTTATCTGAAGATGAATGGTAAAAATGGTTCCTGCACTATCACGGGCACAAAGGATGGGGTTGTTTCTCAACCTTTAACTATAGTAGCAGCAGCATGAATAAATTCTCGATAATGGCGAAGGGTATTGTGATAGCCATGGGTATGGTTGGGGTGGTTTACGCGGGTAATAATACCTCCCGTTCCTTATTAGATGGTTGGACAGGATTTTATGTTGGTATGAATGCGGGACTTGTTTTTAACAAGGTCCAATTAAGATCACAGCACTTAGGTTTCACCAGTCCAAGTGATACCTGTAATACCAGCGCGAATTTTTTATCTCTCTCTCCAGGCATGCAATTGGGTTATATGTATCAATTTCCCAACGATCTTGTATCCGGCATAGAAGCCAATGTCACTTTGAATGCTAATCAAAGTAATAGCTTAAGTTGTACTAGTAACTTTAATCCCAATGTTTATGATCGCTTCACATTTAGAAATCAGATGCAAACGGCTATTAAGGGCCGAATAGGCCGTGCTCTAGCTTGGAATAACAGCACTCTGCTTCCCTATTTAACAGTTGGAACAAGCTTTGCTAAAGTAGGATTGACCTATAAAAATGAAGGGGGTGACTATTATTCTCAAAATGCGATCAAACCGGGTTGGTTAATAGGCGCCGGTATAGAGTGGGCCTTTAGGCAACATTGGTCATTGCGCGCTGAATACTCTTACGTCAATTATGGAAAAGCGATTAACCTGACACTCCCCAGCCTCTATGGCTTATTAGATCCTAACGGTAAGGCTCGTGTATATCTTAGTGCCAATAATTTCACGGTAGTTATTAATTATTGGATCTAATTGTGAATGAGACCTACTTTTGCTTGCCTCCCTAAACCCATTAGATTTTTTTGCTTGCTAGTTCAAGCAAAGAAAATAATGAAATTAGGTATTGTCGCTATTTTATTTTTAACTCATCGGGCTACGGCAGATACCTTCTATACTTCCGATGATTTTCAGCATGATGTTAGGGAAAATGCCAAAATTATTTTTTATTTTGTGTCTGAAGGAATGCCCCTTTCTCTGCCTGGGTTAAAAAACACTCTAGACGTTGCAAAAATCATGGGCTATAAGGTTCAAACATTAAATGACCCTGTGGAGCCTCTAAGAAGTTGGGGTGGTCAAGCCATCCCTGTTGCAGTACCAGCATCTTATACTGCGGCAGCTGGAGTCCCTTTGCATTTTCCGATCATTCTTATTTATAAAAACGGCCATCCTTGCGGGCCCGCAATCCCTGGCTATAAAAGTTTAAGAGGATATCAACAGATTATTTTCCGCTATGACCAACAGTGCGGAAGCCGATGGAAAACCAAGCAAGCTCACGCTCATCTTTCAGTAAACCATTTTCAAACGGCGAGTACGATACTGGAGACACCCATTCCTCGGGGAAACATTGGGTATTATTTTAAGGCCATCAATGATGACTGGGTTACCTATTATGCAGCCAAACAAGTTTATTTTTTCAATCGTAAAACGGGAGCCGAATTTATGGCGCCAGGGCAGTTCGACAGTGTTCCAACTCCGGACGCGCAATTTTTAACTATTCCCGCTCCGCTACGATTTTTCTCTTTAGCAAAAATCTTGGCTGATTTCAATAATGCTATAAACTTACAACCCGATTTTTCAGATCAGAGTATAAAAGATGAATATCAATCTATCGGGATTGTGAGTGACGATCAAAGCACGCGGATTTATCGGGTTGCAACAGCATGGGTTAGATCTGCCGCTTTTCGAGATTATTCTCTCAATAAAGCAAGAGGAGATCTAACTCCTGGAGAACAAGCTAAAACCGTTTGCAAAGGTTTTCCTATTTCACTTCCCATGCTTTCCAAAGATGGTTTGATGCTTGGAGGACATTGTAATGCTGATGCGTTTACGAAGATTGTCTCTATCGGTGCAACAGGCTCTGAATGTATACTTGTTCAAGACTTGGGATTCAAAACGGGAAAAGTGTCCTTTAGTCATGATGGAAATCAAGTTGGCTTTGTGATGAAAGAAGGTGATGCTATCAAAGCTTATGTCTATAATCTAAAAACAAAGTCATTGACGCTATTGATGCATGTTTCAGAGACAAAGAAGGAATACCTCGTGTTCCCAGATTTTTTGCCCAATGGAAATGTTCTTGTCATGCGGGTCTTGCGAAGCACCAATGGTGTAGCGTATAGCACCCTAGTTGAAATGCAATTATAGTTTAAACTGCTGTTCCTTTGTTCACACCCATAATTGGCTTATTCGTTAACGTGATAGGCAATGCGCCAAATAGTGCTGTTACCATCTTCGCTAACAAGCAATGCGCCATCGCGAGCAACAGCCACGCCCACAGGCCTGCCCCAAACGCGCTCATTATCTACAACAAAACCAGTTAAAAAATCTTCATAGGCACTGTCTGCCACGCCATGATTAAGATGGATACGAACCACCTTGTAGCCGGTGCGGTGGGTCCTGTCCCAGGAACCATGCATGGCCACAAAAATATCGCCTTGATAGTCTGAGGGGAAAGCGGCCGGGCCGCTTGTGGCAGTATAAAAAACCATTTCCAAAGGTGCTGAATGGGATTGGAAAAGCACATCGGGATCAAGCACATGAGGGGCCAAATCCGGGCGCTCACTGGGATGCAGTGGGTCGATGTTGCCTCCCAGGTAATACCATGGCCAGCCATAAAAGCCCCCGTCTTTCACCTGGGTGAGGTAGTCTGGAACCAGATCATCGCCAAGCCCATCGCGTTCATTGGTGGATGCCCATAACGCGCCGGTGCTTGAGTCAACGGCAATGCCCGCGCCATTGCGGATACCCGTGGCAAAGACCTGTAAAGGTGTTTTGCCCTCGGGGTCGGTCACTAAGATATCAGCGCGATTGCTTTCATTATCCCAAGCAGCTCCTCTTCCATGAGTAGCCTCCCAAGCTTGGATTGCTTGAGGGCTTTTGCGGCTCATGCCTTGGGCAACATTCGAACTAGAACCGACTTGAATAAATAAGCGCTTGCCATCTAATGAAAAAGCGATATCACGCGTTGAATGCCCCCCCCCGGCTGTCGCAAAGCGTTGGTACAATTATTTGCGGTGAGCCCTGAGCTTGAAGGTCGCCATTATGGTAAGGATAACGCAGCACGGAATTATTATTAGCAATATAAATCCATTGCGGGTCACTGCCCAACGGATAAAAGGCAATGCCAAAAGGACGATCTAAGCCGTCAGCAAAAATTTGATTAATGAACGGCGTATCGGCGCCATTCGCAGCCCGCAAAACGCGGATACGATTCAGCTGTGTTTCCGCGACGTATATATCGCCATTAGGCGCCACTCGAATGATGCGCGGATTATGCAAGTCTTTGGCAAACAATTTCACCGTAAATCCAGGCAATACCGAAAGGCTGGCATTCTCAGGTTTTTTGATGATATGAGGACTCTTGCCCCTTGAAGTTGTGTAGTACGGTGGCGGCAGATCAGCCACCGTGATCTGGTGCATGAGTCCTGGGCTATCATGCCGCCAGTCGCCAGGATCACTTGTTTGGGATGTGTCATCAGCCCAGGCAGGTGCTAAGAAAGGGGTATGAATAGCAATAAATAAAAGAAGAGCTGTCGATATTTTTTTGTTCATCAGTAATCGCTCGGATCAACACAGGGTTTTGGATGAGTTGTTTCAAACCACTAAGCAAAATGTCAGTCTATTTATTCCAATCTCCTCATTGTTTTCCACAGACAAAATGATTAGCCTTAATTTAACTAATAGGAGGGCGATATGCCATCTCAAAGTAATATGCCAAAGGGTGAAATTCTTCTATACCAAACCGAGGATGGCAGTACTCGCATAGATGTGAGGCTTCAGGATGAAACGATATGGTTGACCCAAGCTCAAATGGCGGAGCTTTTTCAAACAACTAAGCAAAATGTCAGCCTACACGTCAAATTATTGAGGCGGTACAGATGGCAAAAGAGTTAGAAACCCAGAGAAATTAAATTAGAGCGATTAAAAAGTGGAGGCGGCGGGAATTGAACCCGCGTCCGCAAGCACTCTACCGTTGGTTCTACATGTTTAGCCTAATCCTTTGCGTTCACTGCTCAGTCCCCGATAGGCAGGGTCCTTAAGCAGCTAGCTCTCACACTTTAAGAGTGAAGTTTCGAGCAAACTTCACGACGAGCTTGTGTAAAGTGACTCCTCTAGCTTACTTGCGTAAGCTCCGCCCGCACAAGCACAGACGGTGAGAAGCTCGTTGCTACCTTATTAGGCAGCCATTGCCACGGCGCCTTCGTTGAAGATGGCGTCGTTAGCAATGCGAGAGTTGCGTTTTTTGTTGGCAACTATAAATGTTGTAACGTGTTTAAAGAGGTCGTTACACCTCCACATGCCCCTCAGGCTTTGCAACCCACGTCGAAGCCAGGTCGCCCCCCAGAGTGAATCAAAGCGATTATATACCAAACGGATGGCTGAATACAAAAAAAGCTTTTAGCCCGCTAATTCCTGCAGCGCCAAGATTCTAACCGTTTCTAAGCTGAGCTCGATCGTCCGCTGAATAACGAGCGGTACTTTCCCAGAGCTATAGCCTTCTTCCGAATCGGCAACAATGCCCAGGATTGCGCCAGCCATGACCCGGCTCGAAGGAGACTCGTCTTGGAGCTGTAACGCATGATTATAGATCTGTGTCTGAATATAGAGAGTGGCCGTTTCCATTTCAGAAGCTAGCACACCGGCTTGATGAAGCAGTTTGCGATAATGCTGATTTTCATCTTTCAGCGGGCCGGCGCCAAACTCGCGGGCATAGAGCGAACTTTTGCAATGCACAACACCGGTATGCATATTATCGAAGAGATTAAGCTGTTCCGCCGCTAGCAGGATACTGGAGGTAACTTCCAGAGAGGCAACCGCGGGAAATTCTAAGGGAAGATAGCGTGCCGAGGTGCTTTCATCGCGCACAGAAGCCTGGGCATTAATCAAATCTCCGGGTTTCACCCAGGGCTGCAGTGAGCCGGCTGTGCCAATGCGTAAAAAGCGCTTAGCTCCCAGGTGGAAGAGTTCGTGCAGATAAATTTCCATGCTCGGACAGCCCATGCCGCTGCCAATTGCGGCGACGTCAATGGTTTCGCCGTCAGCGTCGAGCGTTCCTAAATAGAGATGAATGCCGCGCTCATGTGTTTTGACTTGGACCTTGTTAAAATGGCTGGCAATTTCCTTGGCGCGCCCATCGGAGCCGGGCATAAAAACATAACGCCCAATGCCATCATTTCCTTCCAGATCCTGGGGTGTGGCATTGATATGCGCAATGCGGGTCGTCGTTTTCATGCTGAATGCTCCTAGCGTTGTTTTTTTAAAAGTTGTTGTTTGGCTCTATTCCAATCCCGTTGTTTTTCGTCGGCGCGCTTGTCGTGAAGCTTTTTACCTTTCGCGAGGCCAATCTCTAACTTAACCCGGTTCTTTTTCCAATACATCGCCAGCGGAACCAAGGTAAAGCCGCGGCGTTCGACCAGTCCAATGAGTTTATTCAACTCACTGTGATTCAGCAGCAACTTCCGGGTTCGCTGTGGGTCCGGGTGAATATGCGTGGAAGCTGATTGCAAGGGCGTGATTTGTGCCCCGATTAACCAGGCTTCGTTATTTTTTAAGATAACATAACCCTGGTCCAGCTGGATTCTTCCAGCGCGGATGCTTTTAACTTCCCACCCTTCCAGCGCCATGCCGGCTTCATAGCGGTCTTCAATGCTATACTCATGCCTGGCTTTGCGGTTGAGTGCTATCGTGGATGACGTGTCTTGTTTTTGGCTCATGATTTTTCTATATCAGAACGTTGCTATCTTTGTGTTATAATTGCAAACTCGAGTTTAGCAAGAGTATATCCAAACCCCGTACGATACACTAGAAGTAATTAAAGCCGATGAGCACGATAAAACGCAGCGCGCTGGTTCCCTATAGCGCAAGACAAATGTTTGAGCTGGTCAACAGTATTGAAGACTATCCGCGTTTCTTGCCTTGGTGCAGCCGCAGCGAAATTTTGAGCAGCAGCGAGAAGGAGGTGGTGGCTTCACTGGAGATTGCCTGGAAGGGCATTCACAAAAGCTTTACCACCCATAATGAGCTGACGCCTTTTAAATGCATCAAGATTTCCTTGGTGAAGGGGCCCTTGCGTCATTTGGATGGAACCTGGAAATTCCACAATCTAGGCGAGGATGAGGGCTGTAAGGTAACTCTGGACCTGGAATTTGAGGCTGCCGGCGGTTTTATCGATCGTGTTTTCGAGCCTATTTTTAATCATATCGCCAATTCTTTAGTGGACGCTTTTTGTAAGCGCGCCGTGGAAGTGTATGGCGACAAATAATTTGCTCTCGATTGAGGTTGCCTATGCTAAGCCAGAGGAGCAGGTGATTTTGACGCTTCAAGTCTCTACCGGAACCACCCTGGGTGAGGCCATCCGGCAATCGGGCATTTTGCAGCGCTTTCCTGAAATTGATTTGCAGCAGCAGGCTATCGGTGTTTTTAGCCAACCTCGAAAATTAACCGACGGGGTGGAAGAGGGCGACCGCATCGAAATTTACCGCCCGCTGTTGATTGATCCTAAAGAGGCTCGAAGGCTAAAGGCTAAGCGTAGGAAAAACGTGGCATCCTGAGCGTAGCTAAAGCCTCTTACTGAAATGAGAAGGATCCTTCGCCTAAGCTCAGGATGACAGAAGGGGTCTTAGCATCGTGTTTTAGTAAATACTTGGTTCTCATTCAAATTTCCCTCTCCTCATTTAAATCCCTTCTCTTTGAATTGACTCTAAAATGCCGTTTCTAAAGACCAGAGTTAGCTTCTTCTCAGTCCGCGGATTTGAGCCGAGCTGAGAAGTGTAAACATAGGATATTACTCGAGAATTAATGACATTAACCAAGATGGGCTCGCCCATAATGGCTTTGACTTGCCCTTCCGTCATGCCGGGATGAATCCGGTTAACCATACTCGGGGTCATGACATTTCCTTGCTCAACCTCCACCTTATGTACCTGAAAGAGTGAGCAAGAAGTTAACAAAGTCCCTAAAAGGCATAATAAAATAAGTTTACGCATTTATTCTCCCGATTTTTCCATTACAATGCTGAGCTTATCATAATAGGCGGTCTTCAGTATAACAAGCACAATTCAGACGCCCGTGTAAAATATGTTGATTTTCAATTGACATACCTTGCATTTTCTACCTAAAATCACGCCATCATGAAAAATTTGCCATTACCACAGCATATTAATATGCTTCGCTTGTCCGAGCATGCTGCTAATTTCCATGGTTCTTTATTAATCAAGGACATGCAGAGGTTGGCGCCCAGCCTTTACAGTGATGAGGGGGCGGTTATTGTAGATTTGAGTCTAGGGACAGACGAAGAGGGAACCCGGTTTTGCCGGGTACAATTAAAAACGGATGTTATTCTGCAATGCCAACGTTGTATGGAACCCTTTACTTATGGAATAATGAGCGATTTTCTGCATGGTATGGTGAGCTCCGAACGAGAGGCGGAAGCCTTAGCGACGCATTACGAACCGGTGATTGTCCAGGACGGTATGCTCATTGTGCAAGACATGATTGAGGATGAGTTGATCTTGAAGATGCCCATTGTTCCAATGCATCCGGACCTGGAGTGTAAGGTAAAATTACCGGTTGTCGACGCGAGCTGGGCGAAAGAGGGAGAGGATGGGCAAGGTCCTTTCAAGGTATTAAAGTTGTTAAAGCCGGAAACGAAATAAGAGGGTTAATTTATGGCAGTACACAAGAGTAAGAAATCGCGATCTTGTCGCGGCATGCGTCGCTCACATGACGCTTTGGGCAAACCAACGCTTTCGGTTGACGTCGGTACGGGTGAAACCCATCTTCGTCACCATGTTTCACCAAAGGGATATTACAAGGGAAAAGAAATCATAAAGCAGAAAGTTGAAGTCGAACAAGAAAGCGACGAAGGGTAAATCCTTTGAATCGTGTCAGGATCGCTATCGATGCAATGGGGGGCGACCATGGTCCCTCCGTCACTGTGCCGGCCTCTCTACAAGCCTTGCAGATTCATAAAAATCTGCATCTAACGCTTGTTGGCGACCAAGCTATTTTGCAGCAAGAGATCGATAAGCATAAAAACCTAGAATACGAGTGCTCTCAATTGTCTATCCAGCATGCCACGCAGCGTGTTGAAATGGACGAAGCGCCTACCCAAGCGCTTCGCTATAAAAAAGACTCTTCCATGCGCGTTGCTATTAATCTGGTCAAAGAAGGCAAAGCACAGGCCTGCGTCAGCGCCGGCAACACCGGAGCGCTGATGGCAATCGCCCATTTTGTTTTAAAAACCATTGAGGGCGTTGATCGTCCGGCGATTGTATCCAGCCTGCCGTCTTACACCAAAGATATGCGCATGCTTGATTTGGGCGCTAATGTTGACTCCAGTGCCACGAATCTGGTGCAATTTGCCATCATGGGATCCATCCTCGCTTCCGTGATTGACGAAATTCCCCAGCCCAAGGTTTATTTGCTGAATATCGGCGAAGAAGTCATCAAGGGCAATAAACAAGTTAAAGAAACGGCGCAATTGCTGGCTGAAACCCAGGCCATTAATTATCAAGGGTTTCTAGAGGGCGATGCTCTGTTTAAAGGAAAGGCCGACGTGATTGTCTGCGATGGTTTTGTTGGCAACGTAGCATTAAAGACCAGCGAAGGCGCGGCACTTTTCATCATGCACCTGATTAAGGAAGGGTTTCAACGCAACCTGCTTACCCGTCTTGCCGGTTTAATTGTCTTGCCCATTTTAAAGAGCGTGATTAAGCGAGTCGATCCTTCACGCTATAACGGCGCTACCTTCGTCGGCTTAAAAGGAATCGTGGTTAAGAGCCATGGACATGCTAGCATCAAAGGCTTTGTGCATGCGATCGAAGAGGCTATCTTGCAAGCGGAAAAAAATATTCTTCACCGCATTAGCAGTGAAATTGAGAAATTATTAAAATCCACCTCGTTTGGAACAGCCTAATTATGAAATATTCACGCATCCTCGGCACGGGTTCTTTTCTGCCGAAAAAAATATTAAAAAACGCGGATCTGGAGAAAATAGTCGATACGACCGACGCCTGGATTGTGGAGCGTACCGGAATTCGCCAGCGTCATATCGTTTCGGAAGGTGAAAATGCGCTGACCATGGCGGAAAGCGCGGGGCGCCAGGCTCTGGAAGCAGCTGGGTTGATGCCTAAGGATGTGGACATGATTATTGTTGCCACCACGACGCCGATTAAAACCTTCCCCAGCACGGCTTGTTATTTACAGAAAAGTTTTGGTATTGGCGGTTGCCCAGCCTTTGATTTGAATTCAGCAGCCTGCTCTGGTTTTATCTACGGCATGAGCATAGCCGATCAGTATATTCGCCAGGGAACCATTAAAACAGCCCTGGTCATTGGCACCGAAGTGATGTCAGCCATTCTCGATTGGACCGATCGCAGCACCTGCGTCTTATTTGGTGATGGAGCTGGAGCTGTGGTTTTGGGGGCTAGTGATAAACCGGGTATTTTATCCACCCATATTCACGCGGATGGCTCCTACGAGGACGTTTTGTCCCTGCCAATAATGGAAAGAAAGATGCGCTCCGAGGAGTCAATTTTTCTGCAAATGTCCGGTAATCGCCTGTTTAAACTAGCCGTCAATATTTTAGGCGATCTCTTTGAAGAAACCTTGGCTGCTAATTCACTGAAAAAGTCAGACGTTGATTGGCTGATTCCGCATCAAGCCAATATCCGAATTATTCAAGGTATGGCCAAAAAACTGGATTTACCCATGGATCGAGTGGCGGTAACCCTGGACGAGCAAGGCAACACCTCCGCTGCTTCGATTCCTTTAGCTTTAGACAAGGTGGTTCGTGAAGGCAAGGTTAAACGCGACCAGCTGCTCCTTTTGGAGAGCTTTGGCGGCGGCTTGACCTGGGGTTCAGCGTTAGTTCGCTTTTAGCGCTTCTTTTTAATATTAAGTAATGGTAACGATATGAAAAAAATAGGAATAGTATTTCCGGGACAGGGCTCGCAAACGGTTGGCATGCTGACTGATATTGCGCGCGAGTATTCTATTGTTCAGGAAGTATATCGAGAGGCTTCCGAGATCTTGGGCTACGACTTATGGCGTCTCGTCAGCGAAGGGCCTGCCGAGGAGTTAGATAAAACTGCCCAGACCCAGCCTGCCTTATTAGCCGGTTCCTATGCGATCTGGAAGATCCTTTTTAACCAGGTCAAGCATAAACCCTCTTTATTGGCCGGCCATAGCTTGGGTGAATATACGGCTTTGGTCTGTGCTCAGGCGCTTTCCTTTGCGGATGCAATTCGGCTGGTGGCTGCCCGAGGACGCTTTATGCAGGAAGCCGTCCCGGCAGGGCAGGGGGGGCTTGCAGCAATTGTTGGTTTAGACGAGAATACAGTACGTGCAATCTGTGAACAAGCCGTCTCCGGGGCAGAGGTGCTTTCTCCGGCCAATTTTAATAGTCATGGACAAGTCGTGATAGCTGGACATCGGACGGCAATAGAACGGGCCCTGGGTTTAGCTGGCAAAGCCGGCGCCAAGATCGCCAAATTACTGCCTGTGAGCGTGCCCTCACATTGTGTGCTGATGAAGCCAGCCGCTGACCGTTTGGCCGAATTATTAGCAACCATCGATATTCAAAAGCCAAAGTTTTCCGTGCTGAGTAATGTCGATGTGACTCTCTATATCCGCCCAGAAGAGATTCGGGATGGTTTAGTGAGGCAGCTTTATATGCCGGTCAGATGGGTTGAGGTTGTCCATGAGTTTATCAATCATGGCGTCACCTATCTCGTCGAATGTGGACCCAGTCGCGTTTTGACAGGTTTGAATCGCCGTATTGGCGCTGAATTGACGCTGATGCATACCGGCGATCTGCGGAGTCTGAGAGAATTGTTGGATACTGAATTTGAGATTGAATAGCAGCTGATTAATTAGCAGGTGATCTATGTTGTTTCAAACGAAAGTGGCATTAGTAACAGGCGCTAGCCGTGGCATCGGTCAGGGCATCGCCCTTGCTTTGGGCCATGAAGGAGCCATTGTGATTGGCACCTCGACCACTGCAGAAGGTGCTCAGCGTATTACTCAGCTCTTTGAAGAAGAACACATTTCCGGCTGTGGCATGAAGCTCGACGTGACCTCTCCGGAGTCGGTGGACCAGGTACTGGCCGAGACCAAAGAACGCTTTGGCGCCGTCGCGATTTTAGTGAATAATGCGGCAGTTACGCACGATAATCTTTTATTACGGATGAAAGATGACGAGTGGTTCAAGGTAATAGAAACGAATTTGAACTCCATTTTCCGCTTAACCAAAATTTGCATGCGCGACATGATTAAGGCGCGTTGGGGCAGGGTGATTAATATCGGCTCTGTGGTTGGATCCATTGGCAATCCCGGTCAGTCTAATTATGCGGCGGCCAAGGCCGGCGTGGTCGGTTTTTCGAAAGCCCTGGCTTGCGAGGTCGGTGCCAGGCATATTACAGTGAATACCGTCGCTCCGGGCTTTGTGGACACCGATATGTCCCGCAAAATACCCGAAGCCCACCGTGAGGTCTTGATGCAGAGAATACCCTTGCAACGCTTGGGTCAGGTTGAGGATATCGCCTCGGCCGTGGTCTTCCTGGCTTCTGAAAAAGCCAGCTATATCACCGGTCAAACCTTGCATGTAAATGGCGGTATGTACATGAATTAAGGTATTGCAACTTATTTTATTTTGAATAAACTACATCCAGAGATTTTTCGTTAAGGAGAAAGTTGAGTTATGAACACCATAGAAGCAAGAGTTAAGAAAGTCATTGTGGAACAATTGGGCGTCAAAGAAGAAGAAGTGACAAATGATGCTTCCTTCGTTGATGACCTGGGCGCTGATTCGCTCGATTCCGTTGAGCTGGTCATGGCCCTGGAAGAAGAATTTGAAACTGAAATTCCGGATGAAGACGCTGAGAAAATCGGTACCGTGCAGCAGGCAATTGATTATGTTACTGCCCGTGCGGACAAACAGCGCACTGAAGGTTAATTTTTTTTCGACGGGGGTAGTGTTTTGAATAACCGGCGTGTTGTTATCACAGGTTTAGGCTTGTTGACGCCCTTAGGCTTAAATGTAGACCAAACCTGGAAAGCAATTTTGGCAGGCAAATCGAGTGTTGCGAAAATCGATCATTTCGATGCTGCTGATTTAAGCTGCCAAATTTGTAGCCGTGTTAAAAACTTCGACTACCTTCAGCACTTTACTGAAAAAGAAGCGCGGAAAATCGACAGCTTTATTCAATACGGTATGGTGGCGGCAAAAGAAGCGATTGAAGATGCTGGTTTGCAAGTGACTGAAGAAAATGCGCATCGAGTTGGTTTGGCTGTGGGTTCGGGCGTGGGTGGTTTGCCAGGGATCGAAAAATCTCATTCTGTTTTGACGGATGCCGGCCCGAGAAGAATTTCACCGTTCTTCTTGCCGAGTGTCCTGATCAATATGTTGGCAGGTGACATTTCTATTCAGTTCGGCATGCGTGGCCCCAATATTGCTGTTGTTTCAGCTTGCACGACCGGCACCCATAACATTGGCCTGGCTGCACGCACCATTGCCTATGGCGACGCAGATGTCATGATTGCGGGTGGTTCCGAGATGGCAACCACTCGTTTAGGCATTGCTGGTTTTGCTGCGATGCGCGCGCTCTCTACCCGAAACAATGAACCCGAAAAAGCCAGCCGTCCCTGGGACAAAGACCGTGACGGTTTTGTACTCGGCGAAGGATCCGGAATTCTTGTTTTAGAAAGCTATGAACATGCTAAAAAACGCGGCGCCAAGATTTATGCCGAACTGGCTGGCTTTGGTATGAGTGCGGATGCCTCTCATATCACGACGCCGCATATGGAAGGTTTAGGCGCAAAACTGGCCATGCAAAACGCTTTGGCTGATGCCAAGATGAACCCGCAAGAAATTGACTATATTAATGCCCATGGAACCTCGACCCCTGTGGGAGACGAGCTTGAAGCTCTCGCTGTTAAAAAATGTTTTGGCGATCATGCTTACAAACTTGCCGTCAGCTCAACCAAGTCTATGATTGGCCACTTACTTGGCGCTGCTGGTTCCGTGGAAGCTGTTTTCTCTGTTTTGGCCATTCGAGACCAGGTTGCTCCTCCAACGATCAATCTCGATAATCCCAGTGAAGGCTGTGATCTCAACTTTGTGCCTCACCATGCCCAGCAACGAAAAATCGTTGCAACTCTGTCCAATTCTTTCGGTTTTGGCGGAACAAATGGCTCTTTGATCTTTAAAAAAGTGTAAACAGCTTTAGGGCCCTCTTACCTGATTTATGATATTCTATTTAAACGACATGAAGTCAAAATGCGAGTTAGGGCCAGGTTGTCATGTTTCGACGTTTTATTCTCAAGATCATTTTAGTATGCTCTCTTCTGGGTTTTATTTTCCTCGGCGTTTGGGTTAATTTCATTTTAACCCCGCTGGTTACCGAGTCCGCAGGTGTTCGTTATCAGCTTCGCCCGGGAACCTCCTTAAAAACGCTGAGCATGAATTTATATGACCAGGGCTTGCTCAGGTATCCGATTTTATTTAATTTACTGGCGCGTCTGCACGGCAGTACCCATGAATTAAAAGCCGGCATTTATCTCCTTCCGCGAGGAACAACCCCCGGTCGTCTTTTAGACCAATTTACTTCCGGAAGCGGGCTGTTGTACCACGTGTTTACCATTATTCCCGGATGGAGCTTCCAACAATTACGCGCTGCCATGGCACAGGAGGGGCATCTTCAACTGACCTTGCAAGCGGTGAGCGATAGCGAGGTCATGAAGCAACTAGGCGCTCCGCAACTTTCTCCGGAGGGTGAATTTTTCCCGGACACTTATTATTTTATTGAAGGCACCTCTGATCTGAAGCTCCTCAATCGCGCCTTTAAGCGCATGCAAATGAAATTACAGGAAGCGTGGCTAAAACGCGATACAAACCTCGCTTTGACGAATCCTTATGATGTTCTAATCGCGGCTTCGCTCGTGGAGAAGGAATCGCATCTTAGTTCCGAGCGTCCGGTGATCGCTGGCGTTTTGATCAATCGCTTGCAAAAGAAAATGCCCTTGCAATGCGATCCTACAGTCGTATATGGGGTGAATCAATGGCAGCAGACCCATCCAGGCTTAAAGCTGGGTTTTTCCGGCGCTATCCGGAAACAAGATTTACAAATGAACACGCCCTATAATACTTATTTACATAAAGGCTTGCCGCTGACGCCGATTGCTATGCCTAGTCTGGATGCCATCAATGCAGTTTTGCATCCCGTGCAA
Organism: Gammaproteobacteria bacterium; assembly: GCA_013286215.1. Lineage (GTDB taxonomy): Bacteria > Pseudomonadota > Gammaproteobacteria > DSM-16500 > DSM-16500 > JABDGC01. The sequence goes on from JABDGC010000012.1 coordinate 19,058, forward strand.
CACCGTTATCTTTATTTTGTCGCTACCGGCAGCGGCGGGCATCAATTTTCAACGACCCTGGAAGAGCATCATTTGGCCGTGATGATGCTGCACTTTCATGAGCGTGGTTTTTTTAATTACTTATTGATTCGGGCTTATATTTTGCAGCAATTGTCCTTTCAGAGTCTGTCTGAGGTGCACGCGAATGCCCTCCGGTAAATTCATCACGATTGAAGGCATCGAAGGAGCCGGGAAGTCGACGGCAATCAAGTACATTGAAGCGTATTTGTTGAGTCAGGGAAAAAAGGTCCTGCTGACTCGCGAACCGGGTGGAACGCCGGTCGCGGAAGAAATTCGACAACTGGTGTTGAGCCCTAACACCAAAGAGGTTATTGATTCCAAGGCAGAGTTATTATTGATGTTTGCCGGTCGCGCGCAGCATTTGGCGCGATTAATTTTACCGGCGTTGTCTGCGGGAAACTGGCTGGTCTGTGACCGGTTCGTGGATGCGACCTATGCTTATCAATGCGCTGGTCGTGGGTTGGCAGAGAAATGGGTGGCCTTGCTGGAAGAGTTTGTCGTCGGTTCCTTGCGTCCGGATCTCACTTTATTACTGGACCTGGATCCAGCCTTGGGCTTGGCCCGCAGTCGGCGCCGTGGTCCTCAGGACCGCTTTGAGAAAGAAAAAGTAGCGTTTTTTGAAAAGGTGCGTCAATCGTATTTGGAGAGAGCGCAGCGGGAACCGAACCGCTTTTGCGTGATTGATGCTTCCCAATCCTTATTGACGGTACAAGATGATTTGCGGCGCATTTTGGAGAAATTATGATTTATCCGTGGCAAACTCAGCAGTGGGAACAATTGCTCCGCTTGCGAAAAGAACAGCGTCTGCCGCATGCCCTGTTGTTCAGCGGCCCGGCAGGCCTTGGAAAGCGCGCTCTGGCGCTTGAATTCGCACACCTGGTTTTCTGTCAAAATTCAAAAGAGTCCGATGCAAGCTGCGGCGCTTGCCATGCCTGTCATTTATTGCGGGCGGGGTCGCACCCGGATTTTCGCGTGTTGCAACCCGAGGAGGAAGGTCACGCCATCAAAATTGATCAAATCCGCGAGCTGAGCGAGTTTACCCAGCAGACTTCCCATCAGGGCGGTTTACGCCTGGTTCTAATTCAGCCGGCGACGGCCATGAATATCGCTGCGGCCAACGCCTTACTCAAAACACTAGAAGAGCCGGCACCCGATACCTTGCTTATTTTAATCAGTGATAACCGGACCCCACTACCGATTACCATCCGCAGTCGTTGCCAGCATCTCCGCTTTTTAGCACCACCGCGCGAAACGGCTTTGACCTGGCTGGCTGCGCAAGATCCAGCAGTGGCCTGGGAGCCTATTTTAGCGGCCACGCAGGGAGCGCCCTTGCTGGCGTATCAATGGCAGCAAGGGGGTGTTTGGTCTTCCTACCAGAATTTTATGACGGATCTGGCCGCCTTGACCCGCCAAGAAGCCGATCCATTTCAGCTGGCCGTTCAATGGAAGGACGCGAATATGCTCTGGGTCTTTGATCTCTTTTTCCAATGGCTGTTAAAATGGATGCGCATGCAGGAAGTTCCAGAGAAAAGTGAGGGTGTTTTAGCTTCTGCCTTGCCGGGGCGAATTTCCAGTGGCCATCTGCTGGAATTCGTCGACTATTTACAGCGGCTGCGTTTGGAGGCCTTGGGTCCCTCAAATTTAAATCAGCAGCTGATGTTGGAATCCCTTTTCATTCGATGGGTTCAATATGTTTCTCGTTGATTCGCATTGTCATTTGGATATGCTGGATTTAACACCCTACGACGGGGACTTGGACCAGGCGGTCCAGAGTGCGCGCTCCCGGGGTGTGGGGCATATTTTGAATGTCTGTGTTAGCATGAAAGACTTTCCGCAGGTCCTGGCCACTGCGAAGCAATATCCTTTCGTAAGCGCTTCCGTCGGTTTGCATCCTAATGAGCAGGATGAAGAAACCTCGGCTGACGAATTAATCAACCTGGCTCAGGATGATAAAGTGGTCGCTATTGGGGAAACCGGTCTAGACTATTATCGCAGCAGTGGCGAAGTGGAATGGCAACGGCAGCGTTTTCGTGAGCATATTCGTGCCGCGAAAGAGACGGGCAAGCCCTTGATTGTGCATAGCCGGCAGGCCAAGGACGACACGATTCGCTTGTTGAAAGAAGAAAAGGCAGCAGCCGTAGAAGGGGTCTTGCATTGCTTCACTGAAGATTGGGAGATGGCTTCCAAGGCGTTGGATCTGGGTTTTTACCTCTCCTTTTCTGGTATCGTGACTTTTCGCAATGCGACTGCGATTCAAGAGGTCGCTCAACGCCTGCCGCTGGATCGTATGCTGCTGGAAACGGATTCCCCTTATTTGGCGCCGACGCCGAACCGGGGTAAACCCAATGAACCGGCTTTTATCGTGCATACGGCCCAATTTATCGCCGAATTGCGCGGAATCGACAGTGAGCAACTGGCCGCCGAAACGACGGCTAATTTTTTTAGATTATTTAAACAGGCAAAATAGCGCTATCGTGTTGCTGAATAAAAGAGGACAGAATCATGTTTAAACCAGCGCCGATTTTTATCGGTTTACGTTATACCCGGGCGAAGCGCCGCAACCATTTTATCTCTTTTATTTCACTGACCTCGATGTTGGGCATCGCGCTCGGTGTCATGGCCTTGATCACGGTTCTTTCTGTGATGAACGGCTTTGACCGCGAAATTAAAAAGCGCGTCTTCAGTATGGTGCCGCCCATTACCGTCAGCAGCTTGAGCGGCTATCTGGCGGAGTGGGGTAATTTGCAAAAAACTCTCCAGGGGATCCCTGGGGTCGTGAACACGGCGCCCTTTGTCAACGGCGAGGCGTTGTTGACCTTTAACTCCCAGGTCGCTCCGGCGCTGGTGAACGGCATCCTGCCGGAACAGGAAAAACGGATGACGGCACTTGCTGAAAAGGTCGTACAAGGCAAGCTTTCTGCTTTGAAACCTGGCACCTTTGGTATCATTTTGGGAGAAGAACTGGCCAGACGCTTGAATGTTTCTGTCGGCGATAAGGTGACGGCGGTGACACCTCAAATGTCTTTGACGCCGGCCGGTGTGGTTCCTCGGTTTAAGCGTTTCACGGTCGTCGGCATTTTTAATGCTGGCAGCGGATTTGGCTTTGACGCAGCCCTGGCTTATACCAATCTAACTGACGCGCAGAAGTTATACGGGGTCGGCAGTTTGATCTCCGGTATTCATATCAGCCTGGAAAATGTTTTTTCCGCGCCGCAAATGAGCAAGGTGCTGGCGGGTAAGTTGTCGCCTTCCGCCTATATTACCAATTGGACGGATCAATTCGGGGCTTTTTTTCACGCAGTGCGTTTGGAAAAAACCATGATGTTCTTTATTCTGCTCCTCATCGTCGCGGTGGCGGCGTTTAACCTGGTTGCCACCTTGGTGATGGTCGTCAATGATAAGGAAGCGGACATCGCCATTATGCGCACTTTCGGCGCCACGCCGCGCATGATTATGTCAATTTTCATGGTGCAGGGTGGGGTTATTGGCCTGGTTGGCACGCTGCTTGGGGTTTTGGGCGGCATTTGGCTGACGTTCCATGTGACTGAGATTGTGAATGGGATAGAGCATTTGTTTCACGTGCAGTTTCTCTCATCCAGTGTGTACTTCGTGGATTATCTTCCTTCCGAATTACAGTGGGTCGATGTCGCGGAAATTGGGTTGACCGCGTTGGTTTTAAGCTTTTTGGCCACGATTTATCCGGCTTGGCAGGCCTCGCGTATGGATCCAGTGGAGGCGCTGCGCTATGAATAAAGTCATGACTCGAGAGGAAATAATGAAAACGATGCCTGCAAGTGAAATTGTCCTGGCTTGTCACGGCCTTTCTAAAATCTTTAAACAAGGCGGCGCTGAAATCGAAGTGCTGCATCATATCGACCTCGAAGTGAAGGCGGGGGAAATGATTGCTATCATCGGCAACTCCGGCTCCGGAAAAAGCACCTTACTGCATTTGCTGGGTGGCTTGGATAAGCCGACTCACGGCCGCGTACTGATCAACGGCAAAAACCTGACGGAGTTGACTGAAAATGAAAAATGTTACACGCGCAACCATAATTTAGGTTTCATTTATCAATTTCATCATTTGCTGCCCGAATTTAGCGCGCTGGAAAATGTTTCCCTGCCTTTGCTGATTCGCGGTGAGACCGCAAAGCAGATTCAAACCAAGGCGGAGCATCTTCTGGAATCCGTCGACCTCAAGGAGCGCCTGCATCATCGTCCTAACCAACTTTCCGGTGGCGAACGCCAACGGGTCGCCATTGCCCGCGCTCTGGTGACGAACCCGCTCTGTATTTTGGCGGACGAACCCACGGGCGACCTGGATCCGCGTAATGCGGAACAGGTCTTTCAAATTTTCTTGAGGCTACAGGCCGAGCGGAAAACCAGCGTGATCATGGTGACCCACGATCTGTCTTTAGCAAAAATGAGCCAACGCATGATGACGCTTCGCAACGGTAATCTTGTTAATTTATAGTGTTGATACTGCCCTAGTACGTTGTCAACTTGATTTTGTTCCGTTTCGCTTGCTGTCATCCGGAGCGCAGCGAAGGATCTCACTCTCTCTGCAGCAAGGAGATCCTTCGCTGCGCTCCGGATGACAGAGACTTTGCTCAAGATGACAAAATCAAGTTGACGCTCTACTAGGGAGAGAAAGTAAAAACGCTCTCTCTCATCCTATTGTGGCTGATTTTGGCCCGCTCCTCTAATCCCTTCAACACGTCCTTTACTCGAGGGTGATCTCCACTCTTACTATATGGAATTAAATAAAATGACTGCATTTTCTCTCGCTTTTTTTTCCGGCGTTTTGATTTTACAATTTTTTTCCGCATTACCCTCGCTGAGCTGGGCAGGCGTCGCGCTGGCGAGCTGTCCCATTTTATTCCTATCGAAAGTCCGAGGTTATCATTTAATCCTCGCTTTCCTCTTGGGTTTTGCTTGGTGTCTCGGGTGCGCTCATGCCATCGCTGCTTTTTCCCTGCTGCCTGCCTGGGAGGGCAAGCCGCTTTGGATTCGAGGTGAAATCACTTCTCTTCCTCGGGTTTCTCCCTATCAAAGTTCCTTTGTTTTTCATCTTGAAAGCATCCAAAATGGCAAGGAAAGACAACGCGTAGCGACTTCGATTAATCTGTCTTGGTCGCATGCACCTCACTTGCAAGTCGGCGACGAATGGCTGCTCCCGGTCCGCCTTAAAAAAATACATAGCACCATGAACCCCGGCGGCTTCGATTTTGAAGCCTGGGCTTTTCAAAAGGGTATCCGCGCAAAAGGGTATGTGCTTGAACAAGAAAAACCGCTGTTCATCGCCGAGCATTATTTAAGCTATCCCATCGCCCATTTGCGCCAATATATCCAGACTCAAGCACAACAGCGCCTTCCTGCCAGCCGGACTGCTCCTTGGCTACAGGCTTTAATGATTGGTGAGCGTACTGGCGTCTCTCCGTCTGATTGGGAAGTCTTGCGTAATACGGGGACCAATCATCTCATGGCAATTGCCGGTTTGCATATTGGATTTATGGCCGCCCTTGCCCATGGGCTGACCGTCCGTCTTTGGCGTCGACCACGCCTGATCGCCTTGCTGCCGACCGCGGAAGCCGGAGTGTGCGCCTCACTCGTGATGGCCGGGCTTTACAGTGCTCTGGCCGGATTTTCCATCCCAACACAACGCGCTCTGGTCATGGTGACCATCTACCTACTGGCAACCTTATGCCGGCGGGTTCTTCCGCTCTGGCAAGCCTGGAGTTTGGCCCTCTTGATCGTTTTGCTGTTGAATCCCTTAAGCCTTCTATCCTCCAGTTTTTGGCTTTCCTTTGCGACTCTCGCGCTGATTATTTATGGCCTGGGCGGGCGCCTGGCTCCAAGCGGTGGGTGGTGGCAGTGGGGAAGGCCGCAGTGGGTGTTGGCTGTTGGTCTGTTGCCGCTGAGTTTGTGGCTCTTTATGGAATATTCGCTGGTGTCCTTTTTGGCCAATATGGTTGCCATCCCTTGGGTGGGCTTTCTAATCTTGCCGCTTTGTTTTTTAAGCGTGATTTTACTCTTAGTTTGTCCCGGGTTGGCCTCTTACAGCTTGCTGCTCGCGGACAAGAGTCTGGGGCTGCTTTGGTCGCTGCTGACCTGGTTTTCCCAGCTGCCTTGGTCGACGTGGCAGCAGTCGCTGCCCAATTACGGTTATCTCTTGGCAGCGACGGGGGGAGTGCTTGTTTTATTGTTACCGGCGGGCTTCCCTGGCAGAGGTCTGGGCTTACTGTGGCTGCTGCCGGTTTTAAGTTTCAAGCCGGTAAGGCCGGATTTCGGTGAGCTGCGTTTTAGCTTACTGGATGTGGGGCAGGGCCTCTCTGCCGTTGTTCAAACCCAAAATCATGTATTAGTCTTTGATACCGGTGCGCGCAGGGGTCCCGAGTCGGATATGGGAGAGTCCGTTGTTTTGCCTTTTTTGCGTTCGCAGAGCGTCAAGCAAATTGATATGCTGGTTGTGAGCCATGGCGACAATGACCACAGCGGCGGGGCACAGGCCTTGTTAAAACAACTTCCGGTTCGTTCCCTGCAGACCAGCGTGCCTGGGTTGTTCCCTTCCCGATCGGCGGATTATTGCTTGGCAGGCAAAGCGTGGGACTGGGACGGTGTTCATTTTGCTTTCCTGCATCCCACGGTTACGCAGTTGAATCTTGATAATGATAGCTCCTGCGTCCTGCTCGTGGCGACGAAGACCAAGCGTCTTTTACTGCCCGGGGATATTGAAAAAGCTGCGGAAAAGGTATTACTCGCGAGTTCGCCGAATACTTTGTCAGCCGCTATCCTGGTGGCTCCGCATCATGGCAGCAAAACCTCAGGGTTGCGCGCCTTTGTTGGGCGCGTTCACCCGCAATATGTACTCTATGCTATTGGCTATCGCAATCGCTACCACTTTCCATATCCCGGTGTTGTGGCCACCTACCGCGAGTTTGGCGCGATTCAACTCGATACCTCTGCTCTTGGTGCGATTCAATTTGTGATGGGGCGGGATTCGCTATATCCCCTCGAATTCTACCGCCCTTCTCACCAGCGCTATTGGAACCTGTTATACTAATAAAAGACACCTACTCAGGGAGCTGAGCTGCGATGCGAGTTAAAAATTTTTTATGCCCGTCCTTTTTATTTTTCTTTCTCTGTTTCCCTTGTCTCTGTTATTCACAAGCATTTACCAGTGATTCAGCGCTTAGGAAGGAAGTCAAAAAGGAACTCCGTTTAGAATCGTCCCTGTCCGAGGCGGTTATTCAAGTTTCAGTCATAGAAGGCGTCGTCAAGTTGACAGGGAAGCTGGACTCCGAAGATCAGCTGATTCAGGCAATTGAGCTGACTCAGTCTATTCCCGGCGTGAAAGAGGTCGACGCCAATGAATTAAGCGTCAAGGGCAGTCACGAGCCTTTATCGGACGCCATCATTACTGCCAAAATTATGGGGTTACTCAATCAAAACCATGTCTTCGGAGACCAGGATCTTGACGATCTAGATATTACCATTGAAACCCATCATGGCATTGTGACAATCAGTGGGACCGCTGATAATGAATTGGAAATTAATAATGCAGTAGCATTAGCCAGCTCCGTAAGTGGCGTTATTGAGGTCAAGGTGCATCTTAAGCTTTCAGCGCTTGAAGTGAACTGCTACAAGCAGGGCTAGGAGGCGACGTAGACACTTCTGCCTTGCTTTCTAAGCTACACATGCGGCCTGATGCGGAAGACTGAGAGAAATGTGAAGAAGGTGAAAGGGGTGAAGAAGGTGAGGAGTGCACTTGGCCAAGGACCCCTGGCGTTGCCGAGTTTTGTTTCTTTTTTTCAACCCTATTGACGGTGATCATCGCGGCCTGAATTTGAGAGGTCCGGACAGATGAAATTCGCTCAAGTGCTTGGCTGGTGTCTTTGTAATGCTGGGTATATTGGTCGGCTAGCCAGTTATAAACGGTGCGTACCGGCGAAGCTGACAAGAAGAGCATTCCGACCAAAAATAAGGGCGGCAAAATGAAGCCGCAGGCAAAAATAATACTGCCGGCGATGGAGCAAAAGTACCAGAGCGCGTCCGCTTTTTTGGCAAGATAGGTCTTTTCCGCTAGCTGAACTTTGGTGGAAAGTTCGTTCAAGGTTTTAATTTGTTGATTGATGTCGGATATTGTACCATGCACGGAGAGATCTTTTCGCGTTGCTTCGAGCTCTGCAATTTTTGCGTTGAGCTCTTTGCTTCCCTGCATGTTTCTCAGGTCATTTTGTAGCTTTTTATAATTTTTCCTAGCCTGCCAGGCAGGAACAACGCAGCTCGCCATCCATTCGGCTGTGATTACCGCAGCCGACAAGCCCCAGCCGAAGGGTGTTGTGAACAGTGCTCCGGTAAAAATCAAAAGGATAAACACATTCAAGGACAAGGCGACAGCGTTTCCAGCCAGGCGCAAAAAATAGCCCTTGTTGTAAAGCGGTGAGGATGTCAGTGGCCACTTTCCGCCACTGAGTTTTTCCTGCTCACTTAAATGGGAGTAAGTGACGAGCGAGTATATGAGGTCTGAAATATTGGTAATGGCATCCATGGCAATAATGATGGGAGGAAAAACGCGGCTAAGTGTACTTAAAATACTCGGCAGGGACTGCAAAAAGCCATGCAAGCTTTTGGTCATGTAGCTGGCGACAATGGTGCTGTAATAGACAAGATAGGACCAGGAGTTCAGATGGGCAAGGTTATCGACATGTTCGCCGGAGCGTCGCATTTTTAAGAAGGCGTCAATATCTTTATGCAGCTTGGCTAGCTTTTTGGCAAAGTCTTTATCACGGTAAATATCGTCTAAACCCTTTTGCGCCGCCAAGGTAATTGAAAGTCCTAAGTCGGCTTTTAACTGACGCAATTCCTCTAAGAGTATTTTTATCGCCCTCTTGGACTCATCATCGGTCGCCTTAGACAGGAGCTTGCAATAGTAATAATAGTTGTCTCTTAGGTTTTTGATGTAAGTAAAAAGCTTGCTTGCGATATGACGTCCGCTATCACTCTGCGTGAGTTCTAGCGCTTGCATCATCTGGTTGTCGCTAAGTTGGCATAGGTCAGCGTGAAACCGATCAAAATCTTGCATTTCCTTACCTTGCGGCACCGTGGACCTTATTCGCGCTAGCATGTGCTCCTTTCCCCGTTTTTATGGTTCAGTCAATAAAAGATTATCATTATTATATAGATGCAGGGTTAACTCAATCTTAAAGAAGCTTAACGTAGTCTTAACAGCAAAACTGACGTGATGCTAAAATTGTAATATTTCAGTCACCTAGGCGTCGACCTTTTTCTTTCCCTGCAGCAGCAAATCAATGGCCATCAACAGCGCGGTATTATCCACGGGTTTTTCAAAGGAGACCGAGGCGCCCAGGTTCTCGGAAAGGTCGAGATAGCCGATGGGATCCAGGCGACCGCCGCCAGAAATGGCGATAATTTCCATGTCCGGGTGCCGGTTTTTGACTTCCGAAATCAGCGTGATGCCGCTTTTTTTAGGCATAATAATATCCGTGACCATAATGTCTGGCCGGACCTGCTGTAGCACTTTGGCCGCATCTTCACCGTCAGAGGCGCAGGTCACTTCGTGAGACGCTTTTTTTAAGACCTGAGCCAACATATCACGAACTAATTCATCGTCTTCAACCAGTAAAATTTTAGCCATGCGTTTGATCCTCTTTTAGGGGTTCTTGTTCCGGAAAATAAATAGTAAAAGTACTGCCTTTGCCAATCTGGCTGTTGACTAGGATTTCGCCCAGATGGTCCTTGACGATGGAGTGGACGGTTGACAGCCCGAGCCCTGTGCCTTTACCGACTTCCTTGGTCGTGAAGAAGGGTTCAAATACGCGATCCATGGTGCTTTGGTCCATTCCGTGGCCAGTATCCTTAACCTCTATTCTACAATAATTATTCAGCTTTAAAGGAGAAATTTTTAATCCCTGGATTTCAGTGGCCGGGATTTGACTGAGGGTCAGGTCAATTTTTCCCTCGCCATCCATGGCGTCCACGGCGTTATTGATTAAATTAACGATGATCTGGTGAATTTGGGTTTTATTGCCCATGATCTTCCCCTCCGTAGCCGCATGAAAATCAAGTTCAACCGACTGCGGAACCGTGGAGCGCAGGAGGGCCAAAGCCCCGGTAATTTCTGTTTTTAAGCTGAGCGGAATAAATTCATGATGCTGCTGGCGGCGGCTAAAAGTAAGAATTTGCGAAATGAGGTCCTGTCCACGATAGGTGGCTTCCAACACTTTCCCCAGATTTTTATAGGTGATCTCATCCTTGGGAATCTCTTCTCGCGCCAGCTCAATATAGCCGCGGATGGCGTATAAGATGTTATTAAAGTCGTGGGCTATGCCGCCGGCCAAGGTGCCGATGGCCTGCAATTTTTGCCCCTGTAATAAGGCTTTTTCGAGGTTTTTTTTGCTGGCTTCCGTTTGAATATGGTTGGTGATTTCGCTTTTCAAGTCTTGATTGATTTGATCCAGCACGATGGTGCGCTCTTTTAACAGGTCCGACAGGGCGGTGCTTCTTGCAAGTAAGATGGAGATTAAAATGCCAAGGATGAAGGTCATCCAGGAAAGTGGTGCTTCTTTGCTGATTAAATGGATGATACCCAGATTAATCGTGACTTCCTGGGCTCGGATCTGCCATAAGGCGCTATAGAGGGTTTTAGATACCCCGAACAGCCAGTGTTGGTCGTGGCTGTTTGCCTCGGAGGGTGTAATGGGCTGGAGGTTGAGGTAAACCTTAAAGACCATGCCCGGGAGTTGAGCGTTGCGATGAATCAAATAGCGGCAATCCAGGAGTGCGATGAAATAATGCGAAGCCGCTGGGTTTTTTTGCGCGCCAGGTGCGGAATAGGGGAGCACCATAAAGAGAGCTATTTTCTTGTCCGGTAAGTTGAGAGGTGAAGAAACCCAGAGCGAATGCCGGCTGAGCAAGGAGCCACTGTTCGCCTGAAGAAACGGCCCCACGACGTTTTTGTAAACGGAAGCTTCCTTTTTTGTTTGTATCCAATTGATTTTGTTGTTATAATTAACCTCAAGGAGCGCGAGTATTTGGGGGTAGGTCGTCAATAGATCCGTCACCAGAGATCTGACTTTCGCGGGCTGGTCGTCCACTCTCAAAGTTTGATCAGCCACATGTTTCAGAATATGGGCGTTGAAATTGAGCTCAGCCTGAATATGCGTATCAATCGTTTCGATGCCTAATTGGGCAAGATTGAGGATATAGCGTTCTTCCTGGATTTGAAGGGCATAAAAGAGACCTAAGGAAACCAGGAAGCCTAAAAGGGCAATGACATAGGCATGCCGGTTTTTTTTCAGCTGGCGGAGTATCCCTGTTGTCATGGCTTTTCCTGTCGATCTTGCTTAATATAGCTTATCATAAATTTAATTTTCTATGTTGGTATAAGCGGCTAAATTACGTTAAAATAGCAGGCTAAAGGATCAGATACAAAATAGGATATAACTGATAGGAACTGGGCATGTTTTTGAAGAAAATTAAACTCGCTGGCTTTAAATCGTTCGTTGATCCCACCACACTGAATTTCCCCGGTAAATTATCCGCCGTTGTTGGGCCCAATGGCAGTGGTAAGTCTAATATTATCGATGCCGTTTCCTGGGTCATGGGGGAAAACTCCATGAAATACCTCCGTGGCGAAGTTTTAACGGACGTTATTTTTAACGGTTCCACCGCACGTAAGCCGGTCGGCCAGGCTTCTATCGAGCTGGTTTTTGACAACCAGGACGGGGCGATTGGCGGCGAATACAGCAAATATGCTGAAATTTCAATTAAGCGTGTCCTGACGCGGGACAGCGATTCAACTTATTATCTCAACAACTCCCCCTGCCGCCGCCGGGATATTCTCGATATTTTTAGCGGTACCGGCTTGGGGCCGCGTAGCTATTCCATTATTGGCCAAAATATGGTCAGCCGTATTGTGGATTCAAAGCCCGATGACATGCGAGCCTATCTGGAAGAGGCGGCTGGAATTTCAAAATATAAGGAAAGACGCCGCGAGACCGAACTCCGTATTCAGCATACCAAAGAGAATCTGGCGCGCGTGAATGATCTGCGCTCAGAACTGGATCGACAGTTGACCCAACTTAAGCGCCAAGCTTCCGATGCCGAGCGCTACAAGACGCTCAAAGAACAAGAACGCGTCACCAAATCTCAGTGGTATGCCATCCAATGGCGCCAGCTGGACGCGCAATATGTACAATATACACTGAATATAAAGCAGGAAGAGACGGCGCAAGAAGGCTATCAGACAGAGCTCGTCTCTATTGAAACCACACTCGAACAAAAACGGCTGGATCAGCGCGCGGCCAGTGAAACGTATCAAGAAGTACAGCGCCGCTACTATGCCATGGGCAACGAAATTGCCCGTATAGAACAAGACTTGGTTCATCAGCAGGAACGCCAGCAGCAATTAGAAGGTGATTTCAAACAGGTTGGCAAGGATTGGCAAGAGGCCAGCGATCAACTGGAGGAAGTCAAGGATGAGTTGCAGGAATTAACCCAAGAAATTTCTCAACTGGAGCCGGAGTGGCAAGAGACGGTTATCGCTTCCAGGCAGGCGGTGCAGCAATTGGCGCAGGCGGAAAAAAATTCGCAAGCCTGGCAGGTCCAATGGGATGCTTTCCATCAGCAAACCATGAAAGTGAACCAGCAGGTCGAGGTTGAGCAGGCTCGCATTCAGCATTTGCAGCAGAAACTTCAGTCGATCCAGCATCAGCAAAGCAAGATTCAACAAGAGCAAAGCGCAATTAATTTTTCTGAATTGGACAATGAGATAGAGAGTTTAATTCAACAATTACAGGAAACTGAAAGCCAGTTGGAAGAGTATGAACAGCAGTTTGATGAAGTGAAAGAGCAAATCACTGTTCTGCAGGGCGAGCGTCAACAGGCTTCCGTCCACTTGGACCAAGTCCGCAGCGAATTACAAAAATTGCGTGGCAAGCAAGCTTCGGTTGAAGCGTTGCAGCAGGCTGCTTTGGGACAACGCGATCTGCCGGCTTTAAAATGGCTGTCGCAACATGCCCTGGATAAAAATCCGCGCTTGGCTCAAGGCATTGAAGTTGAAAAAGACTGGGAATTGGCGGCGGAGAAAGTGTTGGGACCCTATCTGCAAGCCGTTTGCGTGGATCAGCTGGACTCGATCTCCAATCAAATAGCAGATTTTAATGAAGGGCAATTGCTGGCCTTTGCCAATCAAAGTCATCGCGGGAAGGTGAGCACACCAGGCTCTGGCACGGCGCAAAAGTTGTTGGACAAGATCCGGTCGACTTTGCCGATTCACTCCTTGCTTCAGGGTGTCTATGTCGCAGAAACACATCAAGAAGCCTTGGCTTTGTTGCCCAGCCTGGATGACAGTGAATCCGTGATTACCCGGGAGGGAGTGTGGCTGAGTCCGACCTGGTTCCGCGTTTCGCATGAGAAGGATCCGATGGCCGGCGTCTTGCAGCGTGAACAAGAGCTCAAGCAATTGAATGCAGGTATTCTGGCGCTGGAAGAGCAACAAAGCGAAATTGAAGAGCAGCTCAGCCTGCAGCAAGAAAAATTGGCCCAATTGGAGCAAAGCCGCGAACGGCTGCGGCAAACTTTAAACCAGTATCATGCTCGCATGGCGGAAGTTACGGCCCAACAGAAAGCCCGACAGGAAAGATTGAGTGAATTAAAAGAGAAAGCCGAGCACTTGACGCAGGAACGGGAAGAATATACCCAACAGGAAAATCAAACCGAGGTGGAGCTACAAAAAATCAGAGACAGCCTGGCGAGCGCCAAGAGCATCAAAGACAGCTTTGACGCCGAGCGCGAAGGCTTGATCGTGGAACGCGAAAGCGCACGCAACCTATTACAAGAAGCGCGCCAAAATACCGACCAGACCAAAGAGCAGGCTCATCAGCTTGAAATTCGGCTGCAAAGCAGCAAGTCACAGCAAGGTGCTTTAAAGCAGAATCTGGAGCGCATGCAAAGTCAGCTGAGCGCTTTGGAGGAACGAAAACAGGCGCTGGAGAAGGAGCTCGAGACGGTGGCGCCGCTTGAAAACTTGAAAGAAACTTTAGCGCATACACTTGAAAAACATATGGCGATTGAAGCGGAGCTGAACGCCGCTCGCGGTGCTATGGAAATGCTGGAGCAGGCGTTAGAGAACCTCGATAAACAACGCCATCTCGCGGACCAGGGTATCAATCGCGTCCGTACGCAGTTGGAAACGCTGCGTCTGGATTCACAAAGCATCAAGCTGAAAGAAGAAACCTTGCAGGACTATGTCAAGGAAATCGGCTTTGCGTTGGAGGAGGTTTTAAAAGAGTTGCCAGCGGAGGCGAATGCGGAGCAATGGCAGGCGGAATGCGAGAAGCTGGCCAACCGCATCAACCGTCTGGGATCCATTAACTTGATCGCGGTTGAGGAATACGCCACCTGTCAGGAGCGCAAACAGTATCTGGATAAGCAGTTTGAAGATTTACAAGCCAGTTTAATGACCTTGGAAAATGCCATCGCGAAAATCGACCGCGAGACGCGGGCGCGCTTTAAGGAAACATTTGACAAGATTAACGAGCGTTTCAAAGAGCTCTTCCCGCTGGTTTTTGGTGGAGGACATGCGGCCCTGGAGCTGACCGACGAGAATTTGCTGGAATCCGGCGTGGCGGTCATGGCCTGTCCTCCCGGTAAACGCAATAGCTCAATTCATTTGCTCTCCGGCGGTGAAAAATCAATGACGGCGATTGCGTTGATCTTCTCCATTTTCCACTTAAATCCTTCGCCGCTCTGTCTGCTGGACGAAGTCGACGCGGCGCTGGATGATATGAATGTATCGCGTTTTTGTGAGCTCGTTAAGAAAATGTCCGATAAAACACAGTTTGTGTTTATCAGCCATAATAAATTAGCGATTGAAATGGCCCATCATTTGATCGGTATCACCATGCACGAACCCGGTGTGTCCCGCCTGGTCAGCGTGGATGTGGAGGAAGCCCTCAGCTTCGCCACTGCCAGTTAGTCGGGAGTCCTCACTCTGAAGCAGGGAAGTAATTGAGGGTCAGAGGATTTTGACTTGCCGCTGGGTCGTAAATGCATGAGGTCCCGATGGGAAAACAGATATCACAAAAAAATGTCCAGGATGAAATTGAAAAGCTACGTCATGATATAAGGCGCTATAAGCATTCTTATTTTACCCTGGATAGCCCGATTATTTCCGATCCTGAATATGATCAATTGTTTCGACGCCTTCAAAATTTAGAAATCCAACACCCTGAGCTGATTACGCCGGATTCGCCAACACAAGAACGCAGTGGCGCAAAGCCACTTAAAGCATTTTCCGAAGTAAAGCATGCCCTTCCAATGTTGTCGTTAGATAATGCTTTTAATGAAGATGAAGTGGTTGATTTTGATTGCCGCGTGCATGAACGACTTGGAGTTGAAGGCGATATTGACTATATTTGCGAGCCGAAATTTGATGGTTTGGCGATTAGTCTTCTCTATGAAAAAGGCGTGTTTCAGCAGGGTGCTACGCGGGGTGATGGCGTTACAGGCGAAGATGTAACGCAAAACTTACGCACCATTCATTCAATTCCACTTCATCTGAGAGGGGCTGACGTACCTGCTGTTTTAGAAGTGCGTGGTGAAGTCTATATGCCAAAAGCGGGTTTTGAGGAATTAAATAAAGAGGCAGGACGGAAGGGAACAAAATTATTTGTGAATCCACGTAATGCCGCGGCGGGCAGTTTACGACAATTAGATTCGCATATCACAGCCTCTCGCCCGCTGGCGTTCTTTTGTTATGGTGTTGGACTAGTAAACGGGAAGTTTTCGAAAGATACGCAAAGCAGTATCTTAGAGCAACTGAAGAAGTGGGGCCTTCCTGTTAACCCCCTTATTGAAGTAGTGAAAGGTATTAACGGCTGTTTAAATTTTTTTCACAATACGGCGAAGAAGCGCCCTCATTTATCCTACGATATAGATGGGGTGGTATACAAAGTAAATCGCCTGGCTCTTCAGGAGAGGTTGGGGTTTGTTACCCGCGCACCTCGCTGGGCGCTTGCACATAAATTTCCCGCCCAAGAGGAATTTACCACGTTAGAAGCAGTGGATTTCCAGGTTGGTCGTACGGGAGCCATTACGCCCGTAGCGCGTTTAAAGCCTGTATTTGTTGGCGGTGTAACAGTCAGTAATGCAACGCTCCATAACATGGATGAAATAAAAGAGAAGGATCTGCGGATAGGGGATATTGTTGTCGTTCGTCGCGCTGGCGATGTTATTCCAGAAGTAGTAAAGGCAATTGAAGAGCGTCGCCCAGCACACGCCAAAAAAATTGCTCTTCCCACCCAATGCCCGGTCTGTCATTCCGCTATTGAGCAAATCGAAGGCGAGGCCGTGGCGCGCTGCCCCGCCGGCTTATACTGTCCCGCGCAGCGCAAGGAAGCCATCAAGCATTTTGCCTCGCGTCGCGCGATGGATATCGAGGGCTTGGGCGATAAGTTGGTGGAACAACTGGTAGATGAAAAGTTGGTGAAAAATATCGCCGATTTGTATTCACTCAAGCTGGATGTGCTGGCGGACCTGGAAAGAATGGGTGAAAAATCGGCCCAAAACTTACTGGATCAATTTGAAAAAGGCAAAACGACCACCTTCGCTCGTTTTCTTTATGCCCTGGGTATCCGTGAGGTTGGCGAAGCGACGGCCAAAATTTTGGCGCGCCATTTTGGCAATCTTCAAACGCTCTATACTGCCACGGAAGATGACTTGCAGGAGACTCCAGACATCGGGCCCGTTGTGGCCAAGCATATCACGCATTTTTTTAAGGAAACGCATAACCGCGAGATCATTGAAAAACTTGTCCAAAGCGGTATCCACTGGGAGGAGGTAAAAAGGCCGCAAAAATCAGCTTTATCCGGTAAAACCTTTGTGTTAACCGGTACCTTGGAACAAATGACGCGCGACCAGGCCAAGGATCGGCTGGAGAATGTGGGCGCCAAGGTTTCAGACAGTGTTTCCAAAAAAACAGATTATGTGGTCGCCGGCAGCGAACCAGGGTCCAAATTGGCTAAGGCTGAAAAATTAGGTGTGAAAATCCTCACTGAAACGGATTTTTTGAAATTACTTCAAGGCCTTTCCTCCTGAGGCCTTTGTCATCCTTCGCCGTCTTTGTCATCCTGAGCGCAGCGAAGGATCTTACTTCTTAAGCAGCAGTGAGATCCTTTGCTGCGCTCAGGATGACAAAGACAGCGAAGCAGGATGGAATAAACCGAATGCAACTTGAACCACTATTTAATCCGGGTCATTTGCGCCACGATCTTCGCAGCAGGCAAGGGGCGGCTGATAAAATAGCCTTGAACCTGGTCACAATGCTGGTCAGCAAGAAATTTCACCTGCTCCATGGTTTCAACCCCTTCGGCAACCACCTTGATGCCCAGTTGATGGGCGAGGGTGATAATTGCCGTGGTGATCGCCGCGTTTTTCGGATCGAGGGGCAGGGATTTAATAAAGGATTGATCAATCTTGACCGTGTTAATCGGAAAATCCCTTAAATAACTAATCGACGTATGGCCAATTCCAAAATCGTCGACGGAAAGAGTGACGCCGAGGTTTTTAAGACCGTGCAGGATGTGATTAACTTTTTCTGTGTCATCCATAACCGTCATTTCAGCAATTTCAAGGTCAAGATAGCGGGGATCTAAAGCGCTTTCATTGAGAACGGCTTTCACGATTTTAATTAATTCCGGCTGATAGAGTTGTTTGGGTGAGAGATTAACGGCGACGGAGATCGGCTGATAGCCTTTGTTTTGCCATGCCATGCTGGCACGACAGGCTTCGCGTAGCGTCCATTCGCCAATCTGAAGAATTAAACCTGTTTCCTCGGCGGAGGGAATGAATTTGAGCGGATCAATCAAGCCATAAGTCGGGTGCTCCCAACGAATCAAGGCTTCGACGCCGCTCAAGCCCCAGGTTTTTAAATCCAGCTTGGGCTGATAATACATCCGGAATTCATTGTTATTTAAAGCCTCACGCAAAGCGGCCTGAAGCTTCATAAAATGATGGGCTTCCAACGTCATTTGCGGCAGCGTGAATTGATAATTGTTGCCGCCTTGTTTTTTAGCCTGATACAAGGCATCCGCCACCTTCTTCTGCAGCTCTTCCAGGGTTTGTCCATCATTGGGAAAGGTAGAAATGCCAATGCTGGCAGTCAGTAAAACTTCTTCGGAGTTTAATTTAAAGGGCTCTGCGCAGGCCTTTAATAGCTTTTCCGCGACCAGCCCGATCAATTTGGTCTGCTCCAAATCGGTGAGCAGTAAGGCAAATTCATCGTTCTCCAAATGAGCCAGCGTATCACTGGCGCGCAAAAGAGCCCGAAAGCGCTTGCTTAATTCTTCTAGCAAACCATGGGTGACGGTGGGGCCATGAGCTTGTTTGAGCTCCTGAAAGTGATCCATATCAATCAAAAGCAAGGCCAGCATCGTGTTATTTCGCCCTGCTTGTAAGAGGGCTTTATTGGTCGCCTCATTAAATGAAATTCGATTTGGCAGCGAGGTCAGCGCGTTAGTCTCGATCAAAATGAGTCCTCCTCTCGAATTACCCGAATGGTGTCCATATTCTCTCGATGCCCATTTTCCAGCAACTCCCGCATCTTCGCCTTAATCATGTCAATTGCAATCCGATTGCCGCCGCCGCGCGGAACAATGATGTCTGCGTGTCGCTTCGAAGGCTCAATAAACTGCAAATACATTGGCCTGACTGTCTCTTCATATTGCTTTAAAACCGAGTCCAGGGAACGCCCCCGTTCCTGCATGTCGCGCCGCAGACGCCGTATCAGGCAAATATCCAGCGCCGTGTCCATAAAAATCCGGATATCCATACGTTCTCGAATGTCTTTCTCGACGAACAACAAAATCCCTTCGACTACAATGATGGTATGGCCTCTCAGCGTTCGCGTTTCTTTCTCGCGGGTATGCAGCGAATGATTATAACGCGGCACTTGAACACTTTTTCCTTGCTGCAGTTCGATTAATTGCTTCAGCATGAATTCATGATCCAGGGAATTGGGGTGGTCATAGTTGATTTTCGCGCGCTCTTCAAAGGGAATGTCGCTGTGATCCTTGTAGTAAGAGTCTTCCGAAATAACGGCGACTCGATCCGAACCCAGCTCTCGGACAATCGTATTAGCTAAAAGGCTTTTTCCAGAACCGGAGGCCCCCGCGATTCCAATAATAATTATTTTCTTAAGATCCACTGCAGCTTCCTCTGTCTGTTATACTAACTGATTATATAGAAACTTTACTGGAATTGACCTCTCTTGTCAAAAATTATACAATTTCGGGCGGAGTTCCTATGCTACGTAATGACTACTGAGTAATTTATACAATAAACTTATGAAAATAACCAAGCCCAAGTCGCTCTGGATCTGGATTTTAGCGATCACTATCATCACCTTGACCCTCTTTAGCTATAAACGCTTCCATGCCCATCCGGTTCCTTTAACGGAGGGCGTCTGGGTGGAAGTGCAACCGGTGAAACGCGGTAACATACCCATCGAGGTGAATGCAGTCGGTTCTTTGGTCGCGGAGCGTCAAATTACCATCACCTCTGAGATGGCCGGCCATATCGCCAAACTCCTTTTTAAAGACGGTGCCTTTGTGC
>JABDGC010000013.1:0-33155 GCA_013286215.1 Gammaproteobacteria bacterium
CTTCCGTCCACAACCAACCGTTGCTGACATGACGAATCATTAAATGCGAGAGAAATTCCATTAAATCGCTTAAAAAGGCGCGCAATAAAAAGTAGACCACGAGCACCAAGGTGAAAACGCCTTCATACCAGGAAATCATGCCCACCAGGTTAACGAAACCAAATAAGCCGATCAGCGAATTAATAAATAAGAGACTGGGAATAAATATCCCCAGAAAGTAAATGATGCGCCTTAAATAAGTGCGCCTCGGGTCCGTGTATTGCAAAATCAACCGGGGTACGACTCGCCAGGAGCGCAAAATAAGCAGGGACAGAACCAACAGCATTAATAAAAAGAGACGGTCGAATAAATCGCGAATTTCATAGATCAGCGGCAATTGATGAATAAATGAGGTTAAGCTGGTAATCACCGCGCCAAAAAACAGGAGGGCCTTTAAACGATGAAAGAGCCGCGCATCGTGGCCGTCGTTGACGTCATGAACGGTTTCGAGCAAGGCCGTCTTGGCCGTGGCTAAAATCATTCCAAAGAACAGCCAAACCCAGGCAAGATCGATCAGCCACTCATATTGCCCCGAGGAAAGACCCAGAAAATAAAAAAGCAGCCAGGCATTTGCAATCAGGCCAAGCGGCAGCAGATAACGCAATAGTAAAGCACCCAGAAGCTGCCGGGGATGAATGCTCAAGCCGCCCTGCCCCGGGGCTTGACTCATGAAACGGAACAGCATTTTGCGCGAATAAGAAAAGCTCAACACCGCCGTCACTTCCAGCGCAACGAAGAGAAGAAGCTTGGCCCAGTCAGCACTGCTAAAAGCCGTTAGCAAGCTCAGAACAAATCCTTTGATCAACTGAAACGACAAGGTTGGCATTAACAGACCTTCTTTGCCTAAATCCAACCAGGCGTGCGCGCTGAAGCCCGGCAAACCCTGCCGCGCGGCGAGCTCATGCTGCATGGATTGATCGAGAATCAGACGAAAATCGGCGAGGCGCTTGTTCAAACGTGCCGTGCTGCCATGCAAGTTTTGATACGCTTTTTCCAATTCAGCAAAATAATCCGCCGCCGCTTTCAAGGCTGAAGTCGCAGCCGGCCCCGTCGCTGGCAACACCGTTGGTAACGGCACAGCCTCCCGCTTTTGGACGGAATTGCTGCTCTCCTTCTCGTGGGCGTCGATCGTACGGCGCTTTTGAACCAGTTCCATACGGTGATTGATCAGCTTATCGACCCGGGTGATTTGCCTGCCTAAAACCTGGGTCTGGTCGCTCAAATTGTTGAGCAGCGAAATTGAATTGGTGTGCGAGATAGTCAGCCGCAGCTGTCTTAGTTGATCCTGATAGCGTGCGATCAAGGTTTTCAAATAAACCAGATTGAGATTTTCATTCGCGTAAAAGATTTCGTTTTCCAGTCGGGAATACTGGGCCTTACCCGGCTTGGCCTCCAGGCCTTTCATCTTGGCATAGAATTCGTCAAGCCGGTGCAGCCAGTAGTTTTGCTGCTCTTGAAACTCCCGCTCCGATTTGACCTGCCGCTCTTTGATATGCAGCAGCTTGCGTGACTTTAAAAAAGTGTTCACCTGGGCATATTCTTCGTTATAGAGCTGGAGAATGCCGTTCTCGCGTTTTTGCAAGGTCAGCAAATAGCCGGCGCGCTGTTTTTCCAGCTGATAGAGGTTTTCCTGATATTTCAATTCGGAGCGCAGACTCTGGCTTTGCGCCACGTCGCCGTGAATCAGCTTCAAGCCAAAAATATTAACCGCATTGAGCTGATTACGGATTTCCTGAATATTTTTATCCAGCCAGGCCAAGGCCTGCTGAGAATCGGTGAACTCGATATTAATGCTATCCAGGTTGGACTTGGCACCGGCGTAATGCAAACTCGTCTTGTAAAGCAACAATTGATTGGCTTGATCGTCCTCGAAGGAGACAAAGCCTTTGTCCTGCTGATGCCGCAGATAATCAAATTCCTGATCGGCTTGGGTCAAGCGTTTTTTCAATAGATCAATTTGCTGGGAAACCAATTGTATTTTATCGAGATAGAAATGATCCTGCTCCTGCAGCGGCACAGTAGTCTCCGCTAGGACAGCCGGAGCGACCAGCAGCCAGGCGCTCGCAAGCAACAAGACGCCCAGCAGACAGAGCACAAATTTATGAATAGGAAACAGCCGGCGCATCGAAGCGGACCCTCTTACCTAAAATCAATAACAGGAGCAACGCTGGCAGCGAAAGCACAAAAGACCAGCCATAAAATGCAACCCAGCCAAACTGTGTCACCAGCACCGCTGCCAAAGGCCCGGCGAACAGACGGCCTAAACTATCGATCGCCGAAAGAAAGGCAAATTGGGTAGCGCTGAAGCGTGCAGTACACAGCGACATTAAAAAAGCCATGAAAGCGGCGGTGCTCATGCCGCTGCAAAAATTTTCCACGAATAAGGTCAGCACCATGAGTGAAAAAACTTTCCCCACCAGGGCCAAGAACATAAACAGCAGAATGGAAAAGGCCTGGGCCAAACCGAACCCGAGCAAAGAAGCATATAAACCCAGGCGCCACATCACCGCGCCGCCGACAAAGGCGCCCAGGATGGTGCCGACGATGATCACCGCTTTAGAGGCAACGCCGATTTCCACGAGGGAAAAGCCCAGACCATGCAGAAGAAAATTTGTCATCAGCGCGACAGCCAGAGCCGCACCGGCCTTGTAGAGAATAATGAAGGCGCCGACTAAAAGAGCATTATCGCGGCGCCACAAATCCAAAAAGGGCGCGAGGAAGAAAAGCGTCTTTTTAGCTGCCGCTTCCGTCGGCTCCGCGGTGACTTCCGGAGCGAAACCCGCACAGACCATGCCAAGTAGCATGAAAATGCCCATGAGTTGGTAGGTGCGCTCCCACCCCCAGTATTGCGCAACGATTAAAGCCAAGCCCCCTGAAGCAAACATGGCCATGCGGTAGGCAAAGATAAAATAAGCAGCGCCCAGTCCACGCTCCCGCGGCAATAAAACATCGGCACGATAGGCATCAATGGCGACATCTTGTGTCGCGGCGGCAAAAGTCATAAACAACACCAGCCAACCGATATTTTTCAGCTGGGATTCAGGATGCAGCAGCGACAGTGAAAAAAAAGCAAGCGCCAAACACGCTTGTGTCATGAGGATCCAGCCCCGCCTTCTCCCGCAGCCGGGAAAAATGAAGCGGTCGAGTAAGGGCGCCCACAGAAATTTGCAATTATAGGGAAAGCTAACCAGCGACAGAAAGCCAATCGTCATTAAGCTCACTTTCGATTCGGTTAGCCAGGCCTGCAAGGTGGAACCGCTCAGCGCCAGGGGCAGGCCGGAGGAAAAACCAAAAGCCAGCACAAAAAGCAGGCGCTGGTTGATGAAGGTGGAAAATGGTCTAATTTTAATCATAAATCAGCTCTGTTTTGTGGATGCATCAAACGGTCATTGGAGATAGAGAACGGTGCAATAAGGGATCGGTGAAAGCAAGAGCAGGAGCGGAGGAAACACGAAGCAACGACCTTCTCGATGAATTTGGATGCAGAGTAAGACCATAATCTCCTCTAAAAGAAAACTCCGGTGACCTTGACCTTATCGGAGCGGTCTCAGGCTGTAATGGCTCTGGAATAGCTTGAGGCGTCGGCTTTTTCTTAGACAACCCCTCGAAAGGATGCTTAATATGGATATTTGACGCTCCCGCCGACGCAGAGACAATAGCCCCACCCACGCCGGCGAGAACGCCTCCCCCACCGACCACCGAAATAAGGCCATTTCCAACCGCATTAATAAACGCAAGACTATAAAGCACCACCATCTTCGTATAATACCAGGCCATCGCCCCATTAGAGGCTTGCTGTGGCCGCTTGCTGCTCAGATTCTCGACAGCGGTCGTGCCCTTTCCATGAGCCTGGGTGAAGATTTTTGCTAGCGTAGTGAAAACATTTTTTATGGTAAAAGGGATACGTCCTAAAAAAGCCAACCCTAAACTGATGATCTTACTGGCCAGTTCGACTGCGGCAACCGAAGCGTTGGGGATGACTTTCAAAATGGAAACTTTAGCGCCCGCCGCCTGGGCGTTCATCGTCATGAATAAGCCGAAGACCGCCAGTGGAACAGCAAGTAGAGTAAACAAGATGGCGAGGCCACGCTCAAGATAAATTTGCCATGTCCGCTTGCCCAGATTATGTGGCAAGGTTGGATCGGGAGAATAGAGATTATATAAGAAGTCCCAGATTTTTTCTCGAACATTCTCGGTTTTAAGCAGCCCCCGGATGGTGTTTAGCATTGTGCAGCTTAAGCAAATAAAGGTGACAACGGCCAGGATTGCAGCGAGTGGCGGGAAGGCCGGGGAGATTACCGCGAGAAAACCAAAGGCCGTGCTTAAAGAAAAGGTGCTGGCATAGGTCAGAACACAATTGTTAAAGCCGACGCCAAGGGCAAGCAAAATGCCGAACCACATCGCCCCTCTTTTCCAGGTGGCCAAGGGGGTTCCCCTGGCCTTTTCCATCAAGCCCTGAAAAGGCCAGCCTGCACCAAAAATATCAACCAAAACCGGGGGAACATTTTCTTTATTGATATGCCAATTCACGGTAAAGCCGGCGAAGAAAAACAGGGCCGCCCCAATAATGGTGGGAATACCTCCGGTAACGATATTTAAACTAACGAAGGCAGCTGCTGTGGTAATACCGCTGCCAACAGCGATCGTGGCGGCAAGCACTTTCGCCAGACAGTGCACGAAGGCTTGGCGGGTGGTCATGGTCTCCCAGGTCAACGGCGGCGGATCTACGGCCGGCGGACAGGCGCAGGGCTGATTCTGTGAATTCGGCTGTTTTTTTTGTTTACAATGAACGCAGATAACCTCGTTTCCGTTCGCAGGCGCTGCATCAAGTCCCCCCGGTGTAACTTTATCAGGCTGTTTGAGTCTCGTATTCGACATTACTACGCCCTCGTTTTAATCCGTTTACTGGAGGTATTTTACCTGAGGACGAGAAAAAAAGCACACGATCTTCAGCTTTCCTTAAGCTAATAAAAAATGTTAATATTCAATTATATACAAGGTGTGCACTGGGCGCCGCAGCATTCAGCATAATTTTTACTGGAGCCACAAGGACAGAAGGCCATCAGTATTTTTTATTCCGCTTCATCTTCCTAACCTGCCAAAAGGTAATGACCGGACCGGAAAGAACATAAATTAGGAAAAGACAAAATAAGATTTCCGGCGGATCAAGCGCGACTGCCGTGATTGTAAACACCGCGATGACCACGGCAAAAAAGGGGACCTTGCCCTTAAAATCAATTTTCTTGAAAACATAATAACGGCAGGTGCTGACCATGAGGCCGGCAACCATCACCGTTAAAATTGCCACGGGAATAGCCAAGATCTCCCCGTTACTCACATAGAGGGAACCCAGCCATACCATGCTCGCCATCATGCCCGCCGCCGCTGTACAGGTCAGCCCTTGGGAATGGGGTTTAACCTCCGGTTCATGCAGCTGCGTATTGAAACGCGCCAGACGCAAGGCCGTCGCCGCTGTATATAAAAAAGCGACCAACCAGCCAAATTTTCCTAAATAAGAAATCGACCAACTATAGACCACCAAGCCGGGAGCGGCGCCAAAGGACAGCATGTCGGCCATGCTGTCATAATGTCCACCGAAGATGCTTTGCGTGCCCGTCAAGCGGGCCACGCGCCCATCCAGGCCGTCGGCGATCATCGCAATAAAAATGGCAATGGCCGCCACTTCAAAATGGCGATTCATGCCCGCTACCACGGCGTAAAAACCGGCGAACAAACCAATCGTGGTAAGCAAGTTCGGCAATAGATAAATACCGCCTCGGGGTGGCTGTGTTTTGCGATCTTGCTCCATATTCTTACCTCATTATGATAAAAGTGTTAAATTTTGCACCAAACCATCCCGCTAAACAATAACTCCGTTGTTCCCACTAACGCGGAGATTATATACCAAATGCGTAAGGTTAGCGGGAACGGCCAAACAATACTATTCTGCGCTAAAAAAATATTTTTTCACCCTCTTGAATTTCTTGTCATGTCGCATCCCATCTGGGCTGGAACAGGGGGGGGCGATTTCAGGCTCCCAGCCTTTTCGGCTATCCCCTTGCCAGTCACGCGGATATCCTTTACCTTGTTGTGTTAGAGGGATAAGACACCTATATATTGTGGTGTGAGCCATTTTGGGCTGCCCCCTGAAAGTGCCTGAGTCTGACTTAAAATTCAACAGGCTCTCTGGAATTTCATAATAAAGTTGGGAGATAAACCCATGGAACATGAAGCCATACTAAAACAAGCAACTATCAAACCCTTCCCCTCCCCAGCCAGCCTCGAATTAGCCACCATGGCACCGGGTGAACCCAAGGTCATCAAACGCAATGGAACGGTTACCCTTTTTGACGCGAATAAAATCGCCGTCGCCGTGACCAAAGCCTTTTTGGCCGTGGAAGGCGACAACGCCGCCGGATCGCCGCGTATTCAGGAAAAAGTGGCCGAGCTCGTAACCAGCATTGCTGACGCTTTTCATCGCCGTCTGCCGACGGGTGGCACCATCCATATTGAAGATATTCAGGACCAGGTCGAATTGGCCCTCATGCGCACCGGCGAACATAAAGTCGCCCGCGCCTATGTGCTTTATCGTGAGGAACGCCGAAAAATCCGCGAGCAGAAACAAACAGCGCAGGACGCTGCCGCTTCGCAACAGCTGCAGATCACCCTCCACGACGGGCAAATTGTCCCACTTAGCACGGAAAAGTTACGTGCCCAAATCGACCGGGCCTGCGCCGGACTCCAGGAAGTCTCTGCCGACTTGATCGCAGACGACGTCAAACGTAATTTATTCGACAAAGTGCCGGTCTCCGAAGTCAGCAAAGCCCTGATCATGTCGGCACGCACCCTGATCGAAAAAGAACCCAATTATTCCTTTGTCGCCGCCCGGCTGCTGCTGGACCAACTGCGCGCAGAAGCACTCAACTTTTTAGGCCTGAAAACGGAAGCCTCTTCCCAAGAAATGAGCTCCCTCTACACCCCTTATCTTAAAAGCTACATCGCCAAAGGTATTGAATTAGAACTACTGGATCCACGCCTCCAGACCTATGACTTGAACAAACTCGGCGCCGCCCTACAGGCGGAACGGGACCTCCAGTTTACCTACCTGGGCTTGCAAACCTTGTATGATCGTTACTTTATCCATTCTCACGGCGTGCGTTTTGAGCTACCCCAGGCCTTCTTTATGCGGGTCGCCATGGGGCTCGCGCTGGATGAAAAGGAAAAAGAAAAACGGGCTGTTGAGTTCTATCGGCTGCTCTCCTCCTTTGACTTTATGAGCTCAACGCCCACTTTATTCAACTCCGGAACCCTGCGTCCGCAACTGTCCAGTTGCTACCTGACGACGGTGCCAGACGACCTGGATGGCATTTACAGCGCCATCAAGGACAATGCCCTGCTCTCCAAATATGCCGGCGGACTGGGCAATGACTGGACCAACGTCCGCGCCATGGGCGCTCGCATCAAGGGCACCAACGGGAAATCACAGGGCGTGGTCCCCTTCCTGAGCGTCGCGAACGCGACCGCCGTTGCGGTGAACCAGGGTGGCAAACGCAAGGGCGCCGTCTGCGGCTACCTCGAAACCTGGCACAAGGACATTGAGGAATTTCTAGAATTGCGCAAAAACACCGGCGACGAACGCCGCCGTACTCACGACATGAATACGGCCAACTGGATTCCCGATCTCTTCATGAAACGTGTCGCGGAAAACAAGGACTGGACCCTGTTCTCGCCCGACGAAGTCCCAACCCTGCATAATCTTTATGGTCAGCCCTTTGAAGAAGCCTATGTCGCTTACGAAGCGAAAGCCGATCAAGGCTTGATCCGCAACTTCAAAAAAATCCCGGCGACTTCCTTGTGGCGTAAAATGCTGACCCTGCTGTTTGAAACGGGACATCCCTGGGTCACCTTCAAAGATCCCTGCAATCTGCGCTCGCCACAACAGCATGTTGGCGTCGTGCACAGCTCCAATCTCTGCACTGAAATCACGCTCAATACCTCGCCGGAAGAAATTGCCGTTTGCAACCTGGGCAGCGTGAACCTCGCCGCCCACCTGACGGAAAAAGGCTTGGACAAAAACAAGCTGCGTCAAACCGTGAAAACGGCGATTCGCATGTTGGACAATGTCATCGACATCAATTACTACTCCGTCCCGCAAGCGCGGCGCTCCAATTTAAAGCATCGGCCGATTGGCCTTGGCATCATGGGCTTTCAGGATGCCTTATATGAGTTACGCATCCCCTATGCTTCCCAGGAGGCTGTGGAATTCGCCGATCTCTCCATGGAGTTAGTCAGCTACTGCGCCATCGAAGCATCCACCGAACTCGCGAAAGAACGCGGCGCTTATTCCTCTTTTGAAGGCTCGCTGTGGAGCAAGGGCATTCTACCAATCGATTCAATCGAACTCTTGCAGCAGAACCGTGGAAAACATTTAGAACAAGACCGCTCGCAAACCCTGGACTGGAACGCGCTCCGCGAGCAGGTGAAGAAGGTTGGCATGCGTAACTCGAATGTGCTGGCCATTGCCCCAACCGCGACCATCGCCAATATTTGCGGCGTCGCACAGTCCATTGAGCCGACTTATCAAAATCTCTTTGTAAAGTCCAACCTGTCCGGCGAGTTTACCGTCATTAACCCCCATCTGGTCGCCGATCTCAAGCGACACCAATTGTGGGACCCGGTGATGGTCAACGACCTGAAATATTACAATGGCAGTCTCAGCAAGATCAGCCGTATTCCGGATGAACTGAAGAAACTCTATGCCACGGCCTTTGAAATTGATCCTCTGTGGCTGGTGGAAGCCGGCTCGCGCCGCCAAAAATGGATTGATCAGTCCCAATCGCTCAATCTCTATATGGCCCAGCCTTCCGGCAAAAAGCTGGATAGTCTCTATCGCTTTGCCTGGATCCGCGGCTTAAAAACCACCTACTACATGCGCAGCCTGGGCGCCACCAACACGGAAAAGTCGACGATTCATGACAATGTGTTGAACGCGGTGCAAATTGACGCGCCAACGCAGCCCAAGGTCTGCCCGATTGAGGATCCTACGTGTGAGGCCTGTCAGTAGCTGAAACTCTATAGCCCTTTAGGAGAAAAAACATGGCAACAATGCTACAACAAAAATCGAAGTCATCGGGGGCCGCTAACGGCGGCGCCATCGGTTTAGAATTTGAAATGGGCGCCGCCCGTATCCAAGTTGACGACAAGCGCATCATCAATTGTCGCGCGGACCTCAATCAGCTGGTGCCCTTTAAATACAAGTGGGCCTGGCAAAAGTACCTGGACGCTTGCGCCAACCACTGGATGCCGAATGAAATCAATATGTCCGCCGATCTCGCGCTCTGGAAAGACCCTGAGGGCCTGACCGAAGACGAGCGTCTGATCGTGAAACGCAGCCTGGGCTTTTTCTCCACCGCGGATTCGCTGGTGGCCAATAACCTGGTGCTGGCCGTCTATCGCCATATTACCAACCCCGAATGCCGTCAATATCTGCTGCGGCAGGCCTTTGAAGAAGCCTTGCATACCCACGGCTATCAGCATGTGATTGAAAGCCTCGGAATGGACGAGGCCGAACTCTTCAACATGTACCGCGAAGTACCCTCAGTCGCGAAAAAGACCGCCTGGTCCCTGCCCTACACGCAGAGCCTGGCCGATCCCGACTTCCACACGGGCACCTTTGAAAATGACCAGCGGTTACTCCGTGACTTGATTGCCTTCTATATCGTTTTCGAGGGCATCTTCTTTTACGTCGGTTTCGCGCAAATTCTTTCCATGGGGCGCCGCAATAAAATGACGGGAACCGCCGAGCAATTTCAGTATATTTTACGCGACGAGTCCATGCACTTGAACTTTGGCATCGATGTCATCAATCAAATTAAGATTGAAAATCCGCAACTGTGGACCGAAACTTTTAAGCAGGAAGCAATTGCCATGATCCGCAGCGGCGTTGATCTTGAGTATGACTATGCGCTCGACACCATGCCCCGCGGAATCCTGGGTTTGAACGCTGAAATGTTTAAAGAATATCTGCAATTCATCGCCAACCGCCGTTGCGCTCAGATTGGTCTGCAGCAGCAATACCCTGGTGCTGCTAATCCTTTCCCCTGGATGAGCGAAGTCATGGATCTCAAGAAGGAAAAAAACTTTTTTGAGACGCGGGTGACGGAATATCAAACTGGCGGCACACTGAATTGGGATGAATAACGCCCGCTGTTGGTAATAGAGAGGGCTTGATTCGAATTTTGATTCCCTAAGAATCCGGTTTGAGGTCACTGGCTGCTATTTTGGCATCCAGTTCAGCAATTTTATCGAAAACGTTTTTACTGGTCCTGCCAGCCGATTTTGCGTCCTCACCCGTCTCAATCAGCAAAGCATGATGTAAAAGTGAGCGCTTATCTTCACATTGTGCTTTAAGATATTGGTATTTATCCGCTTGCTGGCTAGCAGCAAGCTCACATTCAGCCAGTTGATTTTGAATGGCCAGGTATTTGAGTGTCTTGCGATGCCTGGATGGATTAAACCCGGGGTGTGCCTTCGTTTCTTTTTTAATACTGTTTACTTCTTCCAGAATTTTTTCTCTGAGTTGCTCATAAGAGGAGTCTGTGCTCGCAGACTCCTCTGGCGCCAGCGAGGGAGACAGCGCCGAACGCTGACTGCTAAATAAGCCGACAACAGGCATCCCGCCTTGATTTTTTTGCTCGAGGCGTGGTTCATAATCATACAAGAGACGAACAAGCTCGGCATGCTGATAAACTTCAGCAACATCGAGCAGTGAAAGACCTGCTGGATTTTTAGCGCCAGCATCAATTTTAGAGAAGGATCGCTCCAAGAGGTTTTTATAACCTTTCTCTGCGGCAACAAAGGCAAGCAGCAAATAGGGGTTTCCGTCGAAGGATCTTGCGTCGTATCTGCTAAAAAAAGCTTCGTAATTAGCATCAAATTCCTTATCGATCACATCCTTCAGTGCGGCAAACTCTAAATGAACTGCCGCCGGCAAGGCGCGGCTACGTTCCGCTTTCCGGAGCTGCTCCAGCCATGTATCAATTACGGTAACAAGCTCCCTTTTTCTTTCTAAGGCATCCGCTAAGGGAGTTCCTGGCGACAAAGCGGATTGACCCAAGCTATCCGCTTTTCTAGGATCTGCGCCTTTTTTTAGCAAGAAATTGACGATATCCACCCTTCGCCCCATGACAGCTAACTGAATCGGTGTTATAGCAGCGTCACGACCTTTTGCGAGATTCACATCGGCTCCCTTGGCAACCAAGGCTTGAACTAGTTCAAGATCATTATTTTCAATTGCTCGGTGTAAGGCGGTCACGCCGAAGATGTCTTGTTCATTCATATCCTCCCGCGGTAATGCGTCAATCAGCATTTTTGCAGCCTCGACATTGCGTTTCTTTACAGCACGCATCAAGGGCGTGCACCCATCGGTGCTTTTCTTGCCGAGATCAACCGGCGGCGCTTTTCCAATCAGAATGCGTAGAAAATCGGTGTAACCGTAGTCGGCGGCGAGAGCAAGAGGAGTCACCCCCGTGTCCCCATGCCCCTTATTCAAATCAGCCACTGCCACTAACATTTCAAAGATACTAAGATCCCGGTTCACGATGCACTGATGGATAGGTGAAAACCCGGAATCGGCCGCTTGATTGACATCCACTTTTGCCTCAATCAGCAGCTTTACCGCTTGACCATGGCCTTTGGAGACTGCGGCATAGAGAGGTGTTTCATTTCTTCGGTTGGCTTTATTTAAAAAATCAGCGGGCACATGCGCGGCAATTTTCATTAGGATCTCTGTCAAACCCCGTTCCGCGGCAAAATAAACCGCGGTGGCGCCTGATGAGTATATTGCACGCGTCAGATTCACTCCTGTGCTTATCAGAAAATCAACTGCTTCTTTTGAATTATTGGCCACAGCCATGTGCAAGAGTGACCAGTCGGTAGTGCTTTCTGTTTCCCAAGCTGTTTTTCCTTCGGCGTGCAAGAGGCGCAAAGCAGCCACATTATCATTCCTCGCCGCTACAAAGGCCAGCCCCACCTCTGGGAAGCACACTGAATAGGACATAAAAGAAGAGTCTTCTTTGTAGCTTTTTACTAGATCTTTTTTTAACTGTCTTAAAACGTATTGATAATCACTCTGATCTTCAAATCGCCTTTGTAAGCCATCGATATGCTTCAGCAGGAAAGTGAACTTGTCAAACGCTGTGAATAAAGCACGGCTTATAAAGCCTAAACTTAATGGGGTTTTTCCCGCTTTATTTGTTTTTTGGGTTGAAGCGCCACTCTCCATTAAAAAATCAAATATTTCCTTCTTATTCCCTGCTGCAGCAAGATGCAGCGGCGTGTTACCAGCCTTATCCTCCACATTCAGAGCAGCGCCGCCGCGGATTAATGCTTTTAACGTCGCAAGATCATTCGCATCAACCGCTAAATGCAAGGCAGTCTGCCCAGCAAGATTTTTTTGGTTCAAATCGATTTTTTCTTCTATTAAAGCTTCTACTATTTTAGTATGCCCATTCATTACAGCTCCCATTAAAGGCGTTGTTCCATCCTCTCTCCTTTTTTCTAAATTTATTTTAGGAACAAGGGCAATCAATGCTTTCAAGGCTTCCAGACTGCCCTGATATGCCGCTATCGCCACAGGCGAAATACCCATGTCAATTTCCGCGAGAGGATTAGCGCCCTTTGACACTAAAAATTTTAGTGCTTCAACGCTATTCGTATGTGCCGCAACATGCAGTGGCAACCATCCTTCGCCGTTCACTACAGCGGATACTAAACCTTTATCTTCCTCCAGCAAGACTGTCATTGCTGCCACGCTTTCGTTAGCAATTGCCATGGCAAGTGGCGTGGAACTCACTGTATTTTTCGTTTCCAAGGACACCTTTTCATCCACAAGCATTCTTACCATCCCCGGAAGATTTAACTGAGCCGCCACATGAAGCGGCGTGTTTCCATCTAAACCGCCCTCATCTAAAGCGCCTCGCTTTGCCTCGGCGATTGCCTTTAGAACATCCTTTACAACATCCTGAAGTTCAGATTTTGCGGCTATATTGGCCAATGAAACCTGCAATACGTCTGTTCTGTCATTTACTTTACTCAACGTAACCGCGTGCGCACGGCTAAATTCTGCTGATTTTTTTACCTCTGCCAGTATTTTTTTGACATGCACTTCATTTTTTCCGGTTGTGTAAACGGTTGTATTAAAAGCAGCCTTTGTCGCCGCGCTTCCTTCGCCGGTCATTTTTGCGAGCCCCATAATAACCGCGTCTGCTAGTTCCGCCGGATTGACGATTTCTTTTGTTGGTAATTGATTTGCATCATTCATAATCCATACACCACGGGCTCTATCAAAAAAAATAGTGATGCGATGATTAACAGAACCTAGTCCCATGGCGATATCGCATGGGGGACAATAATGAAGCATGATTTGAGTCAAGCGAATAAAATAGTCTTGTAATTCAACCAAGGAATAAATGCCTGGAAAGGAGTCCGCCACCCTCATGCCACCTTGCGCAACAAGAGCCGTCGACTCCATCAATGGAATAATTTCTTGAACCTGCACCTGAGAAACCGATTTCACGAACAATTCGCGATGTCGACCGGGATAAAGATAGGCCTCGAAACCCTCAAAAAAAGCCTCTGTCTCTGTGAGCAGCTCTTCTTCTTCACTGAGATACACAATAACCATTTCGTTTTCGGCTAATTTAGGGTCAGAGCGTTTTTTTCGGCTGCGCTCGGCAATCGCTTCCCTTGCCTTCCGGATGCGGCTACTTAACTCTGTTGGAGAGTTTGTAGCAATCAACTCCAGCCGCTTATTAAATCTCGCAAATTCCTCAGGGCCTGCGAGGAAGGCTTGAATGGACATTTGCGCCAAACCAGCACAGACACCCGGGCCCGGTAAATCATAGCCCATTGCTTTAAGATGTTTTAGGAGATTCAAATGACTATAATCGGACATTTTCACTCTCTTTAGATTAATTATTGTTATTTTGGGTGTGCATCTTATCTTGTTTTAATTATAGAAGATTGCTTGTCATTTTGCTCTTGTCTGGCGTAAGGGCATGAAAGTACATGATTTTTTATAGCGGGTTATAATTAATAAGACCTTCTCTCCCTAACCCTCTCCGCCACCAAAAGCGTGGCGGAGAGGGGAATTTGGAAGATGACGGAAGCGCGGGAAGAGACTCTGATTCGGCTATTTTAGGCGTCTGGCCTAAGGTCACGGGCTGCTCTTTGGGCATCCAGTTCAGCAATTTTATCGAACACATTTTTACTGGCACTGCCTGCCGCTTCGGCGCCCATACCCGTCTTAATGCGTAAAGCGCGATGCAAGGGAGAGCTCTTATCTTCACATTGCGATTTTAGATAGTGGTATTGATCCGCTTGCTTGCGCGCAACAAGTTCACATTCAGCCAGTTTTTTTTGAATTTCCAGGTATTTGAGGGTCTTACGATGTCGTGATGGATTAAACCCAGGCTGTGTTCTTATTTCCTCTTTAATACGCTTGGCTTCTTCCAGAATTTTTTCTCTTAGCTGGACATAAAAGGGGTCTGTGCTCGCAGACGGCTTCGGTGTAAGCGAGGGAGGCAACGCAGAATGTTTACTACTAAACAAGCCCATGACAGGCAAACGGTCCGGTCTTTTTTGCTCAATCCTCCCCTCATAATCATGCAAAATACGAAGACAGCTCGAAGCAGGATAAGCCTCGGCAACTTCGAAAAGTGAAAGACCCGCTGGGTTTTTCACGCTGATATCGATTTTAGGAAGCAATAGTTCTAATAGATTTTTATAACCTTTCGCAACAGCAATGAAGGCGAGCAAGGAATAATCATTGTTGCCGAATAAGCGGCTATCGTACTGGGAAACAAAAGACTCATAATTAGCGCGAGTATCACGCTCGATCGCGCCGATAAGACGCGCAAAGTCTAACTCCGGGAAAAGATGGCTAGGGGGTGCATGCAAAAACTCTGTCCTCAACCGCTCAATTGCCGAAAAAAGATCATTTCTTCTTTCAAGCGCATCCGCTAAGGGAGTCCCTCTCGACAGCGCGGATTGACGCTGAAAGTCCTCTTTTTCAGGATCGGCATGTTTGCTTAGCAAAAAATTCGCTATCTGCACCTGATGTCCCTGAACAGCTAACTGTATGGGTGTGCTTCCACCATAGCGCGTTGCGAGATTCACATCGGCTCCTTTGGTAATCAAGGCTTCAACCAGCTCAAGATCGTTATTGGCAATAGCCATGTGTAAGGCCGTTTCGCCATTGTAGTCTTGTGCATTCAAATCCTTCGCATCCAAGGCTGCAATCAACATTTTTGCCGCCGTGGCATGGCGGCGTCTGATCGCAAGCATTAGCGGTGTGCGTTCGTCTGCGTTTTTCATCCTTAGATCCACTGGCGGCGCTTTTCCAATCAGAACACGGAGATGGTCGCTTCGCCCGTCTTCTGCCGCTAAAGCAACGGGGGTCATTTGCGTGCCAAACATCACCCGATTCAAATCAGCCTTTTCCACTAAGAGTTCAAAGATTTTGAAGTGATTTTGCTTAATAGAAAGATGGAGGGGCGACCATTCATGGTCAGGCGCTCGATTGACATCCACTTTTGCCTCGATGAGCGCTTGTACCGCTGCTGCATGGCCGTTACGGACTGCGGCAAAAAGAGGGGTTTGATCCTTTGCATTAGCTCTATTTAAAAGCTCAGGAGGCTGCTGCGCAATGATCTTTCTGAGTATGTCCGTATAGCCACCGGCGGCGGCAAGAAAGGCCGCGGTATTGCCTGTTGATTTGACTTTACACGAAGGGTCCACCCCTTCTCCTAGCAAAAAATAGACCATATTTTTTGAGCCATTGATCACCGCCACGTGCAAAGGTGACCAGTCATCCCGGGCTTTGGCTTCAACAGCGATTTTATCTTCGGCGAGCAATAGACGTAAAGCAGCAACATTATCATTTTCCGCAGCTACAAAGGTCAGCCCCACCTCGGCAGGCAGACCTGAATACAGGCCTGAAAAAGAGCTTTTGTGATAACTTTTTTCCAGGTCTTGTTTTAGCCGCTCTAAAACAGCTTGAGCATCCGCTGCCGGCAATCGCCCTGCTAATCCCGCAATTTTATTTAGCATTGAATTAAGCGCCGTAGAGGCGTTCAGAACATCCCCTCCACTAAAACCAGGACTAAATGGTGTATTTCCCGCATTATTTACCTTCTCTTTTGAAGCGCCATGTGCAATTAAAAAATCGAAAATTTTCCGCTTATTCCGTTTCGCGGCAAGATGCAGCGGCGTATTACCGTCATTATCTTCCAGATCCACCGCAGCGCCGCTAAGAACTAAGGCTTTTACTACCTCCAGTTGATTTTTTTCTACTGCCAGGTGTAAAGCGGTCTTTCCTTTCGACGTTGTTTGATTTAAATCGACATGTTGGGCCGCCAGGACTGCTATTATTGTAACATGCCCTTGACTTGCGGCTAGCATTACAGGGGTGAATCCGTCACTCGTCGTTTTCGATAAATTTATTTTAAGATCCATCGCCAACAAGGCTTGCAAAGCTTCAACGGATCCACTGTCGACGGCAGCCATAACTGGCGACCAACCTGTGATAAATTCTGCATGGGGGTTCGCACCTTTTGCCACTAATAATTTTAGTGCTTCCACATGATTATTTGCTGCCGCAATATGGAGCGGAAGCCATCCGGATTGGTTTGCTGGAGTGGAAACCAGGTCTTTTTATTCATCCAGCAAGACCGTCATGACTTCTAGATTGTTTAGGTATACTGCCACGCCAAACGCCGTATAACCGTCACCGCTTTTGATTTCCAATGACGCCTTTTCATCCAGAAGCCGTCTTACCGTCTCTGGACGATTTAGATCAATCGCTGTGTGAAGAGGCGTTTCGCCCATATAGCCGCTTTCATTTAAGGCGCCTGGCTTTGCCCTGGCGATTAATTTGAGAACGTGATGATTGCCATTTCTTACGGCTATATTTGCCAACGACGTATTCAAGGCCCCGCTTCTTTCGTTCACTTTACTCAGCGTGATCTCATGCGCTCTTTTATATTCAGTCGAATGTGTGAGCTCTTGCATTATTTTTTTTACGGACAGGTGGCTTGTTTCTGTTGCGTAGACCGTTGTATTAAAAGCAATGCTTGGAACCGCACTCTTTTCCTCATCGGCTTGGGTAAAGGCCACAAAAACCGCGCTTGCTAATTCCGCTCCATTAACGACTTCCTTTGGCGGCAAATTATTGGCATCAATAACAAGCCATCTATTCTCCGTACTGTTGAATAAAATACTGATGCGATGGCCCATACTGCCTAATCCCATGGCGAGGTCGCAACGAGGATGATAATGCAGAAAACTTTGAGTCAGTCGATTGAAATAGTCTTGTAATTCAACCCGTGAATAAATACCAGGAAAGGAGTCCACTACGCGCATTCCACCTTGCTCAAGCAGCGCGGTCGACTCCATAAACGGAAGAATATCCTGCACCTGCTGATGAGAAATCAATCGTGTAAACAATTCCCGATGCTGCTTAGACTTTTGATAGAGTTCGATCCCGCCAAAAAAAGCCTCCGTTTCGGTGAGCAGCTCCTCTTCTTCGGTTAAATCCACAATCACCACTTCGTTTGCGGCAAGCTTAGCCTCTGACCGAATTCGTCGGCTTCGCTCTGCGATCGCTTCCCTGGCCTTGCGGATGCGGTCACTTAACTCCAATGGAGTGCTGGTAGCAATCAAATCCAGACGCTTTTTAAACTGCAGAAATTCCTCACCACCTGCGAGGAAAGCCTGGATGGCCATTTGAGCTACCCCTGCGCACAGCCCGTATCCCGCCAAGTAGTTATAGCCTTGCGCTTTACAGTGATCCCTGAGATGCTGATGATTGTAATTGGGCATTGTCACTCGCTCGTGCTAGTTGGGGTTAGTGGGTGTAATTAGTCTTATTTAATTATAGCAGGGCCTTTGATTTTTTTGTTGCGTGGTGAGGCCAAATAAAAGTAAAATATGAATAAAACCATGCTCATATCAAGTTATTGTTGCCCTACACCCACAGAGTCGCAGGGATAACGGAAGCACAGCCTAGGACTCAAATCGGGATACTCTAAAACTGCGTCTGTCAGTCACGGGCGGCTAGCCATTGAAGCCTCCAATTCAGCAATTTTAGCTAAAACATGTTTACTGGCACCGTCGGACGATTTCGCATCGCTGTCAGTCTTAACCTGCAAAGCATAATACAAGTGAGAGGCTTTGTCTTCACACTGCGCTTTTAAATAGTGGTATTTATCAGGCAGTGTAGCAGCAGCCTTGTCGCATTCAGCCAATTTCTTTCGAATTTCGATGGACTTGAGTGTCCTGCGATGCCGCGCCGGGTTAAATCCGGGCTGAGTCTTTATTTCCATTTCAATCGACATTGCTTCTTGCAGGATTTGGGCTTTGAGTTGCTCATATGCGACGTCGGTGACCGCAGGCGTTACCGGCGGAGCTGCAGGAGCTGGCACAGAAGCCCTACCGCTAAATAAACCAACGGCAGCCAAGCCGATTTCCCTTTTTGTCTCACGACCTTCCTCCGCCTCACGCAAGATATGAACGAGCTCAGGATGATGAGAGGCTTCGGCCACTTCGACAAGAGATAAACCCGCCGGATTTTTCGCGCCGCTGTCGATTTTAGCGAGCGATAGCTGCAAGATGTTTTTATAGCCATTCGCGGCGGCAATAAAAGCAATCAGCAAATGCCCCTTGTTACCAAAGAGATTTTTGCGGTGGCGTCTTGCAAAAGACTCATAATGCGCTTCGAAATCTGCCTCGATCAATTGCTTCAGGCGCGCGAATTCCGAAGCAACTTCTGACAATAAACACCGGCCCGGTTGCGCTTGTCTTAGCTCTTCCATCCAGGCATCGATCGTTGCAACCAGATTCTTTTTAATTGCGAGCGCAACCCCCAAAGGAGTGCCTTCCGACACAGCACATTGGCGATTCCTATCCTGTTTGTGAGGATCCGCGCCATGCTTTAGCAAGAGCTTGACGATCTCCACTTGATGTCCCATGACTGCCCTTTGTACTGCCGTGGTATTATCGGGACCGCTTGCGATATTGACGTCGGCGCTCTTGGTGATCAAGGCTTGAACCAGCTCATAATCATTATTATCGATCGCCAGATGCAAGGCAGACATGCCGCTCTTGTCTTTCTCATTCAAATCCTTCGCCTCTAACGCGGCAATCAACATTTTTGCCGCGGCGGGATGACCGTACTTTATTGCACGCATCAACGGCGTCCCTCCTTCTGCACATTTTCTCCTGATATCAACCACCGGGGCCTTGCCAAGCAGCAAGCGCAGAATCTCGAGGCGTCCGTACTCTGCTGCTAGAGCAACGGGCGTCACGCCAAAGCTGCCCACCGCCTTATTCAAATCAGCCTTTTTCATTAACAGTTCGAATATACTTAAATGATTTAGCTCGATAGAAAGATGGAGGGGTGATTTTCGCGTATTTCCTTCTCGATCAACATCTACCTTCGCCTCAAGGAGTAACTGTGCCGCTTCGGCATGGCCCTGCTTGACCGCGGCATAAAGCGGCGTTTCATGATTGAAGTTGGCACGATTTAAAATAGCGGGGGAGGCGTTCAGGATAATTTTTTGGAGTATCTCCGTAAAACCGCCTTCTGCCGCAAGATAAGCCGCAGTGGCGCCGGTCGCTTTTACTTCATCATCCAGAACCCCTCTCGCTGCGACCAACGTATCGACTACTCTTCTTGAATCATTCATCACGGCTATATGCAAAAGCGTCAAGCCAAACGAGTCTCGGGCATGCATCGCTCTTTTTTCTTCGGCGCACAGCAAACGAAGTGCGTCCGAATTATCGTGCTGCGCAGCCACCAAGGCCAGCCCCATGACCGGGGACAGCGATGAATAATGCGTTGAAAAAAACGGGTAATGATAACTTTTTATCATGTCTTTTTTTAACTGCCTTAAAGTGGCTTGACAAGCGCCCTGATCCGCCAATTGGCGTTGTAAGCCATCGATTTTTGTCAGCATTAAATCGCGCGTCGCAGCAGCGCGCAAGAGGGCGTACGCCGCAAAACCCGGACTGAAGGGTGTTTTGCCCGCACGATTAATTTTTCGTGTTGAGGCATGATGCTCGATTAAAAAATCGATGATTGGCTTCAAGTTCTGTTGCGCAGCCAGATGCAGCGGCGTGTTGCCATCATCATCCTCCAACTCCACATTGGCGCCACCGCTGATTAAAGCTGCCACCACCGCCAGATCATTTTTTTCAATGGCAAAGTGCAGGGCGGTCTTACCATCGCGATCTTTTTTATTTAGATCGATTTTGGGTTTGGCCAAGACCAAGATTTTTACTATATTCACATGACCTTCGCGCGCCGCCGCCATTAAAGGCGTTATCCCCTCATCTGTCGCTTTATCTAAATTCAGCGTCGGATCAAGGGCGAGCAAGAGTTGCATTGCCTCAAGCGAGCCTTTGGAGGCAGTTATCGCAAGGGGCGACCAACCTCCGGCATGTTCCGCACGGAGATTGACTCCCCTTTCCGCTAATAACCGTATTATGTCAGTCGCATTTTTCTCCGCCGCAACATGGATCGGCAGCCACCCGCAGTCGTTCAGCGCCGTAAATGCGAGGTCTTTTTGTTCATTCAGCAAGGCGGTCACCGCTTCTACTCGATTAAAACAAATTGCTTGGCAAAGAGCACTTTGTCCATTCCTACCTCTTGCCTCCAAGGACACCCCTTCTTCCACAAAAATTTTTACAGGGTCTGGACTATTGACTAAAACCGCCGAATGAAGCGGCGTATCCCCCAAATGACCAATCTCACCTAACGCGCCTGGCTTTATCCTGTTGATTAATTTAAGCAGGTCCTGATGCCCATACCTTGCGGCTAGACTGGCCAAGGAAACATTCAAGACCCCTGTTCTTTGGTTCACTTTACGCAAGGTAACCTCATGCGCGCTGGTAAATTCAGCCGATTTTTTTACTGCTTCCATTATTTTTTTTGCATGCGGTTCGTTTTTTTTCGTTGTATAAACCGTTGTATGAATAGCAGCCAGAGTTGCCGCGCGCCCTTCTCCCGTATTGAGGGCCAAGGCCGTAAAAACCGCCACTGACAATTCCGCCCCAGTAGTGATTTCTCTTAGCGGCAAACTATTTGCATCACATAGAACCCATAGACCGCGTGCGCTATCAAATAAAATACTGATGCGATGATTCATGTTATCTAACCCCATTGCAACGTCGCAGGGAGGACATGAATAGAGAAGGATTTGGGTCAAGCGATTAAGATAGTCCTGTAATTCACGCAGTGAATAAAGGGCTGGAAAGGAGTCTGCCACCCGCATTCCACCCTGCTCAACAAGCGAAGTGGACTCCAGGTACGGGATAATCTCAGCAATCTGTGGATGAGAAACCAATTTCGAAAACAAATCTTTATGTCGAAGAGGCCGAAGATAGAGTTCGACACCGTCAAAAAAAGCCTCCGTCTCGGTAAGGAGCTCCTCTTCCTCGGTTAAATCCAACAGCACGCTGTCATTTTCAGCTAATTTCGAGTCGAAGCGAATTTTTCTGCTTCGCGCTGCGATGGCTTCCCTTGCCGTGCGGATGCGGCTACTTAATTCCATTGGCGTGCTTGTAGCGATCAAATCCAGCCGTTTATTAAAGCGCATGAGTTCTTCGTGACCTGCGAGAAAGGCTTGAATGGCCATTTGCGCCAACCCCCCACATACGCCGGGTCGGCGCAAATGATAGCCCCTGGCGACAAAATGACGCTCAAGATGGCCATGACTGTAATTGGACATTTTCTCTGCCTTGCATTAGTAATCGTTATTGTGTGTATTCATGCGCTGGCAATTATAATCGGTCGATGGTCGTTTTGCCATGGATTGTAGCGACTAAATTGAATTGAAAGCGGAATAAATCAGGGGTTTGTCAAAGGCAGGAGTATATATTCGATTTCATTCAAATTTCCCTCTCCTCCACGCTTTGTGTGGAGGAGAGGATTAGGGAGAGGAAGTCAATAAATGCTTTGATTGATACCTCCTTCCCCTAACCCCTTCCGCCACCAACAACGTGGCGGAAGGGGGATATGGAAGGGTAAACCGAATATTTACAGGCAGGATTG
This sequence comes from Gammaproteobacteria bacterium, assembly GCA_013286215.1. Lineage (GTDB taxonomy): Bacteria > Pseudomonadota > Gammaproteobacteria > DSM-16500 > DSM-16500 > JABDGC01. The sequence goes on from JABDGC010000013.1 coordinate 22,151, forward strand.
ACAAAAATGTTGCGCCGGACTCGCAGTCTGCGAGCCTAAGGGTCCGGTTTCTGACCCTTGGCTGCTAGGAGGGTATCCAACTCCGCAATTTTAGCAAAAACATTTTTACTGGTGCTGCCAGCCGATTCTGCGCCCACGCCGGTCTTAATGTGTAATGCATGATGTAACAGAGAGCCCTTCTCTTCACATTGCGATTTTAGATAGTGATATTTATCGGCGTATTGAGCAGCAGCCTTATCACATTCAGCCAGCTTCTTGCGAATTTCAACATATTTAAGTATCTTGCGATGCCTCGATGGATTATAGCCATGCTGTGCTATTACTTCATTTTCAATACGCAGCGCTTCTTCTAGAATTTTTTCTTTTAATTGATCATAGGAGGTGCCTGTGAGCTCAGACCCTTTTGCCTCAATCGAAAGATGTGCCACAGCGGCTTTACTGCCAAATAGGCCAACAGCAGGTAAATCGCCTTGTCCTTTTCGCTCATGCCCCTGCTCATAATCATGTAAGAGACGCACAAGCTCAGCATGGTTATAAACTTCAGCAACTTGGGAAAGTGAAAACCCCGCTGGATTTTTCGCGCTGGCATCAATTTTAGGCAAGGATACTTCCAAGAGGTATTTATAACCTTTCGCTGCGGCAATAAAGGCAAGCAGTAAATAATCATTGCCGGCGAATGTTCTTTCGTCGTACCTCCTAAAAAAAGCTTCATAATGAGCTTCAAAATCGTCCTCGATCAGTTGCTTAAGGCTAGCAAATTCTAAATTGACTGCCGCAGGCAAGATCTGGCCAGGATGCGCTTGCTCAAGCTCCTCCATCCAAGCCTCTATCACTATAAAAAGCTCCTTTTTTCGTGTGGTCGCATCCGCTAAGGGCGTACCGATCGACAGTGCAGATTGACCGCGGGTATCCGCTTTTCGAGAAACAGCGCCATTTTTTCGCAACAGGTTCACGATCTCCACCTTATGTCCCATGACTGCCAACTGTATCGGTGTTTCAGCAAAACGACCTTTTACGAGATTCACGTCGGCTCCTTTTTCAATCAAGGCTTGAACCAGCTCAATATCATTATTTTCAATTGCCCGGTGTAAGGCTGATTCGCCGTTATTGTCTTTTTCATTCAGATCCTTCGCTTCCAAGGCGTCAATCAGCATTTTTGCCGCCTTGACATGGCGATTGTGTACCGCGCGCATCAACGGCGTGCGACCATTTGCGCTTTTCTTCCGGATATTCACCGCCGGTGCTTTTCTAATCAGGATGCGTAGAAATTCGCTGCGCCCGTGCTCTGCTGCTAAAGCGACTGGCGTCACTCCAGTGGTACCCACCTCCTTATTCAAATCAGCCACTTCCACTAACATTTGAAAGATCTTAAAATGATTTTTTTCGATGGCTTGATGGATGGGCGACCACCCTGAATTTGCAGCGCGATTGACATCCACTTTTGCCTCCAGTAGCAACTGTGCCGTTTGGTCATGCCCATTGGCAACCGCGGCATAAAGAGGCGTTTCATTCTTTGCATTGGCTTTATTTAAAACAGCGGGCGGGAGATGCGCGACGAGCTTTCTGAGTATATCCGTAAAACCACCTTCTGCGGCAAGATAAGCCGCAGTAGCGCCTGATGATTTTATTTCATGCGACAGGCTCCCTTTATCTCTTATCAAAATATCGATTATTTTTTTTGAGCCATTGATCACAGCCCTATGCAATGGCAACCAACCACTCGCACTTTTTGCCTCAAAATCAATTTTTTCCTCGGCCCGTAACAGGAGCAAGGCAGCAGAATTATCATTCTCCGCCGCCACAAAGGCCAGCCCTGCCTCCGGGGTCAGCTCTGAATAAAACTCTGAAAAAGCTGCTTTGTGGTAACTTTTGACAACCTCTTTTTTTAACTGCTTTAAAATGGCTTGGCAATCATCCCGCTCCGTCAATCGCCTTTGCAGGCCATCGATTTTTTGCAGCATTAAATTGAATAGGGTAAAAGCACCCAGCACATCGCCTCCTATGAAATCAGAACTGAGTGGTGTTTTTCCCGCTCTATTTGATTTTCGCATTGAAGCGCCATGCTCCATTAATAAATCAAACATTTCTTTCTGGTTCTGTTCCGCCGCCAGGTGCAGCGGCGTGTTCCCATCGTTATCCTCCACATCCACTGTAGCGCCTCCGAGGATTAAGGCTTTTACCACCGCAAGGTCCTTTTTTTCAACCGCCAAGTGCAAGGCGCTCTTTCCAGCACGATTTTTTTTGTTAAAATCAATTTTGGCTTCTGCCAAGACCGCTACTATTTGAGCATGCCCCCCTTTTACAGCTTGCATTAAAGGTGTAGTTCCGTCATAACTCGCCTTTTCTAAATTCATTGGAGAAACAATCGCAATCAAGGCTTTCAAGGCCTCGACCTGACCATTTTCAGCAGCAATCGAAACAGCCGACCAACCTCCCGCCAGTTCCGCCAGTGGATTAGCCCCTTTTTGCACTAACAATTTTATTGCTTCAACATTATTTTTTTGTGCCGCAACATGGAGCGGCAACCATCCCGAGGCATTCACCACAGCGGATGCCAGATCCTTTTGCTCATCCAGTAAGAGAATCATTGCTTCCATACTTTTTCTACTGATCGCCAATTCAAGGGGGCTCTGGCCGAGCTGATTTCTTGTCTCCAAAGGCACCTTTTCATCCACAAGTATTTTTACCAGCTTTGGAAGATTTAATTCAGCAGCCGCATGAAGAGGCGTGTATCCGAGATAGCTGCCTTCATTTAAAGCACCGGGCTTGGCTGCAGCAATTAATTTTAGTACGTCCTTATGCCCACATTTTGCGGCTATCGTGGCCAATGAAACAGTGAGCCCCTCTGTTCTTTCTTTCACCTTACCTAGAGTGACAGCATGTGCCCTGCTAAATTCGACCGATTGCTTTACCTTATCCATTCGTTTTTTTACCTGCAATTCATTTCTTTCTGTTGCATAAACCGTGGTATTAAAGGCCACCTTTGTAGCCCTCTCTCCTTCCCCAGTATTTTTTGCTAAGGCCTCAAGAACCGCGTCTGCCAATTCCGCCCCAGTTAAGAGTTCTTTTGGTGGCAAATTATTTGCATCACTCATAATCCACAGGCCCCGCGTTTTATCAAATAAAATACTGATGCGATGATTAACACAGGCTAATCCCATTGCTAAATCGCAGGGGGGGCAATAATGTAAAAGAATTTGAGTCAATCGATTAAAATAGTCTTGTAATTCAACCAACGAATAAATGCCTGGAAAGGAGTCTATCACTCTCATTCCACCTTGTTCGACCAGCGTAGTAGACTCCATGAACGGCAGAATTTCTTGAACCTCCGGCTGCGAAACCAATTTCGAAAAAAAATCCCTATGATATTCGGGATCATGATAGAGCTCAATGCCGCCAAAAAAAGCCTCCGTCTCTGTGAGCAGCTCCTCTTCTTCAGTGAGTTCCACAATCACTATTTCGTTTGCATCTGATTTAACCTCTAAGCGTTTTTTTCTGCTTCGCTCTGCGATCGCTTCCCTTGCCTTGCGGATGCGATTACTGAGCTCCTCTGGAGAGTTCGTCGCAATCAATTCCAAACGCTGATTAAACCTTGCAAATTCCTCACGGCCGGCGAGGAAGGCTTGAATGGACATTTGAGCCAAACCAGCACATACACCGCTTGCTCGAAAGTCATAGCCCATTGCTTTAAAATGACGGATGAGATGTGTATGACTGTAATCACGCATTTTTACTCGCTCGTATTAATTATTGTGATTTGAAGTATTCATACTATTTTAAGTATAGTGGGTCATTGGTTGATTTGTTGTTGGCGGGAGAGGCAGAATCGGATTTTAATCGGAATAAAATCAATTGCTTACAAAGAGGTAAAGTATATATTCGGTTCTCATTTTAAATTACCCTCTCCTCCACGCTGTTGGTGGAGGAGGTTAGGGAGAGGAGGTATTATTAATTATAACCCGCTGATTATGATTAATTTCATACCTCCTTCCCCTAACCCCTTCCTCCACCAACAGCGTGGAGGAAGGGGGATATGGAAGGGTAAACCGAATATTTACTAGGTAAAGAATTAGATGCGTAATTTATATAAAGCCATTATTCTAAGAGTCCGGTTTCTTACTTCGGGCTGCTACTTGGGCGTCCAGTTCTGCGATTTTATCAAAAACCTTTTTGCTGGCACTGCCACTTGCTTTCTCGTCCATACTCGACGTGAGATGCAAGGCATAGTGCAGGAGCGAATGCGGATCTTCGCATTGGGCTTTTAGATAGGCGTATTTATCGGCTTGTTTGTCGGCAGCCCTGTCACATTCGGCTAGTTTCTCTCTGATTTCAATATATTGAAGCGCTTTACGATGACGAACCGAACTCGATTCAAGCGGTGCCATTTTTGCTATTTCAATCGACCGTATTTCTTCCAAGATTGTTTTCTTGAGTTGCTCATAAGGCGAGTCTGCGATACCCACCCTTTTTGGTACTAGCGAGGGTGCCGCCACAGATGGATCGTCGATAAAAAGGCCAACGCGCGACAGGCTGCCATGCTCTTTTTGCTCCTGCTTCTGCTCGAAATCATGCAAGAGACGCGCAAGCTCTGAATGATGATAGGCTTCGGCGACTTGAGAAAGCGACAAACCCGCAGGGTTTTTCGCGGTGACATCGATTTGAGAAAGCACGATTTCCAGGATGGTTTTACACCCTTTTGCCGCGGCGATAAAGGCAATCAGCAAATGATCATTGTTGCCGAAGGACCGTCTGTCGTAGCGCCGCGAAAAGACCTCATAATTTGCTTTAAAATCATTCTCGATCAGCGGCTTCAGGGCGGCAAATTCAGCCGTGATTGAAGACGGCGAGACCCGGCCAGAGTATGCTTTCTCAAGCTCCTTTATCCAGCCATCCATTGCTGAAAACAGAGCCTCTTTTCGTGCAGTTGCCTCCGCGAGTGGAGTCCCCCGCGACAAAGCGGATTGACCATGACGATCCTCTTTTCGCGGGTTCGCGCCGTTTGCCAGCAACAAATTCGCGATCTCCACCTTGTGTCCCAAGACGGCCAACTGGAGTGGTGTCTTCGCCTCAGGTCCTGCTTCAAGATTCACGTCCACTTCCTTCAAAATCAAGGCTTGAACAAGCTCAAGTTCATTGCGCTCGATTGCCAGGTGCAAAGCAGAGACAAGGTTGCTGTCGCGCTCGTTCAAATGCTTCGCCTCCATCGATTCAATCAACATTTTTGCCGCGTTGACATGGCCATTCTGTATTGCACGCATCAAGGGCGTGCGATCTTGCAGATCTTTTTGCCTGACATCCACCGGCGGAGCCTTTCCTAGCAAAATACGCAGAAAATCCATGCGCCCGTATTCTGCCGCTAAAGCAACGGGTGTCATTCCCGTGCTCGGCATCGCCTGATTCAAATCAGCCTTTTCTGCCAACATTTCAAATATCTTAAAATGATTTTCCGCAATTGCGCGATGGATGGGCGTCCAGCCAGAATCAGACACTTGATTAACGTTCACACCCGCCTCGATTAACAATTGGGCAGCTTGGACCTGCCCTTTACTGACGGCGGCATAAAGGGGCGTTTCATTGCCCTGGTTAGCCATATTTAGAATATCGGGGGTTGCATGCGCAATGATTTTTCCGAGTACCTCTGCATGACCTGCTTCTGCGGCAAGATACGCCGCGGTAAGGTGTGATGCTGTTGTACGCGACGGGTCCGCTCCTTCTGCCGTCCAGCGATCGATGATTTTCCGTGAGTCGCTGAGCGCAGCCATGTGCAAGGGCACCCAGCCATCGGCGTTGGTTGTCTCAAATGATATTTTTTCCTCGGCGCGCAATAAAACGAAAGCATCGTCGTTGTCATTCTCCGCAGCCACAAAGGCCAGCCCGGCTTGCGCCGACAAACCGGAGTATAACTCGGTAAAGTGGTCTTTCGCATAACTTCTGAAAACATCCCTTTGGAGCTGCTCTAAGGCGGCTTGATCTTTTGACCGGCGCCGCGGCAAGCGGCTTTGTAATTCAGCTATTTTTTGCAATAATGAATCAAGCGTCGCGGAAGCCCGCACGATATCCCATGGCGCAAAATCGGGACTGACGGGTGTTTTTCCGGCATTGTTTGTTTTAGTTTTTGAAGCGCCATGCTGGACTAAAAAGTCAAACAGCGCCCGATTGCCCAGTCTCGCAGCAAGATGCAAGGACGTATTGCCGTCTCTATCCTCCGCGTCCACGGCAGCGCCGTGTCGGATCAAGACTTCCAGCGCTGCAAGCGCCTTGTTTTCAACGGCCAAGTGTAGAGCGGTTTTTCCCGCATGATTTCGTTTGTCTAAATTGATTTTCTTTTCAGCTAAAACTTCGACTATTTTAGCATGACCTCCCCTCACCGCCGCCATTAACGGCGTCGTTGCGTCGTCCGCCGCTTTATCGAGGTCTACGGCCGGATCAAGATCAAGCAAGGCATTCAACGCCGCGACCGATCCGTATTTAGCGATGGTCGCAACGAGCGACCAACCACCCTCAAACTCCGTACGTGGATTGGCGCCTTTTCGGACCAATAATTGCATTGCTTCGACATTGTTTAATGCCGCCGCCAGATGCAGCGGCAATGCTCCAGCATTGTCTGCGGGAGCGGATACCAGATTTTTATCTTCATCCAGTAAGACAGTCATTGCTTCGATTTGATTAAAGTAAATAGCGCCAAAAAGGGGGCTATGACCTCGATTGGTTTTTGTCTCCAGAGACACGCCCTCGTCCAGAAGATGTTTTAAAGTCGCGACATCATTTAATACTGCCGCGGCATAAAGCGGGGTGAATCCCTCATGATCGCCTTCGCTTAAAGAGCCTCGATGGATTGCAGAGATTGATGTCAGGAGGTCTCGATGTCCACTACGTGCGGCGATTTGGGCCAAGGATGCATTCAATTTCCCTGTTCTTCGCATTACTTTACTCCGAACGACGTCATGCGCAGCTTTAAATTCCTTGGATTGTTTTAGTGTTTGCATGATTCTTTTTACCTGCGATTCACTTTTTTCCATTGCATAAACGGTAGTGCTCAGTGCAGCGTACTTCGCCGCGCTTTCCTCTCCTGCCTTTGTCGTCAAGGACTCAAAAACCGTGTCAGCAAGTTCAGCTCCCGTTGTAAGTTCTTTTGGCGGCAAGCCATTCACATCGGTCATAATCCAGCTGCCACGCACGCCATCAAATAGGACACTGATACGATGATTAATCGAGCCTACCCCCATTGCAAAATCGCAAGGTGGACAGGAGTGCAAAAGAATTTGAGTTAGGCGATTAAAATAGTCTGTTAATTCAAGGCGGGAATAGATGCCGGCATAGGAGTCCGCCACCCTCATTCCACCTTGTTCAATCAGAGCAGTCGACTCCATGAACGGAACAATGTCTTGAACCTGCGACTGCGGAACGGCTTTTGAAAACAACGCTCTGTGCCGAATGGGCTGTAGATAGAGCTCAACACCACTAAAAAAGGCTTCCGTCTCCGTGAGCAGCTCCTCTTCCTCGCTTAAATCCACAAGAACCCGCTCGCCTTCGGCTAGTTTAGACTCAAAGCGTTTTTTTCTACTTCGCTCCGCGATCGTCTCCCGTGCCTTTTTGATGCGATTACTTAACTCCAGCGGCGAGTATGCGGCAAGAAATTCCAACCGCCTATTAAACCGCGCAAACTCCTCACGGCCCGCAAAGAAGGCTTGAATGGACATTTGCACCACACCCACGCATACGCCACTTGCCCATAAATCATAGCCCATCGCTTTAAAATGATTGATAAGATTCTCGTGGCTATAATCGGGCATGTTTACTCTCTCTCGTTAATTCTTGCTAGTGTGTGTATTGATCTCTTTTTAATTATAGTCGGCGATGAGGCGTTTTGTGCTGATGTGACGAGGAGGTAGGGCTGCATAAATAGATCATTTTATTCATAATTTACATAAAATGATGATCATTCTAAGAGTCCGGCTTCTTACTCCGGGCTGCTATTTGGGCGTCCAGTTCTGCGATTTTTTCAAAAACATTTTTACTAGCACTACTACTTGCTTTCTCGTCCATATTCGACGTGAGATGCAAGGCATAGTGCAGAAGCGAATGCTGGTCTTCGCATTGGGCTTTTAGATAGGCGTACTTATCCGCTTGTTTGCCAGCGACCCTGTCACATGCAGCCAGTTTCTCTCTAATTTCGATGTATTGAAGCGCTTTACGATGACGGGACGAACTCGATTCAAGCGGTCCCTTTTTTGCTGTTTCAATCGACCGCGCTTCTTCCAGGATTGTTTTCTTGAGTTGCTCATAAGGCGAGCCTGCAATCCCAACCGCTTTGGGTGCAAGTGAGAGTGGCGCTACAGAGGGATCATCGCTAAAAAGACCAACACGCGGTGGTCTGCCCCGTCCTTTTTGCTCCTGCTCCTGCTTCTGCTCGTAATCATGCAAGAAACGCGCAAGCTCCGAATGATGATAGGCTTCGGCGACTTGGGAAAGTGATAAACCCGCTGGATTTTTTGCGTTGACATCGATTTGAGAGTGCACGAGTTCCAGGATTTTTTTACACCCTTTTTCCGCAGCGATAAAGGCGATCAGCAAATGATCATTGTTACCGAAGGATCGTTTGTCGTAGCGCCGCATAGAAGACTCATAGTTTGCTTCAAAATCTTTCTCGATCAGCCGTTCCAGGGCAGCAAACTCGGCGGTGATCGAAGCCGGCGGGATCTGGGCAGAATACGCTTTCTCCAGCTCTTTCATCCAACCATTCATTGCTAAAAAAATAGCCTCTTTTCGTACAACTGCAGCCGCGATCGGACTCCCGCTCGACAAAATATATTGGCCACGCAGATCCTTTTTCAAGGGGTTCACGTCGTTTGCCAGCAAAAAATAAGCGATCTCCACCTTGTGCCCAAAGACAGCCAACTGGATCGGTGTCTGCGCCTCCGGTCCTTTTTCAAGATTCACGTCCGCCCCCTTCAAAATCAACGCTTGAACGAGCTCCAGATCATCGCGCTCAATTGCCATGTGCAAGGCGGAGACGCCGTTGCTGTCGCATTCATTCAAATCCTTCGCTTCCAATGATTCAATCAACATTTTTGCCGCGTTGACATGGCCGTTCTGTATCGCATGCATCAGGGGCGTGCGCTCACGCATGCCTTTTTTCCGGATATCCACCGGCGGAGCCTTTGCAAGTAGAACACGCAGAAACTCGATGCGCCCGTATTCTGCCGCTAAAGCAACAGGGGTCATTCCCGTGCTAAACACCTCTTGATTCAAATCAGCCTTTTCTACCAACATTTCAAAGATCTTAAAATGATTTTCCAGGATTGCGCAATGGAGGGGCGACCATCCGCTAAAAGTCGCTTGATCAACATTAACGCCCGCCTCAATGAGCAGTTGGGCAGCTTGGACCCGCCCTTTCATGACAGCGGCATAAAGCGGCGTTTCATTGCTAAAGTTGGCCATATTTAAAATATCGGGGGTTGTATGCGCAATGATTTCTCTGAGTATCTCTGTATGACCCGCTTCTGCAGCAAGATACACCGCGGTGAGACCTGTCGCTGCTGTTGCACGCGACGAGTCCACGCCTTTTGCCGTCAAGAGATCGATGATTTTCCGTGAGTCGCTGAGCGCAGCCATGTGCAAAGGCACCCAGCCAGCAGCGTTGGTCGTATCGATCGATATTTTTTCCTCGGCGCACAGTAGCTCGAAAGCGTCGGCATTGTCATTCTCCGCAGCCACAAAGGCCAGCCCGTCTTGCGCGGATAAACCGGAGTATAACTCGGTAAAATGGTCTTTAGCATAACTTCTTGCAACATCCCTTTGGAGCTGCTCTAAGGCGGCAAGATCCTTTCCCCGCCGCGGCTGGCAGCTTTTTAATGCGGCTATTTTTTGCAATAATGAATCAAGCGCCGTGGAAGCCCGCACAATATCCCATGCCGCAAAATCAGGGCAGAGGGGGGTTTTTCCGGCCTTGTTTGTTTTTACTTTTGAAGCACCATGCTGGACTAAAAAGTCAAACAGCGCCCGATTGCTCAGTCTCGCCGCAAGATGCAAGGGCGTATTGCCGTCTCCATCCTCCGCGTCCACCGCAGCGCCGTGGCAGATCAAGACTTCCAGCGCTGCAAGCGCATTATTTGCAATGGCCAAGTGCAAAGCAGTCTTTCCTGCACGATTTCGCTTTTCTAAATCAATTTTCTTTTCAGCTAAGACTTCGACTATTTTGGTATGACCTCCCTCTATAGCCGCCATTAAAGGTGTCGTTGCATTGTCTGTTGCTTTATCAATGTCTACTGTCGGATCAAGATCAAGCAAAGCATTCAACGCCTCAACCGATCCGTATTTAGCGGCGATCGCAATCAGCGACCAACCACCCGCAAGCTCCGCACGTGGATTGGCACCTTTTCGGACCAATAATTGCATTGCTTCGACATTATTTAATGCCGCCGCCAGATGCAGCGGCAGCGATCCAACGTTGTCTGCGGGAGCGGATGTCAGGCTTTTGTCTGCATCCAGTAAGACAGCCATTGCTTCAATTTGATTAAAGTAAATAGCCCCGTAAAGGGGACTATGCCCTTTATTATTTTTTGTCTCCAGAGGCACGCCTTCGTCCACAAGCTGTTTCACAGTCTCTGCATCATTTAATGCCGCGGCACGATAAAGAGGGGTGACTCCCTCATGATCACCTTCGCTTAAGGCGCCTCGATGTATTGCAGAGATCGATGTGAGGAGATCTCGATGCCCGCCGTATACAGCGATTTGCGCTAAGGAAACATTCATTTTCCCTGTTCTTCGTGTCACTTTACTCCGAACGACGTCATGCGCAGCTTTAAATTCCTTGGATTGTTTTAGTGTTTGCATGATTCTTTTTACCTGCGATTCACTTTTTTCCATTGCATAAACGGTAGTGCTCAGTGCAGCGTACTTCGCCGCGCTTTCCTCTCCTGCCTTTGTCGTCAAGGACTCAAAAACCGTGTCAGCAAGTTCAGCTCCCGTTGTAAGTTCTTTTGGCGGCAAGCCATTCACATCG
>JABDGC010000013.1:33255-35798 GCA_013286215.1 Gammaproteobacteria bacterium
TTTCCTCTCCTGCCTTTGTCGTCAAGGACTCAAAAACCGTGTCAGCAAGTTCAGCTCCCGTTGTAAGTTCTTTTGGCGGCAAGCCATTCACATCGATCATAATCCAGCTGCCACGCACGCTATCAAATAAGACACTGATACGATGATTAATCGAGCCTACCCCCATTGCAAAATCGCAAGGTGGACAGGAATGCAAAAGAATTTGAGTTAAACGATTAAAATAGTCTGTTAATTCAAGGCGGGAATAGATGCCGGCATAGGCGTCCGCCACCCGCATTCCACCTTGTTCAACCAGAGCAGTCGACTCCATGAACGGAAGAATGTCTTGAGTCTGCGACTGCGGAACGGCTTTCGAAAACAACGCTCTGTGCCGAGTAGGCTCAAGATAGAGCTCAACACCGCCAAAAAAGGCCTCCGTCTCCGTCAGCAGCTGCTCTTCCTCGCTTAAATCCACAAGAACCCGCTCGCCTTCGGCAAATTTAGACTCTAAGCGTTTTTTTCTGCTTCGCTCGGCAATCGTCTCCCGTGCCTTTTTGATGCGATTACTTAACTCCAGCGGCGAGGCTGCGGCAAGAAATTCCAGCCTCTTGTTAAACCGCACAAATTCCCCACGACCCGCAAGGAAGGCTTGAATGGACATTTGAGCCACACCCATGCATACACCATTGAGCAGCAAATTATGGCCCATCGCTTTAAAGTGATTCATAAGATTATCATGGCTGTAATCGGGCATTTTTGCTCTCTCGCGCTAATTCTTGCTCTTGTGTGTATTGAGCTCTTTTTAATTATAGTCGGCGCTGAGGCGCTTTGTGCTGGCATGACGCCGGGGCTGGCTGCATAAGTAGATCATTTTATTCATAATTTATATAAAATGATGATCATTCTAAGAGTCCGGCTTCTTACTTCGGGCTACTATTGGTGCAAGCGAGGGCGGCACCACAGAAGGATCATCGATAAAAAGGCCAACGCGCGGCAGTCTGCCCTGCCCTTTTTACTCCTGCGTCTGCTCGTAATCGTGCAAGAGACGCGCAAGCTCAGAATGGTGATAGGCTGCTGCGACTTGCGAAAGCGAATAACCCGCTGGGTTTTTTGCGTTGACATCGATTTGAAAACGCACGAGCTCTAAGATGGTTTTACACCCTTGCTTCGCGGCGATAAAGGCGATCAGCACATGATCATTGTTGCCGAAGGCTCGTTTGTCGTAGCGCCGCAAAAATAACTCATAATTTGCTGCAAAATCTTTCTCGATCAGCTGCCTCAGGGCGACAAATTCGGTGGTGATCGAAGCCGGCGAGATCCGGGCAGAATATGCTTTCTCAAGCTCCTTCAACCAGCTATCCATTGCCAAAAATAGAGCCTCTTTTCGTGCGGTTGCATCCGCGAGTGGAGTCCCTCGCGACAAGGCGGATTGACCATGAAGATCCTCAATTCTAGGGTTCGCGCCATGTGCCAGCAAAAAATTCGCGATTTCTACCTTGTGTCCCAAGATGGCCAACTGCAGCGGTGTCTTCTCCTCGGGTCCTGCTTTGAGATTCACGTCCGCTCCATTCAAAATCAAGGCTTGAACGAGTTCAAGGTCATTGCGCTCAATTGCCATGTGCAAAGCTGAGACGGCCCTGTTGTCGCATTCATTCAAATCCTTCGCCTCCAATGATTCGATCAACATTTTTGCCGCGGCAACATGACCGTTCTGTATCGCATGCATCAAGGGCGTGCGATCATACCTGCTTTTTTTCCTGATATCCACCGGCGGAACCTTTCCAAGCAGAACGTGTAGAAACTCGATGCGCCCGTACTCTGCGGCTAAAGCAATGGGGGTCATTCCCGTGCGAGGCACCACTTGATTTAAATCCGCCTTTTCTACCAACTTTTCAAATATCTTAAAATGATTTTCCTGGATTGAGCGGTGAAGGGGCGACCATCCGGAATCAGCCGCTTGATTAACATTGACGCCCGCATCAATTAGCAACTGGGCGGCTTGGACCCGCCCTTTTAGGACCGCTGCGTAAAGAGGCGTTCCATTGCTAGAGTCGGCCATATTTAAAATATCGGGGGTGGAATGCGCAATGATTTTTCCGAGTATCTCCGTATAACCCGCTGCTGCGGCAAAATGCGCCGCGGTGAGGCCTAATGCTACTGTTGTACACGACAGGTCCACACCTTCTGCCGTCAAGAGATCGATGATTTTTCGTGAGTCGTTGAACACAGCCACGTGCAAGGGCACCCAGCCATCGGCGCTGGTCGTCTCAGAAGCTAGTTTTTCCTCGGCACGCAACAGACGGAAAGCGGTGGCGTTGTCATTCTCCGCAGCCACAAAGGTCAGTCCATCTTGCGGGGACAGGTCTGCGTATAACCTGGTAAAGAGTTTTTTAGCATAGCTTTTGGAAACATCCCTTTTGAGCTGCTCTAAGGCGACCCAATCCTCTGCCCGCCGCGGCAAGCGGCTTTGTAATTCAGCTATTTTTTGCAGTAACATCTCAAGCGTCGTGGAAGCGCGCACTATTTCTCGCGTCGCGAAATCGGCACTGAGGGGTGTTTTTTCA
>JABDGC010000014.1 GCA_013286215.1 Gammaproteobacteria bacterium
GAAAGCGCATGTATTCAGAGCTTCCCAAGGTTCTGCATCCGCTGGCGGGGAAGCCCTTGCTGGAGCATGTGCTGCAGACGGCCTTGAGCCTTTCTTCCGAGCCACCGCTGGTTATTTATGGCCACGCGGGCGAACGCGTCCGCGCAGCCCTTGCGCATTATCCCGCGACTTGGCTGCCGCAGGACAAGCAGCTTGGAACCGGCCATGCCTTGCTGCAGGCCTTGCCACAGGTGCGCGACGACGAGCAGGTGCTGGCCTTGTATGGCGATGTGCCGCTGATTTCCCCGGAAACCCTGCAACGCCTGATGCGGGAAACGCCAGCCGAGGCCATTGGCTTAATCACGGCGACTTTAGCCAATCCCCAAGGCTATGGCCGCATTGTGCGCGATGAACAAGGAGCGGTGACCGCTATTGTCGAGGAAAAAGACGCCGATGAAAAAACACGGCGGATTTGTGAAATAAACCCCGGCATTTATTATGCTCCCGCCGCCTCTTTAAAAAAATGGCTGCCCACCTTGTCACCGCGCAATGCCCAGGGTGAATACTATGTGACGGATATCGTGTCGCTGGCGCTCAAGGAAAAACGGCACATCCATACGCTTCAGCCGGCCTTCACCGAAGAAATTCTTGGCGTGAACGATCGCGTACAGTTGAACCAGTTGGAACGTTTTTATCAGGAACGCTACGCGCAAAAACTCCTCTGCCAGGGCGTGACCCTGTATGATCCGCGGCGCTTCGACGTGCGCGGTGAATTGATTGTCGCCGCTGACGTGATCATCGATGTGAACGTGGTCATCGAAGGCCGCGTAGTGCTCGGCAAGGGCTGTGTTATCGGCCCCAACGTTTACCTGCGTAATGCGCAGATCGGCGAGCGCGTGGAAATTCGCGCCAATAGCGTGATCGACGGTGCCGAGGTGGCGGCGGACTGCATCATCGGTCCCTTTGCGCGCCTGCGGCCAGGCACGGTTTTGGCGCCCAAGGTTCATATCGGCAACTTTGTCGAAATTAAAAATAGCTTTATTGACCAGGATAGCAAGGTTAACCATTTAAGCTATCTCGGCGACGCCGAAGTGGGCAAGCGCGTCAATGTTGGGGCGGGAACTATTACAGCCAACTATAACGGCGTCGACAAGAATAAAACCTGGATCGGCGACGACGCTTCCATTGGTTCGGGAACGGAATTGATTGCGCCGGTGACCGTTGGAGAAGGCGCGACCATCGGTGCGGGTTCCACGATCACCAAGAATGCGCCGCCGCAACGGTTGACGCTGGCGCGGGCCAAACAACTCACCGTCGAAGCCTGGCGGCGCCCAGAGAAGAAAAAGCAAAAGGAGCGGATTTAATATGTGCGGGATTGTGGGAGCGGTGGCAGAACGCCACGTCGAGAAAATTTTAATCGAAGGCCTGTGGCGACTGGAATATCGTGGCTATGATTCGACCGGCATCGCCATGCTGGATCAGCAAAATCGGTTAAATCGTCTGCGCGTTCTTGGCAAAGTCAGCGAATTGGAAAAAGCACTGCTGGATCCGGCGACGGCCCTCAGAATGCGCGGCAACACGGGCATTGCGCACACACGCTGGGCGACGCATGGTGAGCCCTCGGAGCGCAATGCCCATCCCTTTGTCTCGCATGACGAAGTCTCCCTGGTACACAACGGCATCATTGAAAATCACGAAACCCTACGCGCGTTTTTGCAGGAGCAGGGCTATAGCTTCTCCTCTGAAACGGACAGCGAAGTTGTCGTGCATTATATTCATTACCATTATCAAAAAACGCCGGATTTGCTTAAGGCCGTCCAGACCGTGGTCAAGGAGCTGGAAGGCGCCTATGCGCTGGCCATTATTTCCTCCAGAGAACCGGGCCGCGTAATCGGCGTGCGCCATGGTAGTCCGTTGGTGGTCGGCAAGGGCATCGGCGAAAACTTTATCGCCTCCGACGTCTTAGCGCTTTTGCATGTTGTCCAGCAATTTATTTATTTGGAAGACCGGGACCTGGCGGATTTGAGCTGTGAGAGTGTTCGCATCTATAACGCGGCTGGTAAGTTGGTTGAGCGTAAATTACATCCGGTTGACGGCCACTATGATGTAGTGGATCGCGGGGAATACCGCCACTACATGCGCAAGGAAATCGCCGAGCAGACGCAGGCCGTCACAACCTGCATGGATGGACGGGTGGGACAGAAACAACTGAACGAGGCGGTCTTTGGTCTGGCCTTGCAGAGTAAATTGGGCGAGGTCAGGGCGGTGCACCTGGTGGCCTGTGGCACCAGTTATCACGCCGCTCTCGTCGGCAAATACTGGCTTGAGGCTTTGACCGGTGTCCCGGTTTCGGTCGAAATTGCCTCGGAATTCCGCTACCGTAAACCGGTGGTGCCGCCGCAAACCTTGTTTATCACCTTGTCGCAGTCTGGGGAAACCGCCGATACCTTGGCCGCGTTGCACCTGGCCAAAAAAATGAACTATCTCGACACCCTGGCAATTTGCAATGTGCCGAAAAGCACGCTGACGCGCGAGGCCGACCACGTGTTTTTAACGCGTGCTGGCATGGAAATTGGCGTCGCTTCCACCAAGGGCTTCACGACGCAATTATTGGCCCTGCTGCTTTTCACTGCGGTGCTTGGAAAAAAGCAGCGTCCGTCGCCGGAGCAGGATGCCGCGATTATTTCCGCGCTGCATAGCTTGCCTCTGCTTTTGAAGCAGGTGATGGCTTGCGACGGACAAATCGCCCAGTTGGCCCACCGGTTTATCGACAAACAGCACGCCTTGTTTTTAGGGCGCGGCTCGCTCTATCCCATCGCGCTCGAGGGTGCCTTGAAGCTCAAGGAAATTTCCTATATCCACGCGGAAGGCTATCCCGGCGGCGAATTGAAACATGGTCCGCTGGCCTTGGTCGACCGCTATATGCCGGTGATCGCACTTGCGCCCAAGAATGAATTATTCGAAAAAGTGAAATCGAATTTAGCCGAGGTTCAGGCCCGTGGCGGCGAGCTCTATGTGCTGACGGACGCACCTAATGAATTCAACGCCAAACACATGCACCTTTTAACCATGCCCGCCATGCATCCCGTGGTGGCGCCGATCGTCTATACCCTACCCTTGCAATTGCTGGCCTACCATGTGGCGGTGTTAAAAGGAACGGATGTCGACCAGCCGCGCAACCTGGCGAAATCGGTGACGGTGGAGTAGAGAAGGTCGTTTTATATTAATATAATCAATATTCGTAATTCTTGTTCCATAAGTTTTCCAAAAAGTCCTGCCAGGGCAAGACTTCAATTGGAGTTTGATTGATCGTCGCAAGAATTCTTTTCCGAGGCGCGAGGCAAACGACGAGAGCCTGTTTTGGCTTGTAGTCTTCGCAGAAGGTTGTTAAACCCTTTAGCTCGCTTAAATGAGGCGAGGAAGAAATTTTCACTTCAATGGCTGTTTTTCCCTCATTCAACACAAAATCAACCGCCAGTCCCGACTTGCTACGCCAGTAGCGGATAGGCGAGTCTATTTCATTCAAGCCCAAATAAGCGATTAATTCCATCAGAATATAATGTTCAAAAGCGTCGCCAGCATCGGTGCCCCGCAGCAGCGCAATTTTTCTGTGTTTGAGGTAATTTGCCACGCCGATGTCAAATAAATAAAATTTGGGTGTTGATTGGATGAGTTCACGCTTTACTTTTTTATGAAAGGGCAAGATGGCGTAGCCAAGTAAGGTATCTTCGAGTATTTGATAATATTCTTTAATTGTTTTCGCGTCGACGGCGCAATCCCGGGCAAGATTGGCGAAATTAATCATTTGGCCGTTGCTAAAACCGACTAAGTCCATAAAGCGAGCAAATCCAGGTAGATTTCTTACCAGGCCTTCAGCTTGGATCTCCTCGATTAAATAATCGCTAATGTAGGCACGTAACATTCGGGGTGCTTGATCTGATAAATAATGAGAAGGCAGCAAGCCCTGATTGAGTGCTCTTAATAAGTCAAACTCGGGGATCTCTTTATAAACCAATGGATAAAAATTAAAACGCCAGGCTCTTCCGCCCAATAAGTTGGCCGCACCTCGTTTCAATTTTCTGGCGCTAGAGCCACATAGAATGAAGCTCATTTTCTTGTTTTCGATGAGCCAATGGATTTCATTCAACAACACCGGCACTTTTTGTATTTCATCAATAATTACGGGTTGTTTTAATTGATCGGTGCTGAGGCTAATGAGTTCCTCCCGTAGTAAATGTGGCGCGGCAAGCAGGCGAGTTAATTCATCCGTTTTTAATAAGTCATAAAAAATAGAACGCGGAAAATGCTGTTTTAAATAGGTGGATTTGCCCGTTTTACGCGCCCCCCATAGGAAAGCCGATTGTCCCGTAGGCAGCTTTAAGTCTAACCAGCGTTTGAGGGTCATGGAGGTCAAGATCCATATTTACTTAAAAGGAGTATACTCCATTTAAAGACAACTTAAAAGGAGCGAAATCCTTTTAAGTTTTAATAATAGTAAATAAATACAATCACTTATAAAAAATCTTTAAACCTGCTCCACATAACTCGCGATCAGCCATTTCACGCCGACGCGGGCGAAGCGGATTTGGAGGCGGGCGCGGTCGCCCTGGCCTTCTTGTTGCAGGACGATGCCTTCGCCGAATTGGGGGTGCACGACTTGTTGACCGATGCGTAGACCCGAGATGGCTTGGGGTTCGGCCTTGGTCGTCATCGATTCGGGCAGGGTGACTTTGGTTTTGACGCGGATACCTTCGATTAGGCCGGCGGGGATTTCTTGCAGAAAGCGTGAGGGGCGGTTGTGGGTGTTTTTACCATAAAGCTGACGCGCTTCGGCATAGCAGAGATATAATTTTTGCATTGCGCGGGTCACGCCAACGTAGCAGAGGCGGCGTTCTTCTTCCAGTTTCTCCGGGCTTTCCTGTGACAGATAATGTGGGAAGAGACCTTCTTCGCAGCCGGCCAGAAAGACCACGGCGAATTCCAGGCCTTTGGCGGAATGCAGCGTCATCAGTTGCACACTGTCTTGCGAAAGACCGGCCTGTCCTTCGCCGGCTTCCAGCGCGGAATAGGACAGAAAGGCTGACAACGGCGGGATTCGTTGTTGTTCTGCGTCTGCCTCGGGTTCAAACTCTTTAGCAGCGTTGATCAATTCCTCCAGGTTTTCCACGCGGGCAATGCCTTTTTCACCCTTTTCCTTGCGGTAATGCTCAAGGAGTCCGCTATTGTAGACCACGTGTTGCACGGTTTCATGCAGCGAGAGGCCTTGCACATCGTTGCGGAGGGTTTTAATCAGCTCGAGGAAATGTGAAACACCGGAGGCGGTGCGCGCCGGAATGCGTTTTTCAACCAGCAATTGTTCGGCTGCTTGCCAGGAGGAAAGTCCGCTGTGCTTGGCGTGCTCGCGAATCAGCGCCTGTGTATTGTCGCCGATCCCGCGTGTTGGCAGATTGATGATGCGTTCAAAGGAGGCGTCGTCGCTGAAGTTGGTCAAGAGGCGCAGATAGGCGAGCATGTCCTTGATTTCCGCGCGTTCGAAGAAGCGTAGACCGCCATAAATCCGGTAGGGAATGCCGTAATGGATCAGCGTTTCTTCCAGCACGCGGGATTGCGCGTTCGAGCGGTACAAGATGGCCATGTTATTCAAGGCCAGGCCGCGGTCCTGCTGTTCGCGAATGCGGTTGGCGATGAAATGGGCCTCGTCAAATTCATTGAAGGCGGCGTAGAGCGTGATCTTGTCGCCCTCGCCCTGAGTGGTCCAGAGATTTTTGCCAAACCGGCTTTGATTGTTGGCGATCAGCGCGTTGGCCGCCTTGAGAATGGTGCCGGTGGAACGGTAGTTTTGTTCTAGGCGGACTAAACTGACTTGGGAAAAATCACGGCGAAAACGCTCAAGGTTTTCCACCTGCGCGCCGCGCCAGCCATAAATGGACTGGTCGTCGTCGCCGACGATGGTGATATAGCTGTTCTGGCCAGCCAATTGGCGCACCCAGGCGTATTGCATGGCATTGGTGTCTTGAAACTCGTCGACAAGCAGGTGACGAAAACGGGTTTGATAGTGCGCCAGCAGTTCAGGGTGATTTTGCCAGAGCTTATGGACCTTGAGTAGCAGGTCAGCGAAATCAACCAAGCCGGCGCGTTTGCAAGCTTCTTCGTAGGCGCTGTAAATCAGGATCCATTTTTGTTGGATAGGATTGCCGTGCGCCGAGAGTTGCCCGGCTTCCAGGCCTTCGTCTTTTTGACCGTTGATAAACCACTGTGCCTCTTTAGCTGGGAATTTATCTTCGTCAAGGTTGAGTGAGGCGATGAGACGGCGCAGAAGACGGTATTGATCGTCAGAGTCCAGAATTTGAAAATGCTCAGCCAGTCCGGCTTCGCGCCAATGCAGCCGCAAGAGGCGGTGGCTGAGATTATGAAAGGTGCCGACCCATAAATTTCGCGCGGAAGTCCCCAACAAGGTTTCAATCCGCTGCCGCATCTCGCTGGCGGCTTTGTTAGTGAAGGTGACGGCCAAGATATTGGCCGGTGACACTTTTTCCTGATGCACCAGCCAGGCGATGCGATAGGTTAGCACGCGGGTTTTGCCGCTGCCGGCTCCGGCCAGGACGAGCTGATGCCCCAACGGCGCCGTGACGGCTTCGCGTTGTGCCTCATTGAGAGAATGAAAAATAGTGGGGATGGTCATAGCGAAGAATTGTAACGGAACTTGCCAATAAAGCAAAGCGAGATGCTGGATTCCAGCAAGGGGAAGGGAGCATAGGCGTTAAGCTAAGCAAAATATTCCGCCACCAAAAACGTGGAGGAGAGGGTATTTTGCTTAGCTTGACGCCTATGGGGGAAGGGAGAGCAGGTGTTATTCCCGCCTGATCTAGGTTAAGATAAAAGCAGCCTTGAAAAGGAGTTCACATGCAAAATGACGATTATTTAAACAAGGATTTTTTACAAGGACATGAAATCTGGCTAAAGCAATCCAAACAGTTTTTTGAACAAAGCCTGCCTTTATTGGACCAGTTTTTTTCCAGTCCCTATGCCAACGAGGAAGAAGCCTTATTTGCCCTCGATGAAATGATTTATTATTTTAAGGCGCAAATTAAAAGCCAACAGAATTTTTTTCATTTTCTCCCGCCCATTGATCCCTCCAGGCAGTCGCTCTTTCCAAAATATTTTTCCATGCTGGCTGAAATGACAGATGAATCGGTAAATCTTTTGCATGAAAAAATGCGCACCAAAATCGAAAAGAAAACCTCGCCGCAATCGCTGCGAGATTTTTATGAACTCTGGCTGGAGTGCGGTGAAGAAGTCTATCAGAAGTGGCTACACACCGATAAATTCCTGGCCGCCTTTGGCGAAATTATGGATGGAATGTTTCGCTAGGTGCATATATCCGCTCCACCCTCCATATCCCCCTTCCTCCACGCTTTTGGTGGAGGAAGGGGTAAGGGGAAGGAGGTATAAAATTAATCATAATCAGCGAATTATAATTAATAACACCTCCGCTCTCCCTAATCCTCTCCTCTACTAAAAGCGTGGAGGAGAGGGGAATTTAAAATGGGGACCGAATATTTACTAATAATACCTCCTTCCCCTAACCCCTTCCTCCACCAAAAGCGTGGAGGAAGGGGGATATGGAAGGGAAAGCCGAATATTTACCGAATATTTACCTAATATTTACCTAGGTTTCAAAGCTTACTACGATAATGCGGTTTTTGCGCGTTGTCTTTCGGTATCGGTATTGCGCTCTGTCCTGCACCAAAAAAGTGAGAACCTGCCGCATTTCCAGCTTCCAAGCCAGAGCTCCCTCCGGCCAGGTGTAGCCTGCGTTCGGCCTGCAGTTCTCCGACAAGCCTGTTAAATTCAGGCTGCGTCAGGGCGGGATGGGCTTTGCAGGCTTGCAGCAGCTTGTCCAGGTGGTGAATCTGCCGAAAAGCAACGGCGATATTGTCGCGCACGAACAGTCCTTTCTCTTTTAACAGATCAAACAAAGCCAACAGGGTTTCCGCTTTCAGACCCTGTTCAGCGAGGAGGGGACGGTAGGCTTGCAGCAAGTTCAGATGTTTTAAGGCGATCATGACTGAAGAAAGCGGTTGGGCCTGCGGAGCGAATTTGAAAAGCAGATCCAGGTCGTCTTGCTCCAGGACAACTTCGCCATAATAAAAATTAAAAATTCCCTCGGACAAAGCCTTGCTATGCTCTCGATTTTGAATGAGGGTGGAAAGATTGCCTTTCAGGCGTCCCACCAATCGGAGTTGCATCACGGCGGGTTGCAGCAGGTGGGCATAGTGCGCGACTTGGATGACCTCAAGATAAGTGCCTGCATTTAAAGCGTGATCCAGAGCAAGTTCAGTAAAGATGCCGGTCAGGTTGTTTAGGTGAGCAAGGTTCTTCACGAAGCTGACCCAGGTCACTTTATTTAACAGCTTGTTTTTCAGGAATAAAAGAACAGCGGGAAGCAGCTGAGGATAATTAAGTAAGGCGGAGCGCGTTTCCGCATTGAAAAGCGACGCCTGTTGTAAAGCGATAAAGGCGTGTGCCAGCTCGGGAGCACGTCGTGGATTTTGAGTCAGGGCCTCGATATTGCCGAAAAAGCCTAAAAGCCCACCCCGCTGCAGGATCAAAAAGCCTTCGGTGAGTTCAGCGCTAAAACGAATATTCGCAATCAGTGCGTTAAAAACGGGTTGCAGCAGAATGCCGGCCTGCCTTAATTTTCTAAAATCGGCGGCAAAGTGATAATTGTCTAAAGGCTGGCGCGTCAAGGCGGCGCAGTTTTCCGGTGCCCACAGCGAGTGTGTGTTTTGTAATTCGTGCAACGCTTCTTCGAGATTCTGGAGATAGTTTTCTTCATAGGCTGGAGGAAAGCGGAGATGTTCCCGCTGGTAGGCGAGGGCGGCGGTTTGCAAATAAGGGGCGTATTGTGGATAAAGCGGCATCAAGAACTCCTCAAGAGATGGTGATGGGTTGTGAACCATTTGTTATGGTGCCATTTTAACATTGATCTTTCTAAGAGAAAACCTCTATGATGGAGAGGGATGAAGGTGGAAATAGAGGATCTCCTTCCCCTTGCCCCTTCCTTCACCAACAGCGTGGAAGCAGGGAGATATGGAGGGGTGAAGCGAATGTTTGTGAAATCGTCGATTCAGCAGGAAGCCAGTGACATTTATAACAAGCTGCTGCAAAGCAAGGCGTTCTTTCATCAACTGGGAAACATTGAATTCGCGACCCAGCCCAAGGAAATAATTTATCGTGAAAATAAACTCATCCTCTATCGCTTTCGGCCACAGGTCAAAACAGTTGCCACGACGCCGCTCTTGATTGTTTTCGCTTTGATCAATCGGCCGGACATTTTGGATTTTTCCGCGGAGCAATCTTTTATCAAGGGCTTGTTACAAGCGGGCCGCGATGTCTACTTGCTGGACTGGGGTTACCCTTCCGCGGCAGACCACAGCCTGTCTTTGAGTACTTATATTGCTGGTTATTTAAGAAACTGCATTCAAGAAATTAAAAGCTGTAGCCGACAAGCGCAGGTGGATCTTCTCGGCATTTGCCAAGGCGGTGTGCTGAGTTTGTGCTATGCGAGTTTGTTTCCTGAAGACCTGCGCCGTCTGGTGCTGATTTCAACGCCGATTGACTTTCAAACCAAGGGCGATGTTTTAAGCCGCTGGGCGCAGCGCGCCCCGGTAGAGCGCTTGGTGAAAGCGCAGGGCAATATTCCCGGTCCCTGGTTAGCAAATCTCTTTAGGGGGCTCCGGCCCTTTCAGCTGTTAGGGAAAAAATACCTGGTCTTGCTGGACCAGGTGTCGCGCCTGCAGCCGGATTCAACCTGGCTCCAAGATTTTTTTCGCGTCGAAAAATGGCTACTGGATACCCCGGACCAGGCTGGAAAGGCGTTTTCTCAATTTATTCAAATATTTTACCAGCAAAATGCGCTGCTTCGTGGTAAATTTGTCCTAGATAATTATTGCGTTGATTTGCGGTCGGTCACAACGCCGATTTTAAATGTGATAGCGCGTGATGATCATATCGTTCCACCCCGCGCTTCGCGTATACTGGGAAAATATCTTCCCTTGGCGGTGCCTTGCCAGAAAATTTTGCCCGCCGGCCACATTGGAATTTATCTCAGTCAAAAGACGAATAAACGGTTGCCGAAAATGATTGCTGCATGGCTGAAGAAAAAGGAAGTCAGGAAGAGCAGGAGAGACAATGGAAGACCAGCAAAAAGAACGGATGAAAGCAGAGGGCGCCGAGTGGGCGGCTAATTTTTTCCAGCTGGCGGACAAGAGTCAGTTTTTTTTCAGCAAGCTGCTTGAAAAGCGAATACCGCCAGCAGCGCTTTTTCAAATGATTTATTTCAATCAAATCTATCAAAAATTTTTGCGGCATTTGCTGGGCAAGCCGGAAAAACTGGTGGATCTGCAGCTGCTTTATTGGCAGGAGCTATTTTTTCTCTGGCAACGCTTCATGGTTACTCAGCCCGAAGCGCCGGCGAGCCAAGAAGGGGCGCCGGAGGACAAGCGTTTTCAAGGCGAGGCCTGGTTACAGAATCCCCTTTGCCATTTAATAAAAGATTTTTATCTGCTGCATGTGCGCCATTTTCAAGCCTTGCTCCCCTTGGCGGAGGGACTGGACGCTAAAACGACGCGGCAAATTCAATTTTACCTGAAACAAATTGCCGAAGCTTTGTCGCCGGCTAATTTTGCTGCGACCAATCCCGACGTGTGGCGGACTACAATTGAGACCCACGGGGAAAATTTATTAAAAGGCCTGGACCATGCCCTCGACGACTTGCAAAAGGGCGAGGAATTTTTTCAAATTAAAATGACCGACGTCGCGGCCTTTGAGGTGGGGAAAACCGTGGCGATCACGCCCGGCCAGGTGATCTATCAGAATGAGATCATGCAATTGATCCAATACGAGCCGCAAACGAAAAGCGTTTTTCGGTGCCCGCTACTTTTTATTCCGCCCTGGATCAACAAATATTATATTCTCGACTTGAATCCCTCCCTCTCCATGGTGAACTGGCTGGTTCAGCAAGGCTATACTGTCTTTATGATTTCCTGGGTCAATCCCGGCGCGTCTTTCGCCCAAAAGGATTTTTCGGCTTATCTTTTGGAAGGACCTTTGGCGGCGCTGGATGCCATTGAACAGGCCACCGGCGAGCGTCACGTCTCGGCTCTGGGCTATTGCGTCGGCGGCACGCTGCTGAGCTGTGCTTTGGCCTATTTAGCGGCGCATCAAGATCCGCGCATTCGCAGCGCCACCTACCTTTGCGCCCTGCTGGATTTTAGCGAACCCGGCGATCTCGGCGCCCTGATCGATGAAAACCAGGTCGAATGGCTGGAGGAGGAAATGCGACGCAAGGGCTACTATGACGGCCGCGAGATGGCGGCGACCTTCAATCTGCTCCGTCCCAAGGAGCTCATTTGGTCTTACTACATCAAAAATTATTTGCTCGGCGAAGAGCCGCCGCCGCATGCGCTTTTATTTTGGAACAACGACTCGACCCATATTCCCGCAACAATGCATCGTTACTATCTGCATGAGATGTACCTGCGAAATCGTCTCAAAGAGAGCGGCGCCCTGCGTTTGAACGAGACGCCGATCGATTTGAGGCGCGTCGAGACGCCGGCCTTCTTTGTCGGCACCTTGCAGGACCATATTGCACCTTGGAAGTCGGTTTATGCCGGTATAAAGCTGCACTCCGGCCCGATGCAATTTATGCTGGCCGGCTCGGGGCATATTGCCGGTGCGATCAATCCGCCGGAAGGGAAGAAGTACAATTATTATCGTAACGACGCTGTTGCCGCGACCGCGGCAGAATGGTTTCAGGCCGCGAAAGAAGAGGCTGGTTCTTGGTGGCTTAGCTGGGAAAAATGGCTGCGTCAGCACAGTGGCGAAAAAGTGGCGGCACGCCAGGTGGGAGCGGGAGGCTTGCCGCCTTTAGAGCCGGCTCCGGGTTCTTATGTGCGCGTCAAGGTGGCCGAGCTGAACGCTTCGTAACAGGGCGTCGTCTGCTCTTCTGCCTTTTGTTTCGCGCAGGCGAAAACACCGTGTGGATTTTTTTTGAGGTAGTACTCCTGTCCTTTGTTGACGCGCTGAATGGCCGCTTTCTGGCGCGCTTCCGCATAGGGATCTGAGGGTTTTCCGGCATGATTCACGTTAATGGCCAAAGCACGGGTGCCGGAGGTCAGCAGGGCGCCGGTCGCCAGCAAGGCCGTCGGGACGGTTCCCAGGCCGCTGATATGAAGGTCAATATCTTGCGTGAATTCTTCGGGCGTCTTCTGGGCCAAATGAATCATGCTCCAGGCATAAAACGCGGCGGACGAAATGCTGTCGGTGATCACACCGATGCCTTTTTTCAGTGAGATCCTTCCCGGTTCGTGCTGAAACAGTCGCTTGCAGACTTGGCTTGCGAAAGAAAAGCCGCTGCTTAAAGTAAAATAAATCCGGCTTAGGAAGGAGGCGACGGCGCTGATGGCGATGCCGCAGATCAAGGCTTTTTCAGGGGCTGTCCTGAATTGATCGATAAAAAATTTGCCCACGGAACGGGTGGAGGTAAAACAGCTCATGACCAGGCCGAGCGCCGAAAGCAAGGTCAGCCCGCCCACCAGGATCCAGGTTGCGAGACGCTGGCCAAAACTGGCGTTGTTGTTGCGCAGGATCTTGCTGACGTCAGCGAACGGTTTCTTAAACGATTGCCAGGAATTTTCTTTGCGCAGGATATCGCAGAAATTGCGGATGAAGGTCACGGCCTGCGAAAGCGCGACAGCGGCGGCGAAGGCGACGCCTAAGGGGGGGAAAATAAAACCGATGGCCCCCAGGCCCATCATCGCCGGCAGAGCGATGGTCGCGGTATAGGTTAAGCCACCAGAGGCGATCCCCGTGGCCAGGGCCAGGAGTGAAAGGCCCCAGAACAGCGCCTTCTTTTTAGGCGTGTTGATTTCCCGGTATTCGGCGCCGATTTTGTCAAAGAAAGCGGGCAGGTAAGTTGAAAATAATTTCCAATTGGCCCAGGTGGTGGGGACGGGCAGGATCACGGCTGCCGCCAGCAATAAAACCCCAGCGATGGCCAAGCCGGGATTGCTCCAGACAATGCCGGTGGCGACAAAGAGGCCGACCATGGTAGCGATCAGAGACACCCCGCCGTAGGCTAGCGCCGCGAGCGCGGCCACTGTTTTTTCGAAAAGATGCAGTATTTTCTGCCGCGTGGTTTTGTAATGGCGAATGGCTTTGACGGCCTTCGCGTCGAGGTGGCGGAAGTAAGCGTCCAGGAGCAGGCACCTGATTTTGTTATCAAAGGCTGTTTTAGCGCGTTTGCGGATTATTTCGTTTTCGGACAAGAGCAGCAATTGTTCCTCATCCAGAGCCTGCAACAGGTCGGCAGAGAAAGCAGTTTTGCTACTGTCAACGACTTCGTTCAATAATCCTCGCAGGATTTTTCCTAGGCTGAAGCCTTGTTGGAGTTGTTGTTTTTTGCCCTTCTCTTGCAAAAACCAGACGCGACCTTTGCGCCCTCGCCGCGGGTAAAGCACAATATAAGTATTGGCCGGATAACGCGCGAAGGCTTCGGGTGTCGGCTCTTCATCTAATAAAACCAGCTGCGGCAAGATTTCTGCTTCTGCTTCCGCTTCGTGCTTTGCTTCGGGGTAAAGCAGTTTGAACGCTTCCAGGCCCAGCTTGATGCGGTGGCGAGTGTCTTTGCTTAAATCAGCTTTGGCGCCTAAACTGCGTTGATCCAGCGTCGGCAGCGTGGCGCGTCGCAAGGCGCGCTGCAGGCGTGCGAGGTCGATTTCTACGCCGTTGCGCTTTTGCTCGAGGAGCGCCAGGGCATCCTCGGTTTTATCGAGGGTTCGCAGATCCAGGCAAGGTTGTTTGACTCCGTTCGCGTTGACCGGGATGAGGAGCCAGTAGGGCTCTTCCGGTTGTTGGAGTAGCTGACAGGTGTTGGCTTCGCCGGGCACATTCTCATGATCCACAAAATGCAGCGCTTGCATGCGCGCCAGGCCGGAATCCTGCCAGGCATTTTGCAGTACCTCGAAGGCCAGGGTTTGTCGCAGGCTGCGGATGGCAAGCGGCGTCTGTAAAGTTGCCACTGCCTGTGCCAAGGCGGCCTTATGACCCTTATAGTGAGGGAGATTGTGCTTCTTTTGCAACCATTCTCCGAGCGCAGCCATTTGCTCCAGGAAGCCGCTAAATTGATTTTTATCTAATAAATCAATGGCTTGCGTGAGATAGCCGGCGGACTCTAACTCCTTCGTTTCATCTGGCATAGCGTTTTTAATGCTCGTTTTGTGGATAGGTAGTTTAATGGATTGCAGCCTTTAAAGCACCCCCCACCTTCCCTCTAACCCTCCTCGCAATAAAGAGGCAAGTTACGCTATACTCGCCAATAACTCATTAAACAGGATAGCATTATGGTCACTCTCAAAACCAATTTCGGCGAAATTACCCTCGAACTCGATTTCAAAAATACCCCACAAACCGCCGAGAATTTTTTAAGCTATGCCAAAGAAGGCTTTTATGACGGCACCATTTTCCACCGCGTGATCAACGGCTTCATGGTTCAAGGCGGCGGCATGGACGGCGAGATGCAGCAGAAAAAAACCAAAGCGGCGATTCAGAATGAGGCCAAGCAAGCCCAGAGCAATAAAAAGGGCACCATTGCCATGGCGCGCACTTCCGACCCGCATTCCGCGACGGCGCAGTTCTTCATTAATGTCGTCGACAATGATTTCCTGGACTTCACCGCGGATTCCGCCAATGGCTGGGGCTATTGCGTGTTCGGCAAAGTGGTCGAAGGCATGGATGTGGTCGACAAGATTAAAAAAGTAGCCACCACCAGCCGCGCTGGTCACCAGAATGTGCCGGTCGATCCGGTCGTAATTGAAAAAGTGGTTGTGAAAGAAGCAGCAGACGCTTCAGAATAGTGGTTCTCTTTGCTCTTTCTCCGCAGCATTGTTGAATAAAGCAGATTTCCCGTTAAAGCCCCTCTCTTCCATGCTTTTGGGGCGTTGTTGAATAAAGCAGATTTCCCGTTAAAGTCCCCTTTCCTCCACAAAGAGCGTGGAGGAAAGGGGACTTTAACGGGAAATCTGCTTTATTCAACAATGCCAAAGCGTGGCGGGGATGGGGTTAAGGTTAAATGAGCTTGACCGTCTCCGCTCCGTGGGGAAATTTTCAGGAAGTATAACAATGCAGTCAACCAATGCCCAAGTCCTCGTCATCGGCGCCGGTTTCGCCGGTCTCGGTGCTGCGACTTGTTTGCAGGAAAAAGGTTTTAAAGTCGAAGTTCTCGAAGCCCGTGATCGCGTTGGCGGTCGCATTTGCGATGATACGTCCTTCGGCTTCCCGCTGGGCCGCGGCGCGAACTGGATTCATGGTCTCGATGGCAATCCCATGGTTGAACTGGCGCAACGCTTTGGTGTTTCCTTTTCACCGGTCGATGTCGGCCGTTTTTATACGTTTGACCGCCATGGCCAAAGAATTCCCCCCGAAGTTCTG
The DNA here is from genome assembly GCA_013286215.1 of Gammaproteobacteria bacterium. Taxonomy (GTDB): domain Bacteria; phylum Pseudomonadota; class Gammaproteobacteria; order DSM-16500; family DSM-16500; genus JABDGC01. Next base: position 15,472 of record JABDGC010000014.1, read on the forward strand.
GACGCTTTTGAAGAAGACTTCGAAAACAGTCTCATCTACGCCAAAGACTTCGCTCAACAGTCGCCTCAGGATCTTTCCCTGGCGGATGCCTTGGCGCCATTTTTTAAACCCAAAGCGCTGTCGCCGGTGCAGCAGGATCTATTCAAGCGAAAACTCGGTTTTTTTCAAGGCTATGTCGGCGCTGATTATCAGCGACTTTCAGCGCGCAATTGGGACCATGAATTGAGTTTGCCCGGCGGTCACGCCATTCTGTCTGACACCTATGTTCCCATCATTCAAGGCCTGGCGGCGTCGTGCTCGGTAAGGCTGAACACCGTGGTTACAGCGATTCAGGTGCGCGACAACGGGGTCGACGTTTTGACGGACCAAGGCTGCTATCAGGCCGAGGCTGTCTTGGTTACTGTGCCACTCAGTCTTTTGCAGCAAAAGGTCATTCACTTTGATCCGCCACTGCCAGTTGTCAAACAAAAAGCCATTGAACGCCTTGGCATGGGCTTGTTTAATATCGCGGCCTTGAAATTTCCGCGACTTTTCTGGGAAGAAGACAGCCGGGCCCTGTTTTTTTCCGAATTCGACGCCGAGTCGATTTCTACCTTCATGAATTATTATCAAGTGAACCGCCAGCCGATTTTACTCGGCTACAGCGGCGGTGACAAAGCGCTTAAAATCGAGCAAGCGTCCGATCAGCAAATTCTAGCCAAGGTGATGGACAATTTACGCCGCCATTATGGGCGCAACATTCCTGAACCCGAGGCGTATTTTTTCACGCGCTGGTCGCAGGATCCTTTTAGCCGCGGCTCCTATTCCTATCTCCCCGTTGGCGCCAGCGAAGGTGATCGCGAAGAATTAGCCCAACCGGCATCGGCCCGGCTTTTTTTCGCCGGCGAAGCGAGCAACCGGGATTTCCCCGCGACGACCCATGGCGCTTATTGGTCTGGCCTGCGCGAAGCGCAACGAATCGAAAGCGGTTTCTTATTAAAAGTAAATGAACCAAGATAAGCATAGGAGTTGATATGATTTCACATATTTTTACAGTCGATCGATCGCCGGAACAGGGTGTTATAGAGGCTAGTATAGCCTCTTTGTATGAGTACAAGGATCCAGATGCGCTAATCCATGATGATTTTCTCAAGGGACAAGAAAACCCCTTCTTGCGTTATGGCGGTAGCGCTGCAGAACTTGGCGGTATGCTCTTTCTAGGCGATTCGGATAACAGAACGTTTGGTCATTTTACCGCCGAAGAATTTGCGGAACATTTTGCCAAGGCTTTTGACCCCCCTAAACGGAGATGGTATCAGGCCAGGAGACCGTTTTCTCATGCGGATAAAGAGCAGGTTAAGGATCTCTATTTGATCGGCCCTTCCCTGGGGCTGTCGGGGCCGGGTGAAAACGACTCCTATGCTCAGCGTTTGGCGAATTGTTTTTATGAAAAAGGATTTACCAAAGTCAGGGTGCATGCCATCGCCTATGAAAGGCGAGCTCCAGATGAAACGATCTATGTGGAGGTGCTTCGGCGTCAGGGTCTTCTTGCACAGCACAAGACCGGGTTCATGGCTGCTTATGGCCTGAGTCAGCGTAGGGCCTTGGAGCTGAGCAGGCTGGAGCATGAACATGAGCATGAGCATAAGCGTGAACATGAACATAAGCGTGAGCATGAAAAACCCGAGGCTCCTATTGATTTACCCTTAACGAAGGAACAAATAATAGAAGAGTTGCGGGAAGGCAATTCGGTTATCACCGATTTTATCTCTCCGCTGCCCTTTCTTCGCCGCGCGGAAAATACCTTTCTTCCGAGTGAAACGTATCGACAGAGAAATAGACGGATTCGTGAAGAGCAGGATAAAGAAACGAGAGAGCATTTGATCACGCAGCTTACGTCGAAGGAGGCGAAAGAGATCGGTAAAGAGAAGGAGATCTTGGCGCGCTTAATAGCAGCGCTCCGAGAGCCGGATAAGCTCGATTGGCAGACGCTTTGCCGAAAGGCCTGGATTGAATATAATGAACAGCGGTTACAGAAAACAGGTCTGAGTGGCGGCCCTGTTTGGGAGTTATTAGTAAACCTCTCGCGGGGAGACATTCCTTCGATTGACGGAGCGCAGCTCGATGAAAGCAAGCGTGATGAGCAAGAGGATAAGCAAAGCACAGTGGTCCGCCGTTTTTCCATGCCTCGCGGGCTGCCCTATTACGCTCACCAGACGGCTTTTTTCCAGGTGGCCCCGCCGTCGCCTAAAGATATCCCTGGTATTCCCAAGCCGCTTATAATTGAAATCGAAAAGCTGTGTAAAACTTTGCAAGATGAAATTAGCCTGCTAAGTGACCGTGCGTCAAACGCCGGATTTGCGCCGTTCCTGAATTTCGAGATAACGACCAAAACGAGAAAAAAAGACTGCCTTGCTGTCTTGCTGAAGGCCGAGTCGTTGGCAGCACTACAACGCATGGCAAGCGAAGCCTTGAACACAACACGCGTCACTCGGCGTTTCCGCAATAGCTGCTCGAAAGAATGGGGCAGGTCGCGGACTCAGGAATTACTGAACAGGATTGTGAATGATGTTCATGGTCAGGTGGTGCAGTGTAAGTCGATAAGCCCGCATAGACCCAGTTAAACAATGTCTCACCCAGAAAGAGTAAGCACTGTTGAATCAATCGGACTTAACACAAAGGCCTCTCCTCCATCAAAAACGGGCGTTGTTGAATAAAGCGGATTTCCCGTTAAAGTCCCCTTTCCTCCACGCTTTTTGTGGAGGAAAGGGTTAGGGAAAGGAGGTAAAAAAATCATAGTATTAAAATTAGGCCACAAAAAGCGTGGAGCAGAGGGGATTTTTTAGCAGAAATTCTGGATTTGTCGCTGCGTTTTTCGCAATGACAACTTTTCTCCTTAATGCTCTTCCTTCGCGCTCAAGCTCACCACGCCGCGCCACTTCGGCGGCAATTTTAAGCCGCGGCGGCCGCGTTCGGCGAGGTAGTGTTTCCATTCTTCAGGGACGAGTTCATAGGCTTTGTTTTCGGTTTGCACCACTAGCACCTGGTTCTCTGGCAGCACCGCGGCGTCGACCAGATACTCTTCCCGGCTAGCGACTTTAGCGCCGGGAATGCCAATGATTTTATTGCCCTTGCCTTTGGCCAGCATGGGCAATTCCTTCAGCGGGAAAATCACCAGATGCCCTGAGCTCAAAACTGCGGCCAGGAAAGATTTTTCTAAGTCAGCGACCAGTTTGGGCATGATTGGTTTGGAATCATGGGGCAGCGAAAGTACGGACTTGCCGTTGCGGTTGCGGGCATAGAGGTCGCTGAGCTTGGCAACGAAGCCGTAACCAGCTTCCGAGGCCAGCAGGCAGAGTTGCTCTGGGTCGCCCAGGAGCACGCCCATGAATTCAGCGCCGGGCGGCGGGTTCACGCGGCTGCTCAGCGGGTCGCCTTGACCACGGGCCGAGGGCAGAGTGTGTGTCGGGATGGAATAACTGCGTCCAGTCGAATCTAAAAAGGTGGCCAATTGATTGCTGCGGCCCTGCGCGGCGGCCTGGAAGCGGTCGCCGGCTTTATAGCTCAAGGTGGTGGGATCCAGCTCATAGCCTTTGGAGGCGCGCACCCAACCCTTGCTGGACAGAATGACGGTCATGGGTTCTGACGGAATAATTTCTTCCACGCTCATTTGTTGTGCTTCTTTGCGCTCGACGATGGGCGAACGGCGTTGGTCGCGGAAACGCTTGGCGTCTTCTTCAAGCTCGCTGCGGATCAATTTCTTGATGCGCTGCGAAGTGGCTAGCGTATGCTCGATGCCTTGCAGTTCCTGTTTCAATTCTTTCTGTTCGCCCTTGATTTTTTGCTCTTCCAGTCGCGCCAAATGACGCAACTTGGTTTCTAAAATCGCCTCGACCTGCTCCTCCGACAGCTTGAATTTCTTCATGAGCATGGCCTTGGGCTCGTCTTCCTTGCGAATGATGCGGATAACTTCATCCAGATCCAGGTAAACAATTAACAACCCGTCCAAAATGTGCAAGCGTTTCTGCACAATGTTCATGCGGTGCTGCAGCCGCCGGCGCACGGTTTCCGTGCGGGAGTCTAGCCACTCGTTCAGGATAGTGAGCAAATCTTTAACATGCGGCCTGCCGTTGGTACCGATGATATTCAAGTTGACGCGATAATTAGACTGCAAATCCGTGGTCGCGAATAAATGGTCCATGAGCGGCTCGATGTCGACACGATTGGAGCGTGGCACGATGACAAAGCGTGTGGGGTTTTCGTGGTCGGATTCGTCGCGCAAGTCGGAAACCATCGGCAACTTCTTGGCCTGCATCTGATCAGCGATCTGGGCCAGCACTTTGGCGCCGGAAACCTGATAGGGCAAGGCAGTGATGATAATTTCGTCGTTTTCGACTGTGTAGACGGCGCGCATGCGCACGGCGCCGGTGCCGTGCTTATAGATCTGAGCGATTTCCTTGCGTGGCGTGATGATTTCCGCCTGCGTGGGAAAATCGGGGCCGGGAATGATTTTGCATATTTCGGCGAGGGTCGCCTTGGGATTGTCGATTAAGTGAATTAAGGCGTCGACCACTTCGCCCAGATTGTGTGGCGGAATATCAGTCGCCATGCCGACGGCAATGCCCGTCGTGCCGTTCAACAGTAAATTAGGCAAACGTGCCGGTAGTAAGGCAGGCTCGCGCAGGGTGCCGTCGAAATTCGGCACCCATTCCACTGTGCCGGCTTCTAGCTCGGATAATAAAATTTCGGCGTAGGCCGATAGACGTGCTTCGGTATAACGCATGGCGGCGAAGGATTTGGGATCGTCTTCCGAACCAAAATTGCCCTGGCCTTCAATCAAGGGATAGCGATAGGAAAAGGGCTGGGCCATCAAGACCAGGGCTTCATAGCAGGCCATGTCGCCATGGGGGTGATATTTGCCGATGACGTCGCCGATGGTGCGCACGGATTTTTTAAATTTAGCCGTCACTTTGAGACCGAGTTCGGACATGGCGAAGACGATGCGTCTTTGCACCGGTTTCAGGCCATCGGCAAGGTGCGGCAGCGCGCGATCCAGGATGACGTACATGGAATAATCGAGATACGCTTTCTCGGTGTAGTCGCGCAGAGGAACGCGTTCAATGTTATAGCCGTTTTTAATTTTTTCTTTCATCTATCATTCCTTAAAATTTTGAGACTGCAGCTATAACGCGGAGTGTCAGGCTGCTTCTAGTGCAGATGGAGTGCGCACTCCATCTGCAACTTATTTGCGCCGTAGGCGACGTTATTGCTACCCTAAGTTTCCGCCAGGTTGCCTTTGCCTTCAAGCCAGCTCTTGCGGTCCGAGGCGCGCTTTTTGGAAAGTAGCATGTCCAGCATTTCATCCGCCGTATCTTTGGACTTGAGCACCAATTGGATCAGGCGTCGGGTGTTAGGATCCATCGTGGTTTCGCGAAGCTGCATGGGATTCATTTCGCCCAAGCCTTTGAAGCGCAAGATATTGGGCTTGGCTTTTTTGTGCTCCGCCGCGATACGGTCAATGATGCCTTGTTTCTCGGCTTCGTCCAGCGCGTAATAAACTTCTTTGCCGTAGTCGATGCGAAAGAGCGGCGGCATGGCGATATAGACATGACCGGCCTCGACCAGCGGGCGGAAATGCTTGGTGAAAAGCGCACACAAGAGCGTTGCGATATGCGAACCGTCGGAGTCGGCGTCGGCCAAGATGCAAATCTTGCCGTAGCGCAGGCTTTTGAGATCGGCGGTATTCGGTTCTGCGCCAATGGCGATGGCGATGTCATGAATGGCCTGCGAGGCGAAAATTTCCGTCGAGGGCACTTCCCAGGTATTTAAAATCTTGCCGCGCAGAGGCAGTATTGCCTGAAATTCGCGGTTGCGTGCCTGTTTGGCCGAGCCGCCCGCGGAATCGCCTTCGACTAAAAAGATTTCGCAGAGCGCGGGGTCCTGCTGCGAGCAGTCGACCAGTTTACCAGGCAGCGCCGGCCCGGCCGTGACTTTTTTGCGCACCACAATTTGCGCAGCTTTCAGACGTTTTTCGGCGTTGGCGATGGCCAGGTTAGCGATGGCTTCTGCCTCGTTAACATGCTGGTTGAGCCAGAGACTAAAGGCATCCTTCACGACGCCGGAGACGAAAGCGGCGCATTCACGGGAAGAGAGCCGCTCCTTGGTTTGACCGGAAAACTGCGGTTCCTGCAATTTCACTGAAATAATATGGGCGCATTGCTCCCAAACGTCGTCGGGCGTGAGTTTGACGCCGCGGGGGAGAAGATTGCGGTATTCGCAAAATTCCCGCAACGCCTCGAGCAGGCCGAGACGCAGGCCACTGACATGGGTGCCGCCTTGCGGCGTCGGCACCAGGTTGACATAGCTTTCGCCCAGGATCTCGCTCCTTTCCGGTAGCCAGATCACGGCCCAGTCCACCATTTCGGTGTTGCCGGCGAAGGAGCCGATAAAGGGTTCGTCCGGAATATGTTCGGCCTTGCCGATGGCTTCCATCAGATAATGCGCCAAGCCGGCTTCGTAATGCCATTCTTCTTTTTCCTTGGTGTGTTCGTCAAAGAAGGTTACATGCAGACCGGGACAGAGAACGGCTTTGGCGCGTAGGGTATGTTTTAATTGTTTGATGGCAAAGCGCACGGAGTCAAAGTATTTTTCCTCCGGCCAGAAATGAATGCTGGTGCCGGTTTCCGCTTTTTCACCCTTGGCCGGCGGCAGCTTGGTTGCTTCCAGCTTGGAGGCCTTGTCGCCGTGAGCGAAGGCCATGCTGTAGAGTTTGCCATCGCGCTTGATTTTCACTTCCAGGCGTTTGGAAAGGGCGTTGACCACGGAAATGCCGACGCCGTGTAAGCCGCCAGAGAAGCGATATTGCTTGTTGGAGAATTTCGCGCCGCTGTGCAGGCGGGTTAGAATCAGTTCCACGCCGGACACTTTTTCGCCGGGATGCGTGTCGACCGGCATGCCGCGACCGTTATCGGTGACTTCCAGTGAGCCGTCTTTATAGAAAATGACGTCGATGCGTGAGGCATGGCCTTCCATGGCCTCATCAACGCTATTGTCAATGGCCTCATGTGCCAAATGATTGGGATTGGTCGTGTCGGTGTACATGCCGGGTCGGCGACGCACCGGTTCCAGGCCACTTAAGACCTCAATTGCTTCGGAAGTGTAATTCTGTTTTGCTTTCGTTGCCATAAAGTTGAATCCAGTTTTAGTCATCCTGCTGAAGTCTTTACCGTCACGCGGAGCGTGACAGTGAGTCTAATCACTTTTCTGCTTTCTTCAACCAAAAGTCGCGCAAAAAGTTACGGTTAATTTGCAGCCATTGCAAGGCGACCAAAGCCGGGGCTGTTTTAATTCTTCCCTGGCGCAGCCATTCAAAGGCTTCTTCTGCCGGCAGCGCAAAGGCGAAAATGTCTTCATTTTCTTCTTCAAGGCCATGGTTGCTGCTCACGTGGCTGGCATCGATGCGACCGCAATACAGATGGAGGTATTCGTCGCTACCCCCGGGGCTGACAAAGTAATCGTTAATCGGATAAAGTTCAAGCACGCGACAGCCGGCCTCTTCCTGGGCTTCTCGTACCGCAACCTCGTCCGGCTTTTCTTCTTTCTCTAAAACGCCGGCCACGATCTCCAGCAGCCAGGGGCTAGTTTTAGCGCTGCTAGGATGCGCCATGGCGTGCGGGATGGCGCCGACGCGGAATTGCGTAATCAGCACGACACGGTCCAAAATGGGGTCGTAGGGCAAGATGCCCGCGGCGCAGGTTCTTTCGATGAGCTCGCGGCCGAGAACCGGCGTCCAGCCGCCTTTAAATAAGCGGTGACGCAACTCATATTTCACATAGCGAAAAATGCCTTCATGTAGAATTTTGCGGTCCAGGATTTCAAAGTCCTTTTCGGTAAAGGGAGCCAGGGTCGCAGGGGTCATCATGATTTATGCTTCTTCTTTTCCAGATGTTTTATGGCTTCTTCCAGTTCTTCCAATTTCTTGCGCGTGCGCGCCAAGACCTTGGCTTGAACGTCAAACTCTTCGCGAGTGATGAGCTCCAGCTTGGCAAAGGTCTTGTTCAAGACGAGCTGGCAATTTTTTTCCAAGTCTTTTTTGACGCCCTGCAAATGAGCCGGCAGCGAACCGGTTAATTCTTCCGCCAATTTCTTTAAAAAATTCGGCTTCAGCATGGTGGGTGGTCCTTATTTGCTTCATTAAACTATACCTCATCAGGGAGTTAAACCCAATAGACGTACCTCTTCGGTAGAGGCTAAATAGACTGACAACGTACTAGTTAAAGAGAGTTCCTCGCTGAAAGGCGTTTTGGTGGGCATTCAGAAAATCCGCGATGGGCAGGACTTTGCCGCCGGGGGCTTGCACGCGGAGGAGGCGGATCAGGCCGTTTGCGGTCGCGATGTCGAGGCCTTCGCGGGCGCAGGCGACGACGGTTCCCGGGGCGGCAGTGGTTTTTTCCGGCAGGGGCTGCACCGCATAAATACGCAGAGTTTCACCTTGGTGGCGGGCATAAGCAATCGGCCAGGGGTAGAAGGCGCGTACTTTACAGTCAATTTCTGCCGCCGGGCTGTGCCAGTTGATGAGGCCTTCTTCTTTGTGGATTTTCGCTGCGTGCGTGGCTTCGGCGGCGTTTTGCGGCCGGGCTTGCAGTTGGCCGAGGGCCAAAGGTTCCAGGGCTTGCAGCAAGGTTTCCGCGCCTAAGTCGGCCAGACGTTGATGCAGGCTTTCACTATTGTCGTTGGGATCAATGGGGCATTCGGCCTGCAGCAGCATGGGCCCGGTATCAAGGCCTTGGTCCATTTGCATGAGGGTAATCCCCGTTTTACTGTCCCCCGCCAAAATAGCCCGTTGAATCGGTGCCGCGCCGCGCCAGCGTGGCAAGAGGGAGGCATGGATGTTAATACAGCCCAGGCGGGGCGCTTCCAGGACCGCTTTTGGCAAGAGCAGGCCGTAGGCCGCAACAATCATGAGGTCAGCCCGGAGGTCATGAATTTGTTTTTGTTCCGCGGGATCTTTCAAGCGGGAGGGCTGAAAAACAGCGAGGCGCCGTTCGCTTGCCAAGCGTTTGACCGGACTTTCCATGACATGCAAACCGCGGCCCGCGGGCCGGTCCGGCTGGGTGTAGACGGCCAGGATTTCATGGGGCGTCGTGAGCAGACGTGCTAGCGCCGTTGCAGCAAAATCGGGGGTTCCGGCGAAAATAAGCTTCAAGGGCGGTTTATTCCCCATGGGCGCGGCGATTGTATTTCTCTGCCTTCTTAAACAGCCGTTCGCGTTTAAGGGAAGAGAGGTGGTCGATGTAAAGCTTGCCGTTCATGTGGTCCATTTCGTGCTGAATGCAAATCGCCAGGGTTCCTTCGGCATCCAGTTCAAAGGGCTTGCCGAAACGGTCCAAGGCACGCAAATGCACTTTAGCCGCGCGCTTCAACTGGTCGCCGGGCACGTTCGGGACGGAAAGGCAGCCATGCTGATCGACTTGGTCGCCGTTGGTTGCAGTAACCTCGGGATTGATCATGCAAATTTGCTGCTGGCCTTCGCCGCGCACGTCCATCACGGCCAGCCGTAAATGAATATTGACCTGCGTGGCGGCCAGTCCGGCGCCATGCGCGTCGTACATGGTTTCATACAGGTCATCAATTATTTTTTGTAAAGCGGGACCAAAATCCTCGACCGGGAGGGCTTTGGTTCGTAAACGCACATCGGGATAATGCAAGATTTTAAGTAGAGCCATAAATAATCGGTCGCTTGGATTCTGGCGGAAAATATAAACTATTTTGCGCTATTTCTCTAGTGCAGTAGCCACGTGCTGGTGTCATGAGCACTCCGGGCTTGCGCGGGGAGCGGCGTCAGGGCCAGGACAGGATAACCGGCTTCAACACTATAAACGCAGGCCCAGATATTGCCAGAGGAAAAGTAATCGGGACCGGAAAGCCAGGTCAGTGAGTTTAAAGCAGCCTTGGCTTTGGCGGCTGCGTCCTGGGTTGAGACGGCGGGGATTTCAGCGATGATAAAGCCCCACATTTCTTTGGTGTCAAATTTGGTGAGCATGAGGGCGCCATAGGTGCCATCGGAAGATTTTTGGATGGTGACAAAATCGCCTTGTTTAATCAAATCAAGCGCAGGACATCTTTCCGGTTGCGGCGGCAGGGCGGCCCAGACGGAAGTAGAGAAAACCAGGGTGAGTAAAAGAGCTAAACCTTTTTTCATGGATCGATCCCTTGCGGTTAGAATAGAGGAGAAAAAGCTATACTAAATGCCAGCCTAAAGCAAGGGACTGTTCAATTACTGAGCTAATTCCTCGTGCGGGTTTTCCTGGTCTCGCAGCTGGTAAAGCCGGCGGTACTTCTTTCTCTCTTTTTGCTGGGTGTCCGAGGCGCTGTGGGTTTCGTCATAATGCTGTAAAAACTGGTCCAGCGCACTGGTGTAAATCGGCATAAAATACTGTTTTAAAAATTTCCACATCTTTTTTATCCCCTTTTGTAGAGTATTATTATACTCGAAAGGAAAATTTCTGTAACATCACGTTTGTATAGAGCTTCAATTAAGTGTTGGGTGAGAAGGGCGGAATTATTAAGGGCGGGTATGCGCAAGGGAAGTTTAACGATTCTAATGATCTTGGCGTTTTGGAGCCTTCAAGCCTACGCCCAGCATCAATCCCGAAAAGTCGTCATTTATGGTAAAGAGCAGTTAGCCAGCGAAATTAATCAAATTTTACAAGCTTATCAGAATGCCGCGATCGGCGTTTACGTGAAATCCATGAAATACGGCGATACGCTGTATGCGCAAAACATCAACCACGCGTTTATTCCCGCCAGTATTTTGAAGATTCTGACGGCTGAAACGGCCTTGCTGTATTTGGGCCCGGAATTCCGCTTTAGCACTCTCTTGATGACGGACGCCAAGTCGATCGACAACGGCGTTTTGACCGGTAACCTCTATCTGGTGGAAAGCGGCGACCCCTCGCTGACCTACTATGATTTAATCAGCTTAATGGGTTCGCTGAAATCGCAGCAAATTCAATCGGTGGCCGGCAATGTTTATGTGGATGATTCGGTCTTTGACCAAAGCTACGGTGCGCCGGGCTGGGTGGCCAAAGATTCCCGTTATTGTTACGCGGCGCCGATCAGCGCCGGCATCGTGAATCATAATTGCTTGTCTTTCCGGATTTTACCGGGACGCAAGCCCGGACAATTGGCCCAGATCATGACTTCGCCGCGCTATTATTATCCCGTCATGCAAAATACCGTAGTCACTAAACCGCGGCATAGCCGGGGCTGCTATCTCAAGCTGGGGTCCTCGGAGAGCACCCTCTCTTTGCAGGGCTGCATGCCCAAGGGGCACTATGCTTGGGGAATTAGCTATGTGGTTGAGAATGTGCTCAATTACAATCTGTCACTGGTTAAAACCCTCTGCAAGCGCTATGGCGTGCGAGTGCAAGGGCATGTGGCGCCGGGGAGGGCTTATCCTTCCCTCTCGCAGGTCGGCGATCATCGCTCGCAGCCTTTGCGTGTCATCGTCAACGACATGATGAAAAAATCGGACAACGTGATCGCCGGCGCCTTATTTAAAAAATTGGGCCAGACCTATACGCAACAGCCGGGCAGTTGGGAAAACGGCGGGCGCGCAGTGGAGCGTATCCTCTCTGAAAAGATCGGCATCAATACCGCCGGCATGCATCTTATCGACGGCTCGGGTCTTTCGCGCTATAACCAAATCACGCCGCTGCAGATGATGCAGGTCTTGGATTTTGCCTATCACCATATTGGCACCAACTATGAATTTATTTCAGCCTTACCTATCGCCGGCATTGATGGCACACTGAAACACCGCATGTACAACATCGCGCGCAAGGTGCGAGCAAAAACCGGCACCATGTCCGACGCCGGCGTCGTCTCGCTCGCGGGCTATGCCATTGGCGGCAACAAGGAGCCGATCGCCTTTGTGATTATGGTCAACGGACACCGCGGTTCCGGTTGGACCTATAAAGAGCTGGAAGACAAGATTGCCACCCTGCTGACGCAGTATCAGCGGTCCTAAATTTAGCGCATCAAGCCCCCCAACAGGAAAGCCAGGCCCGTGCCTGCTAAAACCCAGCCAGGTGTTGCAGAAAAAGCGTGGTAAAGCGTGGGATGAAAGGGATGCAGCAGCAAGAGGCCGCCGGCCAGAGTGAGCGTCAGGCCGGAGCCGACCCAGAAGTAACGCGCACCGGAAGTTGCGGGCGGCTGGTTATTGTTGCGCGCTTGCCTTTCCTCAGCGAAGCGAATTTTTTCCTGCCGTTGTTGCGTCTCGTTCAAAACTTCAAAAATCAGGCCGGGAATTTCAGGCAGCTTTTCCGACCACAACGGGAGGTTGTCGCGGATGCGCTTGAAAAAGGCTTTGACGCCGACCTGTCTTTTCAGCCAGTGTTCCAAGTAAGGCGCCGCTGTTTTCCAAAGATCGATTTCCGGGCAAAGTTGTCTGGCCAGGCTTTCAATGCTGAACAGGGATTTTTGCAGCAGAATCAGCTGTGGTTGAATGTTGATGTGAAAGCGCCGCGCGGTTTGAAAGAGGCGATAGAGTAACTGGGCGAAAGAAATATCCTTGAGTGGTAACTCGAAGATGGGTTCGCAAACGGCGCGAATGGCGCCTTCAAATTGATCGGCGCGTGTCTCTGGCGGCAGCCAGCCGGAGGCGATGTGCAATTCCGCGACGCGGCGGTAGTCGCGCTTTAAAAAGGCCAACATATTTTCTGCTAGATAACGCTGATCTTTGCTGTTCAGGGAGCCCGCGATGCCGAAATCAACCGCCAAATATTTCGGGTCTTGTGGATTTGTAGCGGAGATAAAGAGATTGCCGGGATGCAAGTCGGCGTGAAAAAAATTGTCACGAAAGACCTGGGTGAAAAAGATGTCGATGCCGCGCTCGGCGACTTTTTTAAGATTGATGCCGGCTTTCCGCAGCTTGTCCATGTCATGAATGGGAATGCCCTCGATGCGCTCCATCACCAGGACGTTGGCATGGCTGTGAGACCAATAAATTTCAGGGATGTGCAAGATGGGCGAATGCAAAAAGTTGCGTCGTAGCTGCGAGGCGTTGGCGCCTTCCCGCAGCAGATCCAGTTCGTCGTAAAGCGTATGGGCGATTTCATCGACCATTTCCCGGGGCTTGAAAGAGCGTGCGCCCTTCCAATAGCGCTCGGCCAGCTTGGCCAACGTCATGAGCAGGTCGAGGTCGCCGTCGATCACTTTTTTGATTTGCGGCCGCAGCACTTTGACGACCACGGCTTTTCCATTGTGGAGGGTGGCGGCGTGCACCTGGGCGATGGAAGCTGAGGCCAGGGCTTCGGTTTCAAAATGCGAGAAAACCTGAGGCAGGGGGCATTTCATGGCGGCTTCAATGATTTTTTTAGCTTCTTTGCCGGGAAAGGGAGCGACCCGGTCTTGCAGTTGCGCGAGCTCCAGGGCCAGGTCGTCCGGCAGGAAGTCGAGGCGGGTAGAAAGGATTTGCCCTGCTTTGACAAAAATGGGACCTAAGTCTTCCAGTGCGCGGCGGAGGCGCAGCCCACGTGGTAGGGTTCGGCCCGTGGTCCAATACCAGGGATTGAAGTAGGTCAGGAAGCGCAGGGGATAAAACCAGTGCGTGGCGAGGATTATTTCATCCAGGTTGTAGCGTGCAAGGACGAAATTAATGTGTAGCAAACGGAAAAAGCGTGTAAATAACTTTAACACTACAAAAATCCTAATGAATTTTCCAGAAGTTTAACATAAATGTTTTTTTGGCTCTCTAATAAATAATGTATATTTATCATGATATTATAAGTTTGTCGCCTTATTCTAATACATATATGTATATTGATTTATACACAAATGTATACATTATTAAATGAGAGGAGATTTTCAATATGTCGCGAGCCAGCAAGCGAATTGATTACGGTCAGGTTCTTTATGAATATGATTTGAGTCAGAATAAAACGGTCGTGAGAGCATTTAAATCGAACGCAGTGAAGCATGTTCTGTAGCTCACAAGCCGCTCCACTTTTGCATTGAATCCTTCTCTCCTCGTTGTTCCCGAGCTACTCTAGCTTAAGCAGTATTATTTAACACTGCTCCCTCTGCAGCTGCTTCACCCTTGCTTCCAGTCGATCCAGGTCCAGCCGCAAGTCGTCGACTTCGCTCAAGAAATCCGCCAGGGCGGCGGCCGGAGGGAACCAGGGTTTTTCTTCGTGGACATATTCATTGAGATTTTGCGTCAGGCTGGTTTTAGCTTCTTGGCCCCAGGCAAGGAATTTTTGGGCCAAGCGGCCCAATTGGTGGGCGGGGAAGTCGCCGACCCAGCCGGCGAGTTGTTCTTCCCAATCGATTTCCAGCTGGTCGAAGAGGTCGATGATTTGTTGGCCGAGTTCAGCGTTGCCTTCGATGGCGACGGTCTCGGTGAAGAAATGGTTTTTCTTGTCGCGGCTGAGGGCGAGGGACAGCAGGTTCAGGGGCGTGCCGCGAATTTTGATTTCAGCTGGTAGGGTTTCGCCGGCGGTGACGCGGATCGTTTTTTCGTGGATAGTCAGTTGAAAATACTGTTGGAGTGCCTCGAGGTGGATCGTGATGGTTTTGCCTTCCAGGCCGTGCAGGCGCTGGTGGGATTCGGGGTCCAGGGCCAGATAGCGGTTGAGGGCTTTTTCGATGGGTTGCAGCAAAAAGGATTTGATCATTTAGTATTTATACCCGTGATGTAAGGCTACAATGCCGCCGGTCAGGTTGTGGTAGTCCACGTCTTCAAAGCCAGCTTTTTCCATCATCCCCTTTAAGGTTTCCTGGTCAGGATGCATGCGGATGGATTCAACAAGGTAGTCATAACTCTTACGGTCCTGGGTTACCCATTCACCCAGCTTGGGAATAATATTGAAAGAATAAAGATCGTACAATTTTTGCAGCCAGGGCAGGGTCATGCGCGAAAATTCTAAAATCAATGCCTTGCCGCCGGGCTTCAAGACGCGGTACATGGACTGCAGGGCTTTTTCTTGTTGGGTGACATTGCGCAGGCCAAAGGCGATAGTGACACAGTCAAAGGAATGGGAAGGGAAGGGCAATTCCTCGGCGTTGGCCAGGACGTAAAAGACATTGCCGACCAGGCCTTGGTTCAGCAGGCGCTCTCGACCGCGGGCCAACATGGATTCATTGATGTCGGTCATAATAACGTGGCCGCTTTTTCCCACTTTTCGGGCCAGGGCCGCCGCCAAATCCCCGGTGCCGGAGGCGACGTCGAGCAGCGTTTGCCCGGGCCGGGCGTTGCATTGTGCAATGGCGAGGCGCTTCCATAAACGATGCAGGCCGCCGGACATTAGGTCGTTCATGAGGTCATAGCGATTGGCCACGGAATGGAAAACATCAGCAACCCGGCCCGTCTTTTCCTGGACGGGTACTTCCTGGTAGCCAAAGTGGGTGGTTTCCATAGGCGAGCCGTTTTTCATTGTTTATTTGCTTTGATCAATCGTAAATGGCACGAAGGCTTCGTTCAATTGCCTGGCTACGCGAATGAAGGTGGTGCGTTTTGATAATTCCTTCAAACGATGCGCGCCGACATAGGTGCAGGTGGAGCGCAGGCCGCCGAGAACATCGAGAATGGTATTTTTCACCGGGCCGCGATAGGGGATGTTGACCGAACGCCCTTCGCTGGCGCGGTATTGTGCGACCGAGCCGTGGTGTTTTTCCATGGCTTCCGTCGAACTCATGCCATAGAACCGTTTCAATTTTTTGCCATTCTCTTCGATAACTTCACCACTGCTTTCGTCGTGGCCAGCCAGCATGCCGCCCAGCATGACAAAATCCGCGCCGGCGGCAAAGGCTTTGGCGACATCTCCCGGAGTGACGCAACCGCCGTCCGCGCAGACCAGCCCGCCTAAACCATGGGCCGCGTCGGCGCATTCAATGATGGCGGATAGTTGGGGATAGCCGACGCCGGTTTTTTCACGGGTGGTGCAGACCGAGCCCGGGCCGATGCCGATTTTGACGATGTCGGCGCCGGAGAGAATCAGTTCTTCAACCATTTCGCCGGTGACGACGTTGCCGGCCATGATCACTTTTTTAGGAAAGAGTTCGCGAATACGTTCCAGGCAGGCAACGAAGCGCTCGGTATAGCCGTTGGCCACGTCGAGGCAAATATAGGGGATGTCCACTTCGGCCATGATTTCTTGGAGTTTTTTTAAATCGTGTTCCGCAACGCCGAGCGAGACAAAGCAGTGGGGAACCACGGCGGCGTGTTTGGCGGCGAATTTTTTCCAATCCTCGGGGGTAATGAATTTGTCCATGCCGGTCAGCAGACGGTGTTCAGACAAGGCCTTGGCCATGGCAAAGGTGCCGGTGTGGTCCATGTTGGCGGCGACAATGGGAATGCCCGACCACGTGGTGCCGGAATGACGAAAACGAAATTCGCGCTCCAGGGAAACTTCAACGCGCGATTGCAAAACGCTGCGTTTGGGACGGATTAGGACGTCTGAAAAATCGAGTTTAATATCGGTTTCGATGCGCATGGCTTCTTCCTCGGGACCCCGGCTATAAAAGTAACCCCCCAACCCAAATTCCGTCCGGTTCGCCATTTCAATCCCTTCCTCCTCCGTACGAAACCGAAACAAAGGCGCCACCGGCCCAAAGGTTTCCTCCTGCGCCAACCGCATTTCCATCGTCGCCTCCGTCAAAACCGTCGGCTCGAAAAACAAGCCCCCCAAGGCATGCGACTTGCCGCCGCACAAAATTTTAGCGCCTTTAGAAACAGCGTCCATTATATGCTCTTTCACCTTTTCCAAACCAGCCTCATTAATCAGCGGCCCCTGCTGCACCCCCGCCTCAAAGCCATTACCCACCTTGAGCTCCTTCACCGCCGCGACCAATTTTTGCGTAAACGCAGCATAAACCCCTTCCTGCACATAAATGCGATTCGCACAGACACAACTCTGGCCCATGTTGCGAAACTTAGACGCCATGGCACCTTTGACCGCGGCATCCAAGTCGGCATCGTCAAAAACCAGGAAAGGCGCATTGCCGCCCAATTCCAAAGACATTTTCTTGATCGTGCCGGCACACTGACGCATCAACAAGCGGCCCACCGCCGTTGACCCCGTGAAGGAAAATTTACGCACCAGCGGGTTGCTCGTCATTTCCAGGCCAATTTCTTCCGGCACACCGGTCAAGACATTAAACACCCCCTCGGGCAACCCGGCCTCTGCCGCCAAATAAGCCAGAGCCAAAGCGGTAAAAGGCGTCTCCCCCGCCGGCTTGACCACCACTGGACAGCCGGCGGCCAAAGCCGGCGCGCATTTGCGCGTAATCATCGCCGCCGGAAAGTTCCAGGGGGTGATGGAAGCGACCACGCCGATCGGCTGCTTGATCACTAAAAGATGCTGATTAGGAAGGAGCGGCGGAATAATATCACCATAAATCCGCCGGCCTTCCTCGGCAAACCATTTAATAAACGAATTGGCATAATCGATTTCTGACAGCGACTCCGCCAAGGGCTTGCCTTCTTCCAGCGTAATCAGATAGGCCAAGTCCTGCTTATTTTCATCAATCAATTGCGCCCAGCGCCACAAAAGCCCGGCTCGTTTGCGAGCATCCAGACCTCGCCAGGCCGGCCAGGCCGCGGAAGCCGCCGCAATAGCCCGGCGGGTTTCCATCGCCCCACAAGCCGGAACCTGGC
>JABDGC010000015.1 GCA_013286215.1 Gammaproteobacteria bacterium
TTTAATACAAATTGTCCCGCCAGTGTCCCGCGGAATTCTTAGCGGCAAGTATGGGGGTCGGGAGAAATATTCAAAAATAGAATAACCATACTGGAGTCCCTTAGCTTTATTTTCGGGCTTAAATTAATTAAAAAATAAAGTCTGTTTATTCAACTGCTTACAAGTCAGTCTTCCTTTTATAAATATACAATAAAATCATACAGTTACATTTCACATGCGCTCCTACGCAAATATTAGTGCTAAAACAGGTGATATGATACAGTAGAAATAATATTACACTTTTCATAAATATTTATTATTGATATTAAACAATAGGTTATATTATTTTTATGTCCTTATTTGACGGTTAATATTTTAATGCTATAATTTATTATATGTCCTAGTTTGGCGGTCTGCTATGAAAGTTAAATATTCTAACAGTATTGAAAAGAAAGTCTCAGATCGTTTAAAAGCGGTTAAAGGCAGTGTTGTTTTGCGAAAAGACTTTCAAGGCACTGGTGCAGACCGACAAGTGAGCCGCGCTTTAAAAAAACTGGTCGTCCAAAAAAAGATAGTTAAAATTGGCTCTGGCGTTTATGCAAAAGCCTATACCTCAAAATATACAGACAGCCCCCTTATTAAGGGTGGCGTGGATTCTACCCTGAGAAAAGCCCTTAACCGATTAAACGTCAGGTATGAACCTAGCAGCGCAGAAAAAGCCTACAACGCTGGAAAAACCACACAAGTTCCCGTTCAGAATATGGTAAGGCTAAAAAGCCGCTGCCGGAGAGCCCTTGGTTATGGCAGCAGTCAACTAAGCTATGAGAAAAATAAAAATGCTAAATAAAAATGAACTGAGAGAACTTATCGCCGCAGCCCGACAACATACCACCTTAACTGAAGTTGTTATCGAAAAAGACTATTATGTCACTCGCGCTATCTCGATTATTTCTCAACTACAGAATCCTTTTTTTCAATTGGTTTTTTCTGGTGGCACCTGTTTGGCAAAAGCTCATAGAATCGTAAAAAGGATGTCTGAGGATATTGATTTCAAGCTGCATCTTATTAGTGACCTCAACCGTTCGCAACAGAAAAAAGAAATAAAGGCTTTTAGAGAGGCCATCTTTACAGCCCTGAGCAATACAGAGTTCAAGCTTGGGGAAACTAAGGTAAAAAATGAAGGTCGCTATATCAGTATTTACCTAGACTATCCCTCTTTATTTGACAAAAATAACGTCTTACGCCCTCACTTACTGTTAGAATTCACTTTTTCATCTGTCCGCTTACCGACTGTTAATTTAGAAGTCAGCACCCTAATACAAGATTTGCTAAGCAATAAAGCTCAATTAGACACCTGTGGCTTATCTTGTGTATCAGTCATTGAAACCTTAGCTGAAAAATGGGTTGGCCTGACTAGGCGTATCGCAGCCATTGAACGGGGTTATTTAGGTAAGGACGATTATTTGATCCGTCACTTGCATGATATTGCCGCAATCAACTTCAATAATCCGATAGGTGATGATTTTTATGCTTTAGCACAAGATATTGTGCGGCAGGATTCTGAGCAGTTTAAAACGCAGCACCCTGAGTATTTTAACTCCCCCTCTCAGGAAATTAACTATTCCCTTGATCTGCTCGATAAAAATTCGTACTGGCAATCTTGCTATGAAAATTTTATTGAGGTTATGGTTTTTGAGAAATCGAGCATCCCTGACTACAAACATGCAATGAAAATTTTAAGAAAAATAACCCACTCAGTTATTATCAGGTCAAACTGCTAAAATATGATATAAATTTATGGTATAATTTAACAGAGCCTTTAATAATTCTACTCGAAAAACGTGTAATCAACCTCAGCAGTTGTTTTAGCTTTTTCCCCCAAATCTCAAGCGTGTGCTTTTTCTCGGCATCATGGCTATGGCGGTCATAGATAGAGGTGATGCTACTGTCCACGTGGTTGAGTATTTTGCTCAAGATTAATTCATTTAATTGCTCTGGACTAACAGTATTCAGCTTGAGTTTTTCATATTAAGCCTTCATCGGTTTTAAATGCTATCTCAACTACGCCTCGAGGTTCAAACTGGGCAATAAAATGGTTATATGATTCAACACGGCTCTGATCATCGACTGAAGTGAGAAGTAGCTGCTGACCGAGAAGTGCTATATCTTCTACGATTCGTTCATGCCGGTAATATGCCAAGATTGCCATATTGATTTCAGTTTTTCCGTAGCCCTTATAAAAAAAATTTTCCTCATGTGACTTATTCCAAACATTAGCGACACCTCCACCAATAAACATAAGATCTCGCTCTTTGGGGGCCATGATAGGATCATCCCAATCCACCATATAAATAATGTCATTTTCATCCATCAGTACATTGCCACCATGAATATCGGAATGACACAATACGAATTCAGGTAATTGCCCTTGAATTTGCATGCCTAACTGCTCAGCTCTATCTACCAGTCGGTGAATTACCACTGTCTTGTTTTTCATAAACGTCATTAATTTTGATGCGATTTCGTCAGTGCTTGGTTTGGACTCAATGTGAGTATAGAGTGACTGAACAGCTTTTCGCCACTTGGGTGAATAATCTTCACGCCGAATCATGAGTTGGATCGATGGCGGCACATCAATTTCGTGAATTTGTCTCATCACTTTCCCAAGAGTAAGCCATTGATCATCTGTTAAATCACGGCTAAATCCATCTTGCCCTTCGATAAAGGGTGACACAATGAGCGTACAGTCGTCAATATGCTGAATGGGTCGCCCATGCTGGGTTTTGATAGGGGAAATAATTTGTTGAATTCCAGCATCATGTAACAGCGCTATGATGGTAGCACTAATATCATCATGATGACCTCGTTTTAGCTTTATGAAATAAGATGACTGGTCGTACGCCTCTGCTTTATATACTGATGCGTTCATATCCGCACCTATAGGAAGAAAGGTAAGCCTGGCAACCTTAATGCCATAATTAGCGTTTAGGCAATTAATAATACGTTGATCTGAAAGGGCTTGTTTCATCGCTATTTATCCTATTCTCAGGTTGGATTTATGATTGCACGATTTTTGAGAACAAAAAACTGGCTGACGATAATTGCAAGAATGAAGCTGCTAATAATAATCCCAATATTTCGAAACGATCCCTGGTAAAAATGGCCTGCAAGCTGGAGGCTGAGTGCTGCGAAGATAAGGCGAGATCCTTGGAGAATTGCTGATATTTTCGCTTTTGCCTGTGGCATGAAATTGAGGCATAGAGGTACCAGCATATTAGACGGGATAATCTGACCGATGATAAAGGGAATAAATGCGAGTGTAATCAATAGTGGATTAGGGCTATTTAGAAAAGTGGCCCACGCAACGCTAACTAAACTGGCAATGCTAATCTTGCTTGAAATCGCTAACATTTTATTAAGCTTATATCTATGCATAATCAGCCCAAATAGTACGCTCCCAAGTGCAAATACTAAGGCCAACACCCCCTGATAATAACCAAAATGCGAAAGGCTTACGCCTAAACTTTTCATGTAAAGTAAAGGCGACATGCCAACAAAGATCCAATAGGGCACATACATGAAAATAATATTTGCCATTAATAGCATTAGGGGTTTTGATTCAAATAGTGGGAGATATCCACGTAGAGAGAGGGTTTCTTTATATTCAGGCAGTTTGAAGGTAGGAATGAAAACGGTGACCATCGTTAACGCCATTAGCCCTAAAAGTAGCAGCGTTATAAAATTACCTTGCCAGTGAAAATACAAGCTTATGTAGCTACCAACAACAGGAGCGATTGCGACAGAGGTGTTCATAACGCCGTTCAACATCGCCATATAGTACTGCTGCTTCTTAAGAGGGTAGGAATCGGCAATAATTAAAAAGCTAAGGATCGCGGGAGCGGCTATTCCTAGACCTTGGAGAAAGCGGCCAGCAAGAAGAAAGGGATAGGCTGTTGCCCATAAGCAAAGGATGCTTCCAATGATAAAAGTGATGAGGCCAATTAATATGATTGGTTTTCGGCCATATCGATCAGCAAGCCCGCCAACAAGGAAAAGACTCAGGCAATATCCTATAAAATTAACAGACAGCAATGCTTCAACCAAGCTGGGCGACAGACTAAATTGACTTTGCAGTTCAGGAAAGCTTGGCACAAAGAGGTCAAATTCCATTCCTGCTAATAGGTCCATGAGAATGACGGTTACTAATAGCATACCTTTTGAAAGAGCTTGTTTCATTGCTCGTACATCCATTTTACAAGTTCAACCATAACCCGCGTATCTTTTTTGCAATATTCAAGCATTGCGTTTCGCAATGTTGTCTTTTTACTCAAAGGGGTGTTTGGTGATATGAGTTCTTCAAAAGCCCGTTGTGCATCATTGCCATTAGCTACCAGCATGCCATCGTAACTATAGGCTTCGCCAAGCAGTGTTGGCGCAACGCTTTTCAAGCTAAAACTACCAGCAAATGCATTGTCATATACGGTGTCACGAATGAGTGGCAGAGGGTCCACGAATCTATCAAGCAACTTTAATAGTGCATCGCTATGTCTTGGAGAGTAGGCCGCAAGCTCCTCTATGCGCTTTTTTTCAAAAGTAGCATGATAAGCAACAATAGAGCCTGTTTTACCACATGCCTCAAGCAGGGCTGGGATGAGTGTAGGGCGTGGATCGTCAGCTGTGTCATGTAGAAATTCGTTATGGGATATATCTGTATGCGCAGCATTCCATCTGTGCGCGCTAAACTGAAAGGGTGTTTGATGAAATGGGCCGCAGCCGTCATATCGCGGAACAGCTGGAGCGATTGTTTCAAAGTCTAAAAAGACAAGAGGAAAATCCCAAGCAGCGAGCACCGATTTAATGGATGCTTTGTTAATATACCTTTTGCCAGTCTTAAAACAGTCGACCATTCTTTCTTGTAATTCATTAAGCCCAGATAGGTTGGCATCATCTAGTGAAACAATGCCTTCATAGTAGAGTTCCCATTGTCGATTATTTATTCTCGGTAAATCAAAGACACTAATTTCAGGTATTTCCTTTTGTTGCCAGCAATGCTGAGTAAAACCGCATTCATTTGGCTCAAGGCAATAAGTGCCGATATCAATATCGGGAACCGCTGGTTGTTTGATCGTGGAGTATATCTCATTAATTTTTGGCCGCACGCTCAGGTATCGCTCACGAATTTCGCCAGTGACATCGACTTCCTTGAATAAATTACTCAGATCTGGATAGCGGCATTCAGGGTTTAAATGGACGATATTGATTTGTTCAAGTGGTAATCCACTCTTTGCCATGATCCATGCTTGAAGGCCGACATCATCGTATTGTTCAGGCTTCACTTTAGTAGAAGATTTAACCTCAAGGATGCGCCATCGTTTTGTTTCGGGTGAGAACTGGATGATATCAGCGCGCGCATAACAACCCATATGCTCAAATGCCGCTTCGTAAATGACGGGAGTGCCATTGGCAAGCAATTCGCGTGTTTTGGCGAGAGCGCCCGTGAAGTCCCATGGTTTATTATCAATCAATACGCCGCCAGGGTAATATTCCCTAGCTTTGGCGCCGACCATATTGCCTTGGTCAAACAAGGCTTGTGTCTCTGGCGTAATTGCTGCCTCTAGTTCTGGGTGGTGGATGGTAAGATATATACACTTCAGGCAGCGATAGCCGCGCATGAGTTTGGTTTTGCTAAGCAGTTTGGGGATTGCGTTCATTTTGTCATCATAGCAATGCAGTGCTAGTGGATGAAAGGGTAATTTTTGAATAATGCTCCTGTGATGTATGGGGATAGAAGGCTATCTAGAGTATGGTCAATATATTTACTATTAAGCCTTTAATAAATCCTTTCAGAAAAAGCAAACGCCGACTTGAGCCTCGTTAAGATAGAGTAGTCCATATCCCTGCGGGGGCCAAATCGACGATTTGCCCACCACAAGGTTAACGGCTGTCAGGCGTTTCATTTTGATACTGCTCGATCTTACCTTGGCCCAACAAGCTGGCAACCACTATAGAAAGTTCATTCCAACTGGTTGCAACGCCTGATTTTGATGTGTTCATCAAGTAATCAGACATGACACAGCCTACCATCATGCAGCGCCAAAACTGCTGCCAGGTGTCCTGGGTAAAGGTGAGGGAGAAATTAAACGCTTTAGACTGGCCAAATAAGGCCGTATTGACTAAACTACCGTTAGCCATGATCACATCTCCAGATGTTATTGTGGTTAGCTCGGGTGAGGTGCTTCTACACCTTGCCTGAGCGCCTTTTATTTGAACTTATTCTTTCATAAAAATCAAGTAAATAATTTTACTTACCTTAAATGGATCGATAACCTATGCGCAATATCAATTTACATTGTTAGGGTCAAAAAAATCATGAGTTTCAATACAAGGCGTCATATTGATTGTAAAATAAATTTTTCTGCTTGTTCATGTGTATTTAACTTCAACTGGCATTCTCATTTTTGGCTAAGAAAACCTTACTAAAATAAAGCTTGATTTGCTCTGAAAAATGCTGATAAGCTGAATTTAAGAATTAATCAAGTTTCTAGCGAGTTAAAAATGAACATTAAATTTGTAAAACATCATGCGCATCATCATCAGTTGAGCTAGCCTCTTCTGAAGGGAGGCTATTTGCCTCCCGCATGTGTTTGGCTGATATCAAACCCTGGGTGGCAAAAGTCTCCCAGGGTTTTTTTATGGTCAAATGCTATGAGGGTGCTGAAATGAAAACGGTGAATAATAGAATTCGGATTGCGATACAGAAAACTGGCCGATTAAGTGAGGAATCCTTCCGTTTGCTGGCAGGCTGTGGGATTTATGTTAAGCCGCGGAAAGAACAACTATTTTGCCATAGTGATAATTTCCCACTGGACCTCTTATTGGTGAGAGATGATGACATTCCTAATTTGGTGGCCGAGGGAACCTGTGATTTTGGTATTGTAGGCACTAATTTACTTCAAGAGAAAGCACTTCAGAATAGCAGTGACCTAGAGAGCAATAATGAAATTATTCGCTACTTGGGTTTTGCCTTGTGTAGGCTAGCAATCGCCGTCCCTAAAAGTTTTTCATATCAGAATTTGAGCAGTCTTAAAAAATGTCGCATTGCCACTTCTTACCCCGCTATTTTGTCTGACTATATTAAAAAAAATAAGCTTGATATCGAAATTACCACTTTAACCGGCTCAGTAGAAATAGCGCCGCGTCTCGGAATTGCAGATGGTATTTGTGATCTTGTTTCCACCGGCGGCACCTTAGAAGCCAATAATTTGCGAGAAGTGGAAGTGGTGTTTAAGAGTCAAGCCGTTCTGATTAAGTCACCCAAGCCGTTTTCGAGTGAAAAGCAGAGAACTGCGCGACTTTTTCAAAACCGAGTAGAAGGGTCAGAGCTAGCAAATGGGAGCAAATATATCATGCTGCATGCGCCTAAGTCTGCGCTTTCTATCATTGTTTCTTTGTTGCCTGGTGCCGAGCGACCGACGGTGCTAGAGCTTCAAGGGGATACGAAACGAATAGCGATTCACGCGCTGTGTCGAGAAAATATTTTTTGGGAAACGATGGAAAGCTTAAAAAAGGCCGGGGCAAGCTCAATACTTGTTTTGCCGGTAGAGAAAATGCTGACATGAGGTATTTAAAAATGCTAACGCCTGTTATTTGGAAGAAATTGTTGAAAAAAGAACAAACCAAACTATTGCAACGTCCTTTGATGAAAAATGAGGCTAATTGCATAGCCAACGTTAAAGAAATAATCGAGTGTGTGCGTTCACAAGGTGATGCTGCTTGTAGGAATCTGACCAAGAAATATGATGGTATTGATCTTGGCTCTCTGAAAGTGGGCAAAGACGAGCTCGAGGAGGCTCGAAAAAAAGTTAATGCTTCAACGCGGCAGGCTATGCTGCGGGTCATTAAGCAAATTCATGCGTTTCATCTTCCGCAAAAATTAGCTGATATTCAGGTTGAAACGTCAGCCGGTATTCTATGCGAAAGCCAATCAAGACCTATTCAGCGAGTAGGACTGTATATTCCCGGAGGTAGTGCGCCACTGGTTTCAACCGTATTGATGCTCGGCATTCCGTCTAAAATCGCAGGTTGCCCAATGCGTATTCTGTGTTCGCCCCCGCGACAGGAAGGAAGTATTGATCCCAATATTTTAGTTGCGGCGGAGTTGTGTGGGATTGAAAAAATATACAAATTAGGTGGTGCTCAAGCTATTGCAGCGATGGCCTATGGAACAGAGACGATCCCCAAAGTAGATAAAATTTTTGGGCCTGGTAACGCTTGGGTCACTCAAGCAAAAATGCTTGTTTCACAAGAGGTTGCAGGGGCGCTTTATGATTTGCCAGCAGGGCCATCAGAAGTGATGGTGATTGCAGATGGTTGTGCAAACCCTGAATTTATTGCAGCAGATTTATTATCTCAGGCAGAGCACGGGAGTGACTCACAGGTGATTCTGATTTGTACCGATATAACTTTATCAAACAGGGTTGCTGAGGCTATTCAAAGTCAAATTAAATCATTACCAAGACGCTCGATTGTAGAGGAAGCTTTGCAAAATAGTTGTCTGATCATCGTGGATAGCATTTTAGAGGCTATTGAAATTGCCAACGACTATGCCCCGGAGCACTTAATCATGCAGGTGGAGCAGCCAAGAACCTATCTTGAAAAAATCCAATGTGCGGGGTCTGTCTTTTTGGGTGCCTGGTCTCCTGAATCTGCTGGTGATTATGCCAGCGGCACTAATCATGTGTTGCCGACCTATGGCTTTGCTAGAGCCTTAAGTGGGTTATCTGTAAGGGATTTTATGAAATCGATAACCATTCAAGAATTAACAAAAACAGGGCTTATGGATATTGCTGAAACAATTGAGATTTTGGCAAAAATAGAAGGCTTAGAAGCGCATCAGCAAGCCGTTCAACTAAGATTGGGAGGGAATCAAATGATAAATCAAAATAAGATATTGGCCTTGGCGCGACAAGAAATTGTTGCGATGAAGGCCTACGCTTCAGCGAGAAGTCTTGGCGTTAAAGGTGATATCTGGTTAGATGCTAATGAAAATCCATGGGATGACTCTCTCTATAATCGCTATCCAGAGCCGCAGCCTGGTCAGTTGATTTCAATTTTATCAAATTTATACAAAGTTAGCCCGGAGCAGATTCTCGTTACTCGAGGCAGTGATGAAGGCATCGATTTACTATTAAGGCTTTTCTGTCGTGCGGGACAAGATAAAATTGTGATCTGTCCTCCTACTTATGGGATGTATAAGGTGGCGGCACTGATACAAGGTTCTGGCGTTGTTGAAGTCCCCTTGCGGAAGGAGCAACAGTTCTCACTGGATGTAAAAGCGATTGTGGAAGTCTGGGACCCCACTATGAAATTAATATTTCTATGTTCTCCCAATAATCCAACAGGCAATTTGCTGAATGTAGCCGATATTTTAGCGCTCTGCAAAAAACTTGATGGAAAATCCATGGTTGTGGTCGACGAGGCCTATATTGAGTTTTCCCAGAGCGGCAGCCTGATACAACAGCTTGATGCCTATCCAAATCTCATTGTGCTGCGGACGTTATCGAAGGCGTATGGACTAGCGGGAATACGCTGTGGCTCTACCCTCGGTGACCCATCGCTTATTCAGTTGCTAAAAAAAGTTATAGCGCCCTATCCTGTTTCAGAGGTGGTTGCTGAGCTTGCCTGCCAACGATTAAATTTCAATGACCTTCGCGGGCAATTGAAAATTCTTCTACAAGAAAAAATGATTCTATCAGCATTTTTATCGCAATTACCCTTTGTAAAGAAAGTGTGGGAAAGCGCCGCCAATTTTCTATTGGTTGAAGTTTTTGATTCAAGGAAAGTGCAACAAGTCTGCTTAAGTCACGGCATTGTTATCCGCGACCGCAGCAATGAATATAATTTATCAAATTGTATCCGTATGACAATAGGCACGCCGAATGAAAACAAGTTACTAATGGAGGCTCTGCGCAGTGTCTAAAAAAATACTTTTCCTAGATCGGGACGGCACCTTAATCGATGAACCCGAAGATAAGCAGGTCGATAGTGTGCAAAAGCTTAGCCTGAAGAGGAACGTTATTCCTGCTTTACTCCTGTTAAAAAAGGCAGGCTATACGTTTGTGATGGTAAGCAATCAAGACGGCATGGGGACTGCCTCTTTTAAGCGGCCGGACTTCGAGGAGCCTCAGAATTTATTGCTCCGTATCCTGGAATCACAAGGAATTTGTTTTGATGATGTGCTTATCTGTCCTCATTTCGACAGTGAGCAGTGTCAATGCCGAAAACCGAGGCTAGGTTTAGTGATTGAATACCTGCGAGCAGGAAAAATGGATTTCGACAAATCCTATGTTATTGGCGATAGGGACACAGATGCCCAACTGGCCAACAACATGGGCATAAAAAGCATGCTTTACCAGAATGAAATGGATTGGCTCGAGGTTGCAAGCAGGCTAATTAGTCAGCCGCGCTGCGCGCAAGTACAGAGAGTAACCTCGGAAACACAGATCACAGCATCCATTGATCTTGACCGGTGTAAAAAAATCCAGGTGGAAACAGGGCTGGGTTTTTTTGACCATATGCTTGAGCAACTGGCTAAACACGGGGGGTTTGGGATGACACTGACTGCAAAAGGCGATCTGATAATCGATGAGCACCATACTGTGGAAGACACCGCGCTTGCTTTAGGCGAAGCTTTGCGACGCGCCTTGGGCGATAAACTAGGGATCAATCGCTATGGCTTTTTATTGCCTATGGATGAGGCAAGAACCGAGGTTGCAATTGATTTGAGTGGAAGAAGTTACTTTGTATTTGAAGGAAGTTTTGCAAGGGAAAAAGTAGGTGAATTGCCAACAGAGCTGATTTCACATTTCTTTCGCTCCTTGTCTGAGAGCTTGCGTGCGGCTATTCATATTAAGGTTCTAGGCGAAAATGCTCACCATATGATTGAAAGCGTCTTTAAAGGTGTAGGGCGGGCCTTGCGGCAGGCCATGGTTAAACAAGGCAATGATTTGCCTAGCACAAAAGGTATCCTATGATAACAATCGTCGATAGCGGCGGCGCTAACCTTGCTTCAATTCAATTTGCGCTTAATCGCCTGGGCGTCATGGCGCTTTTAAGCGCGAATGCGGATGCTATAAAAAAATCGAGCCATGTCATTATTCCTGGCGTTGGGTCCGCAGAGAGTGCTATGCGGCGTTTAAAAGCGAATTCCTTGATTCCAGTCCTGCAGTCACTTACCCAGCCTGTGCTCGGTATTTGTTTAGGTATGCAAATATTATTTGATTTTTCCGAAGAAGGGAATGTTGACTGCTTGGGACTGTTTGCTGGAAGGGTAAGAAAAATCCCTTCAAATAATGATCAGTTAATAGTGCCTCATATGGGGTGGAATACTATAAAGATCACACAAAGTAATTTACTACTGAAGGAGGTGCCAGATGATTCGTATGCCTATTTTGTTCATAGTTATGCTGCCCCTGTCGGAAAATGCACGTTGGCAAGCACATGCTATGGGGAGGATTTTTCAGCGGCCGTAGCAAATGCTAATTTTTATGGGGTTCAATTTCATCCCGAGCGTTCAAGTGCTATTGGTTCAGTCATATTAAAGAATTTCCTGGAGTTGTAGCAATGATTATCTACCCTGCCATTGATCTTCGAGACGGAAAATGTATAAGGCTTTATCAAGGGGATTACCAGCGTGAAACTGTTTATAGCTTGGATCCCTCGGGCTTGGTCAGGAATTTTGTTTCCGAGGGCGCTGATTGGTTGCATATTGTCGATTTGGACGCTGCGAAAGATCCGAAGAAAAATCAGCGAGCATTAATTTATGAGCTCATCAAATTGAGTGGAATAAAAGTGCAAACGGGTGGCGGTATTCGCACGCAAGATCAAATAAAAAATTTATTAGATCAGGGCGCTATGCGCGTTATTATTGGTAGTTCAGCTGTAAAAAATACGAACGAGGTTGCAGGCTGGTTTAAATATTTTGGCGCTGAACGTCTTGTTTTAGCTTTGGATGTTATTTTCGATGCAAAGCAACAGCCTATGATAGCGGTTAATGCATGGCAGGATATGAGCGAATCTTCGCTTTATGATTTGATTGCATATTATAAAGCGTTTGGCCTAACCCATCTTTTATGTACCAATACTTCATTAGATGGCACCCTAAAGGGACCGGATTATATCCTTTACGAGAACTTGTTGAGGAAATTTCCCTTTCTCAATTTGCAAGCATCAGGTGGTATTCAGTCCTTAGCTGATCTTGCGCGCTTGCGTGGATTGAAAGTGGGAGGCGCTATTATTGGCCGAGCGCTTTATGAAAATAAATTTACGTTACGCGAGGTGATAGCATGTTAGCTAAGCGTATTATTCCTTGTTTGGATGTGAGAAATGGCATGGTGGTCAAAGGGGTTCAGTTTAGGGATCATCAGGTCATGGGCGATATCCTTGAGTATGCTCAGTATTATCGGGATACGGGGGCAGATGAGCTGGTATTTTATGATATAACAGCGAGCACTGACGGTAGAATACTGGATAAGCAATGGATATCGAAAGTGGCCCAAGTCCTAGATATCCCATTTTGTGTTGCAGGCGGCATCCGCACAATAAATGAGGCTAGAGCTGTTTTAAATTCAGGAGCCGATAAAATTTCAATTAACTCTCCCGCATTGGAAAATCCACAACTTGTTAGTGAATTAGCCAATGAATTTGGCAGTCAATGTGTGGTTGTTGGAATCGATAGCCATGAAAATAATAATGATTACTATGTCTATCAATATACCGGCGATATCAAAAAAACCCGCGCCACGCAAAGGCGAACAATAGATTGGGCAATTGAAGTGCAAAACTTAGGTGCAGGCGAAATTGTTTTGAACTGCATGAATCAAGACGGTGTAAAAAATGGCTATGATGTTCAGCAGCTTGCTATGCTAAGGGAAGTAGTCCATGTGCCTTTAATTGCCTCGGGTGGTGCGGGTCAGAAGCGGCATTTTCGCGAAGTTTTCAGGGAGGCAAAGGTTGATGGTGCGCTTGCAGCTAGTGTTTTTCACAGTATATCGATTGCTATTCCGGACTTAAAAAATTATTTACGATTAGAAAACATTGAGGTAAGGTCATGATGAATATCAAGCTTGATCCTGAAAAATTAAATTGGGATAAGGGGAGTGGCCTGATTCCTGCGATTATTCAGGATTACTCCACCTTGCAAGTTCTGATGATGGGATATATGGATAGAGAAGCATTGAAAATAACGGAGACCACGGGAAAAATCACTTTTTATAGCCGCACCAAAAAGCGGCTATGGACGAAAGGCGAGACGTCGGGAAATAGTTTGTGCCTGGTAAGTATGCTGCCTGATTGTGATAACGATACTTTATTGGTGCTAGTGAAGACGAGCGGCCTGACCTGTCATCTTAACAATCGTAGTTGCTTTGGGGAGGAGGATGCGCCAGGGCTAGGTATACTTGCTAAACTTGAGGCCCTTATTGAGAAGCGCTACCAGGAGCGTCCGGCGAATAGCTATGTCACAAAATTGTTTGAGGAAGGGGTTCGTCGCATTGCCCAAAAAGTAGGTGAGGAAGGTGTTGAAGTTTCTTTGGCGAGTGTTGCGGGGTCGAAAGAGGATACAAAAAATGAGGCGGCGGATTTGCTTTTTCACTTGCTTGTATTATTAAAGCAGTGCCGTATTGATCTAGTGGATGTTATATTAGAACTCCACGGGCGGTTTGAAAGAGATCATGGTTAATGAGTCTGTCCACTTCTCTGTTGCTACTTCCACCATCATTGATGGCAGGAGGTTGAAAAAAGGTGGCTTGGATTCTTGTGCCTGCTGCTGTTTTCATGAATGCTCTGAAATCCTCCGTCGAGGAATTATCAAGGCGTGCGCATAGAGTTTCTGATATTTCAATTATATCCAATGCTATTCTGGCGTCGTCATTACCCATTTTGGAAAATTTTCTGATGATAGTTTCAATAAAATTCATTCCAAGAAAGACATCGTAATTTCCCGCAGAAAGCATAATGATGCTTTCAAATATTTTTTTAGTTCTGCTATCAGGGCAAGTGTCCACAAAGGTGACATAAAAGTCAGCCCAGCCAAAAGAAGAGAGAAAGCAAATTAAAATCGCGAGTGCGAACGAGGTTTTTGGATAAGCGCTTATTGAAAATGGTTTTTCAACGGGAGTTCCATGCCACAGGGACCATGAAGTATTAAAAATAAAATGCACGGCATTTGAGCCAAGCGCGCCTGCAAAAAAGGCGAGTGGGAGCATTATCGCGGATGATATGGGCCATGAAGCATCTTCTATATAAGGCTCCGTGGTCGACTGCGTAGCGCACAAATAGCCGCTTTGAGATGTCATGGTAAAAGCGCCGACTAATGAGGCGCAAATATATTTGGTGCCGTGGAAAAGCAGGGATGGTGACTTGGGATGCGCTTGTGCATCCCAGTGCTTTCCTTTCTGTATTAAATAAGTGAGCCTGTCAATGGGTTCTGCTTGGCGTTCTAGTTCAGAACGGATTTGCTTTGCTTTCTGAATATTCTGTTTTAAAAAGCTGCAAGCGCCTTCTAAGTATTTTTTCATAACCATTTTAAGCTTGTACATTTGCACTAACTCTGCATCTCTGCTCATTTTATATTGAATATAAAATTGTATCGGCTTGATGCCATATCTCAGAAATTGACTAGAAGGTATAAGATAGAAATTAAGACCGGTAATGGTTACAGAGGCCATGAGCGCTGCTTTTTCTGTGTTCGTTCGGCCAATCACAAGAGCGCTTGCGGAAAAAGGAAAGGTTTGGAACGCAGCTAAAATGAAGGGGGTGGCGACGCGGCGTAATTTTTTATGTGCTGGTTCTTCTCTTAGGCCGATCTCCCTGAGTAACTGCCATACTTCATCAGCAGCGTACATGGATTGGGCTACCACAAGTGGGATAATGGAATAAGGTGCCATGGTATTGATGAACGGATTAGGCGTATCCATTTGGGTTCCAGCAACATAAAAATATGGCGCTACCAACACTCCTTGTATGAGCATGTATGCCACATTGCCTTTGTGACTATTTGAGACCTTCGACTCAGTCAGTCTTGACATATTGCCAGTAGAAAAGCTTAGCGCGATGAGCTCTTCAATTGGGCTTTTAGTGGGCGAAGGCGCTTCTTCGTCAGGCAGTGCTGTTGCCAATAGGGTTTCCACCGAGCTTTGATCGATATTGTCGCCTGTTATATTTTTTCTGCCGTCCACGGTGTGAATCCTAATCAATATTCATGAGGCCATGACTCATTTGTGAGGGCATTTGATCATGCGCATGTGAAAAATGCAACAACTATTGCTTGATTGGTCGGCTTGCATTGATGGGAGCGTTTTTCAGGGTTGCCGAATATAAATGCCCCTGCCAAAAACTATAAAATAGTTTATGATATAGGTCAAAGCTAAGGGCTTTTAAATAGATAACGATATTTTCTATTTTGACAAAAGCATGGGTGCTGACGGTTCGTTTATATTCATTTAGAGTGGGTTGTAATGCCAAAATTTACCGGTATCATATTTCTCTTTGTAATTCTGCATATTCCACTAGCAATAGCCGATGACAGGTCTTCTATAGAAGGTCAGCTATCCCACTACATCATGAGCCAACAGCAGGAACAACTATTGTTGCTGGAGAAATTGGTTAATGTGAATAGCGGCACGGACAATATTGCTGGTGTGCATCGGGTAGGAGAAATCTTACGTCCTTCATTAGAACAGCTAGGTTTTAAAACCTACTGGATTGAGCAACCATCCAATATGCAGCGAGCGGGAACCTTGGTTGCTGAGCACAGAGGTCATAAGGGAAAACGACTTCTTTTAATCGGCCACCTCGATACTGTTTTTCCGTCAAATAGTCCATTTCAGCATTTTGAGCGTCACGGAAACCTGGCAACAGGCCCCGGTGTCATTGATGACAAGGGCGGTGATGTTGTTATTCTTTACGCTTTAAAAGCACTGCAAGCAATACATGCCTTGGATGGCTCAACGATCACCGTTATTTTGACGGGCGATGAGGAAGACTCCGGAAAACCCACGTCCATTTCAAGAAAGCCCTTGCTGGAGGCAGCACGCCATAGTGATCTTGCCTTAGACTTTGAATGGGCTATTACACAGGATACTGCAACGATTGCGCGTAGAGGCATTCGCAATTGGGAGATCAAAGCGCACGGCAATGAAGCCCACTCATCGGAAATTTTTCAAAAACAGGTAGGTGATGGCGCCATTTATGAATTAGCACGTATTTTGAGTGCCATGCGGACAGAGCTTGCGGGTGAACTGTATTTATCGCTCAACCCTGGGCTTATTCTAGGTGGAACTGCAATTTATAATGATCTGAGTGAGTCTCACGGCACGGCTTTTGGCAAGGGAAATGTGGTTGCGAAGATAGCGATGGCGAAAGGTGACTTACGTTTCTTATCATCGGAACAAAAAATAAGTGCGGAGAACAAGATAACGCTGATTGTTGGCCAGCATTTGCCAGGCACAACAGCGATTGTCCACTTTCAAGACGGTATCCCTGCGATGCCGCCTACTGATGCGAATAGGGAATTATTAAAAAAATATAGCGCTGTGAGCAACGCTTTGGGCTACGGCCTTGTCAAGGCTCTCAGCCCAGGCTTACGGGGCGCAGGTGACATTTCCCATATTGCTTCTCTTGTTTCTGCTAATTTGGCTGGCTTAGGGCCAGTGGGGACAGGAGCGCATTCTGTGAAAGAAACTATCAGTGTTACCTCCCTGCCCATTCAAACCGAGCGAGCGGCTTTATTAATATATCGATTAATCATGATCTCATGATTTTTGCGCACAAAAAATTGAATTGATATATTATAGGGGTTTAACCTTTCATAAGGAGTTTTCCATGAAACTGAAAAACATTTGTTACGTAGCAGTACTTTTTTCACTACTGGCTCAACCTGTTTTTGCAGAAAGCAATGGGGTGACTTATAAAAATACCAAAGGTTCAATTTTACAATTAACCATTAACCCTGATAATACGCTGACAGGCTCTTTTACAACCGCCGTTGCTTCAAAAGAATGCCAACAGGCTATTGGCATGAAAAGACCTATTGCGGGTTATATTGCTAAAAATGCCCTAACATTTAGTGTGAGTTATCCGGAGTGCGGTGTGGTCACCTTTATTGGCAATATTGAGGATAATCAGAAACTCATTGATACCACCGCCTTGGTGGCACACCCTACTAATCACTTTGCTAAAGAAGGGCCGGGAGCAAGAATGATTAGCCATGATGTTTTCACTCGTGTTTAATTAATGCTAGTGAGAAGGGGATATCTTTATGTTTAGCTTCAATCAAGGGCTTATGAAATAAGCCCAATAACATTTAGATAGACCCTTCCCGCTGTTGATGAAACAGTCAGTGTTTACACTTGCAGCGAATTGGCTAGTCTAAAACTTAAAGTGGAATAATATAATGCTTAAATTCGCTACAATTGTATTGATTCAGATTCTTTGCGGTATGGAGATGGACTTATTTATCCCGAGCTTTCCTGAATTGCAACGGGTATTTGATCTTTCGCCGGTTCTCGTGCAAATGACGATCAGTGTGAACTTTGCGACATTTTGCCTTTGTTCTTTATTTGCTGGCGCTTTAGGGGATCGCTACAATCGAAGGCATATTCTATTAATGGGTTTGTCCCTGTTTGTTTTGGGTAGCTTATTGTGTGTCGTTACACCCAATTATTTTCTATTAATCCTTGGGCGTGTTTTGCAAGGAATGGGAATTTCAGCCCCTGCAATTCTTTCATTTCCTGCATTATTAGAGGATTATTCAGCAGAAAGGCAGCCAGGGCGGATGGGAATGGTTAATGGTATTAAAACCCTTGCGGCGGCGGTAGCACCCGTAATCGGCAGCTTTGTTAACCTGTATTTTAGCTGGAGAGGCAATTTCATGGTCCTTTTGGGCTTGGGGCTCTTGTGCTTAACGGCAGCCGCTATCGCCATTCCCAATAAAGTCGGGAATGCGTCAGTATCACTGTCACTAAAAACCTATTTCCCTTTATTGACCTCACCAAAATTCCTGACTTTTTCGTTTGGGCTTTCATTAATGACAGCTTCCTATTGGTTATTTGTTGGAATGGCCCCCATTTTTTATATGGAAGGGATGGGTGTGCCCCTTAAGCACTTTGGCTATTATCAGGGACTGATCTCTTTAACCTTTGCCATGGTATGCATTTTTAGCCCGCAAATACTAAAACTATTCGGACAAAAGCACTGTTTCTATTTTGGGCTTTGGGCTTGTTTATTGACTGCGGTACTTCTTTTGGGCTTGGTTATACTGCAGATTCACCAGCCCATTATCATTACTGCTGTTTTGCTGATTTTCTCGGTGGGAGCTGTTTTTCCGATTAATATTTTATATCCGGCGCTGCTTGAAATTTTGCCTCACACCAAAGGGCGGTCTGCGGGTTTGGGGCAGTCCACGCTTTTGCTATTGACGGCCTTGATGCTGGAACTGGTTAGTTATTATTATCATGGGAAATTTATGCCAATCGGATTCGTAATGAGTATACTGCTAGTTGCTTCTTTAAAGCTTATTCAAGTGATACTGCGTAAAGAATGGCTAATATTAAATTAAGCAAGTAATATTTATGAATGGAGCAGATCATGTTTACGACTCAAACGGAGAAAACAGCACCATCACAACAGGCTTCAGGTGAGTTTTTAGACGCTCACTCTAAAAAAGTGGACTATGCCATCCTTTCCGCTATGCCGGAAGAGCTGGAGTTTTTTAAAGCTTATTTTTCCGACTGCAAGTCTGAAAATATCAAAGTGTGTGATTTTAGCTTCATGCTGTATGAATACAAAAGTAAAATAGTATTGCTCGCAAGTACAGGGATAGGAACTGCTTTTGCTTCTACGGTGGCAACCCTCATTAACCTGCATTTTTCTCCGGTCATTATTTTATTTTCAGGAACAGCCGGTGGCATTCATCCTACGCTTAAGCTTCGCGATGTTGTTATTGCCGAGCGAGCTTTTGAGGCGGAAATTCAGGGTGTTTTTAACACGCTAAAAGGCACGCCTTTTGAAAGCAGTTTGATACATCCGCTGACCAATACGCAGTTTCCGCAAATTTATTCGGCGGATGAAGAATTACTGCAGCTGATGAATCGTATCCATTTCCCGGACATTACAATTCATAAGGGGACGGTTGTCAGTTCGAACGCTTTTCCGGCGCCTAAGGAATTGTTTGAGCAAATTAAAGCAGAGAATGCCTATGCCATTGATATGGAAACCTCCGCTTTATATCAAGTCGGTTGGCTGTTAAAAGCGCGTGTGCTGGCGGTGCGGGGTGTGAGTAACGTTCTGAACCAGGATGGGACAGATGATGCTATTCATGAATCGGATTTAAAAGGGAGTTCCAAAGCGGCTGCGCGCGTTCTCTTGAAGCTTTTAGATGCGTTGGCGCACCAGTACGGACTGAAGGAATCCAATGAATCCGGCGTAAGATTAGCGTTACAAAAAGAAGTCGCGGCGCTCATACAAAAATTTAATCTACAACCGCATCCCGAAGGCGGATATTATGCGCGAACCTTTCAGTCCATGAATAGGATTAAAGCGCTCGATGAAAGTCGGTATGCGAATGAAAGCAGACATTCAGGAACGGCTATTTTTTATCTGCTACAAGCGCGGGACTTTTCAGCCTGGCATCGAATAAAATCAGATGAAATTTGGCACTATTATAAAGGGAGCTCTGTTAAAATCTATGTGCTGAATGAACAAGGAAAGCTTTCGGAATACCTTTTAGGTGATCATCTCGTGAATCCGGAGTCTTCTTTTCAAATTGCCATACCCGCAGGCCATTGGTTTGCCGCGGAACTTTTGGATAAGACCTCCTATTGTTTAGTCGGCTGTACAGTAACCCCAGGCTTTGAATTTCGGGATTTTGAGCTGGCGGATCGGATAAAATTGACGAAGGAATTTCCGAAGCACAGTTTCATCATCGAACAATTAACGAGACAAGCCTGAACAGGGAGTTTTAGTATGTGTTTCCGGGTAAAGCTTTTATTGGGAATAGTCCTTTTCTTGCGAACGATCAGCGTGTTTGCGATGGAAGATGAGCTCGAATTTGCCAGGGCCTCACTGAGTCCCTTCAAAATCAACCATTTTGCAGAGCATATTGCGGCGCCCTTTGAAAATGATTATAACGTTGGGTATGGTCCTAAAAATAATGGACAGAACATTTTAAATTTTAAACCGGTTGTGCCTTTTCGCATGACCTCATCCTATGACCTGATCATTCGAACCATTGCGCCTCTTTATGAGCGCACACCGACGAATAATGCGCAAAATATAATTGATGGGCATTATATTAATGGCTGGGGAGATATGAATCCCACCTTTTTTATTTCGCCGGCCGGATTTCAAAACCTTATTTGGGGCGTGGGCCCTACGGTTTATATACCGACGGCTTCTAATAATGTCTACATTGGTTCGGGAAAGTGGAGTGTCGGGCCTGAGTTTGCAGCGATTGTGATGCCCGGGCCTTGGATTTTCAGTATTTTAATGAATAATGTTTGGTCCATTGCCGGAGATGCTAATCGCCCCGCGGTTAATCAGTTTTTCTTTCAATACCAGATTGCTTATACTTTTAATAAGGGATGGTTTATCTCCACCAATCCATCGATCACCGCCAATTGGAAAAGCCGGGGGGATCAGCAATGGTTGGTTCCCTTTGGGATTGGCGGCGGTAAAAGCATTAAGTGGGGTGGCCAGCCTGTCACCTTATCTGTGCATGCTTATTATAATGTGATCCGTCCCTCTGGGGTTGGGCCGAATTGGCAGTTGCAATTGGAGGCGGAGTGGTTGTTTCCGCCACTGACAATTTAAATCGATTTGCGTATACTAAAACAAGGACATATTCATAAGGACGGATGCCCATGCGTATGCTATTTCTCCTATTCGCTCTCTGGCCGCTGCTTGCCTTGGCCACCCCCGATTTTGGGCCAGTTGATATGGGACCGTTTTATTCCACGCTTCCTGCCGTGAATCCAAATAGTAAGCTGGGAGAGCTGGTTAAATCCGAAAAAATTGCAACAACGCTGCCCGGTGTAGTCGCTTGGAAAATAGCCTATGTTTCGTCGGATATCTTGGGGCATAAAACCATGGCAACGGGTATCTTGGCCGCTCCTCAAGGGCCAGCCCCCCGTGGTGGGCGGCCGATTATGGCTTGGGCGCACGGCACGACGGGTACGGCGCAAACCTGCGGGCCCTCACAAGTACTGCAGCCTGCTCAGCCGCTTAATCAATACTTTTTAATGAACGGTACCTCCTGGACCGACTTCGGCTTGCCAGCCATGGAACCCTTTCTGAAGGCAGGCTATGTGATTGTGGCCACCGATTATCAAGGTTTAGGCGGTGGCGGCAAACATCAATACACCGTTGCCGTAACGCAAGCGCAAGATGTCATTAATTCAATGCGGGCTGCAGCGCTTTTGCCAGAGGCGGGGGCAGGCACAAAAGCGGTTGTATATGGTTGGTCGCAGGGGGGTGGGGCGACCATCGCAGCGGCTGGTTTAAGTGCTTATCTGGATGCCAAAGGGAGCGCGCGTGATGGTATTCAAATAGTTGGCTTTGTCGCAATGGCTCCCTATGATGTCGCGGTTACCTTGCCTGCAGATATACACACCGAAGCGGATGCCACAAAATATTTGCTCGCACTCAGCGATCAGTTTGGAGCCAACGTGTTTAATTTTACGCATTATGCGCAAAATGTTTGGGGTATGGTCGCGGCTTTTCCTCAATTAAAGCTGGAGGATATTCTCACACCAGAGGGGACTAAAGCGGTCAGTGATTTGATGGAACGAAAATGTATGCATGCGGCGGCGGATACGTTTCATTATAACTACGGGGACAATTATAGAGGTATGCTTCGTTCCGACATAAAGAATGCACTGGTGTGGGTAGAGTCCCACAAGAAAGGAAGTGTCAATCCGGTTAAGCCCTTGGCTCCTGTTATTATCTACTGGGGGAATAAAGATACCACGGTGCCGCCGATCATGGGCCAACTGTATTATGAGCAAATGTGTAAATTAGGCGGTAATGTCACGCGCATTGAATTACCGGGTGAGCAGAACCACTTCAGCACGCCCGCTAGCGCTGAACCGCTTTATGTGTCTTGGGTCGCGGATCGGTTTGCGGGAAAGCCGGCGCCGAATGGTTGTGCTACCGCGGCGAGTGCGGGTCATTATCGCGAACGAGCCTAATCACGACCCCATAACCGTCAGGAGCGCTTCTTTTACCTTCGCCAGGGCGACGTTTTCAAGCAGCTTCACGTTCAAGTGTGGCAAATTCGGCAATTCGTTCGGCGCGACGACGGCATCCACAAGAGCGGGTCCATCCGCAGCCAGGGCCTCGCTGATGGCTGATTTTAACTCCCCAGGTTTCTTCGCTGAAAATCCCTGGGCACCGCAGGCGCGGGCGAAGGCGGCAAAGTCCGGGTTGGGAAATTGGATGCCCTCAAAGAAAGCCGGCAAGCCGCTGCCTTCCGCTTCCAACGTGATTAAGCCAAAAGCGGAATTGTTATAAATGATGACCTTGACCGGTAATTGATGCTGTACGGCAGTCATGAATTCGCACATCAGCATGTTAAAACCGCCGTCGCCGCAGAGTGCGATCACCTGACGCGAAGGATCGAGGGCCTGTATGCCATTCGCCTGGCCCAGGGCCGTTCCCACGGCGCCATTGTTGAAGGAGGCGATGATTCGCTGGGTCCCACGTTGTTGGATCCAATTGCCTGACCAGAGGGTATTGAGGCCGGTGTCGATGACATAGACGGCATCGGGTTGGGCGAGATCGCTTACGCTGCGCGCAACGGCCTGGGGATGAATACGGTCTTTGCTGCGCGCTAAATCAGCCTGCTTATTTAGCATCTCGTCCCAGTGTTGCCGCTCGAGCGCGACTTTTCTGAAAAAGCGGTCGTCGCTTTTAGAAGAAACTTGCTGCAGCAAGGCGTTAATCGTCGGTCCGATGGAGCCTACGATGCCTAGGCTGGTCGGTGCGCGTCGTCCGAGCACTTCAGCTCTTTCATCGACTTGGATAATCTGTCCTTTGACCGGTAGAAATTCAGAGAAGGGATAGTCCGTGCCGAACATCAGGAGGAGTTTGCAATTCATGACGGCCTGATAGACGGCCTGGGTGCCGATCATGCCGATGCCCCCCATCCAGCGCGGTTCATCATAGGGCAGGATATCCTTGCCTTTGAAGGAGTGGATCAAGGGCGCCTTGAGTTTGTCTGAGAGTTCCCGTAATTCCTTGCCTAAGCCCCGACAGCCCCCGCCGCACATAATGACGATATTGTCCGCTTGATTGAGTTGGCGGACGAGTTCTGCGACGTCTTGAGCGCTGGGCGCAAACTCGGAGCGGGGTTTCAAGGTGTCGACGCTGGTCATTTTCTTGGTGGCGTTGGCGCTCATAATGTCTTGCGGAATCGTCAGGTGGGCGACACCGCGGCCGGCATAGGCTGAAGCAAGGGCTTGATGGATGACCTGAGGGGCTTGCTCAGCGGTGGAGATGGTTTCCGTGTAGAGACAGGCGTCACGGAAAAGCAGATTGGGGTTGGTCGTTTGAAAGTAGTCAATTCCATGCAGCTGGCGTGCCATATCGCCGGAGATGGCTAGTACGGGGGCATGATCGCGGGCGGCTTCATAGAGGCCGGCGACTAAATGCGTGCTGCCGGGTCCCGTGGTTCCGCAGCAAACTCCGAGACGGCCGGTGAGCTTGGCTTGGCCGGCGGCGGCAAGGGCTGCTCCTTCCTCATGCCGCACGCCAATCCACTGGATGGAGGTTCTGCGGATGGCATCGGCAAGGGGGTTTAAGGAATCGCCAATTAAGCCAAAGATTTGTTTGACACCGATTTGTTCGAGAGTAGTAGCCAGGGTATCCGAAACGGTCTGTGACATTTGAATCTCCCGGAAAGATTGTAAACACGCCTCCATCGAACGGAGGCGTGTTTACAGTGAGCGGGTTAGCTAACCATATATCCAAAATAACTCAGATAAGCGCCGATAATTAAGACAATCAGAGCGACGATACAAAAAGCCGAGGGGGAGTTGATGACCTTCTGTACTACTTTGTAAACATGGTCCGGGCAAAACAGTCTTAGGATTCCGCGGATGACCAGGAACCAGCCTAGGATGGTAATCACGACTTTCCAGTCGGCTTCCCAGATATTATGACAAGACACGATAAGAAGCCCAAAGAGCAAGGATTTTGCGCCGCTGACGAACATAAAGAAGGGAACATTGCCTTCATTGAGCATGGCTTTGAATTTCCGCATATTCGCGTAGAGAACAATCGCCATAACGAAGAGATAGGGACCAAGTACTTTAGCTAAAAAGACTGAAATATCCATTTCAACGCCTCCATTAAAAGTTGTGTTATTAATATACTAGGGGTTGTAAGCCATAGCAATGGGAATTGACGGCAGCGTGGCTGCAGCATTTATTTTTAATATTATTCAATGGCTTATTTTTTAGTCGCGCGTTTCTTTCGATGCCAATAAAAGCTGAGCCCAAGGGCGAGCAGCGTAAAAAGGACTGCTGCAACTGCGCAAGCGCTGCGCAGGTATTTGGCCCGTTGCAATTCTTTCTCTCCTTGGCTCAATCTTAATTCGCCAGCAGAAAGGCGCTCTTTTCCAACCTTGACGCTGAGCTCTCCTTCCGCGATTTGCTTATCGCCTTCGGCGATTTTCTGTTTGGCTTCCACGTAGGCCACAGCGGCGGCTGGCAGATTGACGATCGCCAGCCCCAGTAAGGGGAGGTTATTCACTTTCTTGACAGTGCCCATCTCTCGTTTGCCTTTAGACAATTGAGTTTGGCCTTCCTGTAGCTCATGGTGTCCGCGGTCAAGCTGTTTTTGACCTAAAGCAATTTCCTGTTCTCCGGAGTCAATGAGTCGGGTAAGAACCAAATAACCGGTTGTCGATGCCAGAGCCAAGAGAATGGCCGCGCAGATCACAAGCATTTTTCCCATAAACTTCCTCCTAGTACAGTGTCAACTTGATTTTATCCTATTTTGAGGTTGAGCGGGCATGGGCTTGACAAGATCAAAATAATAATGCGAGGACTCTTTCACTATTGCATATAACCGATCACGCGGCGAACCCCCCAGATGTTATGTTGATAAAAACAAGTGGTAAACATCCGGTAATCCGGTCCCTGGTAGTGGCTGTCGATGATGACCCATTGGCCGATCTGTGGCTGCCAGTCCGTTGGGCAAATTTCTTCAGGCGCGATTTGGCTGGGGTTCACGTCATTGCTGCCGTAGCCTATTTTTTGTCCGGTCCAGGTGATGACATGCGTCACCAGGGAGGTTGTGTTGTTGCCGTCGCCGCTGACAAAGCCTAAAAAGATAAGATCGCCGGGCTGGAGTTTGGTGAGCATCTCATCCGTTACCGCGCTGTAGGTGGGGGAGGTGTCGCTG
Source organism: Gammaproteobacteria bacterium (assembly GCA_013286215.1). Taxonomy (GTDB): domain Bacteria; phylum Pseudomonadota; class Gammaproteobacteria; order DSM-16500; family DSM-16500; genus JABDGC01. Next base: position 25,441 of record JABDGC010000015.1, read on the forward strand.
TTCAGGAAGGAAGACATATAGCCATTGGTGCCGTAGCCGCCGCATTCGGGCAGTTCGTTCTCGGTCTGGCCAGTGGTGCAGACCAGGACACCGGCAGGCGAGTTGGGGTTGGAGTTGCTAAAAGGCTGTAGCACCTTGAGAGCGGTTTGTCCGTTTGGCGTTAAGTTATCCTGGCTGTGGTCAGTGGCCTGACCGGCTTGGAAGCCGGTGTCGCTGTTAAACTGGATGCCAAAGGCGAAATTATAAATAAAGGAAGTAAAGTCGCTGCAGTCCACGCCGTACCACATGCCGTTGTTGTTGATCCAGTTGTCGATGGTTTCAGAATTGTTGCCAGAATAATTCCAGCGTGCTTGCTGGTTGTAATAGGGGGAGCCCGGCATGATGTCAATCTGGGGGCTGCAATAGCCACCGTCAGAACCGCCAATCTGGCTGCGTGGTGTACCATAACTCAGTGCGGGCGTCGCAAAATCCGGAACATGATGATGGCAATAACTCAATTTCTGACCGACCCAAAGACTTTCAGCGTCGATCACGCGGGTTTGCATCCATTGGATGGCGTTGGTGTTGGTGATGTCGGTCGTCGTGCAACCGGTCAGATTGGGATTGGCCGGGCTCAAGGTCAGCTGATTTCGCGCTGGACCCCAGGAATTGATGGTGGTTGGATCGATGGTGGTGGAGTCGAAAGTCTGGCTGAGTTCATAATTAAAGTTGGCTTCATTGCCGGTGCAGGTCGATGGAACAGGGCCGGCAATGGTTTGCATGGCCAATTGGTCCGGCTGATAGGGTTGGCTGCAGTAAACGGGGTGGGACGGGGTGTAGCACAGCACGGGCCCGCTTTGCACCGAGGCGGTTTGGTTGCTGTTCATGTTGACTTTGATGATGCAGCTGCTGCCGCTGGTTAAGCTGATCGGAAAGCTGCAATATTGATAGCCGGCGTTGGTCACGGCGCTGACGCCGGTTGGCAGCTGGTAAAAATTGACGTTGGACAGCGTGAATTGAGAGTTATTGGAGACCTGATAAATCGCTGTACCTTGCTGGCCTTGTACCAATTGCGATTGACCGCTGAGAATAGGGGTTATACTGAAGACCGGCCTGGCCCAGACCGGATGAAAGCCGAGCAAAGCGAGCCAAAGAAACAGTAATTTTTTCATCTATCGTTCCTTAAAAGTTTGAGACTGCAGCCATAACGCGGAGCGTTTGGCTGCTTCTAATTCAGATGGAGTGCATACTCCCTCTGAAACTTATTTACGCCGTAGGCGACGTTATTGCGGTCTTATCCTAAAAAGCTCAATTGCACTAAAAATTCATTCACGCGCAGATGATTATAGTTGATCGTCTGCGTGCCTTCCTGCAAGGGGGAAGATCCCAGGCCTGCCTGGCCCAAATCCACAAAGCGATAGGACAGGCCGCAACGGAAATGCTTGTTGATATCCGTGTCCAGGCCGAGGCCGACCTGGTAAGTAAAAGAATGGTAAGTGCGGTTCCGGAAGCCTTGCGAGAGGGGGATATCTGCCGTGGCGACGGGCACTTCCGTATATTGGTAGGCTTGATTGAGAGCTTCGCCAGCGCCCAGGGTCAGGAAGGGGTGAAAAATTTTTCGGAAAGTGGCAAGTAATTTGCCTTCCACTAATACCCGCTGGCTTTCAAGTTGATAATGGTAGGCGAGATTATTCATCGTGGGGTCGGTGAATTGATAGACACTGCCGGAAATATTAAAAGCCTTGTTGAGGTAATAGCTGACTCCCAGTTGCGCCAGAAAGCTTCGGAGGGCAGCGCCTTCCGCGCCGAGAAAAAATCCGGCGACGGGTTGTATATTGTGGCCGCCGCTATCGTAGCTATTTTGAAAGGGTGAGGTCAAAGTAATGTTCTGGTTGAGATGCATATTGACGGCGTCTGCGCCAAAGGAAAGGGTCGCTACTGGCCGCAGCTGATGCCAGGCCAGGCCGGGTACGGAAAACAAGCCAGCACAGAGGCCCAACAACAAGAGTTCCTTTCTCATGAAATCCTAATTGATCGTATGCTAAGAGTCTCTAATTTAGCATTGGTGATCTGGATTGGCCATTGCTCTGTCATCCTAAGAAGTACTCAGATTCCCACAAAAGGGAGGATCAAGACACGTCATCTGCCTAAACGCCAAATGTCTATGAGGCGGTGGGTAAGTTATTAATTTAATAAGTAAAAACTTATTATTAGCCACTGGACCTTCTTAAGGTTTCTTTAAGCCAGCTTTGCTATTATTTGTTCAGCGGGACAATAAAAATACAATTTAACCCGGCAACATATAAAGCGAGGATTACAATGTTAAGACAGTCAGGCACTGCGCGTCAGGCAGCGATTAATTTGATTGCTGGCTATTTGGTGCAATTTCAAGTGCGTTCTACTCATGATTTATCAGTCCACTTGAAGCAAATCTTATTGAAAATTAACCAAGACCCAAAGGTTTTTGGTCCCACTGATACTTTTCTTCAGCGTACCGAGATTTTTACGGCCGCAGTCGCAGCTTATGCGCGCGTAACAGAATACAACATCAAAGTGCCTGCCGACCTTGATTGGAATTTATTGCAGGCCGGCGAAAAAGCGCCTGTTTCAGGGGGTAAAATTTCGCCGCCCCAAAAAGACGACGTCGATATTGTGTCGGCATCCGAAGAGAAACGGGGTAGTAAACGAGTTGGGAAAAAGAAAGGCGGTCCTCTGGGTGCGGGTCGTGAACCCGCTTCTTTGAGTGTCGCTGCTGTGTCACTCTCTGAAGGTAAAGAGGCGGCTCCTGTGGTTGCGGGTCGTGAACCCGCTTCTCTGAGCGTCGCTGCTGTGCCGCCCTCAGAAGATAAAGAAGCGGCTCCCTTGGCAACTTACGCTCCGGATGAGTCTGCGCTGGAAGATCTTTCAAAAGTCACGCACAGCTATGATCATCTGGTTAGTGCGATACAAACAAACAAAAAAACAAGCCGAAAAATAACCGCGATCCTGGAGAGCAAAGACAGCGACTTCAGTGTTTGTGATTCCATTATTTTTGGCGCCGGCGATACCGGAACGACTCTTTGGCTCGAAAAATACAAAGCAGAACATGGGACAAGCCATCAAGCTCTCGCGGAACAGAAATTACCCGGCGTTATCATTATTGCAGACAGTTTTGGCGGTTGGAGGCACGATTACACGCTTGCTCAAACGCAAAGTTCGCTTGAGCGAAGCACGGCGGTTAAAAATCCAGGTGATTTTTTGCCGACGCTTTTCTATCAAAAAAATCCACAAGCCAATGCGCGCCATATTTATCAAGCTAACCATGTCTGTTTGGCTGCAACACAGGCGCCTGTCGTCAAGCTGCAGATGCTCCGAATTGAAAAAAGAGAGAACCATGCTGAATGGGAGAGTCGTGAGCACGCTTATCGATGTCTTGTTCAGTTGCCGAATGGGCGGGTAAAAGCAATTTATACGAATCAGGTTGATGTTTGCACCGGCTTGGGGGCTGCAAATCTGATGATTGAGGAAAAAGTGCTTCCGCGAGCGGAGCTCAGAAGATTGAATCAATTTGATGAACGTTTAGGATTTACGCCCATTGTCGATGGAAACCAATTTGTTCTGACAAGCTCAGAAGAAGGGAAAAATGATAGAACCATACTCATTTATGGCGGTGGCGGTACTGCCTCGGCCTGCTATCGAAAGTGTTTCTTTGGCACCGATATTCGAACGTATGATCGCCCCTTTACTGCTGAAAATCAAAGAAATGAGGTTCTTTGGGTGTATCGGGATTTTATCGGAACAGGCAAAATGGCTGCGAACGCCCTCGGTGCTGCAAAAGCACGCAAGGCGGTATTTCAGGGCCAGTTGGTTCAAATTACGCAAAAACGCGATGGAAAATTAGGCTTAAGGTTTATGCTGCGTGATTCAAGTGGCGTCTCCACGACGTATGAATTAGTTTGTGATCAGCTTATTTATTCGATTGGCCAGGATGATTTTCGCACCAAAGAAATTTGCAGAGAAGTCAGCGCTGAATTATGGCTCAATTATGATAAATCAGGAATGCCGCTTTACGTTTCAACCCCGGATAAACGAGTCAGCTACTTTGGCGCAGCCGCCGTCTCTTTTAGTAAAGTTGAATTCAATAAACAGACCATGGCCTGGTTAGAGGCGCAAAATATCGGCGGAGACGTGGGCCCCGGCTCAATGCCTCCGACCCGGGCGCAAGTGAAACGGCATCTTGCTTTACAGGGCCTTAAACCCGTAAGCATCAATGTCAATATGGATACAAGCGCTTTGATCTCCGAGTATCTTTTAGAGGCGGGCGTTGACAAGGCGGTTGCACATGCTTTTATTGGCGATCTTCTGTTGGCGAGAAAGGATGACACCTATGGCTTCTCCCGTGCTAAGTTGCAACACCTGTTGAAAAGACATCGGCTAGATCCAATTTTCGATATTTATGGCCATTCGCATCTAGTTATAAAAGGAACACCCCCGGGGGTGCGCTCAGGATTATTGTCGAGTCTTTATTTGCTTGGCAGCAGCAAACTCCATTCGCCACGAACGGTGGTAGATGATATGAAAGCTCAAGCACCAGCGGTTTATGGTCGTGCATTTAAGGCGGATTTAGTCCAACCTTCTGCTTCGGTGCAAAAAGGTCGAGATCGTGTTTTTTTTGAAGTCGTCAGAAGACCCTCGATTGCAGGTGACGATGATTCTTTCGCGCTGGTATCCAAGGCAGCGCTTCCGCCAATGGATCCGGAAGGTCAAGCGAGGCCCAAAGGAGCGCTTGCTTTGCCTGGCTTAAAAGCAATAAAATCGGGAAGTTAATAACACAAAGGTATTAAAGATGAAATTAGCTGAATTTCTCACTCTATCTGGAGAAGAGGAAAAAGCATATCAAGCTATTTTACTGGTTAAGCGCGAAAGTAAGGAGGAGGAAAAGTCGGCTGAGCTGAGCGTGTCCAAGCCGGTTTTTAACTGTATTATCGGGATTGATTTGGCGGTATTAATTAAAATCGCGCTTAAATATCCGCTTATCAATGCGCTTTGTGAATCACCGCAATTTGCTTTGCATTGGCAAGAACAGTGGCGTCAATCCGGTTTGAACCCACCGGGTGAGTTTCATCGAAGTGAGCTGCCTACGCATGAATATGCGCCTATGCCAACGATTTCCTGTTTTCAGCTGTTACAAGGATTGTATATTTATAAAACTTACCGCAAACGGTATGCTGGTTTTGATAAGTTGACGCCTGCATTACAGGAAGAGGCGAGAGAATATTTAGAATTGTCCTCTAAGCTGGGTTGTTTTTTTGCTATTAATGTATTGTGCAAGCAAGGCCTAGAGCGTTTAGAGGAGGCTAAACCGGATCGCCAATTAGTGTTTCAAATGCTTGATTTGGCGAAAAAAGCGGCGGATTTATACTGGACGCCTGGCTATTTGTTATTGTCTACGGTGACTCAGGAGTTATCACTTTATGCGGATGCACTTTTCAAAGACAAATACTTGCTTCCTCAACAGATCTTTTTTCGAGATGCGCTCGTTGCTCTCAAAGTAGCTCAAAAATTGGAAAAAGACTCGGAAGCGATGTTGAACAACGCCTACCAAGGTAAAACCCTTGAACAAGCCTCTCAAGGGGCAATCCGTAGCTGGCTTCAAGCGAATGTGCGATTAAAGAATTTCTCCAACGGTTTTATCGATGACATGATCGAATGGGATGCTGAAAAAACAGCCCGGGTGAGGGTTGAGCAGATAAAAGCCCAATATTTAAAGGCTGTTAAGCGGATTGAGGAAGCCAGGCAAAAAGTATTAGCAGCGGAGTCATCGCCGTTTTCGGCGTCACCAGACTCTTATTTTTAATAGAATCAAAACTGCTCTGGCATCTCCCTGCGGAAATAGATTAAAATGAAATCAGGCTATTCTAAGGGAGTTAGCAATGAAAACGATCGCTACGTTGGGTTCCACTTGCTTGGCTGTTCTGGTGTTTTCAACTCCGCTGCTGGCTCACGCCGACACGAGCCTCCGGTTTAGTGGTGCGCAGGCTAAGTCGATTTATAATTATTTAACCGGCTCCGCTGTTCAAGCCGAAGGTGCCGCCGGGCACCA
>JABDGC010000016.1 GCA_013286215.1 Gammaproteobacteria bacterium
CGCCTTCCGCGCGACCTTCCAACCTATGTTTCCTTCGATGCTCAGGGTGAGGTGGCGGACAGCCCCTTCTCTCTGGGTTTGAAAAAAATGCGAGCGAAGCTTGAGAAGGATGGCTGTACCGCCGGTGAGCTGGCATTTTTTGACGAGCGTGTGAGAGGGTTTTTTAAAGAGATTCATGAACGCGTGCTGGCAGGAGAGGAATTTAAGCTAGAGGAGTGGAAAAAGAATGTTGAATCTGTGCTGGCGAAGGAATTCAAGAGTTTTGTAGACGCAAGTGCGGTAGGCGTTCCAGGGGTTTCGAGACCTTCAGAAGCGCTTACACAGAAGCAGCAGGTGCTGGCTGCTCACTTACGAGATCGGGAGGGGAAAGCCGCTCCTGCTTCGCCGCTGCCGCTGGGCAGCACTGAAATTCAGAAGCAGAGTGAAGCGCTGACAAAGCATGAAGAGAAGGCAAAAGCAGCTTATGAGGAGGCAAAAAAGGCTCGAGAGAGCGGCAGTACTATGCTTGAGTGGGATAACGTTTTAGATCTGACTCGGCAGTTAGCAGATGATGAACGCGAAGATCAATGGAAGTTGGAGGAGGAAGGGCTGGCCGATAGGGATCCTAAAAAGGCAATGCTGCTGAGTTACCGCAGTCGGCAATATGATGCTTATGAGGAAAAAGACGGAATTGATGCACGTTACAATGCGTTGGAAAAGGCACTAAAGGAGGCGAAAACGGCAGAACAGAAGGCGGCTAAAGGCTTGGAGGGATATCAACCTGATCCGGGTGTGGATGCAATAGACTTACAGCAAGCGAAAGCCGATCTACAAAAATTGCATAAAGAAAAAGAGGCTGCTCTCGCCCGGGTTGAGAAACTGCAGAAGGAGATAGCCCTAATACCAAAGGAAGAGAAAGACACTCCCTCAGCTAAAATGGCAAGATTAGAAGAGCAGTTACGGCAAGCGGAGACGCAAAAGACAAAAAGTGAAGATGCGTTCAACAAGCTACAGGGATTAGTAAAGAACTACGAGGCAGCAGCGCGTGCTGCGTATCTGTGTAAAGCTGAAATAGATGCGATAGCACCTATCAGAGCGGCGCAGCAAAAGCTGAAAGATACCGAGGCAAAAGTGCCAGAGGTTCTAAGACCCGCCTGGCTGCATGTACAACAAGCGAATCAGCTGCTTCGGAAAATGCGAAGGGAAAAATCATACGAGCTTAATGCGAGTAAAGCCAAAGTATTTGTTACAAGAGAGCTTGTGCCGGTCGCAGAGCGCCTGTTTCATCAGGAATTTTCCTCCCTAAAAGTCCTATTAGCGCCGGATGCTAAGCTCGAAGGTCAGATTGAGGCCGCGAGGCAGTATATTATAGTGGAGCTTGGCAAAAAGCTTGTGCTTGCTAAAGTTTCAGAAGAGGAGCTTAAAAAAATAACGGGAGCAACCCCTGCGCTTTCTCTGAAAGAACAAGTTGAACAACTCATGCAGTTGGCCAAACAGCACCAGCTTGTTTCGACGGGAGATGATATCAGCCGTTTGGCTGAGGAAGTGCAAAGTGCCCAGGAGATTCATAATTTACAAACCACGCCGGACACGCTAACCAGAACGATGCTTGTCGATCAGCTAGAGCGGTTGCAAGTGCGTGCGGAAGAGCAATTTGAGAAGCAAAAAAATTGGTATGCTGACCACTGTCATAAAGGGGTAAGCGATAACCTGCAAAAGGCTAAAGCGGCGCAAGATATAGTGCAAGCGGAGCAGAAGGAGTTTCAGGTTGCGCTGGACAAAGAAGTGGCTGCGGCAGTGGCAAAGTTAGAGGCGCAAAAGAAAGCAATCACCGATGAATTAACAACCTTAGACAGGTCGCCGGCGGGAGGAGGGGCGGAGCCGGAGGGAAAACTCGAAGAAAGGGGGTCGGCTTCTGCTCCTGCTCTCGATGCAAAAGCAGAACCTGTTGATGGGGCTAAAGATAAAGAGGCTCAGAAAGCAAAACTTACCGAAAAAGCCAAAGAGATCCAAACAGAAATTGAAGCGTTGCAAGCGTCACAAAAAGCCGCTCAAGAGCAAGCAAAAGAACTAGAAACTTCAGCTACGGCCAAAACAGCTCGACAAGCTGAAATCCAAAAGCAGGCTACAGAGCTGCTGGAACAACAAGCCGGGGCGCATTTCGAGTTTATGCAGGAGCATGTGAGGAAACAACGTGAACGCGTAAGAAACCAGGTTGCTCGTGAGCGGGAGGGATTTAAGAGTGGTGACGACGAGAAAGGGGCTCAACGATATACTTGCACCGCAAAGGATGTGACACGCTTAGCAAAAGTTGAGCGTGAATATGGCGTGGCGGGAAGAAAGGGAAAGGTTTATAGCTATGAGCCTGGCAGAATTTATCATCTCGTCAATAATGACCCAAATATCGACCCAAACAACCCACCCCCGCCAAAACACCACATCGCGTTTACGGAGGAAGGGAGAGATCCCAATAAAACGATGGTGGCAAAGCTGATGCGCTCCGAGAGTTTCAGCCCCATAACCGCGGGTTCCTATAAATTCCGGCCGTGGGGCTTTGTGCTGGATAAGGACTTGTTTAAGAAAAACACCCGTGAAGAAATGAATTTTTTAATCGCAGCTGGACAGAACACGATCAGCATTATCCCGCCGGAGTCCAGTCTTAAACATTTCAAACCATTTTACTCGGGTTCTCAAAATGATCTGTATAAGCATATCAGCTTGACGATGGATCTTTTGGCGGAAAAGCAGCTTGATATTTTCAGAGTGAAGGCGGATCACCTTCCTGATCCGAAAGAGCTCAAGCGTGATAGCTATATTATTCTAGAAAATGCAAACAAAGAGCATGAGCTGTATTATATTGATGATAAAGGAGAGCCACATCAGCTTCAGCTGCCGCCTGGCGTGTTGGAAGCTCAGCTTAAAAGCTGCGATATCATGACCTTCGGTATCGGGGGTAGTAGAAACATGGATCACCTCTGTATGGATACGAGTAGGCGTTTGAGAGGCGGGGGGGAGGTACAAAAGCTGCGTCTCGGCGTCAAACAGCTGCGCGGCCTGAGGGCTATGGTCGAGAGTGACCCCAAAATGCCCCACGAGAAGGACTCGGGCCCCATGATCTGGCAAGGTATCGTAGGCCCTGGCGATAAAGAACGAATTCTGCAAATGCAGGCGGAGCTTGAGCGCTTAACGATTGAGGGCCATCTAACGAACAGCCAGCGACTGAAATTATCACGAAAGCTTGATACGTTTCTGCGCGAGGCTGGACCGGAAAAGGATCTGGAAGCAAAACAATCACAAGCACCCGCGGATCACCGAGTGGAAGGGGTTAGCGGTTCTTTGGAAACGAAGGAAGCAAAAAGTATAGCGACGTCTCCTTATACCAGCATAGTATCAAGCAAGGCGGTGATACCAGCACCCGGTCCAGATGGCCGGGTATCGGATCAACCGGCGATACGCGATCCAGCTGTTTCAGATATGAGCGCGGTATCGAGTACCCGGACGGAAGCAAAGAGGGAAGAAAAGATAGAAGTGACTACGCCTACTGATTCCGGACGTGGTACAGCTTTGGATACAGGTTCGCCTGTATCTTCTCCCGAGGGTGCTGGTGAGGGTGCTACAGGCGCGGCGGTTACTACTGCTACGGGTACGGGCCCAGATGCGTCTCGGTCTGCAGATTTGGGTCTGGGCGCGAGTGCAGATCATGAGGGTCTTGAACGTGAGAACGAGGACAAGGATATGGATGAGAATGCAGCTTTCAAGGCACTGAACTCAAAACTGGAAGGCGAGAAAGATCCGGCGCTGAGGCTAAGAGCTATAGAGGATCTCATTCCAGCGATAAGCGTGAGTGCTGCTGCGGTTGAAGCAAAACATGCGCGTGATACGGGGTGTGAGCCAGTTCACTTTAATCAAGGGCTTACAAAGCTTCATGAAGTTAGGGCAGTGGTTATAAATATGAATAAGATGGCTGAAGAGGATAAGTATGACCGCTACCGACGACTCCCAGAGTCATCAGCCAGTCTCCTAGGCCAGGTTGTAGAGGCGGCAGCAGGCCTGGTATTTCATTTAAGCAGAAACATTGAGAGACTGCCTAAAGCTGAACAGGAGCAGGCTAAAATCAAACTTCTGAAGCTGGCGGAGTCTTTAAACTATGTGTTAGGTAAGGCGAAGACGAGTAAAACATATGACAAGAGTGCTACGGCTGTCCAAGCAGTCGACTCATTTGCAGCAAAGCTGGACAACGCAAAAAGTGGTGGAGTAAGTCTAGCTGTGAGTTCAGATTTAGTTGACGATTCACATCCTCCTTCGTCTTTGACACTCCGAAGCAGGAGGTAGGTTTTCGTCGAGGTAGGCTTTATTAGTGCGATATGGAAAATTAAAAATAATTCAAAGCAGTTTTATTAAGCGGTCGAGTAGGGGTGGATTAGACGCGTTTTTTGCGTCGTAATCCACCGAATCTAAAGCGGTTGATCATTTGACTCGGTGGATTACGGCAAAAAACGCCTAATCCACCCTTTTTTATCAAGCAGCTAGAGATCCTTCGCCGGTGTTTTTGAATAAATCCCATTTAACAAAAAAGTCCCCATAGGCGTCAAGCTAAGCGAAAAATCCCCTCTCCTCCACGTTTTTGGTGGAGGAGAGGGCAAGGGAGAGGAGGTATTATTAATCATTAAATGCTGAGTATCATTAATTTTACACCTCCTCCCCCAACCCCCTCCTCCACCAAAAGCGTGGAGGAGGGGGGCTTAGCTTGACGTCTATGCCCCCCAACTCTCCACCACAAAAAGCGTGGAGGAGAGGGGGCTTTGTACAAAATATGCTTTATTCAACAACGCCCAAAAAGCATAGAGGGGAGGCAGACATCAGCAAGCGGCAAATCAGCTAACCCCACACAGACAACTTGCCTCTCTTCCCCCCCTTCCGCTACAATCCGCCATCGAGCATAACTCAATACAAACAAGGATTTCTCATGCGCAAGCCCATGGTGGCAGGAAATTGGAAAATGAACGGCCTCAGTTCGAGTGTCCGGGCTTTAATTGAGGGCATTCAGCAGGAACCGCATTTATCCTCCTCGATCGATATGGTCGTTTTCCCGGCGGCGGTGCATCTCAGCTTGGTGCGGGATCTCCTGGCGGGCACTTCCCTGGCCTGGGGCGCGCAAAATCTCTATTTAGGCGAAAACGGCGCTTTCACGGGTGAAATCTCCGGCTCGATGTTGACCGATCTCGGTTGTCGTTATGTTCTCGTCGGCCACTCCGAACGCCGCGCGCTCTTCGGTGAAGATTCCGCTTTGGTTGCTGCCAAGTTTCAGGCGGCTTTGCAGGCCCGCCTCCAGCCGATCCTCTGCGTCGGCGAAACCCTGAAACAACGGGAACGTGGCGAAACGGAAAAAGTCATTCAAGAGCAGTTAGCTGCCGTCGTGAAAAAGGCCGGCATTTCCGCTTTCCGCCAGGCCCTTATTGCCTATGAACCCGTCTGGGCGATTGGCACTGGCTTAACCGCGACGCCCGAACAAGCCCAGGCCGTCCACATCGCCATTCGCCGCTATTTGGCTGAACAGGAGGTTGATATTGCTCAAACAATCCGTATACTTTACGGCGGCAGCTTAAAAGCGGATAATGCCCCCCAATTGTTGGCCATGCCGGATATCGATGGCGGCTTGGTAGGCGGCGCTTCTTTGGAAGCCAAGAGCTTTTTAGCAATTTGCCAAGAGGCGATGGCGGTTAAGTTGGGCCAAAGGGTTGCGTGAAGAACCCTGACCGAGAGTGGGGGATGCCGCTCTGGCGCATGGCAAAGAAAGAACATAAAGAGGTTTAAAAAATGTACCAATTAGTATTACTTGTTCACATTATAGTGGCAATCTGCCTGATTGCCCTGGTTATTGTGCAGCAAGGGAAGGGTGCGACCATGGGTGCTGCTTTTGGCGCTGGCGCCTCGCAGACCATTTTTGGTAGCCGGGGGTCGGGTTCTTTTTTGCTCCGGTTGACCATTGGTTTTGTGTTCCTTTTTTTTACGACGAGCATTGCGCTCAATTATATCTCGACTGAAGAATATAAGCAGGCGAAGCAAACACCGGCAAAAGAGCTCCCTTTGCCCAAGATTCCGAATAGTTAAAGCCTATTCTGAGGAGCATCGCAGGCCGATATGGTGGAATTGGTAGACACGCTATCTTGAGGTGGTAGTGGGGAAACCCGTGACGGTTCGAGTCCGTCTATCGGCACCAAAATGAATCAAAATAATATATAATAGCGATTGCGAGAGAGGTTGTGGGTCCGCCACAAAAGAGGATAATGCATGCTGCAGAATTATTTGCCCGTTTTAATCTTCATGCTGATTGGTGTGGTTGGCGGTTTAATTGCCCCGCTGTTGGGCTATATTTTAGGTCCCCGCAAACCCAACGCCGAAAAACTCTCCCCCTACGAATGCGGTTTTCCTCCCTTCGACGACGCTCGCATTCCCTTTGATGTCCGCTTTTATCTCGTCGCCATTCTTTTTATCGTTTTCGATTTGGAAACCGCTTTTTTAGTGCCTTGGGCCGTGGTTTTTCGCAAACTCAGTTGGTTTGGTTTGGGCGTCATGGGTATTTTTCTGGGGCTTTTGACCATTGGCTTTATTTATGAGTGGAAAAAAGGGGGATTGGAATGGGAATGAGCGATTTAATCAAACCCGGCTTTTATGTGCAATCGCTGGATCATTTAATCAATTGGGCGCGTTCTGGCTCACTCTGGCCCATGACCTTTGGCCTGGCCTGCTGCGCAGTCGAAATGATGCACGCCGCCGCTTCCCGCTACGATATGGACCGCTTTGGCGTGGTCTTCCGCCCCAGCCCGCGGCAATCGGATGTTATGATCGTCGCCGGCACTTTATGCAATAAAATGGCTCCGGCCCTGCGCAAGGTTTACGATCAAATGGCGGACCCGAAGTGGGTCATTTCCATGGGTTCCTGCGCCAATGGCGGTGGCTATTACAGCTACGCCTATTCCGTTACCCGTGGCTGCGATCGCATTGTTCCCGTCGATATTTATGTTCCGGGCTGTCCACCAACGGCGGAAGCGCTGGTTTATGGCATCATCCAGCTGCAGAATAAAATTCGCCGCGGCGAAACACCGCGGACTAAAATCATCGAGCGCTGGGGCGAGGGCGAGCATGGCTGATCTTCACTTTTTACAAGAAGAGACAAACAAAAACTTCGGCGACTGGATTCAACGTTCAGAAATCGCGAATGACGAGCTCACCCTGGAAGTCGATCGTCACTTCCTGCGCAACCTTTGCTTCATGCTGCGCGACAAACCTAAATATGCTTTCCAAACGCTGATCGACGTTTGTGGCGTCGATTATTTGCAATATGGCTGCTCGGAGTGGCAAACGGAATCCACCACCCGCACGGGTTTTGGCCGCGGAATGAAAGGGGATTTCTCCGAAGTGGCGTCGCAGTGGACCAAGCCGCGTTTTGCGGTGGTTTATCACTTGCTGTCTTTGGAAAACAATCATCGCATCCGCTTGCGTGCCTTCGTGGACGATGAACAGCCTGCGCTGGACTCCGTCGTTGATATTTGGCCGGCGGCCAATTGGTTTGAGCGAGAGGCTTTTGATTTATTTGGCATCCTCTTTAAGGGCCACCCCGATCTGCGCCGCATTCTGACGGACTATGGCTTCATCGGCCATCCCTTCCGCAAGGATTTCCCCTTAATCGGCAATATCGAAGTGCGCTACGACGCGAAGTTGAAGCGCGTCGTCTATGAACCGGTCAGCATTGAGCCGCGGATCCTGGAGCCCAAAGTGATTCGTCATGACAATCGATACACGGGAGAAAAGAGCGGTGACTGATAAACTTCCCGAAATTCGCAATTATGTTTTTAATTTTGGCCCGCAACATCCGGCGGCCCACGGCGTGTTGCGTTTGATTCTTGAAGTGGACGGTGAGACGGTGGTGAAGGCCGATCCCCATGTCGGGCTTTTGCATCGCGCCACGGAAAAATTGGCGGAGAGTAAACCGTATATTCATACCATTGGCTACATGGACCGTCTCGATTATGTCTCCATGATGTGCAATGAGCACGGCTATGTGCTTGCCATGGAAAAGCTGCTCGGCATTGCCGCGCCGGTGCGCGCGCGCTACATCCGCGTGATGTTCGACGAAATCACCCGTATTTTAAATCATTTGCTCTGGCTAGGCGCTCACGCCTTGGACATTGGCGCCATGACGCTGCTTCTCTATGCATTCCGCGAACGGGAAGACCTGCTGGACTGCTATGAAGCCGTTTCCGGTTCGCGCATGCACGCCACTTATTATCGTCCCGGCGGTGTCTATCGCGATCTGCCGGATAAAATGCCGCAATACAAGCCTTCGCCCTGGCACAATCAAAAAGAGGTCGCTCGCTGGAACGCTAACCGTGAAGGGTCCTTGCTGGATTTCATTTGGGATTTCACGGAACGGTTTCCAAAACACGTGGATGAATATGAAACCCTGCTGACCGATAACCGCATCTGGAAACAACGCACGGTGGGCATCGGCGTGCTGACGCCGGAGCGAGCCATGGCGCTTGGCTGCACGGGGCCTATTCTGCGCGGCTCCGGCGTGGCCTGGGATTTGCGCAAGAAGCAACCCTATGAAGTCTACGATCAACTGGATTTTGACATTCCCGTCGGCAAAACCGGCGATTGCTACGACCGTTACCTGGTTCGCATGGAAGAGTTGCGGCAGTCGAATCACCTTATCCGCCAATGTGTCGAGTGGCTGCGGAAAAATCCCGGCCCCGTCATGATCGAGGACAATAAAATCGCGCCGCCGAAGCGCACGGATATGAAAGTCAGCATGGAAGCCATGATCCATCATTTTAAATTGATGACAGAAGGGCTTTGTTTGCCGCAGGGCGAGGCCTATGCGGCAATTGAGCATCCGAAAGGGGAGTTTGGCGTCTATCTGGTTTCCGATGGGGCTAACAAACCCTACCGCATGAAGATTCGCGCGGCTGGGTTTCCGCATTTGGCGGCTTTGGACGAACTGATTCGCGGCCACATGATCGCAGATGTCGTCGCTGTTTTGTCGAGCCTGGATATTGTCTTTGGGGAGATTGACCGCTAATGACCGCTTTGTCGCCCGCGCTCTGCGCGAAAATCGAGGAATGGAATAAGCGTTATCCGCCGGATAAAAAAGCCTCTGGGGTTTTGCAAGCCTTGCATTACGCGCAGGCGGAAAATGGCGGCTCGCTGACGCAGGAACTGCTGGACGCCGTGGCGGACTTTTTGGAAATGCCGCGCACGGCTGTTTATGAAGTCGCGACTTTTTATACGCTTTATCATTTAAAGCCGGTCGGCCGGCAGGTGATTTCCGTTTGCACGAATATTTCCTGCATGCTGCGCGGCGCCGAAGACCTCGTCGAGCATTTGAAAAAACGGCTGGGCGTCGAGCTCAATGGCACCACGCCGGATGGCCAGTACACGCTCTGTGAGGCCGAATGCCTGGGTGCTTGCGTCGGCGCGCCGATGCTCCAGCTGGGTAAAAAATATTATGAAAATTTGACGCCGGAAAAGGTGGACGAGATCTTAGATGGGATGAATCGCAATGGCTAACGAAATTTGCTTTCGCACGCTGAATCTGGAAAAACCCTGGACGCTTGCGACTTATCAGCAGGCCGGCGGTTATGAGCAATGGAAGCGAGTTTTAAGCGAAAAAGTTTCACCGGAAAAAGTGATCGAGGTCATTAAAGCTTCCACCTTGCGTGGCCGCGGTGGCGCGGGTTTTGCCACGGGGCTGAAATGGAGTTTTATCCGTCATGATATGCCCGGACAAAAATATGTGCTTTGTAATTCCGACGAGGGCGAGCCGGGAACCTGCAAAGACCGCGATATTCTCCGCTTTAATCCTCACCAGGTGATCGAAGGCTTGGCCCTGGCCTGCTATGCCATGGGTGCGACTGTTGCTTACAACTACATTCGCGGCGAGTTTTGGGAACCCTATGAACGCTTCGAAGCTGCCTTGGAAGAGGCGCGCCGCGCTGGTTTTCTCGGCAAGAATGTGCTGGGCTCCGGCGTCGATGTTGAAATTTACAGTCATTTGGGCGCCGGCGCCTACATTTGCGGAGAAGAAACCGCTTTGATGGATTCGCTGGAAGGCAAGAAGGGTATGCCGCGTTTCAAGCCGCCTTTCCCCGCTGCCCGGGGTCTTTATGGACGTCCAACCACCATCAATAATACGGAAACCTTTGCCTCTGTTCCCGTCATCTTGCAGCACGGCGCAGAGTGGTTCCTCAAACTCGGGAAACCGAACAATGGCGGCTGCAAAATTTTTTCCGTCACCGGTCATGTGGAAAAGCCCGGGAACTATGAGGTGCCGTTGGGAACACCTTTTAAAGATTTATTGGCCATGGCGGGCGGCGTGCGCGCGGGCCATCGTTTGAAAGCGGTTATTCCCGGGGGATCGTCTATGCCGGTCCTGCCTGCGCACCTCATGATGGAGCTCGACATGGACTTTGATTCCATCCAAAAAGCCGGCTCTGGCCTTGGCTCTGGCGCTGTCATCGTGATGGATGAAACCACCTGTATGGTGCGCGTGCTGGAACGTATTTCAAAATTCTATATGGATGAATCTTGCGGGCAATGCACGCCTTGCCGCGAAGGAACGGGCTGGCTTTATCGCTTGGTGCATCGCATTGAGCGTGGCCAGGCGACCGTGGACGACATTGAAAACCTGCGCCGCGCCGCAAAAAATATCGAAGGCCGCACCATTTGCGCTTTCGGCGAAGCCGCCGCTTGGCCGGTTGGCGGCATGTTGAAACATTTTTATGATGAATTTGAATACCATATTAAACACAGGAGCTGCCCTACCTAAGTTCCCTCTCGCTCCCAACACCGTTGGGAGCGAGGGCGGGGAGAGGAGGTAAAAAACCATGACCGATTTCATTGAAATTGAAATAGACGGCAAAAAGGTCCAGGCCAAGCCGCAACAAACTGTGATCCAGGCCGCGGATGAGGCGGGGATTTATATTCCCCGTTTTTGCTATCACAAACAGCTTTCGATCGCGGCCAATTGCCGCATGTGCCTGGTGGACGTGGAAAAAGCACCTAAGCCCATGCCGGCGTGCGCGCTGCCGCCGGCGCCGGGCATGAAGGTTTTCACCCAATCACCCAAGGCGCTGGCGGCGCAACGTGCTGTGATGGAATTTTTGCTGATTAACCATCCCCTCGACTGCCCGATCTGCGATCAGGGCGGCGAATGTGAATTACAAGACTTGGCCATGGGCTATGGCGCGTCTAAATCGCATTACTGTGAGGGCAAACGCGCCGTCGCGGACAGAGACATCGGTCCTTTGGTGGCGACGGAAATGACGCGCTGCATTCAATGCACTCGCTGTGTGCGCTTTGGCGACGAAGTGGCCGGCCTGCGCGAATTGGGCGCAGTCAATCGCGGTGAAGATATGGAAATCACGACCTATGTTGAGCATGCGTTGCAGTCCGAAGTCTCGGGCAACATTATAGATCTTTGTCCGGTGGGTGCTTTGACGGCGAAGCCTTCCCGTTTTCGCGCGCGCGCGTGGGAGCTGACGCAGATGCCGAGTGTGAGTCCGCATGATTGCGTAGGCTCCAATCTCAACGTGCATACGCGCAAGGGCAAGGTGATGCGCGTGGTGGCCCGTGAAAATCTCAATGTGAATGAAATGTGGATCGCTGATCGCGACCGTTTTAGCTATGAAGGACTGGAGCACGCCGATCGCCTGACGCAGCCCCTGGTAAAATTGGATGGCCGCTGGGAAAAAACCGATTGGTTGCCGGCGTTGGATTATGCCGTCGGCGGCTTGCGTCGGGTGATGGCTACCAGCAGTGGCGATCAAATCGCGGCCCTGGCTTCGCCGAATTCCACCTTGGAAGAATTCTATCTGTTGCAAAATTGTTGCGGAGTCTTGGCAGCTCACACATCGATCATCGCTTAAAGCAGGTGGATTTTCGTGATCAATCGGAAATGCCGCTGGCTCCGGGGTTGAATGCCGCCTTTGCTGATCTGGAAAAGGCCGACTGTATTTTTCTGCTGGGTTCCAATCTTCAAAAAGAACAACCGGTCGCGGCACTGCGCTTGCGCAAGGCGTATTTGCGAGGGGCGGCGATTTTGGCGCTCAATCCCATGGACTATCGTTTCCACTTCCGCGTGAAGGCGAAGAAGATCGTCGCTCCGGATGAGCTGGCTTATGCCCTGGCCGGTGTGGCCAAAGCGTTGCTGGCGCAAACTCCGGCTCAGCTGGATCCCAAGCTGACGGCGCTCCTGGATGCCGTGACCGTCGATGAGACTCAGCGTGTCATGGCGGAACAGTTAAAAAACAGCAAACAGGGTTTTATTTTAGTAGGCGCTCTGGCCTTTCATCACCCGCAGGCTTCAGTTTTACGCCGTCTCGCTGCTTTTATCGCTGAAACCACGCAGACCAAACTGGGCTTCTTGACCGAGGGCGCGAACGCCGCCGGGGCCTGGCTGGCCGGTGCGGTGCCACATCGGCGTCCCGGAGGCAAGATCAACACGCACGTTGGTTTGAATGTGCAGGCCATGCTGGAAAAAAACCGCAAAGGCTATCTCTTGCTGAACCTCGAGCCAGACCTCGACTTTGCTAACCCGGTATTGGCTGGTTCGGCCTTCAAACAGGCTGAGTTTGTCGTCGCTTTTTCCACTTTTGATAGTCCGGCCTTGCGCGAAGCGGCCAAGGTGATTTTACCGATTACACCCTTTACGGAAACTTCCGGCACTTTTGTCAACGCTGCCTTTGATTGGCAAAGTTTCAAACCGGTCGCTTCTCTGCCGGATAACGCCCAGCCTGCGTGGAAGGCGCTTTGTTCCATGGGCAATCTGTTCCAATTACCGGGTTTCCGCTATGAAACCGTGGACCAGATCCGCGATGAAATCCGTGTCACGGTGCAAAATACGGAATGGGTAGAGACCCGAATCAGCTGGAAGGACGTGGCGCTACCGACGCCTGCGGAATTGACTCTTTCCCGCATCGGTGAAATCCCGCTTTACGCGGTGGACGGCCTGGCGCGCCGCGCCAAGGCGCTGCAAGCGACGCAGAAAATCGTCGAGGGTGAATTGGCTGCTGTGCGTTTGCACCCGGTCTATGCGCAGGAGCTGGGATTCAAGGCGGGAGATATGCTTTCGATTAAGCAAAAGAATGGGGCCGTGCGGTTGCCGTTGGTCCTGGATGAGCGTGTTCCGTCAAGAGCGGCGTGGATTCCGGGCGGGATAAAGGAAACGCTGGGGTTGAGTGAGCTGTTTGGAACGCTTGAGTTGTCGAGGTAACGGAGAGATTTATGGCAAGTTTAATCACATTAATCTGGCTGCTGGTCAAGATCGTCGCGCTCGTCCTGGCCTTGGTCGTGCTCGTGATCTATCTCACTTACCTGGAGCGCAAGGTCATCGGTTATATGCAGTCGCGCATTGGTCCCAATCGCGTCGGGCCGCGCGGTCTTTTTCAGCCTTTTGCGGACATGCTCAAGTTGTTGACCAAAGAATTAATCTTTCCGACGGCTTCCAATCGCTATCTTTTCTTAGTGGCTCCCATGATTAGTTTCGGCACTGCTTTGGCTGGCTGGGCCATTGTGCCTTTTGATAAGGGCATGGTCTTCGCCAATCTCAATGCCGGTGTACTCTATTCGCTGGCGGTGTCCTCGCTCGGTGTTTACGGTATTCTAGTCGCTGGTTGGGCTTCCAACTCCAAATACGCCTTGTTCGGCGCCTTGCGCGCCGCGGCACAATCTATTTCCTATGAAATCGCGATGGGTTTTGCTCTGATCGGCGTCATGATGGCCGCAAATTCCCTGAACTTTCAAACGGTGATTGAAGCGCAAAGTGGCGGCATTTGGCATTGGTACTGGCTGCCTTTGTTTCCGCTTTTTATTATTTATTGGATTTCCGGCGTCGCCGAGACTAATCGCACACCCTTCGATGTGGCGGAAGGCGAGTCTGAGTTGGTCGCTGGTTTCCATGTGGAATACTCCGGTGTCATGTTTGCGCTCTTCTATTTCGCGGAATATGCCAACATGATACTGATTTCCACTTTAATCACCGTCCTCTTTTTAGGCGGCTGGCTCTCTCCCTTCCAAGGTATTCCGTATCTGGAGCAAGTCTTTGCCGGGGTGCCGGGCTTTATCTGGTTGGGTCTCAAATTGAGCTTTTTCGTCTACTGCTATCTCTGGTTTAGAGCGACTTTCCCCCGTTTCCGGTATGATCAAATCATGCGTTTGGGCTGGAAAGTGTTTATCCCGCTGACCTTGGTATGGATTGTGGTGGTGGCTTTGGCGGTGCAATTTCATTTGCCGCCTTGGTTTAAATAAATTCTGGTGAAGGGTTAGAATAAGGGTAAAATATGCTGCACCGTTTAAGACATTACATTAAAAGCGCGACCTTCTGGGACTTGATCAAAGGCCTGAGCGTCACGGGTCGCTATTTCTTTAAACGCAAGATCACCATTCAATTTCCGGAAGAAAAGACGCCAGTCTCTCCACGCTTCCGGGGTATTCACGCCTTGCGCCGCTATCCCAACGGCGAAGAACGCTGCATCGCCTGCAAATTATGCGAAGCCGTCTGCCCAGCCTTGGCCATCACCATCGAAGCCGAGCCCCGCGAAGACGACGGCTCCCGCCGCACCACGCTTTACGATATTGATCTTTTTAAATGCGTTTATTGTGGCTTCTGCGAAGAAGCCTGCCCCGTGGACGCCATCGTGCTCACCGACATGAGCGATTATCACATGGAGCAGCGCGGCGAACAGATTTTAACGAAGGAAAAACTCCTGGCGATTGGTGATAAGTATGAGGCTACAATTGCGAAGGAGAGAGGAGAGGAAAAAATATATCGCTAAATTAATGTGGAGTGTAATTTATTTTATACCTCCTCCCCCAACCCCCTCCTCCACCAAAAACGTGGAGGAGGGGGGATTATAGAGCGGATTTATAGAGCGGACTTATAGAGAGGCTGCATGCAAGTCGTACATATTGTATTTTACATCTTTGCTGCCATGGCGGTTGTATCCGCCTTGGTGGTTATTTCCGTGCGCAACCCGGTGCGTTCCGTTTTGGCCCTGGTCGTGACTTTCTTTTCCATGGCCGGCGTCTGGATGATCCTCTCCGCGGAATTTCTTTCGCTCATTCTTTTACTGGTCTACGTCGGCGCCGTCATGACCCTCTTCCTCTTCGTCGTCATGATGTTGAATGCTAATAGCACCGGCAGCCGCGAAGGTTTTACCCGCTATCTCCCATTTGGCATCCTCCTGGTGCTTTTGCTGGTCGCGCTGATGATTATCTCCTTCGGTTCCTCTTTCACCCAGCTGCCCGCACCGGTGCCGCCGGGTGCCGATTACAGCAACGTGACCCAATTGGGCGCGGTGCTTTACACCGAATATGCCTACCCCTTTGAAATCGCCGGCGTTTTACTGCTGGCCGCAATCGTGGCCGCGATCAGCCTGGCCCACCGTACTCCTAAGCAGCGTAAGTCGCAAAATATTAACGAGCAATTGAGAGTGCGCCGCGAAGACCGCGTGCGCCTGGTTAAAATGCCCCCGGAGAAGAAAAATGATCTCTCTTAATGAATTTCTGATTTTAGCGGCCATGCTCTTTGGCTTAGGAATTGCGGGAATTATCATTAACCGCAAAAACATCATTATTTTATTGATGTCCCTGGAGTTGCTACTGCTCGCAGTCAACACCAATTTTATCGCTTTTTCCTATTTTCTAAAAAATGAGGTTGGCCAGGTCTTTGTGTTTTTCGTCCTGACCGTCGCGGCCGCCGAAGCGGCGATTGGACTGGCGATTATGGTAGTGATGTATCGCCGTCAGGGCACGATTGAAATTGAGCGGCTGGATACGCTGAAGGGGTAGTGTTAGTACAGGTAAGGAAAAATTGATATATGAGAGGCTAACTTGTGGATTTAATAACGATAACCTACATGATTATTGCACTACCGCTCCTCGGAGCGGTCGTCGCTGGCATCTTTGGAAAAGTCATTGGCCGCACGGCGACCCATCGCGTCGTCATCAGTTTGATCGCCGTCTCTTTCGCGTTGTCCTGTTATCTATTCTACGTTATGGTTCTGCTTAATTATCCCACCATCACCACGGTGCTTTATACCTGGGCCCACGCCGGCACCATCCAGATGGACGTTTCCTTTTTAATCGACAAATTAAGCGCAGTGATGGCCTGCATTGTCACCTTCATCTCCTTTATGGTCTACGTCTATACCATCGGCTACATGGCCGATGATCCTGGCTACCAACGCTTCTTTAGCTACATCTCACTTTTCACCTTCTCTATGCTGGTGCTGGTACTTGCTGACAACTTCCTGTTGCTTTTTTTCGGTTGGGAAGGTGTTGGCCTGGTTTCCTATCTCTTGATCGGTTTTTGGTTTAAACGCGACACGGCCACCTTGGGTAGCCTTAAAGCTTTTATCGTCAATCGGGTCGGGGATTTAGGTTTTCTTTTAGGCATTGCCCTAATCCTCACGGACTTCGGCAGTCTGCAATATCAAGCTGTGTTTGCCGAGGCGCCCAAACTGTTGAATTCCCTCTGGGTTTTTCCCGGCGGCGCCAGTATGACAACGGTTACGCTGACCTGTCTGCTGCTTTTTATCGGCGCCATGGGCAAGTCCGCTCAGGTTCCTCTCCATGTCTGGCTCCCGGAGTCGATGGAAGGCCCAACGCCTATTTCCGCCCTCATTCACGCCGCGACCATGGTAACGGCCGGCATCTACATGGTGACACGCCTGTCGCCGATTTTTGAATATTCTCCCGCGGCGCTCAGTGTCATTCTGGTGATCGGCGCGACCACTTGCTTCTTTATGGGCTTACTGGCCGTCACTCAATTCGACATCAAGCGGGTGATCGCTTATTCGACTTTGTCGCAATTAGGCTATATGGCCGTGGCACTCGGTGTTTCCGCCTACGATGCGGCAATTTTCCACCTGGTCACGCACGCCTTTTTCAAAGCCTTGCTCTTCCTGGCAGCCGGTTCGGTGATCATTGCGCTACATCACGAGCAGGATATGCGTAAAATGGGCGGTCTCGCCCGCTATCTGCCGGTGACTTACTTCACCTTTTTAATCGGCTCCCTGGCGCTTTCAGCCCTTCCGCCTTTCGCCGGCTTTTATTCCAAGGACGTGATTATTGAAGCGACCCGTCTCTCCACTCTCCCCGGCGCGGGCTATGCTTATTTCTGCGTGCAGGCCGGCGCCTTTTTCACGGCGCTTTATACTTTCCGCGCCTTGTTTTTAACCTTCCATACCGAAGAACGTTTCGATCCGGCATTGCAGGGCAAGATTCACGAGTCACCCTGGGTTGTGCTTCTCCCGCTGCTGGCCTTGGCTGTTCCCAGCGTGATCGTCGGCGCACTGCTGATCGGGCCGATGCTCTTTTCCACGCCGCGTTTACTGGGCGATAGCGTTTTCATTTTGCCGCAGCACGATGTGATCAAGCAGCTGGGCGCAGACTACCACGGCGTGCTGGCCATGGCCTTTGAAGCTATGAACGGCCTTACTTTCTGGTTGGTGATTGCCGGTGTTGCGGCTGCCTGGATCTTCAACGTCGGCTTTACGGGCTGGACAGCAACGCTCAAGCAGCGATTTTCCTGGCTCTACGCCATCTTGGTGCATAAATACGGTTTTGATGAATTCAACCAGGCCGTTTTGGTCAAAGGCACTCGCGAAACCGGCGAGGCCTTATATACGGTGAGCGATTTAAAAGTAATTGACGGCATCTGTGTCAATGGCTCAGGCGAGGCTGTCCGCTGGTTTGCGCGCGTTTCGCGCCACCTGCAAACGGGCTACCTTTATCACTATACTCTAGTGATGGTCCTCGGTTTGATGTGTTTTCTGGTTTGGTATGTGAGGTAAGAACAAGACTTATGCAATTTCATCTCCCTCTGTTAAGCATGCTGATTTGGCTGCCGCTGATCGGCGCGGTTCTCGTACTAATGACGGGCAGCGATAAACACGCCAATCTGGCGCGTTGGATCGCGGTCATCGTAGCCATTCTCAGCCTCCTGCTCTGCGTCCCGCTTTATCTGGGCTTTGATCCCACCACCTATTTGATGCAGTACCGCGAGGATTATCTCTGGATTGATTCCTATAAAATTCATTATTCCTTGGGCATCGACGGCATTTCCTTGGTGATGATCATCCTGACCAATTTTACCGGGCTGCTGGTGATTCTCGCCGGCATCGAAGCGACCAAGCTGCGCGTGGCGCAATACATGGCGACCTTCCTCACCATGCAGGCCATGATCGTCGGCGTTTTTGCCTCGATGGACGCTATTTTATTCTACGTCTTCTGGGAGGGCATGCTGATCCCCATGTATTTAAACATTGGCATGTGGGGCAGCGCCAACCGCGAATACGCATCCATCAAGTTCTTTTTGTATACCTTCCTGGGTTCCATTCTCATGCTGGTTGGGCTTTTATACCTGGCGCAACAATCCGGCTCCTTCGACATCCAAAGTTTTTATCGTCTGCCGCTGACGCTGCATGAACAAAAGCTGCTTTTCTTCGCCTTCCTGCTGGCCTTCGCCGTGAAGGTGCCGATGTGGCCGGTGCACACCTGGTTGCCGGACGCGCACACCGAAGCCCCGGCCGGCGGTTCAGTGGTATTGGCGGCTTTGATGCTCAAGCTGGGTGTTTACGGTTTTTTACGCTTTAACATGCCGATTCTGCCGGTTGCTTGTCAGGAGTTGGCCTGGCTGATGATCATTCTCTCACTGATCGCCATTGTTTACATTGGCCTCATTGCCATTGTGCAAACCGACATGAAGAAATTAATCGCCTATTCATCCATTTCACACATGGGCATCGCCACCTTGGGTTGCTTCATGGTCTATGACATTGTACAGGACACGCACCAGTTGCAGTCCGCCTATATGAGCCTCGAGGGTGCGGTGATCCAAATGGTTTCTCACGCCTTCGGTTCTGGCGCGATGTTCTTGGGCGTCGGCTGGCTCGCGGACCGCTACGCGAATCATAGCCGCTTGATCAAAAGCTACGGCGGCGTGGCGAATACCATGCCGGTATTCGCGGCCTTTTTCATGCTCTTCGCGCTCTCCAACGTTGGCTTGCCGGGGACCGCTGGTTTTGTCGGTGAATTCATGGTCATCGTGAGCGCGATGCGCGCGCATTTTTGGATCGCCTTGATCGCCGGTTCCACTTTGATTCTCGGTGCCTCCTATACACTCTGGATGTACAAGCGTGTTTTCTTCGGCCCCGTTACCAACGACCAGGTGGCCTCGTTTAAGGATTTAAACTGGATTGAAGTGACGAATTATCTCCTGCTAAGCGCCGGCGTCTTCTGGCTAGGCCTCAATCCCGAGCCTGTGATTCGCGTGCTGCAGGTGACCTTGGGCCATTTACTGGTGCAAAGCATGCCTTATGGTCTGGCGATGAATTTACCGAAGGATTTTAGTTATTTTGCTTAGCGGGGAATAAAGAATTTATATATTAGGAACCATTACTATGCCGATTTTTTCACTCGCTAGCCCGGAATTGGCCCTGCTTATTCTGTCGGGCCTGATTCTCTTAATCGACGTCTTTACTCCGCAACGTCTCCGCTTCCTTACCTATTTATTAGTGCAGGCCACCCTCGTCGTCGCCTTCCTTTTGGCCATTGCCCAATACCGTCATCACGCCGAACTGCTCGTCACTTTCAACGGCCACTACGTCGTCGATAAACTTGCTATTTTACTCAAGCTCTTCATCTACGTGATGAGCTTCGCCTCCTTCGCCTATGCGCGGGAGTATATCGAGGAACGCAAAATAGCCTCCAGCGAATATTATATTCTCGGCCTCTTCTGCGTTATGGGCATGTCTGTCATGGCCTCGGCCTACAGCCTGCTGACTATTTATCTGGGGCTTGAGCTGCTCTCTTTGCCGCTCTATGCCTTGGTGGCTTCCCACAAAGATTCCCAACAAGCGACAGAAGCCGCAATGAAATATTTTGTGATGGGCGCTCTGGCGTCCGGCATGCTGCTTTACGGTATTTCTATTCTCTACGGCTTAACGGGTAGCATTCAAATCCCCGAGATCGCGCGCCTGATCCACGCTGCGCCAACGGCCACGGTTTCCTTGGCCCTGATTTTCATTCTCGCCGCCTTGCTCTTCAAGTTTGGCGCTGTGCCTTTCCATATGTGGGTGCCCGATGTTTACCAAGGTGCACCGACATCCGTAACCCTCTTTATTGCCTCCGCGCCTAAAATCGCCGCCTTCGGCATCACCATGCGCATTTTGGTACAAGCGCTGCCCGAGCTGCATGTGGCTTGGGAGCAAATCTTGACTGTGATCGCCTTCCTCTCGATGTTCTTCGGTAACCTGCTGGCCATCGTGCAAACCAATATCAAACGCATGTTGGCCTATTCCTCCATTGCCCACATCGGCTACAGCCTGCTGGGTATTATCGCCGGGCCCAGTTCCCACGACGGCTATTCCGCCGCTTTGTTTTATATTACAACCTATGTCCTGGTTGCCGCTGGCGCTTTCGGCATCGTGGCTCTCCTGAGCCGTACGGGCATCGAGGCGGATCAATTGGAAGATTACCGTGGCTTAAATGCCAGAAACCCCTGGCTGGCCTTCATGCTCTTATTGCTGATGTTCTCCATGGCGGGTGTGCCGCCGACGGTCGGCTTTTTCGCTAAATTGGGCCTGCTGGTTTCCCTGGTCGAAGCGCACCGGGTGTGGCTCGCGGTCGCCGCTCTCGTGTTTGCGCTGATTGGCGCTTATTATTATTTGCGAGTCGTTATGCTAATGTATTTTGAAGAGCCAACCGAAGCAAACGCCAGCAAGCCCGTGACGCTTTCCTGGGATATGCAGTTGGCAGTAACGGTGAATGGGGTCGCTGTGCTGGCTTTGGGCGTCTTGCCCTCCGCTTTAATCGACCTCTGCCGAATTGTGATTTAACAAATGTTTCTATCTGCTAAAAGAGTTACTGTTTTTACCGTCTCCCTAGCGCTCTTCATGGACGTCCTGGATTCCAATATTATCAACACGGCTATTCCAGCCATGTCGCGCAGCCTGCAGGTCAACCCCGTCGATTTAAAAGTCGCGCTGATCAGCTATCTGCTCAGCTTCGCCGTCTTCATCCCCATTAGCGGCTGGGCGTCGGATAAATATGGCGTCAAGCGCATTTTTATCAGTGCTCTCGGGCTCTTTACCTTCACCTCCTTTTGGTGTGGCTACGCCCATACCTTGCTTGAGCTCGTTATTGCCCGCAGCATCCAGGGCGTCGGCGGCGCCTTCATGATTTCGCTGGGCCGCTTGATCATCGCCCGCACTTTCAAAAAGCACGAACTCGTCGAAGCCATGAATGCCGTGATTATTGTGGTTTCCGTCGCCGTGATGCTCGGTCCGCTGGTTGGCGGCGTGCTCACCGACCATTTATCCTGGCCGTGGATTTTCTGGGTGAATATCCCGGCTGGAATCCTGGCTATGACGTTGGCAGCCTTGAGTTTTAAAGACGCCACTCCGCGCCAAGCGCACCCGCTGGATTTTGTCGGCTTTATTTTATTCGGCGGCAGCCTGGCGGTTTTCAGCCTTTCACTCTCCGAGCTGAGTGAAACAGATGTTAATCTGAATAATATTTTCCTAAAGCTCGCCGTTTCTGCCTTGATGATGCTGGTTTATTTTGTGCGCGCCAAGCATGTTGCCGCTCCCGTCATTAAGACGGCCTTGTTCCGCAAGCGCACCTTTCAAGTTTCCGTTCTCGGCAATCTCTGCGCACGTCTCGGTTTCGGCGGCATGCCCTTCCTGCTGCCTTTGCTGCAGCAGGTAGGCTTAGGCTACAGCGCGCAACTCTCGGGTTTGTTAGTGGCGCCCATGGCCTTTGGC
The DNA here is from genome assembly GCA_013286215.1 of Gammaproteobacteria bacterium. GTDB lineage: Bacteria > Pseudomonadota > Gammaproteobacteria > DSM-16500 > DSM-16500 > JABDGC01. The sequence goes on from JABDGC010000016.1 coordinate 21,807, forward strand.
ACGATCTTTTCAAAATTCCTGGCAATTCGCATTCTGCGCCGCCTCGGCTATCGGCGTTATCTGCTGATTAATACCTTGATGGTCGGCCTGGTCATCTGGCTTTTTCAAATGATCGATACGCAGACCCCTGTCTACGGCATTGCCGGTCTGACTTTTACCCTCGGTATTTTCATCGCGGCTCAATACTCCGGCATGAATTCTCTGGCCTTTGCCGACCTCCACGAAGACGAGCTGAGCGCCTCCACCAGCATTACCAGTACTACCCAAACGCTCTCGCAAAGCCTCGGCGTCGCCGTTGGCGCGATTCTGCTGCGGTATTTTTCCGCGCAAATCCATCACCAACCACTGCTGCTGACGCCGCACGTGTTTCATCAGGCATTTTTTCTGATGGGCGTTCTCACTTTTCTATCGGGGATCATTTTTATTCGCTTGAAACCAGGGGATGGGAAACAAATGCTCATGAAACAAGTTGAACACGAAACGCCCCATCCTCTACGCAAAGCAGGCATTGTTGAATAAATCTGCTTTATTTAACAACGCCCGCTTTGCATGGATGAACGGTAAGGAGGCGTGGAAAATTCTCAGCCCTTACTCAGCGTACTCAAATTCCTGTGCCCGCTCATATTCTTCTGGTGTGTTAATCTCCAGAGTGCGATGCTGCGTTGGGCAAACTCGAATCCGGTAGCCATGTTCCAGGGCTCGCAGTTGCTCCAAACTCTCCGCCAACTCCAACGGCGTTTGTGGCAACTTCGTATATTTCATTAAGAAATCCCGCCGAAAGCCATAAATTCCCATATGATGATAAAGCGGCACCTCGGTTTGCTGCCGCAAATAGGGAATCATGGACCGCGAAAAATACAGCGCATTCCCTTTCACATCTGTGACAATCTTTACAACCCCGGGATCCAGTTGTTCATGCGGCATCAAGGGATAGGCTAAGGTTGCCATTTCGGGCATATCGCCCTTTAAAAAAGGCTGCGCCAATTCATCCAGCATCTGCGGCTTGATAAAGGGCTCGTCCCCTTGCAGATTAATAATCACATCCATTTCCGGATAGCGCTCCGCGACCACGGCGGCGCGATCAGAGCCTGTAGGAATTTGGGGATCGGTCATTTCGACCGTGCCGCCGCAGCGTGTGATCACTTCGGCGATTTCGAGACTGTCGGTTGCTACGACGACCTTGGTCATGGTCCGGCAACGGCTGGCGTTTTCATAGGTCCATTGCACCATGGGCTTGCCCTGGATCGGCAACAAGGCTTTACGAGGCAAGCGGGTTGATTGAATCCGGCTGGGGATGACGCACAATATTTTTATATTATTCATGTTGTTGGAGAGTTCCTAGTGATTAGAACGCTGAGATTCTTCGCTGTGCTCGAAAGCATCATAAGTAACTATTCGGTTCTCATTTTAAATTCCCCTCTCCTCCACGCTTTTGGTGGAGGAGGTTAGGGAGAGGAGGTATTATTAATTATAACCCGCTGATCATGAATTAATTTTATACCTCCTTCCCCTAACCCCTTCCTCCACAAACGGCGTGGAGGAAGGGGATATAGAGGGGTGAAACGAATATATACGCATCATAAATTATTTATTAACCCGTTGCAATTCAGCCGGCGTTAACCCGGCTCTGCCATCCAGTTATGCCGTATTTAGCGTATTAAATAGATAAACTAAAAAGGCCTAAAGAACCTTGTTGCACAGAAGCTTAAATCTGACTATAATCCCCTCACTTTTTTAGCATTCTAGCTTAGTGGAGTCATTTTTATGCATGCCGTGATTATCAGTGGCGGAAAACAATATCGCGTCCAAGAAGGGGACGTTCTCAAATTAGAAAAGCTGCCTGTTGAAGCCGGTGGCACGGTCAACTTTGATCAAGTATTAATGGTTGGCGAAGGCGAAAATATTCAAGTGGGTAAACCCTTTCTCACGGACTGCAAAGTAACCGCCTCCGTGGTGGAACATGGTCGTCATGACAAGGTGCGCATCCTGAAATTTAGACGCCGTAAGCACCACATGAAGAGAATGGGGCACCGTCAGTCCTATACCCAAGTTAAAATAACTGAGATTAAAGCCTAAGAGGTGACTAATGGCACATAAGAAAGCCGGTGGTAGTACGCGAAACGGCCGCGATTCAAATCCAAAGTATTTAGGCGTGAAGCAATATGGTGGTCAGCTGGTTCGTCCAGGCATGATTATTGTTCGTCAGCGTGGCACGCATTTCCATCCCGGCCATTATGTCGGCATGGGACGTGACCATACTTTGTATGCTTTAGTGGAAGGGAAGGTGGTTTTCAGCGTGAAGGGTCCTTTGAAGAAGCGCACTGTCAGCATTCAACCCATTAGCCAGGAAGCCGGCAAAGAAGAAACAGCGGCTGCCTAAAGAAATTTAAAATAATGAAAAAGCGGGCCTTACGCCCGCTTTTTTTATTTCTTCCAGGAGAGGAGGTATAAACCCCTCCTTCATAAACGCATGAAATTCATAGACGAAGCTAAAATTGATGTGGAAGCAGGCAAAGGCGGCAATGGCTGCTGCAGCTTTCTACGCCTGAAATTCATGCCGCACGGCGGCCCAGACGGGGGTGACGGTGGCGACGGTGGCAGCATCTATTTGCGCGCCGATGAAAGCATTAACACCCTGGTCGACTATCGTTTTGTGCATACCTATAAAGCCCAGGATGGCGAAAAAGGTGGCAGCCGCGATTGCTCCGGAAAAGGCGGCGAGGACCTCTGTTTGCGCGTCCCCGTTGGCACCATGGTTTATGACGATGATACCGATGAACTCATCGTCGATTTAAACACCAATGGACAAATCGCTTGCGTGGCCAAAGGCGGCCGCCACGGCATCGGTAATACCCATTTCAAAAGCAGCACCAACCGCGCCCCACGCCGCACCATTCCCGGCGCCCCCGGCGACAAGCGCAATTTACGCCTGGAACTCAAGGTTCTGGCGGATATCGGCCTGGTTGGCATGCCCAATGCCGGTAAATCAACGCTAATACGCGCTTTATCCGCCGCGCGACCCAAGGTGGCCGATTACCCCTTTACCACCCTTTATCCGAATCTAGGCGTTGTCAGGGCGTCTAAACACCGTAGTTTTGTGATTGCCGATCTGCCGGGTCTCATTGAGGGTGCCGCTGAAGGCGCAGGGCTGGGTATTCGCTTTCTTAAACACGTCGCCCGCACCCGCCTGCTTTGGCAGGTTGTAGACTTGGCTCCCATTGACGGCAGTGAACCCCTAAAAGATATTCAAGTCATCGCCAAAGAGCTGGAAAAATACGATGAAGACTTGATTGCGAAAGAGCGCTGGCTGGTCTTTAACAAAAGCGACTTATTGCTTCCTGAAGAAGCGAAAGAGCTTGTTCATAAAATGGTCAAAAAATTAAAGTGGAAGGGCAAGTACTTTCTGATTTCCGGTCTGGATAAATCAGGTACGCGCGAGCTGGTACAGCAAACGATGCATTATTTGGAAGAGCTGCTGTCAGCTTAATGTTCTGTCAGCTTAATGTATTTTACCTCTTATTCCTAATACAGCGCTCCGGGGGACAAGGGCTACGCAGGAGGACAGGGCTACGCAGGATAACAAGGGCCGCAGGAGGACAGAATTAACCGAGCACTGTACTATCCTCACTGCCCTTAAATTAAGCTTGTCATAGGGAAGAATAGGCTAAATATTAACCAGCAGTGGCCAGTTTCTTAATTTGAGCGTTGATGCGGCTCTTATGGCGTGCGGCTTTATTCTTGTGAATAATGCCTTTGCTGACCATTTTATCAATAATGGGCTGGGCTTCTCGGTAACTGGTCGCCGCCGCATTCTTATCGTTCGAAGCGAGAGCGGTGTGGATTTTCTTAATGGAAGTACGCAGTTGTGAGCGCATGCCCATATTATGCTGACGACGGTCTTCGGACTGCCGTGCACGCTTTTTTGCTTGAGCTGTATTTGCCAAGGGTATTCTCCGATTTATCTGGTTAAGCCAATCTTTAAGGATGCATATCATGCCAGAATCCCCGCCCTCCCGCAAGCTGTTGGAGAGGGTGTTTTTCATGCTAAGTTCTGGTATAACTAAGCGCGTTAACCCGTTTTTCAGGACTTGATCGATGCGACAGGTACCTTGTTACCTCCTCTTTGGCTCTGGCCGTTCGGCGCGGCATTTTCACTGCTGTCTCGATATTATTGCTGTTTTCTTCTTAAATCGTGTCTTGCCATTGCGCAAATCGATCCTGTCTTCATCGATCCTTACAGGAGATTAAAATGAGCATACACAAACCCGCTAAAACCCGCGCTATGACCATCCATGATTTTCACGGCCGCAAAGTGAATGGCCTCAAACTTTCCATGGTGACTTGCTATGATTATTGCTCGGCTTCTATTCTCAATGAAAGCCAGGTGGACTGCATTCTGGTCGGCGATAGTGGCAGCATGGTGATGCATGGCTGTCCCACCACCCTGGGCGCGACCGTAGACATGATTGTCCAACATACACTGGCCGTTGCTAAAGGCGCTCCTGATAAATTCATCGTCGGCGATCTGCCTTTCTGCTCCTATCGTAAAAGTCGTGCCCGCACCATAGAGGCTGTTGAGCGCATCATGCGTGCTGGCGCGCAGGCAGTGAAGCTGGAAGGTGCTGCTGGCAATCTCAAAACGGTTCGTCATATCGTGGAATCCGGCGTGCCGGTGATGGGACATATCGGCCTCACGCCACAATCCGTTCACGGCTTGGGTGGTTTCAAGGTCCAGGGCCGCGTGCCGGAAGTTGCGACTCGCTTGATGCGCGAAGCGCACGAGCTGGCCGAGGCCGGCTGCTTTGCCTTGGTGCTGGAATGTGTCCCCGCCGATTTGGCGCAGGAAATTACAGTAAGCCTGAGCATCCCCACGATTGGCATCGGCGCCGGACCGCATACCACCGGACAGGTTCTGGTTTGGCATGATTTGCTGGGTATGTCACAATCCTTCAAGCCAAAGTTTTTGAAGACCTTTTTAAATGGCTTTGAATTAGTGCGCGATGCGCTGAATGCTTTTGATGGAGAAGTGAAGCAGACAACGTATCCGGATTTAAAAGAACACTGTTATTAACTGACCTGCTAAAACAAAGGAAACACAACCATGACCCAAGTAATCCAATCCCTTGCTGAATGGCAAGAGCTGCGGCGCACGCTCAGCAAAGACCTTGGCTTTGTCCCCACCATGGGCAATCTGCACCCAGGCCATCTCAGTCTCCTGCAGCGCGCACGGCAGGAGAACGCGGTGACGCTGCTGAGCATTTTCGTCAACCCAACCCAGTTCAATAATGCGAATGACTATGTCCATTACCCCCGTACCCTGGAAGCCGATATCACCCTGGCGCGCGAGGCTAAAGTAGACTATGTGCTGGCTCCGGCCTCACAAGCACTCTATCCCGACGATTACGCCTATCAAGTGAGTGAGATTGAGTTCAGCGAGCAGCTCGAGGGCACCTGCCGGCCGGGACATTTTACCGGCATGTTAACCATCGTTCTCAAGCTCCTGCTCCTAGCCCGCGCCCAGCGTCTCTATTTGGGCGAGAAGGACTTCCAGCAAGCCGCCTTAATCCGCGGTTTGACGCAAGCTTTTTTTATCAATACGGAGGTCGTCATTTGCCCCACGCTCCGCAACGAATTCGGTTTGCCGTACAGCTCGCGTAATGCGCGTCTGACGCCGGAGCAATATGAACAGGCGCGGCTCTTTCCAGCCCTCTTTCATGCCGACCTGTCCTGCGAGGAGATCAAAAAACAACTGGTGGAAAAGGGTTTTGCGGTTGACTACGTGGAGGAGTATGATGGACGGCGTTTCGCGGCGGTCAAATTGGGCGACGTGAGATTGATCGATAATATTGTCGTGGTTCCCATAGGAGTTCAGACCTCATGATCTTATGTCTCGACGTTGGCAACAGCCATATTTATGGCGGCGTTTTTGAGCAGGACAAGCTGCAATTACAATTCCGCTATCCCAGCGATCTGCAATGCACCTCCGATCAGCTCGGTGTTTTCTTCAAGAGTATTTTGCGCGAAAACCAGTTGGATCCGTCCTCGATCAAGCAAATCGCCGTCTGCTCTGTGGTTCCCTCCCTCGATTATTCGTTGCGCTCCTCGCTGATCAAGTATTTTGGCATCGACCCCTTTTTTCTCAAGGCCGGCGTTAAGACGGGGTTGAAGATCCAGTATAAAAATACCCATGAAGTCGGCGCCGACCGTATTGCCGACGCCATCGCGGCTATGCATCTCTTCCCGGAAAAGAACCTCATCGTCATCGATTTGGGCACAGCGACGACCTTTGATATCCTCTCCAAAGATCGCGCTTACCTGGGCGGCGTGATTATTCCCGGCATTCATATCGCCATGAAGGCCTTGAACGAGAACACGGCCAAATTGCCGCCGGTGAACATCCTCAAGCCCCAGGAGGTCACCGGGCAAAGCACGGTGACAAATATCCAGGCCGGCCTGTACTATGGACATTTAGGGGCCATGCGGGAAATTTTGCGAATGATCGCGGTCGAGCAGTTCCAGGGCGAGAAGCCCGTCGTCATCGGCACCGGCGGCTTTGCTTATTTATTTGAGGCAGAAGGACTTTTTAATGTCATTATCCAGGATTTGGTGCTGCAAGGACTGCGGCTTTCGCTGCAAAAGAATAGCGAGCTTGTGGCATGAGTAAATCCCTGCTGAAATCCACCAGCGTCGTCGTGACAATGACGATGATTTCACGGGTCTTTGGTTTTCTGCGCGACATGGTCACAGCCCAGCTTTTCGGCGCCGGCGCGGCCTTCGATGCTTTTTCCGTGGCCTTCAAAATTCCGAACTTCATGCGCCGCCTCTTTGCCGAAGGCTCTTTTTCGCAAGCCTTCGTGCCGGTGCTGTCGGAGTATCAAAAGCAAAAATCAGCGGAAGACATCCGCAATTTCATTAACTCCATGGCGGGCACCCTGGGCCTCGTGCTGCTGATCGTAACCGTGCTGGGCATGGTCCTCGCGCCCTGGATTGTGCGCGTGTTTGCGCCAGGCTTTGCCGCTGATGGCACCCGTTTTGATCTTGCCGTCAGCATGCTGCGCATTACCTTCCCTTATTTAATGCTGATTTCATTGACGGCTTTTTCCGGCGCAATCCTGAATACCTATAGCCGTTACTGGGTGGCAGCCTTCACCCCCGTTTTCCTCAATCTCTGCATGATCGCCGCCGCCTGGTGGCTGTCACCGCTGCTTAGCACGCCGATCAAGGCTCTGGCCTGGGGCGTCTTTGTCGCCGGCCTGGTGCAAATGATCTTTCAGTGGCCTTTTTTGTGGCGCCTGCGTCTTGCGCCACGACCCCAGGTGGATTTTAAAAATAGCGGCGTGACCCGCGTGCTAAAACTCATGGTTCCCGCGCTCTTTGGTGTCTCCGTGTCGCAAATCAATTTATTGCTGGACACCTTGTTCGCTTCCTTTCTGATCGTCGGTTCGGTTTCCTGGCTCTATTATTCCGATCGCTTAATGGAATTCCCGTTGGGCGTTTTTGGCGTGGCGATTTCTACAGTCATCCTGCCGCATTTGTCGCGTCACCACGCTTCCTCCTCGCCGCAGCAATATTCTTTAACGCTGGATTGGGCGCTGCGCATGGTTCTCCTGATCGGCATTCCCGCCGCCGTGGTCTTAGCGACCCTTTCTATTCCGCTGCTGAGCACGCTTTTCCACTATGGCCGCTTTGATAATTACGCCGTAATGATGGCCCGCAAAAGTTTGGCGATGTTTGCCATTGGCATCGCGCCCTGCATGCTGATCAAGATCTTGGCGGCGGGTTTCTACGCCAAGCAGAACTTGCGCACACCGGTCCGCATCGGCATTGTGGCCATGGTCGCGAATATGGTTTTGAACATGCTCTTCATTTTCCCCTTGGCGCATGCCGGAATTGCGCTTGCGACTTCGCTGGCCGCTTTAGTCAACGCCAGCTGCCTCTACTATTGTCTGCGACGCGACAACATTTATGTGCCGCGCGCCGGCTGGAAATTCTTTGCTGTGCGGCTGCTCTTCGCCAATCTGGTCTTGGCGCTGTGGCTGACGTGGGGAACGGGGGAGGCGACGTCCTGGTTATCGCAATCGGCGGTGTGGCGTTTGTCGCATTTGTTTGGCTTATTGATTTCAGCGGTTTTAATTTACTTTGCCGCTTTATGGGGCTCGGGCATCCGGGTGCAGGATTTGCTGGTGCCTCAAACACAGCAAGCGGCGGTT
>JABDGC010000017.1:0-755 GCA_013286215.1 Gammaproteobacteria bacterium
AAAAAAATTAAATGAAACCCAACTCATTCAAGTGTCAAATTTTCCAGAAGAATATGTGGATGGCTTGCGTAGAAGTTACAGCCGATTTAGTCTAATTGATACGCGCAGCTTAACCCGTCGCCAACTGGGTGGATATGATGGACATGGACATTATGTACTCTTTACAAGTCTTAGACCTAGATTTAATGTGCTTAATTCTAATACGTTGCTTATGCGGTGCGAAGATGCTTATTTTTTCGTACAGATCACGTCAAGAGGGCTTATTGGGAAAAAATTATCTTTGCAATTAGAGCGCGAGCGCGGCACGCAGTATTTCTCAGGATTTACGATAGAAAATGGAAAAATGCTTCTTTTTAGAAGTATGCTCGATGATACCTATCAGTCCGTTAGCCCTCCGCTTGAGTTAGACTTTCGCTTATTCGACTTACTACCCCTACCCCCCAGTCTTTCAAAAGATTCTATTGGAATAAAGGGCCTTTTGTATTCGCTCCTCCCTTCTCTCCCTGCCGATCTTAGCAATATTATTGCAGATTATTACGCTGGCGATTTCCCGGTACTAATTGAAAGTAATGATTCGCTTATTCCAATAGCAGCTTCTTCTGCAGCCCCTGCAAGAGTACCAGAAGAAAAGGATACGCTGATTAGGTCAAGTGAGGGAGATATCGCACTGGCTGAGCTACAAAACGAAATGAGGGAGATGATCGAGAGGCTGACTCGCGAAATTGCGCGCCTCCGTTTAAGTAAATGGTGTTGTT
>JABDGC010000017.1:855-29851 GCA_013286215.1 Gammaproteobacteria bacterium
TATCGCACTGGCTGAGCTACAAAACGAAATGAGGGAGATGATCGAGAGGCTGACTCGCGAAATTGCGCGCCTCCGTTTAAGTAAATGGTGTTGTTCTCTCTTTATCAACTATGAGATAAGAACGAAATCCGAAAAGAGGGCGGCCTTGAATGAGCTGATGAAAGCGTCGTCATTTGCGCAGCTACAGGAACAAGCTGAAATCTTGCTGCGTGACAGAAATGCGCGCATTCATCGTGCTGGAGCCAATGCAGTCACGGTAGTCGAAGGAATATCGCGCACCACAGAGTTGTTGCAAAGGATTGTTGCTGCTCAATCCGTGAATTATAGGTCACTCTGGCCACGCCTTCGATGAACGGTGGCGCATAATATTAGCAGCGATTCCCTATTATTTAAATTGATTCCCAAACCCCCCGTAACTTATGGATAGTTAAAAAAGAAATAAAATAGACGCAAGCGGTTATTAACGAATATAATAACCGCACCGTAAAACCATTATAAACCTCATGTTTGAAAGACAGGAGGGTGTCACCTAACGATCGAGGTGGTGCATGAACTCTGCTGCAAGTAGAAGTATAGAAGAAAAAGAAATACCCTATTTAAGAAAACTAACAATTCCCGGCAGGCACGGCCGGATCGTTTTCTTTCCAAATGATAATAAGATCTATATTATTACCCACCACTATAGAACGCGCATTGAGGAGCACGACCTTATTTCTGGTAGGAGTTTGCGGATAAAGGAACTGGATGTCCGCTATTTTGCAGCCGGTTTATTGGTTAACACATTTAAAAATAAAATCGCGCTGTCGTTTTATGAGCAAAACATTACGCTGATTGTTAATAAAGATACCTTGCTTGTCGAACAGGAGTTGAATTTTTTTATAGAATTAATAGAGGAACTGGATGATAGAAGAGTATGTTTAATCGCCGGACCTCAGTCTTCGAAAGCGTATATTGCGGACGCAGAAAGACTCGATACGGTTATTGTTAATTTAAGCCCACCTGCGACGGTTGCAGGATCAATATGTGTTTTATCAGGTAATGAGTTAGCTATATTAACGAAGCCCTCATCCCGTTTGAGCGGGGAGGTTAACCGGGGGGAGCTTGCGATTTGGAAGGAATCAAAATCGGGTGACTGGAGTATACGCGGGTCAGCGGCTATAGACTTTCCCATTAGCACTACTCTAAAAAAATTAAATGAAACCCAAATCATTCAAATGTCAAATTTTCCAGAAGAATATGTGGATGGCTCGCGTAGAAAATATAGCCGATTTAGTCTAATTGATACGCGCAGCTTAACCTGTCGCCAACTGGGTGGATATGAAGGATATGCATATTATGCACTCTTTACAGGTCTGAGACCTATATTTAATGTACTTAATTCTAACACGTTGCTTATGCAGCACCAAAATGGTTATTTTTTCGTACAGATCACGTCGAGAGGGCTTATTGGGAAAAAACTATCTTTGCAATTAGAGCGTGACACGCCGCATTTCTCAGGACTTACGATAGAAAATGGAAAAATGCTTCTTTTTAGAAGTATGCTCGATGCTGCTGACCCGTTCGTTGGCCCTCCTGAGTTAGACTTTCGCTTATTCGACTTACTACCCCTACCGCCCAGTCTTTCAAAAGATTCTATTGGAATAAAGGGCCTTTTGTGTTCACTCCTCCCTTCTCTCCCTGCCGATCTTAGCAAAATTATTGCAGATTATTACGCTGGCGATTTCCCAGTATTAATTGAAGGTAGTGATTCGCTTATTCCAATAGCAGCTTCTTCTGCAGCCCCTGCAAGAGTGCCAGAAGATAAGGATGCATCCGCTGCTATTGCCTCACCTCGAGCGGATACAACGGATACGTTGATTAGGTCAAGTGAGGGGGGTATCGCACTGGCTGAGCTACAAAACGAAATGAGGGAGATGATCGAGAGGCTGACTCGCGAAATTGCGCGCCTCCGTTTAAGTAAATGGTGTTGTTCTCTCTTTATCAACTATGAGATAAGAACGAAATCCGAAAAGAAGGCGGCCCTGAGTGGGTTGATGAAAGCGTCATCATTTGAGCAGTTACAGGAACAGGCCGAAATCTTGCTGCGCGATAGGAGCGCTCGTATTCACCGTGCCGGAACCAATACGATCACGGCGGTCAAAGGAAAATCGCGCACCACAGAGTTGTTACAAAGGATTGTTGCTGCTCAATCCGTGAATTATAGGTCACTCTGGCCAAGCCTTCGATGAGCGGTGGCGTGGTTTTTGGTTATTTGGGCAACAAGTGGAAAACGCCAGGCTGTTGGCTGATTGTTCTGCTTTTTTTAAAATGAAAGAAGTGGCGATGTCGGTGAAGAGAAATCAAACAAAAATAGATACGACGCAGCCACAACTCTCATCATTGCGTTCTGCTATATAAAATTATTCCAAAACCCCTTTTTTTCCTCCCCAAAGCTGGTATAATTGGTAAAATTTTGACCATCATATGGTTATTAGCGCATGGGAATGGTACCTGGAAAATTATTATTAGAGACTGGTGAGTTTTTTTTTGGCCAAGTTCCGGTAGATCAGCAAGAACCTTGCTTCGGTGAGGTCGTTTTCAATACAGGCATGGTTGGTTATGTTGAATCTTTAACCGACCCCTCTTATGCCGGACAAATCCTGGTTTTTACTTATCCGCTGATTGGCAACTATGGCGTAACCGATGAATCAACCTGGGAATCTAAGAAAATTCATGCCAGCGGTGTAGTTATGTCGGAGTTGGCGGCCCATTACTCTAATCATGGTGCTCAAAAATCCTTGGGCGACTGGTTGCGGGAGCAGGGCATACCTTATATCACCGGCGTGGACACGCGTGCTTTGACCATGCGTTTACGCTCTAAAGGGGTCATTCCCGGCGCGATTGTAAGCGACGATGCCATGCCCCAGCGTTTTGAAAATTTCGCGGCCAAACCTTGGGTCAGCATGGTTTCCGTCAAGGAACCCATCACTTATGGCGTCGGCGGCAAGCAAATCATCGTCGTCGATTGCGGCATCAAAGAAAATATTCTGCGCTGCCTGCTGCAATACCCGGTGCGCCTCAAGCGTGTTCCCCATGACTATGACTATAGCAATGAAGACTTTGACGGCGTCTTTATTTCCAACGGCCCCGGCGATCCCAAGCATTGCACGACGACGATCAAGGTTCTGAAAAAAGTCCTCGCGAAGAAAAAGCCGGTTTTTGGCATTTGCTTGGGCACGCAGCTGATGGCGCTTGCGGTCGGCGCGGAAACCTATAAATTGCCTTTTGGCCACCGTTCCCATAATCAACCCTGTATGGACCTAAGTAGTCAGAAGTGTTTTTTAACCTCGCAAAATCATAGCTATGCCGTGGACGAGTCCACGTTGCCGGCGGACTGGCAGGTCAGCTTCCGGAATTTAAACGACCAAAGCGTCGAAGGCATCGCTCACAAAAAGCTGCCCTTTTTCGCGGTCCAATTTCACCCTGAGGCGGCGCCAGGGCCCTGTGATACGCAATGGTTATTCCAGAAGTTTTATGAGAGCTTGTGATGATGTCTTCGTCATTGCGAGCGCGAGTGAAGCAAGCCTGGTTTTACTGTTGCTTTACGTGTGATTTATAAGACCGGGCTTGCTTCGCTCGCGCTCGCAATGAGAACCGAATATATACAAGTGAAGAGGTGAGTATGCGGTTTAGCGGCAAAAAAGTACTGATTCTGGGTTCCGGCGGCTTGCGCATTGGGCAGGCGGGGGAGTTTGATTATTCGGGTTCGCAGGCCATCAAAGCCTTGAAAGAAGAAGGCATTAAAACCGTTTTAGTGAATCCCAATATCGCCACCATTCAAACCGATCCGCAAATGGCCGACCAAGTTTATTTACAGCCGCTCAACCTTGAGGTCGTGACCTCGATCATTGAAAAAGAACAGCCGGACGGCATTTTGCTGGGCTTCGGCGGACAAACCGCACTGAATCTCGGCTTGCTCCTGGAGGAGCAGGGTGTTTTAGCCAAACACCAGGTGGAAGTTCTGGGCACGCGCATCGCGGCCATTCGCCAGACAGAAGACCGCGACATTTTCAAACACGAATTAGACACCATCGACGTCAAATCACCCAAAAGCTATTGCGCGACCACGGTGGCAGCGGCGCAGGCGGCGGCAGAAAAGATCGGCTATCCGGTCATGATGCGCTCTGGTTTTTCTCTGGGTGGTCTGGGTTCAGGCAAGATCGACACGGCGCAGGAATTGAAGCTGCGTGCGCAGGAATGTTTCGCGGCAGCACCGCAAATCCTGATCGAAGAATACTTGTTTGGCTGGAAAGAATTTGAATATGAAATCATCCGCGATGCAGCCGGCAATACCCTGACGATTTGCAATATGGAAAACATGGACCCCATGGGCATCCATACCGGCGAAAGCATCGTCGTCGCTCCGGCGCAAACCTTGACGAATCCCGAGCACCAATTTCTGCGTAATATCGCTCTTCGAGTGGCCAATCATTTTGGCATCGCTGGCGAATGTAATATTCAATTCGCGGTTAATCCCGTCAACGGCGACTACCGCGTCATTGAAGTGAATGCGCGACTCTCCCGTTCCTCGGCTTTGGCTTCCAAGGCCACCGGCTATCCTCTGGCCTTCGTCGCGGCCAAGCTGGCCCTGGGTTATTTGTTGTATGAAGTGCCGAATGGCGTGACGCAAAAAACCTGCGCCTTCTTTGAGCCGGCGTTGGATTATCTGGTCGTCAAGATACCGCGCTGGGACACGCAAAAATTGAAAAGCGCCGGCCGCACCATTGGCACGGAAATGAAAAGCGTCGGCGAAGTGATGGCCATTGGCCGTTCCTTCCCCGAGGCCCTGCAGAAGGCGGTGGGCATGTTGAATATTGGCGCTTCCTGTTTGAGCGACTACCCGCAGCAAATTCCAGACGCTGAAGATGAAATTAAATACCCCACCGACCGACGCCTCTTTGCCCTCTATCAATATTTCTTGAAGGGGGGCACGGTGGAGCAGGCTTTTGCATGGAGTCAAATCGATCGCTGGTTCCTGGTGCGTGTGGCGCAGATCGCGGACATGGAAAATACCCTGAAACAAGGGAAGCTGAATCCGGAAGCACTGAGAAGCGCCAAAGAGACCGGCTTTTCAGACCGTGCTCTGGGCCGCCTGTTTAAAGAACCGGAGGATGGGATTCGCAAAAAACGGCTTGCCGCTGGCATTACCCCCGTCGTGAAGCAAATTGACACCCTAGCCGGCGAATTCGCGGCGCAAACCAATTATCTTTACCTGACCTATCACGGTCACGAGCATGACTTGCCGCCCTCCGAAGAGCGGCCCATTATTGTGCTCGGTTCTGGCCCTTATGCCATCGGTTCTTCCGTGGAGTTTGACTGGTGCGCGGTCAATACCTCGCGCACGCTGCGTCGTTTGGGCAAGACCGCCATTTTAATTAACTCCAATCCGGAAACCGTGTCGACCGACTATGACGAATCCGATCGGCTTTACTTCGAGCAGCTCACCTTAGAACGCGTGCGCGACATCGCGGATTTTGAAAAATCCATGGGGATTGTGGTCTCCGTCGGTGGGCAAATTGCGAATAATCTGTCGTTGGCGCTGGCGCAATCCGGCTATCATCTCATGGGCACCGCGGCCAAGGACATTGACCGTGCCGAGAACCGCGAAAAGTTTTCCGCCCTGTTAAATGAATTGAACGTCGATCAGCCGGCCTGGCAAAGTTTGGCCAGCCTGGCCAGTGCCAAAGACTTCGCGCGCGAAATTGGCTATCCCGTGCTGATCCGGCCGTCCTACATTCTCTCTGGCGCGGCCATGAACGTGGCCTATGATGATGCCACGCTGGAAGAGTATTTAAAGCAAGCCTCGCTGGTTTCGCCGGAGCATCCGGTGGTGATTTCCAAGTTTATTCTCGATGCCAAAGAACTCGAGATCGACGGCGTTGCCTCCCACGGTGAGATTTTAATCGAAGCCATCAATGAACATATTGAAAATGCCGGGGTGCACTCGGGTGATGCTACGCTGGTTTTGCCGCCGCAAAATTTATATCTCGAAACGATCCGCCGCACTAAAAAAATCACCAAGAAAATCGCCAGCGCGCTGAATATCACCGGGCCTTTTAATATTCAATTCATCGCCAAGAACAACAAGCTGCAAGTGATCGAATGTAATTTGCGCGCTTCGCGTTCCTTTCCGTTTGTCTCCAAGGTGACAACGCATAACTTTATTGAAATCGCCACGAAGGCCATGCTGGGCGTTCCCCAGGGCAGGAATTACAATACCCTGGAACTGGACTATGTGGGGGTGAAGGCGCCGCAATTCTCCTATCAGCGCCTGAAGGGCGCAGACCCAGTAGCCCATGTGGAAATGGCCTCAACCGGCGAAGTGGCCTGCATCGGCGACAACCTGCTGGACGCCTATTGGCGCGCCTGGCTGGCCTCGGAGCAGACGGTGCGCAATAAAAATATCCTGGTTTCCATCGGTGACCATTACAAGGCAAAATTGCTGCCTTACCTGCGGCAGCTGGAAGCGCTGAAGTGGCAGATCTATAGCACCGATGGCACGCATTCGTTTCTCTTCAAGAACGGCGTGGCCTCCTATTTTATCTGCAAGGCCAGTGAAAACTGTGAACCTAATATTCAAACGGTCATCGCCCAGCGCAAGGTGGACTTAATTATCAACATCCCGACCAATCAAAAGCCGACCAATCAAAGCGACGGCTACAAAATCCGCCGCGCGGCCATTGATCACCATATTCCCTTGATTACCAATCCGCAGAAGGCGCTGATTATGCTGCAATGCCTGATCGAGCTGTGCGACGTCATCCTGCCGGTTCGTTCCTGGCAGGAGATTGTGGGTGTCGAGGCGCCAACGATTTCAACTCTACAAGGGGTAGCATGAGCGCGAATATTCAAGAAAAAAGGAGTAACATGGCTGTGAATTCCTTATATAAAAAAAGTATCGTCTCGGCCAAAGACCTTAGCCTGGAAGAGTGGCGCCTGATCGTTTCAACGGCGCAGCGTTTCAAAGCCGGCAAGCCGACGCTGTCCCTCAAAGACAAGGTGATTGCCCATTGTTTCTTCGAGTCTTCTACCCGCACGCGGCTGTCTTTTGAAGCGGCCACTTTGCGACTGGGCGGCAAGGTGATCGGCTTTACCAACAGCGACGATCTGTCTACGCAAAAAGGCGAGACACTTTATGACACGATGCGCGTGATCGCGGGTTATTCCGATCTGATCGTGATTCGCCATCCGCTGGAAGGCGCGGCGGCGCTTTCGAAAGAAGCGGCTTCTTGTCCGGTGATTAACGCCGGCGATGGTGCCAACCAGCATCCAACCCAGGCCTTGCTGGATCTGTTCGCCATCCAGGAGTGCCAGAAAGACATCAATGGCCTCTCCATTGCCCTGGTCGGCGATCTTAAGTACGGTCGTACCATTCACTCCTTCACGGAATTATGCTCGCTCTTCGACGTTCGCCTCTATCTGGTGTCGCCGGAAACCCTGGCCCTGCCGGAATCAGTCTGTGACATTATGAAAAAACGCGGCATTCGCTTTTCTTTTCACCAAAGCCTGGAGGACGTGATTCCCAAGGTGGACGTCCTTTATATGACGCGCATCCAGCAAGAGCGTTTTAGCCGTTCGGAATATCAATTGGTGCGCGATCAATTCATCCTGACCCCCGGCGTTTTACTAAAAGCCAAGCCGCATTTGAAAATTCTGCATCCCTTGCCGCGCGTCAATGAAATCAGCAAAGAAGTGGATGAAACGCCCTACGCTTATTATTTTGAGCAGGCTGCCAACGCTGTGCCAGTGCGGCAGGCACTCCTGAGTTTAATTTTGAACGAAAATCTTGGAATATAGAGAGGCGAGCATGAGTGAAACTTTACCTGTTTCAGCGATTAAAAACGGCACAGTGATCGATCATATTGCGCCCGGCCAGGCTTTGCGGATTATTCACTTGCTGGGGCTGCAGAATAGCACCAACAAGGTGACCATTGGCCTGCATCTTCCCAGCAAAAGCATGGGCAGCAAGGACCTCATTAAAATTGAAAGCCGGATTTTGTCCGATGCCGAGGCCAATGAAATCGTGGTCTTTTCGCCCGCAGCGACGATTAATGTTATCCGCGATTTCGAAGTGCAGGAAAAAGTGAGAACCCGCTTGCCGAGCTCCATGAAGCGGGTGTTCCTTTGCCCTAATTCTGCTTGCATCACGCACAGTGAAAGTGTCGCGAGCTATTTTTATATCGCGGAAGATCGCAAGCAGATTAAACTGACCTGTCACTATTGCGAGAAAAGCTTTGACAGGGACCAGGTGAGGGTGAGCATTTAAGACCTTTTTTAATTTCAGGTCACGGCATTGGTAACAAACAGCAATACCGTGACCTGAAATTAAAAAAGTGAACCAAGCCCTGTTGAGGAATAGAAGCGAATGATCCACATTAGCAATGCCCGCGCTATCAGCGGCGAAACACGTGAACTTGTTATCCCCAGCGCTCAAAACCTTGAACTCGACGCCGCCGGACTTACCGTTTTCCCCGGCCTCATCGATCCTCACGTCCATTTCCGTACCCCCGGCCTGGAGCATAAAGAAGACTGGCGCACGGCCGCGCGTGCGGCGATTTATGGCGGTTATACCACCGTCTTTGACATGCCGAACACCTTGCCGCCCACCATTACCGCCGAACGCTTGCGAGAGAAAAAAGCCCTCATCGATTCTCAACTCCTCGAAGCCGGCGTGCCGCTGCGTTATCAATTATTTTTCGGCGCTGACAAGCAGCATTTAGACCAAATCCCTGCAGTGAAGGACGCGGTGGTCGGCATTAAAGTCTTTATGGGCTGCAGCACCGGCAACTTGGTGATCGACGACGATGAAAGCCTGCACGCTGTTTTCGAAGTTGCTGCCCAGAACCAGCTGTTGGTCGCCGTGCACGCTGAAGATGAAGCGCGTATGCATGAACGTAACCAGCAATTTCAAGGCAGTAAAAATTATCACGATCATTCCGCAATCCGTGATGTGGAGGTGGCGACACGGGCCGTTGAAAAAGCAATTTCGTTGACGCGACAGTATGGTACTCGTCTTTACCTCCTGCATCTCAGCACCCGTGAGGAGCTCGCCTTGGTCAAACAAGCTAAAAATGCAGGTTTGCCTGTCTATGCCGAAACAACACCGCATCATTTGTTTTTAAACGAAGATTGCTATCCAGCGCTGCAGGGCAGGGCGGTGGTGAACCCCCCGCTGCGTCGCGCGGAACAAAACAGCGCCTTGTTCGAAGCGATCCAGTCGGGCTTGATCGATACTGTCGGTTCGGATCATGCGCCACACACGACCGTTGAAAAAGCCAAGCCCTACGGTGAATGCCCTTCGGGGATGCCCGGCATTGAAACCACGTTGCCGTTGTTGCTGACAGCGTATCACCAAGGCCAGCTGACTCTGGAACAAATCCAGCGTCTGACTTCCAGCCGTGCCCAGGAAATTTTCAAGCTGTCGCAGACGGAGGATGTGGTGTTGGTGGACTTAAACAAGAAGGCCGAAGTTTCCCCGCAACAACTGCAAACTAAATGCGCCTGGTCGGCGTTTGCCGGCAAGGTACTGCAAGGCTGGCCGGTGTATACCATTCTTCGCGGAACCTGTTTTCATTTGATTTAAACCTCCCAAAGCGCGGCAGAGCATGATGTTTTTTTGCGCAAAGCCAGAAAGCTGGATCAGCAGGCTTGTACTTCATTTTGAATTTTGCTAGCTTAACCAGCCGGTTTAATTTGTTGCTGCGATTATTCCGCAAATAAAAATAGCCTCTCAGGAGTTTTTTATGAAAATAAAAGCACTCATTACGAGTCTTTGCGTATTAGGATTCGTTGCCGTTCCCTCTTTTGCCGCGACGTCGGCCAGAAGCGACCAAGGTCGAATTGATCAGATTTCCTCAGAAACGCAGGCCCTCCAAAAAGAATTGGCGAATTTACGCCGTGAAGTGGCCCAGTTAAAGCAACAGAAAAAGAATGCTCCGCAGCAACCAATACGCCATGTAAAAGCCCGCCATCCGATCACGGGACAGCCTACGGTGACGGTGACGAGTTCTACCTATGCGCCAATGAATGCCACGGCAAATTCCAGTACCCCAAACGCAACCCCGATCGTGTCGGACAACGCGCCGATGGGACGTGGCCGCTCTCAAATGGACCGCTTACTTCAAAGCTACTTGCAAAACCTGCCGCTGGACTGGGACAACCCCGGCCAGTCTTTTGTTTCCATCGGCCCCTATATCAATACCACGATTCAGTTTAGCGGCGGCCAATTGATTGTGAACGATCCCAAAATTAACACCGACGTGGCTTTATTAAAACTGCGCAAGGCAGCCTATGAAGGCATGGCGGCCAAGGGTGTCCACACCGGAGAAGATACGCATCATTCGCATTTATTATTGAGCGGTATCTTGGAAGGACAGGGCCAGTATATTCAATACGGTCAGCAAGGCGGCAATTTAGGCGCTGGCAATAATGGCACCTCCAGTAACGTCGACCTCTCCGCCGCAGAACTCGACGCGTTTTTACTGTCTCCTTCACCCTGGGTCTCCGGCTTCTTCTCCTTTAGCTACGACAATGGAACCGAACCGACGGAAACCAATTCCCGAGTCTTGGATTCGAGGGTCTTTTTAAATAACGCCTTCATCATGATCGGTGATTTCACCAAATCGTCTTTCTATGGCACGGTGGGTCAATATTATGTTCCCTTCGGTACCTATTCCTCCGTCATGGTCAGTTCACCGCTGACTAAGATCTTGGGAAGAACCAAGGCGCGTGCCATTTTAGCCGGTTATCAAGGCCAGACTGAAAACGCCTTTTACACCTCGGTTTACGCTTTCAAGGGCGACAGCCATACCAGCGCCACTTCTCGCATCAATAACGGGGGTGTTAACATCGGCTATCGCTTTGATATTCCTTGCCCGGACTTCAACGGCGATATCGGCGTCGGCTACATTGGCAACATCGCAGACTCCGTCGGCATGCAAAACACCAACAATCAGCCGATGTTTAATGGCTTCGCCGGACCCTCGCCCTACGGCAGCGAAAAAATTGTGCATCGCGTTCCCGCTCTCGACGTGCGCGGTATTGTCACCCTTGGCGACAATATCAACCTGATCGGTGAATACGTGGGCGCGACTACTTCCTTTAATCCCAATGACCTCAGCTTTAACGCCCATGGCGCTAAACCCTGGGCCATGAACGCTGAAGCAGCTTACACCTTTGAAATGTTCACCAAGCCTTCCTCGATTGGCATTGGCTACGGCCAGGCTAAGCAAGCTTTAGCCATTGGCTTGCCGGAAAAACGCGCCAGCGCGGTCTTTAATACCTCAATCTGGCACAACACCATTCAAAGCCTGGAAGTTCGCCACGATATCAACTACGCAGCCAGCAAAACAGGAACCGGTTCCGGTGTTTTACCCGCCGCTCAAGGTCTGGGCAGCTCGGATGACGTGATCACGCTGCAATTTGATCTTTTTTTCTAGTAAAAAAGGGTCTAGTATGGTGTCGCTAATAGGCCCTGGCCTGCATACGCTGGAGGTTCAACTTTGGCATTGAGTGTGGCATCATTTCAAATCGAAACAGGCTAGCTAATTTTAAACCTTTATTGAGGCATAACAGCAATGCTTTACTTAAATGGGGAGTTTGTATCAGATAGTCAATTTAAGCTAGAACCCAGTGATAGAGGCTTGCTTCTTAGTGATGGCTTGTTTGAAACAATGCGCGTATACGATGGTAAGGTTTTTTGCTTAAAAGAACATTATGCTCGGCTTCTTCATGGGGCTGGGATATTAAAAATACCAGTTTCTTTGAAACTAGAACAGGTTAATGAAATCATCTTAAAGTTGCTTAAAGAAAATGATTTGTCTAATAAAGATGCGACTTTAAGACTGACTCTTACTAGAGGACCTGGACCAAGAGGATTATTACCGGCATTAGAACCTAAGCCAACTATTATGATTACAGTTGCACCTTTTCCCTCGGTACAGCACCCCCCACTTAAACTTCATGTAAGCAATATTACAAGGAGAAATGAAAGGTCTCCTTTATCTAAGCTTAAAACACTGGGCTATTTAGATAATGTATTGGCAAAAATGGATGCCATAGAAAACAAAGCGGATGATGCAATTATGCTCAACACTTGCGACAAGGTAACTTGCGCCAGTGCGGGTAACGTTTTTATTGTTACTCACTATAATACAATAGTGACTCCAAGAATCGAAGATGGTATCTTGCCTGGAATTACACGAAAAATTGTTATTGATGGTTGCAAAGAGCGTAATATTCCACTAATCGAGAAAGAGTTGACTGTGGACGACCTCATGGACGCAAAGGAAATTTTCATCACGAACTCTGTGCTCGAAGTACAGCCTGTTATCATGATTAACAATCAACTAATCAATGATGGAAAGGCGGGTGAAATTACAGCTAAAATAAAGGATATTTATAATGGAAAAATAAAAAAACTCTACCGTTTTTACCACGGTAAGCGAAAAAAAATCCCACAACCCCTCGCTATTTGTTAATAGCTTTAACAATAAGAGTATTATAGAAAATGTCACCAATCAGGTCACTCAAACTATAACCGCAGGAGAAAAGATAGAGGCCAAATTTTAGACAAAGAGAGTTTTTATGGAATGGATTATTAAATATGTAAAAGAAAAATATGATGATTTACTGGGCTGGCTTGAGATTATCATGCGAAAAGAATCAATATATAAGTGCCTTATTGATAGCATAGAAGCAAGAACCCGACACATTATTATTAACTATAAAACGATAGGATGCAGAAGCCTGCAACAAGATACGGCTTCAAACTTAAATCAATCTTCAGTTTTTTCCTTATTTAGACCTGATCATGCGCAAATGATTGTTTCTATCGCAACTGCCGAGTCTCTATTAGGGAAGTCGGCTGATGAAATTTCGGAAAAATTCCAGAAATACGTTTCCTATTGTTCCCGCAAAGTGTCAAAAAAATAATAATGATTATTTATCTATCAATGATCTTTGTGCTATTAGAAATACTTTCAATGGTATTTAATCAATATTTCGTTGATGTTAATTTATTTCATCTTGTGTTTCCACTGAATGTAAGCGTAATATTTTTTTTGCTTTGGGTTTTTTGTATTAGACCTAGTAACGGAAATTTATAACAAACAAGCGGCAGATAAACTAATTTACGGGAAAATTTTATGCCAAATTTTATTTTTCCTGTTTGGAGAAATCGGAATCATTGGAGCTAAGCTCCAGGGTTCACAATTATCGCAAATAATCACGACTACACCAGAAATGATTCTCTACAGTATTATTGCGTCTATTGTGGGTTACAGGCTAACCACTTCCATAATGCAGCAGATGAAGCTAAGGTATAATGGGCAATTCTTAATGCTTAGATATTTATGTTCAACTTTGCCGGGAGAGCTAACTTTTTCTCTTATATTTTCCCTTCTGTCTTTTTCGTCTGGAAGATCTCTATCTCAATTTACCATGTTATTTATAGCATTAACGGGGATAAAAATAGTGCTGTCTCTCATTTTTTCTATTTTAGTAGTCCCAATTACGAACTGTATAAAGCTATTTTGTTCGCATTCGAATAATGAAATTTTAGAATTTATTCCTTTCACTTAAATTTATTTCGAGACTCAATCAAGACTCCGTGTACCACTATTTTTTCATTCTTGAAATTTTTGTACATAACGTCTGCAGCCTTAAGATGGGTGTCGTCCCCATCGCAAAAATATTGCCTAAAAAATACTTGCTTGGTCATCTCTACTGAAAAAATAATAAAATCACCACTCCGTGGATTTTTTCCCGGATCAAAGATCAAAATACTTCCTTGATTGAAGGTTGGTTCCATACTGGTATTTTCAAGTTTCACCGCAAAGCAAGAGGAGGGGTAAGACTGATCGGCTGTGATTGGTTCAATCAATTGAGTATTATCATTTTGACCAATGGTCTCCATAGGTAGTAAAGGAATTTTCCTAATATAGGGATTGCCATTAGTAAGGTTTATAAAAGTTCCTTTTCCAGTTTTTAACCATTCAGGATTGACTTCTAAAGCAGTAGCTATTTCATTTAAAAATTTGGGCTTAGCTGAGCGATTTAATAAGTAATTTAATGCCTGCTTTGAAATACCAATTTGCTCAGCAAGCCAAGACTTGGATCTCTTCTGTTGTTTTAATAGCATGAAAATACGTTCACTAAATTCTTGATGAGCATCATCCCGAGCAGCTTCTGCATGGAATATCGTCGTTAAATTCATTTTTTTCTCTTTTTAGCAAAAAACATTTGACAGACTTAAGTTATTTTTATAAAAAGTAAAGATTATTTACAAAACGTAAATGATATTAATATTAATTTTACTATATTACTAAATCAGTACGAGTTTTGTCAAAAAGAATAAGTAATCTCGGTGGGTTGTACAAAAATTATTGTCTTGCTGTTTATGAGTTCTTTTATGGAGAAGCAATCATGTCAAAAACGGATTTAGTTTTTTGTGTGTTAAAACGAATTAACAATAGCTTATCTCAAGTGGAGAAAATATTGTTGGAAATAAAGTTAGTCACTCATTTTTATGGTGAATTATCTGCAATTTTTAAGTCTCGTTATCAGAGTTATCAAAAATTAATTAAATCCAAGGAGGAAAGCATGTGCAGTGTAAAATTAATGCAAGAAATCATCAATGACATTTTATCAACAGAAGAATATTCCTTATCTGGAATAGCAAATCACACTCATATACCAGAAGAGGTTTTATCTGACATCGCTTCGGGGATAAACCCTAATCCAACCTTTGATTTATCAAGAAAACTTTTCGAATTGCACGCCACTGTTAGGCGTGACCTCTATGATCAAGTCATGCGTAAAGTTGCATCGGAATATTTAGCACCAGTATAGCTATGTTGCTAAAAACATGGCATTTGAAAAAAGACTGCCTATGCTGCTGGAAGTCCAGAGAATAAGCGCATATGAATTGTCAACAGCCCCTAGTGGGTTAAAATCATCCAGTTAAATTCAGCAATATAATTTAATGACCGAAATTCATTGATGTGAGCATAAACAAGCCAAGGCATTGTGGCAGTTTTAACATTAGTACGTTGTCAGCTTGATTGTGTAAAAAAGAAAAAGATGGGCGCGCAACAAAGGCTAACAGCCTAGAACGTAAACGCCACCCCAGCAACGGGTCCGTGCATTTTCATATCCCACAGGAAGTAATTGAAGCTTGCCCCCTTGGTATACTTTTGGTCCAGCAGACGATAGCCTAAATACCAGGTTGTGCTTTTTAATAGGGTCTGCGGCTTAAAGCCGATCAAACCCCAGACGTTATAGCTGTAGTCACTGGTGATATTCGTGCCGCCTACATCCCCGGCAAAGGTCAGCTGCCAAGACTTGGTCAAATCGAAATTGAAGCGCGCGCCAATCATGGGATCCGTCCAATGCTGGTTATTGGATCTGCGAATGTTGCCGAGCGGTGTGTTGATTTTGAGGGTGACATCATTTGAGGTGTAGCGTGCGCCGATATAAGGCACGATGGCCAGCGTGGAATCGCCAGGCTGATTGCAGCCGCCGGAGCAGAGGCAGGCTCGATAAACCTCATAAGACAGTCCTGCGCTATACAGCCCAAAATTCGTTGTTACATGTGCCGAGATGTAGCGGTCGCTCGCGCCCTGGGAGATGGAGGCATAAATCAAGTTCAAAAAGCCGCCCCATTTACCTTTGTCGGCCTCTAGCCATACCATCCCCGCCCAATTTAAATCACTGAGGATATCGCTAAAGGATTCATTCACGGGCGCCCGCAGGCCGCGGACTTCAACACTGCCGTTCATGCTCAAAGCCCAGAGATAAGGTGCAACCGTAAACTTCCAGGAATCATCGTGCGAATCCCGTGGGTTGATGGCCGTGTTCAATTGCGTTTGTGAGGCAAAGCTGGGATTTGAATGCGTGTCGGCGGCTTGTGCGCTAGAAGAGAGCAGAGTGAACAACAGAAATAAACCACCTGCGATAGCTTGCAATAAAAAACCGTCCTTGTTTTTCATGTGGCGTCCCTTATGTCGAGTTAGCTTTAACGATTAATCCATCTTACTATTTTCCTGGGAAAAGGCCTAGCACAGCGTTAGCTTGATGACAGAAGCCACACTAAACCGTCTTATCCGGAAACTCACACCACGGGTTGATAATACACGCTGGACACTTCGGCTTCCGTGCAGTGCACACATAGCGTCCATGCAAAATCAGCCAATGATGGGCATCATGCCGATACTCCTTTGGAATCACTTTCATCAGCTGCTCTTCAACCGAAAGCGGCGTTTTCCCCCGTGCCAACCCAATCCGCTGTGCCACTCGGAAAATATGTGTATCCACTGCAATCACCGGCTGCTTGAAGCAGGTATTTAAAATAACATTCGCGGTCTTCCTCCCTACTCCCGGTAAGGATTCCAGCTCCTCCCGCGTCGCTGGTATATTGGAGTTGAATTGATCAATCAGCAGCTGTGACGTCAAAATAACATTCTTCGCTTTGTTTTTGTACAGGCCAATCGTCCTCACATAGTCCCGGAGCTTCGCTTCCCCGAGCTTCACCATCTTTTCCGGTGTATTCGCGATCTTAAAGAGAATTTGTGTGGCTTTATTCACGGCTTTATCCGTTGCCTGCGCCGATAAAATCACCGCCACCAAGAGCTCAAAGGGATTGTGATAAACCAACTCCGTGGTCGGGTTGGGATTGGCCTGCTTTAGGTGAGCGAAAATCGCACGAATTTTTTTGGCATCCATCGGAAACATCCTAATGATTTCCCAATTTTTAACCTATATAATACCCGCTACCGAAAAAATAGGTACTCAAAAAATGATAGTTCAAAAGCCTTACATTAGTGTGGTCATTCCTGTCCACAATGAAGAAGAAAACCTCGAGGTTTTGTACCGACGACTGACCAAGGTTTTAGATAATCTCGGCAAGCCTTATGAAATCCTGCTTACCAACGACGGCAGCACGGATCGTTCCTCTGAAATTTTAAAGTCGTTGCATGAGCTGCGTCCCACGCAAATTCGCGTGATTGAGTTTAATGGCAACTTCGGCCAGCATATGGCCATCATGGCCGGTTTTGAACGCGTGCGCGGTGAAATTATCATCACCATGGATGCCGATCTGCAAAACCCGCCGGAAGAAATTCCCAAGCTGGTCGCTGCGATGGAAAAAGGCCACGACGTCGTCAATGCCTACCGCGAAGACCGCCAGGATCAAAAGTGGCGCCTCTTTGTTTCCAAAGCCCACAACAAAATCCGTGAATGGATGATGCCCAAGCTGCGCATGAAAGACGAAGGCTGCATGCTACGCGCCTACCGCCGCAACATCGTCGACTTGATGGCTTCCACCGGCGAGAGAACCACCTTCATTCCCGCCCTCGCTTTGAATTACGCCACCAACCCCACCGAAGTAGGAGTTGCTCACGCCGAACGCCTGGCCGGCGAATCCAACTACAATTTATACGGCTTGATCCGCTACAACTTCGATTTGATCACCGGTTTTTCTTTGTTCCCCTTACAAGCCATTACCTTCACCGGAGTTATTATTTCCTTCCTCAGCTTCGTGTTTGTGATGTACCTGTTTATGCGCCGCTTGATCGTTGGCCCTGAAGTGGAAGGCGTGTTCACTTTGTTTGCCATTCTCTTTTTCTTGATCGGCATTCTGCTGCTCGGCCTCGGCATCACTGGCGAATACGTTGGCCGTATCTTCCAAGAAGTGCGTCATCGCCCACGTTTTGTCGTGAAGCACGTCCTGGAGTCTGAAACCGCCCGCGAAATTGAAGCTGTCAGTTAAGAAAAAAAGTAACCGTTCACGGTCCTCAACGCTGTGCTGAGTGGTGAACGGTTATAAGAAAAAAAGCGAAGTGCCTCGGATTATCTCTTCTCTTGCTGGGTATTTCTTGTGCCGCCTATTTTAATATTCCCGGCAATCCCTTCATATCCTGACTCGCCGTATCCAACTCAATCTCCTTCGGTGCATTCGATGGTTTTATATCGACCTCTGGTGCTTTCTCATTCTCTCCTACTTGCACCATCGTCTGATTCCCACCACGATTTTCCGGATCATCCGCTGCCTTCATCTCTCGCGCCGCCTGTTCCTCCAGCGGATTCACGTCTTGTACCTTTGGCTGCTGATCATCTCGAAACAACGACAGAATGTCATTTTTCTTCTCATTCTTTGCTTCCACCTTCGGAGTAGGCGCCGGTGCTTCTACCGGCAAATTCCTCGAAAACGCAGGCTCCAATTCATCCGCCTCAATTGCCCCCTGATTCTCCGGTGTTACTGTCTCCAGCCGTAGACTTGGCAAAGCCATGGCCGTATCCATCCCCGCTGCCAGGGCTAGAACCGCTACCAGTTTTCTAATTCTCTCCATCGTAAGCTCCTTTCGTATTGATCCATCCATCCCTTCTATCTCTTCCCCTGCAATTCTTGTGCCAACAGCGTATTTTTCAACAAAACGGCCACTGTCATCGGGCCCACTCCGCCTGGCACTGGTGTAATCCACTTCGCTTTCTGCCGCGCTTCAGTAAACTCTAAATCCCCCGTCAGCCTCCCATCCGGTAGCCGGATGATTCCCACATCCACCACCGTCGCTCCTTTCTTAATCCATTTCCCCTTAATAAAAGCCGGCTTTCCCACCGCCGACACGAGAATGTCCGCTCTTCCCACCTGTTTTGCGAGATCCTTCGTAAAGCGATGACAAATTGTCACCGTGCACCCCGCCGCCAACAACTCCAAGGCCATCGGCCTCCCTACAATATTTGAGGCACCTACCACCACTGCTTCCTTGCCTTTAAACCGTTGCCCAATCTCTTCCAACATCAACATCACCCCATAAGGTGTACAGGGCCGCAATTGAGGCCTTTCCTGCGCTAAACGCCCGAGGTTAAAGGAATGAAAGCCATCCACATCTTTCCGCGGATCAAGCTGCTCCAAAACCACATCGGCTTCAATGTGCTTCGGTAAAGGCAATTGCACCAAAATCCCATTTACGGACTTGTCTTTGTTTAATTTTTGAACTAGCGTGAGCAGCTTCTTTTGGGAGAGGGTCTTCGGTAGGAAGTAGTCCAAGGTGGTAATGCCCACATCCTCGCAAGCCTGGTGTTTATTCCGCACATAGATCTCGGAGGCCGGGTCTTCACCCACTAAAATGACCGCCAATTTTGGCGCCGGTTTACGGTGTTTGGAGCGAAGGAGAAGTTGAGAACGAAGTTTATTGCGTATTTTTTCAGCAATCGACCTGCCGTCGATGAGTTTTGCGCTCATAAAGTCCCTTATGTAAATTCTCGCGCCTGGCAGGATTCGAACCTGCTACCCTCGGCTTAGAAGGCCGATGCTCTATCCGAATGAGCTACAGGCGCATGCACTTTGATTCGTTCGGGGTAGAGGGATTTGAACCCCCGACATCCTGCTCCCAAAGCAGGCGCGCTACCAGACTGCGCTATACCCCGTGGTCTTCCAGCTCAGGCTAGCGATGTTACAAAGAGCAGCTTCCCCCGTCAATCGAAATTCCCCCTCAGGGAGCGCTCTTGTATCCACTTATAATACAGGATCCGCTTTCCTGCGATAGAGTCGTGGAAGAAGGATCGGAACAGCGGCTTCACTTGCCCTCGCTCTAGCCCTCGCTCCGCCCAAGCCAACCATTTTCCAGTTGCACCAAACCCCAAAATGCACTAATTTATCGTCCTCCGCAGGGTTTTCCCTGCGGAGGACGATGGTGGACGTAGCTCAGTTGGTAGAGCCCCGGATTGTGATTCCGGTTGTCGCGGGTTCGAGCCCCGTCGTTCACCCCAGTACGGGCCGTTAGCTCAGTTGGTAGAGCAGCTGACTCTTAATCAGCGGGTCGTTGGTTCGATCCCAACACGGCCCAGTAATTTAATCAATAGGTTGCAGAGCGTCATCGCGGTGGGTTAGTCGCCGTGCTCCACTGGTGGTCC
Source organism: Gammaproteobacteria bacterium (assembly GCA_013286215.1). Classification (GTDB taxonomy): domain Bacteria; phylum Pseudomonadota; class Gammaproteobacteria; order DSM-16500; family DSM-16500; genus JABDGC01. The sequence goes on from JABDGC010000017.1 coordinate 20,806, forward strand.
AGTTGATGGTAACGAATAGCAACAATTTAGTGGTAGCTCCAAAGGTTAAGCATATAATAATTCATCTGCATCAATTGACTGAGAGATGATAAATGATATCGACTTACACCTATACGATACTGCTGCTTATCTGCTCAAACACCTTCATGACTTTTGCCTGGTACGCCCACTTAAAAAATCTTAACCATAAGGCCCTATGGATCGCTGTATTAGCGAGCTGGGGAATTGCCTTTTTTGAATATCTATTTCAGGTGCCTGCAAACCGCATAGGCTTTAATAGCGGTGAAATTAGTCTGGCTCAGCTTAAGATATTACAGGAAATAATCACGCTTTCCGTATTTGTGCCTTTTGCAATCCTTTATATGCGGCAAGAGTTGTCATGGAATTTTTTATGGGCCGGTCTTTGTATGGTAGGTGCGGTTTATTTTATGTTTCGTTAGTATCACGGTAGTCTAAGAGGTTTTTATTGTATGTCTCAACATGTGGGAAAATGTTATTGCGGGAGGGTTAAGTTTTATTGTGATGGTGATCCCTTCTTTACTCAATACTGTCATTGTAATAAATGCCGTGAGGTTGCATCTCGTTCGAGGAGTGATGCTGATAAAGTGGGTTACGGATGGACGGCGGGGTATTTAACATCAAATTTCAAAATAACATCAGGGGCTGATAATCTTGAGGAAATAGTTAAAAATAATGCAAAACTTCTACTTTGTAAGGCGTGCCATGGCCTTATTTACGGCATTTCTCTGGATAAAAATAAACAGGCTGGCATCGGCATTAATGTAAATAACTTTCATTTTACAGATTCAATGCCGGAGTCTTTTAAGCCTGTTAGGCATATTTGGTATGTGAATCGAATTGTTAATTTTAATGATGACTTGCCAAAATTTAAAGATGCTCCAAAAGAGCAATTTGGTTCAGGCGAGCTTTGGGTTGTTAATGAGGCAGAAAATAAGCTTGGTCTGCCGTTTGAATATCAACAGATGCCTGAATATTTCGATGCGCATAATATCAGTGAGCAGACTGAAGCTAAAAATAGGCTGATAGAGGAATTATTAAAAGAACAGAATGTAAAAACAGTTCTGGATATGACCTGTGGAACAGGCTCGCAAGTGTTTTACCTTGCAAAGCGGGGCTATGAAGTCATCGGGAGTGACTTAGCCCCGCTTTGCTTGATCAAGCACGAAGTAAAGCTAAAAAAATGAACCGTAATCTTACTTTTATTGATGGTGATATGCGGAATGTAAAAGTAGGGAAATTTGATGCGGTTATTACTATTTTTAATGCGATTGGCCATCTAACCAAAGCAGATTTTGAAAAAGCACTACAGAATATAAACGCCAATCTCAAAGATGGTGGGATATACATTTTTGATATTTTTAACCTGCAAGCTATTACGGATGACGTTATTGATGATTTTGCGATGGATATTAAGAACATTGTGAATGGTGTCAATATTCGCAATATTCAATATTCTGAGATTGACAGAGAAAATGGTCTTTTGATCTCTCATGATCATTACACAATTTCCAAAGAAGAAGGTGAGCCAGAAATACATAAAAATAGCTTCAGCTTGCAAATTTATACCGCTAAAGAATTGCAGTCGATGCTTGAGTGCAATGGGTTTGAGGTTGTCGTTCAATACGATATGGATGGAAATGATTTTGTGGCAGAAAAAAGCTTGAATATTTTAACCGTAGCAAAGAAGAAAAGTGGCTAACTAATGACAACTGAACCTGTGACAGAAAATGATGATCTAAATAAAGAGGTTATCCACTGGGGTAGCAAATATCTCTCGTCTCACGGATATGCACTAAAAAGTGATCTGCCAGAAAAAGTGCAAAATACACCTTGGTCTGATGTAGTCCGTTTTGCAACAACTGATGGCTACATTTATTTGAAGCGCACGCCAAAACTAATTGCATTAGAGGCTATCATTACCCAGATTTTGCATGATCAATTTCATGCTTCTGTTCCAGTGGTTATCGCACACAATGCGGAATTAAATTGCTTTTTAATGAAAGATGCGGGCAGGCCATTGCGCCAAATTCTGAAAAAACAATTCGATGCGGGATTGCTTTGCAAAGCTATTCATCAGTTTACATCCATTCAATCGGACGTTGCAGATCATGTCGATATTTTTCTTAACATGGGTGTTCCTGATTGGCGGCTAGATAAATTACCAGGTTTGTTCGGGCAGTTTCTTTCAAAAAAAGATATATTAATAGCAGATGGCTTGTCAGAAATGGAAATTAGCGAATTAGAGACGTTGCTTCCAAAGATTTCCAATTTATGTAGAAAATTATCCAGTTATTCTATCAAGCAAACGATTGTTCAGCCTGATTTTCATGACAATAACTTGCTTATAAACGATACGCAAAATATCACCATCATCGATTTAGGTGAAATAGTGATTTCTCATCCGTTTTTTTCATTGACCAATTTTTTGTGGCAGGCAAAAAAACATCATGCGCTAAAAGATGAAGATGACGCATATCTGCAGATGATAAATGCTTGTCTTAAAAATTATATGGATATTGAATCAAAACAGCATTTATTAGATGCTTTTGCGACGGCGCAAATATTATGGTTTGTCTATGGAGCATTGGCTAACGATAGATTGATGAACGCATGTGGTAAAGAGAGACTGATGTCGTTTCAGCCTGGAAGACTCAGTGGTGAATTGAAAGAATTGATGGCTGCATGTATTGCGATTGACCTAGATGATTAGATTGAAAGAGTAATTTACAATGAGCCTAACAAGGTATGGAGAAATAAATGAGCTTCTACAGCAACTGCTCTTGCAGGCGCAGTCTATTTTAAAAAACAAATTTATTGGTATGTACATTGGAAGTTCTCTTGCAAACGATAGCTTCCACCGCGAAACAAGTGATATTGATTGTTACATTATTACAACAAGCGTTCTTTCAAAAGATATAGATAAAAAAATTGAAGAGATGCACAATGCATTTTATTCAAGCAAGCTACAATATACACAGAAAATTGAGGTTTCCTATATTCCTAAAAAAGATCTTATGAGTTTTGATCCAGGTTGTATGCGGCCTTACTTTAATGAAGGGCGCTATTACCTGGCAACATACGGGAATAATTTTTTAATTGAACTGCATGTGCTTAGAGAAAAAGGAATCACTATCATAGGGCCTGATATAAAGGGTTTAATTAAGGAAATATCAATTCAAAATTTGAAATCGGCCATCTTGAAAAATTTACAAGAATATTGGGGAGCTGCTTTGAATGATCCGTCAAAATTCACAAGAAGTGATTATCAGGTCTTTACAATTTTAACTATGTGCCGAACCATTTATTCTTTAGAGACGGGTGCCATAACTTCGAAAACAGAGGCTGCGCACTGGGTTATAAAAAAACTTGATGCTAACTGGAAAAACTTGATTGAAGAAGCGCTCACCTGGGTGCCAGGTTGTGAAATAAATAAATTGGAAGACACTCAGCAATTTGTGAGGTATGTGCTTAATAAGTGCCTTGACTCTTAATGCTTAATGGCGATCATTTTATAAAAGGTTGATGTTTAACATGACTATACTAGAAAAAAAAACAGTGTTTATACGAGAACCTACGCTTGAAGATGAAAAGATGTTTCTTTCAGCTATGCAACGAAGCCAATCATTTCACAGTCCATGGGTTAAGTCACCGCAAACTCCGCAGGAGTTTAGCGACTATTTTGAGCGGTATCAACAAGCCAATCAAAAAAGTTTTTTAGTTATCAATAAATCCGATGCAATTACTGGCGTGTTTAATATTAGTGAAATCGTGCGCGGAGCTTTCCAGAATGCTTATTTAGGATTTTATGCGGTTGTTGATTATGTTGGCCAAGGTTATATGAGTGCGGGATTGAAGTTGGTTCTACAGAAGATTTTCAAAGAATTGAATTTACATCGAATAGAAGCCAATATTCAGTCGGAAAATACTGACTCGATTTATTTGGTTAAAAATAATGGTTTTCGCAATGAAGGCTATTCTCCACGGTATCTTAAAATTAATAATGAGTGGCGAGGTCATGAACACTGGGCTATGACTGTAGAGGATTATGTAAGAAATGACCCAGAAGTTCTTAAAAATGACCATGTTGATATTGTACCCTATAATTCTGAATGGCCTGGTATGGCAAGTACTGAGATAAATAAATTACGAGCAATATTACCCTCTAAAAAGGTCATTGATATTCAACACGTGGGGAGCACGGCTATCCCTGGGGCTTCAGCAAAGCCTATTATAGACATTCAAATCGCTGTTAACTCTCTAGAAGAAATAAAAGCGATAGCTATTTCCGCATTGCAAAAATTGGGTTATGAATATTGGGATGAAAATCCTGATTCAGAGCGGATGTTTTTTGTGAAGGGAATGCCGCCCTTTGGTGAAAAACGGACACATCACGTTCATATTTTTGAACCAAGCTCAAAGCATTGGAGAGGAAAAATAATCTTTAGGGACTATTTAATTTCAAATCCTGATGTGCTGCGTGACTATGAGAAATTAAAAATAGCATTAGCGCAGCAACATACCTATGACCGCGAGCAATACACTGACGCTAAGGCAAAATTCGTTAAGGAAGTTCTAAAAAAAGCAAATGATTTTGGCCCTTATAAAATAACAATAAACCATGATGTACGTGATGCTGATGAGAAGATCATACATGAAGGAATGCTTGTATTTACCGAAGGTGTTCTTGGCGATAAGGAAAAATGGTTTGAAAAATCATTTTCTATACTATTAAAAGATGAAGCCGATAAAGTTCACGGAGGAATTTTAGCAAAATTTGACTCAGAATCTATGTATATTGACTCATTATGGGTTGATGAAAGCCTGCGATTTCAAGGTTTTGGTACAAAGCTTCTAAAGGTGGCTGAAAGTGAGGCTTATAAGTTAGGATGTCGTTATTTAACGGTAGATACTTATAGCTTTCAGGCAGAAGGCTTTTATTTAAAAAATGGATATGAGCGATTAGGGGAAATTAAAAATTACTATCTCCATCATACAAAAATATTCCTGAGGAAAAATATAGAAAGCTTGATTAGTCAATGAGTTGTGAGGCGCCCCTGACGAAAAAATGTTACTACTCTTCACTGATAGTTTAAATGAGGGGTATTTTCGCTGAATTTAATTTGCACTTTTCTAGGCTATAAGCCATAATATGGTTATCTCATCTACCAAAGGTAGAAGGAGTTGAGCCAACGCTATGCGTTGGCTTTCTTGTTTCTGGCCTCATATTTTTTCATTAATTTCTTTTTCACATTGCCATATTCAATCCAATAGGCGGTAAGCAAAATCAGGCCACCTTTTTTCGTTTTTTTCATAATAGCCAAATAATCGTGATCTTTTAACCAGACATAAATGTTTATCGCGCCATCACCTTCTGTATACCAGTCGATTCAATGATTTATGTTATGTGGCTGTATATTGATAACCATATTCTTAGCAAAGAGAACAAGGATATAGATGCATTGATCAAAGCATATAATGTCAAATTTGGAAATAACAAACGTAACCCCAGTATCGAAAAATGAAGCATAGGTTCTCTGAAAGTTTCGGGCTAGTTGGCCTTATTGTAAATGCTACATGTTATTCCTACGCAATATATTTCTAAAAGTTCATCGCGAGTTTTCATTAATAATTCATCGTGATTTGGGTAATTTTTCAGGCGAATTAGAATATCCTCCTTGGTTAGTAGTTGGTGACCTTTCATGAAAAAATCGAACATTTCAATGGGGTCACTTATTTTCTTACCCTGCTCGTGGTAGATGCCAAAAAATGTGTCTGGGCTTTGTTTGTAGGCGTTTACTTCATCATCTGTTAGAGGGATTTGGATAAGTTGTGTTTGTCCATTAGTATTTCTGCATAGCGTCCAGGCTTTTTTATTGGGTTCATCAACTGTAGCTTGCAGTAGTTCGATGAGCTGTTCATTGCCCTCAGGATCATTAACAATGTATTTATCACCAATAATTAATCTCTGTGTGCTTTTTCTAAAAGTAAATTCGGGAAATGAACCATCAAAAGTAGTTGGTATTATTGTGTGCGTTTTAATCGAATTAAATAAGTCATGAATAGGCCGGTGTTTTTTTCTGGCTTGAATTGCTTCCTGTAAGGTTGCTTTTTTATTACCAAAATCCGGAATTTTAAAACCTTCTGCAAAATATATTGCTTTGTAAACGGTTTCTTCTAAGTCGTAATGATAGGGGAGGTTTGTTAAAAATACATAAGCAGGTGGTGCTGGATTTCCATTGATAGGATCATTCTCACATTTTTTTAATCTTTTACTGAGGTAGCTTGGTGTGTGTTTTTCCATCTCAGATGTGGGTATATTTATGTCAATGAATATTATTCTTTCATGAGGTGTTTCTTTTTCGAGAGCCTGGTGAAGAAGGTGGTCGATGTTAATTTTAAAGTTTTCTGATCCTTGCGAACTAATAAAATTTTTCCTATGACGGTATTTTGCTTCTACTGAATATTTATTGCCAGTTTCCTTGTGCGTTGCAATAAATTCACAGTGAGATGTTGTTTTGTCTTCTTCATTTTCAAACTCTAAAAGGAAGCCAGCCTTGATAAAAATTGCAGCAATATATGTTTCATAATATGCGCCAGGGAATTGTTCTGGGTGTCGCAAACGTTTTATTAAGCGTTGATGAAGCTCAGCATTATGAGCAATAATGTATAGATTATATGCTAGCCACATATAGGCAGATACTGCTCCAGTGAAGGGGGCAGAGTGGACTTGACCAGAGGTTTTCACAAAGGATTTTTGGTAGTCGCAAATCTTATTATAAATTTTAATAAGTGGATGCCTGTTTTCATATGGCTTTTTTAGTTCCTCGTTTCCCCAGGCGCTCCCGATAGATAGCTTTATATAATCAACTAAGAAATCATGAAAGGTTATCCATTTGCCTTTGTATATTTCGTTGCCTACTGCAACAACTTTAAGGGAATTATGTTCGGTTGAAACAATGGGATTGCCCAAGCCTTGCTGAAGCTTTCTTTGCACGTCTAAAGCTTTTAATGTGGAAATTTCTTTGCTAATAAAATCTGATGGTTGTTGAGAGGCGTTTTCATTTAAATGTCCGTGGCAATGCTTGTATTTTATCCCGCTATTGCATGGACATGTTTCATTCCGTCCAATTTTATTCCTTTGTTTTTGTGACATTAGTAGTCCGCCTAGTTCTTGGTCATTGCGCACTCGGTAAAATATTTGCAATCAGAAGTTTTGTCTCGTCGAGCACCTGTTTGCACTCAGGTAATTCTCTTAGTAATACCCCTAAGGTGCCTTGCCAGTGCTGATGAGCTTCATTTACTAATTCAACAGTAAAAAAATTATCGACGTTATGATATGACACTTCACGATGCTTACATTTTTTATCAAGCATTTCAGTTAGCCTGCCATGATCGACAGAAGAGCTGTAATTTTTTAATATGCACCACAGGTCATAGTAATCACGTGCTCTCGGTCTATTCCAGCCACGAGCGATTAGTTTTTTGTGGGTTTGTAATAAAGCTCGTAATTTTTCCGCTACAATTTCTTCTATGTTGTAGCAGGCAACGGCACAATCAATTGGTTCTTCATAACCATGGAGAATTGGTTTATATACCGGCGGCAAAATAACCGGCTCATCATGCGTGATTTCAACTTTAATTCGACAAAGGGGTGTGGGTTGCCAAGGAAACTTTACAAACACATTAAACGCATCTTGACCTTTTGGGTGAGGCGCGCGTTCAGGGTTTCGTTTCAATTGAATATCAAAGGCACCATAATCATTTAATAACTCTTTTGAAAGATTAATGGCGTTAAGCAGGGTATTTTCAAGCTGCTTATCCTTTGGAGCATTGATAACTGAAAAATCCAGGTCCTCGGAAAATCGGTAGTCACCAAAAAATATTTTCTTTAGAGCTGTGCCGCCTTTGAATATTAAAGAGTGAGCTAATTCCGGTTGTTTTGCCATGCCTGCTAAGACATAACTGAGCGCATAGTCTTTTTCGATAACATGTATGGGGACTTTTTTTAGATTAGCTTCTTCTTGTAGTTTTAAGCGTAATGGCTTCATTTGTTATCCACTTTTATTAGATTATTTTGAATCATCCATTTTTTGTCGCAGGGCCCGATTGCGGGTGCAGAAGCGTCAAGGGGGCAGTAATAGTTAATGGGGACTTTTAGGAGTGGCTCAAGTTGCTTGGCGGGAACACCAAAATATTCTAGTGCCCACCCCAAGCGTTTGGCTAATGATTTTTTATCATATCTGACGGCGTAATCTACTAGCTTTTGAATATCTATGCTTGCGAGTGAGTTTTCCAAGATCCCCAGAGCTTCCCCCATGCCGCCGAACATTTTAGGATAAATAAATACATCCAGCAGGGTGCGCTCTTTGTCTGTGATCGATACTTGAAAGTCTTCATCGAGCCATATTTTTTCGGTGCCAAAAATGTGTTTTTCTTGAACATTAATATATTCGTAGCTGACCCCACCAATTTGCCAGGTATGCTTGAGACCTAGCTGCTCCACCTCTTTTTCGCGCATTGAGGGGGTGACTACCTTAGTTGGCGTTGATGCAGTAACAATTTGGGGAATTTGCTCAGTTAAGCCATGATGCTGCAAGGCAGACCAATGGCTGATCGTTGAGGGTTGGACCAGATGAGTCGCTATGGCAAAGGGATGGATGTTACTTTGTACCGGTATCATCCCTATGGTAGTGTATAGCCCACGGCGCAGCCTGCTTACTCGCCCGTGCTTTGCCAAATTAGAAAGTATCTTCCTAAGCTGGTTATGAGGTATCTTTTCCAGGGTAGCCGCTTGCACGACATCCTGCATATTAAATATGCGCTTGCCGTCTAAAAACAGGTGTCGCAATAAGCGCATACCTTGGCTTTCGAATGGTTGTGGAGCTTCCATGAGGCCGATACCTTTATTTGACTATATACTACAATAATACCCTAAAATGGGTACTTTTGCAGTATATAATAAAATAAATTTTTAGCATCAAAATAGCGGCTTCCATGGGGCACTAGTGGGGCACTCAGAAATAAC
>JABDGC010000018.1 GCA_013286215.1 Gammaproteobacteria bacterium
GAGCTTATCCAAGATGAAATAGGGTCAGAGGAAGCATCAAATGTTTCCTCTGGATTTGAGTTTAAGGGCGTGTCGGACGGTGTCGGCAATGGATGGCTTGCGGGCGGTACAAGGGGTGCGCTAACGCTACTTGTCGCTGAGGGTATTGTATCTGGAGAGCTTGATGGAGCCGCCGATTTTGTAGCGCCTAGTGGCAAAAGGGGTTGTTTTCCAGTGTTGATCGAGTCTATACCGGCTCCCGAAGTCGTAAGAGGAGAATGATGATCGGCGGAAGTGCTCGATGTGTCCGCTATGGGTGGAGCAAGGGTTGAGAGAGCTGGAGCCAGGGTTGCTTTTCGCTTGTTGGCAGCTTGTCTCTTCTGTTGCTTATCTCTATCGCTTAGCGGGGGTGGGGGCAGGGGCGAATCGCGGTCTGCTTCTAAGATTTTTGAAAATTCCTCATATTTTTGACGCACGAGCCAAGAATAGCGTGTAATCGGTTCTCTAGGGTCCTGTGTTTTTTCCGTTACATCATCAGCAGGCTCCCCTGATATGGCGTCAACGTAGGTCGTTCTATTGAGTATAGAATTTTTAACATGACGTTGCACAAAAGCATGGAAGGTAACGTATTGTTCCGATTTAGATGCTCCTTCTGGAGCTTGTTTACCAGTGCCGATATCAAATAATTTTTTTGATTTACCCCACTGTCCCGCTCTTGCTTTTCTTTGGGTCTTGCTGCGTGCTTGCCTCTTCTGGATTCTCTTTTGGGCTAGAGTCTGTTCTGATGGATCCGCAATACGGGAAGCGGAAGCAGCGAATGCACCAGTTGGGTTTAAGCTTAAGGGCGCATCGAGCGTCGGCGATGGATGGTTTGCCGGCGGTAGAATGGGCACGCTAACGCTACTTGCCGCTGAGGGTGTTGTATCTGGAGAGCTTGATGGAGTCTCCGAATCTAAAAAATCAAGATTAAGGATCAATTCTTCTTCTGTAGTGCCTGGCGGCAAAGGGAGTTGTTTTCCAGTGTTGATCAAGTCTATACCGGGTCCCGAAGTCGTAAGAGGAGAATGATGATCGGTGGAAGTGCTTGATGCTTCCGCTATGGGTGGAGCAAGGCTTGAGAGAGCTGGAGCCAGGGTTGCTTGTCGCTTGTCGGCAGCTTGTGCCTTCTGTCGATTATTTTTACTCCTTAGCGGGGGAGGAGGCAAATCGTTGCCTTCTTTTAAGGTTTTTGAAAATTCCGCATACTTTTGACGCACTAGCCAAGAATAGCGTGTGATATGTTCTCTGGGGTGATGTGTTTCTTTCGTTATACCATCAGCAGGCTCCCCTGTTGAGGCGTTAACATAAGTGGTTTTATTTATTTGAGAATGTTCAACATGACGTCTCACAAAAGCAGGGAAGGGAACATATTGTGCCGATTTAGATGCCCCTTCTGGAGCTTTTTTACCAGTGTCGATATCATATAATTTGTTTGATTTTTCCCGCACTTTCGCTAAAGGGACAGGAGGCAAATCGCCGCCTTCGTCTAAGATTTTTGAAAATTCCTTATGTTTTTCATGTACCCGCCGAATATAGAGTGTGGTGTGTTGTTGAGGTTTATGTGTTTCTTTCGTTATACCAGGAGCAGGCTCCCCTGTTTTTGCGTTAACATAGGTTGTTTTAATTATGTGAGCTGCACTAACATGACGTTGCGTATAAGCCCGGAAGGTAATGTTTTCATTTGATTTAGATGCCCCTTTTGGAGCCTTTTTGCCAGTATAGATATTATATAATATATTTGATTTCTGCCGTTTTTCCGCGCTTACTTTTCTGCTGGACTCGTTGTGTGCTTGTCTCTTCTTTTTTATTCGATCGTGCATTGAATACCTCGGTTCGGGAGTAATATTAGTTTTTTGCATTCAAGCGAAGCGGGACAAGCGAGTAAAATTATATAAAAATTTGCTTCAATAAGCAAGATAATGGATTATTTTAATCCAGCTTGGAAAAATAAGAAGTGTTCAAGAAGTGCGATGTGTTTAATAAATAAGTGTTTTCAAAAAGCGGGATTCCTCCACAGGCTTGGTATCTATTCGGTTCTCATTCCAAATTCCCCGCGCCTCCACGTTTTTGGGGCATTGTTTTTGCTTTTCTACTCGCATGTTCAACGCGATCGCTTTCTTTGGGTTGAAAAAAGGAGTAAGAATTCGGTTTTCTCTTTGGGCTTGGATCTTGCTTGAATGAGCCATGTGCAACAGAGATCACAGGATCCAAACGAGGGTGAGTGCTGGCATCGGATGCCTCAGCCGAGTCGGGATATGAAGGTGTTGTAGGGAATGGGCTGAATGCAGGTTGTGAAGTCACTGGCGCTGAAAAATAGAAGTCGAAATTCATCTCTACGTTTTTTTCTGCAGCGTATTCTGACAATAACGGTAGCGGCTCTCCTGTTGCTGTCGCGGTCTGTGCAGTCCAGTCTGATTCCGTGAGCGAAGCCAACATAGGTGTGTCGCTTTCTGCGGCGAAAGGGTTCTCAGTTAAGAGTAAATCATCAGCGAAGGTTTCTAAGTCTGCAGATGGCAAGGGGCTTGCTTGATCAGTGGAAGAGCTTATCCAAGATGAAACAGGGTCAGCGGAAGCATCAAATGCTTCCTCTGGATTTGAGTTTAAGGGCGTATCGGGCGGTGTCGGCAACGGTAGTCGTTTTCCAGTGTCTATCCGATCAATAGTCGGTCTCGAAGTCGTAAGTGGAGAATGATACTTGGCAGAAACGTGCGATGCTTCTGCTCTAGGCGGAATAGTTAAGGGAGTTGGCTGCAGGGCTGCTTTTTGCTTGTCGACAGCGAGTGCTTTTTGTAGCTTCGTTCTCCCCCTAAGAGGGACGGGAGGCAAATCGCCACCTGCTTCCAAGATTTTTGAAAATCCCGTATATTTTTGACGCACTAGCCAAGCATAGCATGTGATCTGTTCTCCAGATTGATGTGTTTCTTTCGTTATACCAGGAGCAGGCTCCCCTGTTTTGGCGTTAACATAACCCTTTCTCGTTTTTTTAGAATTGTCAACATGACGTCTCACATAAGCAGAGAAGGTAATATATTGTTCCGATTGAGATACTCCTTCTGGAGCTGGTTTACCAGAGTAAATATCAAATAGTTTGTATGCTTTTCCCCGTCCTTCATCTCTCGCTTTTTTTTGGGCCTTGCAGTTTGCTAGCCTCTTCCAGATTTTCTTTTGGGCAGGAGTCTGCTTTGCTGGATCATCAACAGCTTGTGCTTTCTGTTGCTTCTTTCTCTTCTCTTTTATTCGATTTTGCATTGAATACCTCGATTCGGAAGTGCTTGTTGGACTTAAAAGCTAGGCGTTTTTGCAGGTGGACTTAGAGTAAAGGATTCGGCACTTGTCGAGTCCAGTGTGTCTATTTCGGGTAATGGGTGTTCCGCCGAACCATCAGAGGGTATTGTTTTTGCTTTTCTGCTCGCATTCCCAGCGCGATCCTTGTCATCCGGTTGAAAAAAGGAGTGAACATTCGGTTTTCTCTTTCGGCTCGGATCTTGCTCGAATGAGCTGTGTGCAGCCGAGATCACAGGATCCAAACAAGGGCGAGTGATAGCTTCGAATGCCTCAGCGGAGTCGGGAGATAAAGGTGTTGCAGGTGATGGACTGAATGCAGGCTGTGAAGTCACTGGCGCTGAAGAATAGAAGTTGTAATCCATCTCTACGTTTTCTTCTGTAGCGTTTTCTGACAATAACGGTAGCGGCTCCTCTATTGCTGTCGCAGTCTGTGCGGTCAGGTCTGATTCCATGAGCGAGGTCGATACAGGCGTGTCGCTTTCTGCTGCGAAAGGGCTCTCGGTTAAGAGTATATCCTCAACGAAGGTTTCTAAGTCCAGAGATGACAAGGGGCTTGCTTGTTCACTGGAAGAGCTTATCAGAGATAAAATAGGGTGAACGGAAGCATCCAATGCTTCTTCTGAGTTTGAGTTTAAGGGCATATTGGGCGGCGTCGGCAAGAGATGGCTTGCAGGCGGTAGAATGGGTTCGCTAATGCTACTGGTCGCTGATGGTATTTCATTGAGGGGGGGTGATGGAGGCAGCGGATTGGAAGTAGAAAGCTCCATCATTACAGCAGCGTGCCCTGCAGTCGTAAGAGAAGAATGAGGGTCGCCGGAAGCGCTCGATGCTTCTGCTATAGGCTGAACAAAGGTTGAGTGCGCTGGATACACATCGGCTTTTTGCTTGTCGGCAACGGGTGCATTCTGTTGCATATTCCTGTTCCTTGAAGAGACAGGAGGCAAGTCACCGCCGTTGGCTAAGATTTTTGAAAATTCCGTATATTTTTGATGTACCAGCCAACTATAGAGAGTGATGTGTCGTCCACGCTGATGTGTTCGGTTCGTTATGCCATGAGTAGGCTTCCCTGTTTTGCGGTTAACATAGATCCCTCTAGTTGCTATAGAATCTTTAACATGACGTCTCACATAAGCAGTGAAGGTAATATATTGTTCCGATATAGATGCTCCTTTTGGAGCTGGTTTACCTGTGCCGATATCAAATAATTTGCTTGATTTCCACCGCCCTTCCGCTCTTGCTTTTCTGCCATTTGCGTTATGTATCTGCCTCTTCAAGTTTTTCTTTTGAGCCGGAGTTAGCTCTGATGGATTCATAATACGGGAAGCGGGGGCATCGGATGCGTTAGCTGGGTATGAGCTTAAGGGCGTATCGGGCGGCGTTGGCAATGGATGGCTTGCAGGCGGAACAAAGGTTGAGAGAGTTGGAAGCAGGTCTGCTTTTCGCTCATCGATAGCTTGTGCTTTCTGTTGCTTATTTCTCTTAGATGGAGGGGGCGGAAGCAGCAGGTCTGCTTTTCGCTTGGCGGCGGCTTGTGCTGCGGCATTCTGTTGCACACTTATCGTGCCCGGAAGGAGAGGAGGCAAGTTGCCGCCATCTTTTAAGATTTTTGAAAATTCCGTATATTTTTGACGCACCTGCCAACTATAGAGAGTGGTGTGTTGTCCGCGTTGATGTGTTTCTTGCGTTATGCCAGGAGCAGGCTTCCCTGTTTTGGCGTTAACATAGGTCCTTCTATCTGCTGGAGAATGTTTAACATGACGCTTCAAATAAGCATTGAAGGTAATATATTGTTCTGATTTAGAAGCTCCTTTTGGAGCTGGTTTACCAGTGCCGATATCAAAAAGTGTGTTTATTGTCCATCGCCCTTCCGCTCTCGCTTTTCTGCCGCCCTCGTTGTGTGCTTGCTTCTTCAAGTTTTTCTTTTGGGCTGGCGTCTGTTCTGATAGATCCGTACTATGGGAGGCGGAAGCGCTCGATGCATCTGTCATCGGCGGAATAAAGGTTGAGAGAGTTGGATGCAGGGCTGCTTTTTGTTTGTCGACAGCTTGTGCCTTCTGTTGCTTCTTTCTCTCCTCTTTTATTCGATTTTGCATTGAATACCTCGATTCGGAAGCGCTTGTTGGACTTAAAAGCTAGGCGTTTTTGCAGGTGGACTTAGAGTAAAGGATTCGGCGCTTGTCGAATCCAGTGTGTCTGTTTCGGGTAATGGGTGTTCCGCCGAACCATCAGAGGGCATTGTTTTTGCTTTTCTACTCGCATGCCCAGCGTGATCCTTGTCATCCGGTTGAAAAAAGGAGTGAAAATTCGGTTTTCTCTTTTGGCTTGGGTTTAAGCTGAAGGGCGTATCGAGAGGCGGCGTCGGCAAGGGATGGCTTGTAGGCGGTAGACTGGGCACACTAACATGACTTGCCGCTGAGGGTGTTTTATTAAGAGGAGAAGGATGATCATCGGCAGTGCTCGATGCTTCTGCCATAGGCGGAACAGGGGTTGAGAGAGTTAGAAGCAGGTTTGCACCTCGCTCGGTGATAGCTTGTGCCTTCTGTTGCTTGTCTCTCTTAGATGGAAAGGGAGGAGGCAGAGCTGCTTTTCGCTTGGCTGCCGCCGCGGCATTTTTTTGCATGCTGTTTGTTCTCGGAAGGATAGGAGGCAAATCGCCGCCATCTTCTAAGATTTTTGAAAATTCCTTACATTTTTGTCGCGCTAGCCAAGCATAGCGTGTGACATGTTCGCTAGGTTGATATGTTTCTTTTGTAATACCAGGAGCAGGCTCCCCAGTTTTGGCGTTAACATAGGTCGTTCTAATTATGTTAGTAGCTTTAACATGACGGTACACATAAGCACGGAAGGTAATGTTTTGTTTCGATTGAGAAGTTCCTGCTGGAGCGGGTTTACCCGTGTCGATATTAAATAGGGTGATTGATTTCAACGAATATTGTATAGGCAGAGCGACGATTGAAGAAGTTGGCTGCCGGGCCGTTTTTCGCCTGGCGGCTGCTTGTGATGCGGGATATTGCTGATTATGTCCCTTCTTGATAGGGGCGGGAGGTAAGTCACCACCTTCGGCTAAGATTTTTGAAAATTCCGCATTTTTTTGCTTCGCCAGCCAATTATAGAGTGTGGTGTGTTGTCCACATTTATGTGTTTCTTTCGTTATGCCATCAGCAGGTTCCCCTGTTTTGGCGTTAACATAAGTCCTTCTAGTTATTAGAGAATCTGTAACATGACGTTTCATATAAGTATTGAAGGTAATATATTGTTCAGACTTGGCTGCTCCTGCTGGAGCTTTTTTACCCGTGTTGGTGTCAAATAGTGTTTTTGCTTTCCCCACCCCTTTAGCTCTCGGTTTACTTTGGCTCTTGTTGTGGACTAGTCTCTTCTCTATCATTCGATTATGCATTGGATACCTCGGTTTGGGAATATTACCAGTTTTTTTGTGTTTCACAGGCAAAATTGTATAAAAGCATAATTCAATAATCAATATAGTGATGCTTTTTAATTTCACTGCGCTAAACCCCTCTCCACCCTAAAAGCGTGGCGGAGAGGGAGTGCCTGTTTGACTTAAAAACGAGGCCTTTTTACAGCTGAACTTGGAATAAAGGATGCGTCACTTGCTGAATCAGGTGTGACTGTTGCAGGTAATGGGTGTTTCGCCGAACCATCTGAGGGCCTTGTTTTTGCTTTTCTACTCGCATGCTTAACGCGATCGTTTTCTTCGGGTTGAAAAAAGGAGTGAAAATTTCGCTTTCTCCTTCGACTTGTATCTTGCTCGAAGGAGTCTTGTGCAGCAAAGCTCACAGGATCCAAGCGAGCGTGAGTGACAACGTCAGACGCCTCAACGGAGTAGTCATATAAAGGTATTGTAAGCACTGGACTGAATGCAGGTGGAGTCACAGGCTCTGAAAAAGAGAGGTCGTAATTCATCTCTACTTCGTTTTCTGTAGGGTTTTCTGCCAATATCGGTAGCTGTTCCCCTGTTGCTCTCTGTGCAGTTATGTCGGATTCTGTGAACGAAGTCAACACCTGCGCGTCGATTTCTGCCGCGAACAAGCGATCAGTGGAGAGTGTAACATCAACGAATGTTTCTAAGTCTGCAGGTGACAAGAAGCTTGCTTGATCACTGGAAGCGATCGGTGGCGATGAGTGACGGTGAGCAGAAGCAGCGGATACACCGGCTGAATTTGAGCTTAAGGGCGTATCGAGCGGTAGCGTCGACAATGGACGGGGTGCAGGCGGTAGAATGGGCGCGCTAACGCTACTTGCCGCTGAGGCTATGTTATCGAGGGAGGGTGATGGAGCCACTGGATATATAAAAGAAAGCGCGAGCGCCAACTCTGCTGCTGTAAGGCCTAAGGGCAAGGATAGTCGTTTCCCAGTGTTTATTAAGTCGATAGCAGGTCCCGAAGTCCTTGGAGGAGAATGGTGATCGGCAGCGGCGTTCGATGCTTCTGTTAGAGGTCTAACAAAGTCTGAGCGAGGTAGAGAGGAGTCGGCTTTTCGCTTGGTGGCTACCTCTGCTAAGGCATTTTGTCGTACATTTCTCGTGCTTGGAGGGATAGGAGGCAAGTCGCCGCCTTGGTTGATGATTCTTGAAAATTCCGCATATTTTTGTTTCACCAGCCAATTATAGTGTGTAGTGTGCTGTCCACGGTTATAGGTTTCTTTCGTTATACCAGGAGCAGGCTCCCCTGTTTTGGTGTTAACATAGCTTTTTCTAGTTATTTGAGGCGCTTTAACATGATGCTTCACATAAGTATTGAAGGTAATATATTGTTTCGATTTAGCCGCACCTTTTGGCGCTTTTTTACCAGTGCTGATATTAAATAGTGTGTATATTTTCCATTGCCCTTCCTTTCTCGCTTTTTGTTGGGCTTTGTTGTGTACTTGCCACAGCATGTTTTTCTTTTGGGCCAGGGTTTGTTCGGATGGATCTGCAAAAGCGTCAGTTGGGCTTGCGCTTAAGGGCGTATCGAGCGTTGGCGCCGGGAATGGCTGGCTCGCAGGCACTAGAGTGGGTGCGCTAATGCTACTGACCTTGCTGCTAGCCTCGCGGAGTGCTTGCTGCTCTTTTTTCATTCGATCATGCATGGGATACCTCGATTCAGGAGTGCCAGTTGGACTTAAAAAATAGGCCTATTTGCAGATGGACTTGGAATAAAGAATGCTTCACTTATCGAATCCGATGTGTCTGCTACAGGTAATGGGTGTTCCACTGAACTATCAGAGGGCAGTGTTTTCGCTTTTCTACGTACAGGTTCAACGTAATCGTCCTCTTTAGGTTTAAAAAAAGAGTGTGACCACGGCTTTCTCTTTCGGCCTGTATCTTGCTCGAAGGAGTCTTGCGCAGCAGAGATCGCAGGATCCAAACAAGGACGAGTGACGGCATCCGATGCCTCAACGTGGTAGACATATAAAGGTGTTGTAGGTAATAGAGGGGACATCGCTTCTGAAAATGAGAGGTCGAGATTCATCTCTACTTCGTTTTCTATGGGGTTTTCTGACAATGGCGGTAGTTGTTCCTTTGTCGCTGTCGCGGCCTGTTTGGTTATGTCTGCTTCTGTGAGCGAAGCTAATACAGGCGCGTCGTTGGTTGCTGCGAACGGGTTCTCAGTTAAGAGTATGTTATCAACAAATGCGTCTAAGCGCGGAGATGACAAGGGGCTTACTGGATCGGTGGGAGAAATTATCGGAGATGAAATACGCTGAGCGGAAGCCTCAAGTGCTTCATCTAGCTTTGAGTGTAAGGGCGTATCGGGGGGCGTCGACAAGGGATGGCTTGTAGACGAAGGAAAATGATGGTCGCCGAAGGCGCTCGCTGTTTCGGCTATAGGTGGAACGAAGGCTGAAAGAGTTGGAGGCAGCAGATCTACTTTTTGCTCGTTGACTGCTTCTGCCTTCTCTTGCTGTTTTCTCTTTCTTGAAGGGACAAGAGGCAAATTGCCACCTTGCTTAAGGATTTTTGAAAATTCCGCATGTTTTTGACTGACCCGCCAAGAATAGAGTGTACTGTGCTTTCCACGCTGATGTGTTTCTTTCGTTATACCAGGAGCAGGCTTCCCTGTTTTGGTGTTAACATAGGTCGTCTTACCCATTTTATTCTGTTCAACATGACGGTGCACATAAGCCGTGAAGGTAATGTATTGTTCCGATTTAGATGCTCCTTCGGGAGCTGGTTTGCCCGTATTGATATTAAATAATTTGCTTGATTTCCACCGTCCTTCCGCTCTTGCTTTTCTGCTAGCCTTGTTGCGTGCTTGTCTCTTGCGGTTTTTCTTTTGGGCGGGTGTCTCCTGTTGCTTATTTTGCTTCTTGCGAGGCAAGTCGCCGCCTTCGTCTAAGATTTTTGAAAATTCCGCATATTTTTGGCTCAGCAACCAAGTATAGAGTGTGATGTGTTGTCCACGTTGATAAGTTTCTTCTGTTATACCAGGAACAGGTTCCCCTGTTTTGGGGTTAACATAGGTCATTTTATCTGTATCAGGTTGTTCAACATGCTGTTTCACATAAGCAGAGAAGCTAATATATTGTTCCGATTGAGCTGCTCCTTTAGGAGCGGGTTTGCCAGTGTCGATATCAAACAATTTTCTTGATTTCAATTGCTGTTTTGTGCCAGCTTTTTTGCTGGCCGCGTTGTCTACGTGACTCTTCTGCTTCTTTCGATCTTTCATTGGATACCTCCGTACGGGAGTGTCAGCTGGACTTAAAAAGTGGGCATTTTTGCAAATGAACTTGGAATAAAGGCTACTTCACCTATCGAATCCGCTGCATCTGCTTCAGGTAATGAGTGTTCTACCGAACCATCGGAGGGCATTGTTTTTGCTTTTCTACTCGCATGCCCAATGCGCTCGCTCTCTTTGGGTTGAAAAAAGGAGTGAAAATTCGGCTTTCTCTTTCGGCGGGTATCTTGCTCGAAGGAGTCTTGTGCAGCAGAGATCACAGATTCCAAACGAGAGCGAGTGCCGGCATCGGCTGCTTCAGCGAAGCAATCATATAAAGGTGTTGTAGGTAATGGGCTGATAGCAGATTGTGGGGTCACTGTGTCTGAAAAATAGAGGTCAAAATCCATCTCTACTTGTTTTTCGGAAGGGTTTTTTGCTAATAACGGAGCCTGTTCCCCCGTTGTTATCGCGGTCTGTGCAGTGAGGTCTGATTCCGTGAGCGAAGCCAGCACCGGTGCATCGCTTTCTGCCACGAAAGGGCTCTCAGCTAAGAGCATATTATCAACGAATGTTTCTAAGTCTGGAGCTGGCAAGGGACCGGCTTGGTCTGTGGGAGAGGCCATCGGCGGTAAAATGCGGGGAACGGAAGCCTCACATGCTGAGTTTAAGGACGTATCGAGCGGCATCGGCAATCGATGGCTTGCGGGCGGTAGAATGGGCGCGCTAATGCTACTTGCCGCTGAGGGTGTTGTATTTATAGAAAGATCGAGGGTGAAACGTGCTTCTGTAAGGCTTTCACTCATCAGCGAAGAATGCTGATCGGCAGAAACGCTCGATGCTTCTGTTCTAGGCGGAACGGAGTTTGAGAGAGTTGGCGGCTGGTCCGCTTTTCGCTTGGCGGCAGCTTGTGTCTTCTCTCGACTATATTTCATCCTCGAAGGGGCGGGCGGCAAATCGCCACCTTGTTCAAGGATTTCTGAAAATTCCGCATATTTTTGATTCACCAGCCAAGTATAGCGCATAGTGTGTTTTCCACGTTGATGTGTATTTTTCGTTATACCAGGTACAGGCTTACCTGTTTTGGCGTCAACATAGGTCATTTTATTGATGTTACTTGCTTTAACATGACGTTTCACATAAGCATTGAAGGTAATATTTTGTTCCGATTTAGCTGCTCCTTTTGAAGCGTATTTTCCCGTGTTGATATTAAATAATGCGTTTGATTTCCCTCGCCCTTCCGCTCTCGCTTTTCTGCTAGCCGCGTTGCGTGTCTGCCTCTTCTCGTTCGTTCGGTTTTGCATTGGATACCTCGATTCGGGACTATTACCAAGTTTTGTGTGTTTCAGTAAATTGTATAAAAATTTAATTCACTAAACAATATAATGGTATTTTTAGATCAAACGGGAAAAACAAGGAGAATTGAAGGCTTGCAGTGTGTTTGCGAGAAGCAGAGTCTTGAAAAAGCTGGATCCTAAAATCGGACTCGTTTTTTTAATGAAGCAGTCTTAGGGCCACATGCGTTGGAGGATCTTGTCTTTCTTTATGAAATAATGATAAAGAGCAGCAAGCACGTGAAGGGAGACTAGGACGATAATGATAATCGCCATGGTATTATGAACGCTGAAAGCAAGGTCGGAGAGACGTTCGTTTTTTTGAAGCGGCAGACCTAAAGCATGCATGCCAAGACGCGGTGGTTTCCCCGCGGCGCTGGTGCCAACCCAGCCTGCGATTGGCATTATAAAGAGGGCCAGATATAAAGACCAATGAACGAGATGCTCCAGCACGCGTTCCCATAAGCGAGAGTTGGGAAGGCTTGGTTTAGGATTGCGCCAGGCCCAAAGGAGGCGCAGCACCATCAACGTCAGGATCGTCAAGCCAACGAGTTTATGCGCGTTAAAAGCCACGCCAATCATAACTTTGTTAGGAAGGTCTTCCAGAAAATAAGTGAAAAGCATCATAATCACTAAAGTGCCGACCACCCAGTGGAAGAATTTGCTTATGGGGCCGTAAGATGACCCCGTGTTCGAAAGTGATTTCATAGTTAGCAGGTAGAGTTATAAGTATAGGTAAGGTTGCCGCCGCCCGTACAACTGGCGTCGGTGAACTTGGTGTTGGTTTTTAATTTGATCAGCACGGCGGTGCAAACCGCGGCTGTGGGTTTGGGAATGGTGACTGAATAACTGGTGGTGTTGCCGGAGCCGAAGCTGATGGTTCCGCCCCAGGGGGAGTTCATATTTGCCGTGCCGATAACCGAGGACATGTTCGCAGCGGTGACGTTGGAATAGCCGCCAGCGGTACCCAGAGATAGATTGTCAGCGGCCGCTGTAATGGCGGAAATCATACCCATAACTTGCTCAGTCTGACTGGCGGTGGTGGTTGATTGATAGTAGCGCACAGACATCAAAATGATGAGGGCCACAATAGAGAGAACCAACATGACTTCAAGAAGCGTAACACCAGCCAGGGATCGGAGAGAGCGTCTCATAAGTCTACATTCCTTATAGAGTTTACCTTGTGTAAGGACATGTTACCTTCTCAAACCCGGTAAATCAAGCGAGAGTACCGCTTCGCAACTCCAGCCACAGCGTTCAATTGGCTTTGTTCAACAACACCCGTTTTAGCCTTTAGTTTATATTTGGTTTACCCTTCCATATCCCCCTTCCTCCACGTTGTTGGTGGAGGAAGGGGTTAGGGGAAGGAGGTGTAAATTAAAGCTATTTATTGACCTCCTCTCCCTAACCCTCTCCTCCACAAAAAGCGTGGAGGAGAGGGGGTTTTGTACAAAATATGCTTTATTCAACAACGCCATTTTATCATGTACTAGCCCTTTTTATACTACGGTTGCGGCGTTTTACCATTGATGGTGGTTAAACCGTTTTCATGCTTAAGTAAAACGACATAATTATCCCCCTCTTTGATCACATAGCCTTGTTGTATCCAGGAATCAAAGCGGGATCGAAAGGGCGGTGGGCCTTTTTGATCCGATGGAGAAGGCGTGTTGGGCGCCGGAGGAGTTGCTGTTGCTGCTGCTGAAGTCGTGGGAGAGCCAGCGGCGGGGGGCGCCGGTGGTGCCGTGGGACTTGAGTGGGTGCTGTTCATCGTCGTCGGCGGTGTTGCTGCAGGGGTGGGAATTCCTGTCGGTGCCGCGGGACTTGAGTGGGTGCTGTTCATCATCGTCAGTGGTGTTGCTGCAGGGGTGGGAATTTCTGTCGGTGCCGTGGGACTTGAGTGGGTGCTGTTCATCGTCGTCGGTGGTGTTGCTGCAGGGGTGGGAATTCCTGTCGGTGCCGCGGGACTTGAGGGGGTGCTGTTCGTCGTCGGTGGTGTTGCTGTTGCAGCGGTGGGAGTTCCCGTCGGTGCTGCGGGACTTGGGGGGGTGCTGTTCTTCGCCGTCGGTAATGTTGCTGCCGGGGCAGGGGCGGTTGTGGCTGTAGGACCATCGTGCACGGCAATCAGCTTGTCAACCAAAGCGCAGGCCATCCGCAGATTAACCGTGGCCTTCATTTTTTGCGCCATTTCTTGCAGGGTCGAGGGCAGGGCGGGATCGATTTTCCAGGAAAGAGCGGCGTCGGTTTGCACGCCGCCAAGTGGGGTGGTGGCCGCCAAATTTCCGGTGATGAGGGTGGTCGGGGTCAGCATTTTGGGCAACATATTCAGGTAAGTCACCCGTTCTTCGCGGGTCATGGGCTGGTGATGCAGAGATTTAAAGAAGGCGCTTAAGGCCTCGACGCCGGCCAGGCTTAAGTTATTACCCGTAATCGTGAGCCGCAGCGGCCCTAAGGAAGGTAGCACTGCATTAGCGGTTTGTATGTTTTTAAAGGCTAAACTGCCGCTAAAATCATAAAGATTGGGATTGGGGCTGGACACCGTGTTGTCGACGACACTCTCTTGCAGCGTGATTTGGCTGTTGCCCCTTTTCTTGATGACCAGGGTGGGTAGGCTCATTTGAATTGTGCCGGTCCATACGTCCAAGTTTCCCAGATTGGAATGGTTTGTATATTTCAGCGAGTCGATATCAATTTCGGAGAGCACCGGGTTTTCATTGAGCGCAAAAACCAGGCCTTTGGCGACAAGGGTGAGGTCGGCATGGTCAATCCGCTGGTTTTTCACCGTAAATTCGATGTTTCCCGACGCGCCTTGTGAGGAGAACTGAGCCTGGTTGAAAATCGAAAAATGAAGGGCGGGCTGGGTAAACTGACTATGCCATTTATCCTGAAAATCGACCAGGGTCGTCATTTGCATCACGGAATGATCGTCGGATTTCGAGGTATAATCGAAACCGGAAAGATAAAGTTTGCTCTCAATGGTTGCCATCCCCAGGGTCCAACGCCCGAAAAAGGGATCTTTGATCAGCGGGCCTTGTTCAATGTGGTTTTCGATGGTTTCGGTTAAGGTCTGCTGTTTCGAGGTGCCGGGCACCGCAGCGGTCATTCGGGCGGGAAGCCGCACGGTGACTTGAATCTTGGCATCGGAACTCAACCATCCCAGGTTGTATTCCAAAATGGAAACGTTGATATTTTTATTGTTTTGAGCGAGGGTGTTGACCACGGCATAAATATTGTTTTTGACTTGATAGCCGATGAGATAGGGCAAGGCTGCGCAAAAACCCATGAGAAGTAGAAAAAAAACGATAAGAACTTTGCGCATATTATAGTCCTTTTTGGGCTGTCCTATTATTTATTGTAACATAGCCTAAAGAGGTCAAATCAATTAAAGGGTAAATATTCGGTTCTCATTTTAAATTCCCCTCTCCTCCACGCTTTTGGTGGAGGAGAGGGTTAGGGAGAGGAGGTCTTATTAATTATAACCCGCTGATTAGGATTAATTTTATACCTCCTTCCCCTTACCCCTTCCTCCACCAAAAGCGTGGAGGAAGGGGGATTTGGAAGGGAGAAGCGAATATATACAATAAAGGGATGTGAAGGGTGAGGAACTGTATTTTATTTGGCGTGATCTTCATTTTTGTTTTGTTGGTTAATAGCGCGGTCATCACCTTTGATCTGATGTACGCCGAACAGCCGATGCTTTATACGGCCAATCAAGCGCTTCATTCCATGGGAGATTTACTGCGTGTTTACCTGTATCCCCGCATGCTGGATGTTTTTTCCATCCCTTTTTTCAGGCCATCCGGGCACTTTTTACTCTACCAGCTCCTCATGCCCTTTTTAGGCTGGCATAACACCCAGGGCCTGATTATTGTGAATTTGATTTTCCTGGCGCTCACCGGCTTTTTAATGGTGAAGACCTATGCATTATTGTTTCCCGATTTTAAGGTCGGCGGCTATCTTGCTTTCAGTCTTTACTTAATGCATCCCGCCCTGTTCTTGTCGCGGCTGATTGTTTTGCATTTTGAATTTGCCCACGTCTTTTTTTGTTTGCTCAGCTTCTACTGTTTCGCGCTGTTTTGCCGGGAAGAAAACAGGGCGCAGGCCAAGGGGTTGCCCGCGGCCCTGCTTTTTTATGTTGTCGCCGTTACGTTTAAAGAGCCGGCGTTGATGCTGGGCCCAGTGCTGGCCGCTTATTTTTGTATTGCGCGTTATCCCGGTGGGCCTCTGTCTACCTATTTTTATCGATTGGCGCGTGACAAAACCGCGCTGCAAAGCCTGGCGCTCCTGGCGACCACGACCGTGGCCTTGGCGCTCTATCTGAGCCTGGCCTGGCCCACCTTGGCGCATCCGCTGGGCGCTGCGATCACCGCACAGGAAAAAGGAGCGGCCACAGTTGAATTGCTCAGGACTATTCTGGGCTTTCCGCACGAGCACGGTGTTCCAGCGGTTTTACCACAAGCGCATTTGCTCTGGCGGGAATTGATCTTCCCCCCGCTTACGCAAGTCCTCCTGGCCCTTAGCTTTTTTCTGTCCGTGCTGGCCGTCGTTCGGCTCATCGTTGAAAAAAACGCGGTCGCCTTCGAGCGCAAGAAAGTGCTGCTGTTTTTAGGGGTGGCGGCGGCTTGCTTTTTGATCTTGCCAATCCATTGGGCTATGGCCCTACCCTGGCATTTGAATTTGACCCTGCTTTTTTTAAGTTTGATCGCAGGCTTCAGTTTTGAAGACCTCGGCCAAGAGGGGCTGCGAAAAAAAAGCGGGGCGGTGATGGGGAGTGGTCTGCTCCTTGCTGTTCTAATCGGCTTGAATACGTTCGTCGTTAACCAGGTTAACCTAGCGCATGTGAAGGCCCGCGCCGGTTTCGCACTGACGCTGGCGCGAAACGCCGTTTTGCATCCGCCGCAGCTCAAGGAGAAACTGACTGCCGCCACGGTTCTTCTCGTGGAGGACAGCTTTCTTCATGACAGCTACGCTTTGGGCAACAGCAACTATCCGCTTTTTCTAAAGCCCGGGCTCGACTATGGCGCGCTTGAGAAAGCGCAAGCCTACAGTTTTTTAAAATACCAGCCGATTTATAACGGCTATCTGTTCAAGTGGGCTTATTTACGCCCGGGCTTGCAAGAAGAAGTCTACCCCTTCGAGGTGAAGCACCTGAACCGAGTGCCGGACGCGGTGATTTATAATTGGCTGCAGTATGAGCAGGACCTGGTTTGCCTGGGTTATGACCGGGAGGGGCGGTGGTTGGATCGCACGGCGGAATTCAAGCGAAACCTCCTAAGAGAGAAGGTGAAGCGATTTTTGCATGTGCATCCTTATCAGCCCTTCGCCGCCGAGCTTTTGAGCGGGAAGGTGCTGTATACCAAAGTGTTGGGACTGCCGGATCATCGGCTTTGTCAGTATGAGTGTGATCAGAATGTGCGTTGTAAGGGGTTTACTTATGAACATGCGCAGTATCAGTATCAGTCCGCGATGAAATGTCAGTTTTATGAGAAAGTGGCGACCGGGAAGGGGAAGTTTTGCGCGACTTGTATTGGCTTTGTGAAGGGCGAGCTTTAATTTTGGCGTATCGACGCGCTCCTGCTGTCATCCCGCGCTACAGGAAGGGATATAGGCTATTTTGTTCGCTTTGCAAAAATCAATCAGGCCATTGTTAAAATCATCCTTACAAAAAGGATTGCAGCGATTTTGAACGGCGACGATTTCACAGAGACGCAAGGCTTGTTGGAGTTCGCTCAGCGTGACATTGGCGATTCCCAAATGCTGAATTTTGCCTTCCTGCTTTAATTGAATTAAAGCGCCCAAGGAAGCCTCGAGGGGAACATTTTTGTCGGGTCCATGCAAGTAATACAAGCCATGGCTTTCGCTAGCCAAATTCTTCAAGCTGTTTTCACAGGCCTGGCGAAGCTGTTGGGGCTGTCCGCCCCCTAAAGCCCATCCGCCCGCAGGACGACTGGCGCCGCCTTTGCTAGCAATCAAGACCCTGTTTTTTTCACCGTAAAGAGCCAAGGCCTTTTGAATTAAGCGCTCGTTATGGCCGCGGTCGGAGTCATCCAGTCCGTAAACATCGGCCGTATCTATAAAATTTCCGCCGGTCTCAAGAAAACGGAGTAGCACTTGAAGCGCCTCTTTTTCTGAGGGACGACCGATCAAAGACAGTGGCATGGCGCCGAAGCCGATAGGAAAGATCGCCTGATGTTGGGCGAGAGCTCGGTATGGATGTTGATTAGTCATGGATTTTCAATTTTCCTCCCGGCGGCAGAAATAAGCGCTGTGATTTTACAGCAATTTTAAACACATGCAACGCTATGATATAGTCCCCGCCCAAAAGCGCTTGTTTCCTGAAACGGAATAGCAGTGGAACGGGGGATTTGCTCGCAGACTGGGGGAATAAGGTTGGAACCTGGATAGCGACTGCTCGGACGTGCTAAAGTACAGAATTGCACTCGGGGGAGTTTCGGAGTGATTGAATAGGAACCGTTCACAACATGAAAAATTTATTGGTCCAGGCAAGAAAAATCACTTTCCCCTTGATGAGAGAAATGCTTCTTTTGCTTATTCTCTTTAGCTTTATTCTCTTGGTGAATCTTCCCATCGTCTCTTTCGACATGATGTATCCCGAGCAACCCTTGATCTACGCTGCCAATCAGAGTCTTCACTCCCTCTGGGACCTCTTTCAAGTCTATTTGCATCCTAAAATGTTCCATGTCTCCATTCTTTTTTTTAGACCCTCGGGTCATTTCCTGATGTATCAATTACTGGAGCCTTTGCTGGGCTGGCACAACACCCGGGCTTGGATCTTCGTGAATCTCGGCTTCCTGGCGCTTTCCGGCTACGTCGTCCTCAAGCTCTATGCGCTGCTCTTCCCCAATTTTAAATACGGCGGCTATCTCGCCGTCTCGGTCTATCTCATGCATCCGGCCCTGATGCTGTCGCGCCTTATCGTTCTGCATTTTGAATTTGCCGCGATCTTTTTCACGGCGCTCAGTCTCTATTGTTTTGTGCTGTTTTGTCAGCATGGCCTGAAAAATTTCTATCTGCTGGCCGTCTCACTGGTGTTTTATGGAGTCGCCGTGACCTTTAAAGAGCCGTCCCTGTTTTTAGGGCCTGTTTTAATGGTCTACCTGGCCTTTTCACTCTATGACAAACAAAGCTTTTCCTCCTTCCTGGGACTGCTGTTTAACAATAAAAAAAATCGGGAACTCTTCCTGCTGATTTCGGTGGTGAGCCTCAGTCTCGGCTTGTATCTTTCCCTGCAATGGCCAACGCTCAAGCATCCCTTGCGCAGCGATCTTAATCTGCCGGTCATTGTGGAGGCGTTTAAGCGGCTTTTTATCACCACCTGGGGATTGAAGGGGCATTATTTCGCGCCGCCGGTTTGGCGCAATGTGGTTTTCCCCGGCGTCACGCGCTTCATTTTAGGTATTCTGGCGGCTTTTACTCTGCTTGCCACCCTGCTGGTCTATTTCAACGAGAAGCTACGCGATCATTATAATCTCGACTATAAAAAATCCCTGGCGTTTCTCTATTTGACCTGCGGGCTCTTCCTGGTTTTGCCAGTTTGCTGGGGTTGGGGCTTGCCCTGGCATTTGAGTTTATCCCTGCTCTTTCTGAGCCTGCTCATGGGCTTTGGCACGGAGTATCTTTGTCGCCGTCTCATCGGCAGCCCGGTGCTCGCGAATGTGTTTTGTTTTTTTCTCGCTTTGGGAATTGGCCTTACGGCGATTGAAGTCAATCAAATGAATATTCAATATATCACCCGCGCGCAGGGTTTTCCGTTGGCCGTCGCTCGCAACGCCATCTTGAATCCGCCGGACCTCCAAGGCAAGCTCAAGCCAGACAGCGTGCTGGTGGTCGAAGACAGTCGCATTCATGACGCTTATTTATTGGGCGCGAGCATTTATCCTTATTATTTTTCCTTCAAGTTGAACAGCCCCAATCTGGACGCCGATGAAGAGGAGTACGGAGCAGCTAAAAAAACCATGTTTATCCAGCAGCAGCCGGTTTATAACGGCACGCTATTTCGCTGGGCGTATTTGCTGCCGCAGCTGCGCGAAGAGGTCTATCCTTTTAGCGTGGATAAA
This sequence comes from Gammaproteobacteria bacterium, assembly GCA_013286215.1. Classification (GTDB taxonomy): domain Bacteria; phylum Pseudomonadota; class Gammaproteobacteria; order DSM-16500; family DSM-16500; genus JABDGC01. The sequence continues at coordinate 19,366 of JABDGC010000018.1, forward strand.
ATGGAGGAAGTGCCGGACATTATTCTCTACAACTGGCTGCAGCAGGAGGGTAATATTTTCTGCCTGGGCTATGACGAGCAGGCGGTTTGGCATGATCGCAGTGCGCTTTTTAACAAGAACCTCAAGCTGGAACAAGCTCGGCGTCAGCTGGTTGTGAACCACTATGATGCGCTGCCGGCGACCGCCTTTGAGGGTCGCGTGATGAATAAAATGACGCTGCCCTTCCCGGCGCCGCAACTTTGTCAGTTGGCCTGCGATCAACAGGCGCAATGCCAGGGCTTTACTTATCTTTATCTGGAAAAAGAACACCGCACCCTCAATGAATGTCTGTTTTACGATTCTTTCGCCGAAACCGACAAGACCTTCTGCGCTGCCTGCGAGGGATATGTTAAAATAAAATAAAGGACTGGAAGCAGGACTTATGCGAAAGAAGCAGCATATTGAAAGCGATCGTCGACGAAACCTGGATTTAGGTATGGGGGACTATCGCATCAGATCCATTGAGCCAGCCGGCTCGCTTGCGCCGTTCACGGAAACAATGTCGGGCGTCATGGCGGCGCAGTTTTGGGGAGTTCGCGGAACGCTGCCTGTGCCCGGCAAAAAAACGGTGCGTTATGGTGGCAACACCAGCTGCATTAGTCTGCGCGTCGCACAACATTTTTTCATTTTTGATGCGGGAACGGGCATTAAGGAACTTTCAAATTACGTCGTGAAAAATAATATCTTCCCGCTAAAAGCGAAAATCTTTATTTCGCACCCGCATTACGACCACATTAATGGCCTGCCGTTTTTTGCGCCACTCTTTGTGAAGGGCAATGAATTTGAAATTTTGGGCACGAATCAGGGTGAAAAAAAAATCGAGGAATTGATATCCAGTCCCATGGATGGCGTTTATCTGCCTTTTACGATTAAAGAGTTCGCGGCTCAGCTGCGCTTTCGGAATTTATCCGAGGAAAAACTTTTCATTGATGATATTGAGGTTCAGACAATTCTCTTGAATCATCCCGGTCGCTGCTTGGGCTATCGCGTGGAATACAAAGGCAAACGTTTTTGCTACATCACCGATAATGAACTCTATCCGGAGGCTTCTTCGCGCTATAGCCTAGTGGCAGTGGACCGCTTGATTCAGTTCGTCCAGCACAGCGACGTTTTGGTCATTGACGCCACTTATACCGACGAGCAATATCAGGGAAAGATCGGCTGGGGTCATTCTGCGGTGTCGCGCGTGGTGGATATCGCCGACCAGGCGAAAGTGAAACTACTCTGTTTGTTTCATCACGATCCCGAGCAATACGACAAGGAAATCGACGCCAAGGTCAAGCAGGCCAACGCGCTGTTGAAGGCGCGCCATTCCAGCACGCGTTGCATCGCTCCGGCGGAAGGAGAAGAGCTGGTGTTGTGACGCTGCGGCGGAAAGTCTCTGTCATCCTGAGCGCAGCGAAGGATCTCCTTGTTGCAGAGGGAGTGAGATCCTTCGCTGCGCTCAGGATGACAGAGACTTTCACGGGATATAATTTCCGGAGAGAGCGGCATTCTCTTCGGTCGACCGAAGAGAATGCCAAACCTCCTTTTTTAATACCGATAATGATCCGACTTATAAGGCCCCTTGATCGAGACGCTGAGATAGTCGGCTTGTTCCTGGGTCAAGACGGTGATTTTGGCGCCGAGTTTTTGCAGATGTAAGCGCGCCACCATTTCGTCCAACTGCTTGGGCAGCACATGAACGCCGAGCGGGTATTGAGCGGTGTTTTGCCAGAGTTCCATCTGGGCCAGCACCTGGTTGGTGAAAGAGGTGGACATTACAAAGCTGGGGTGGCCGGTGGCGCAGCCCAGATTGACCAGGCGTCCTTCGGCGAGCACGATTAAACGGTTGCCGCTCGGCAGGTGGACATGATCGACTTGTGGTTTAATGTTCTCCCATTTATATTGGCGCAGCGAGGCAATATCAATTTCGGAGTCGAAGTGGCCAATGTTGCAAACGATAGTTTGGTCCTGCATTTTGATCAGATGCTCGTGACGGATCACGTTGAGGTTGCCGGTGCAGGTGACAAAGATATTGCCGAGCCCAGCGGCGTCGTCCATGGTGACTACGCGATAACCTTCCATGGCTGCTTGAAGAGCGCAAATTGGATCAATTTCAGTGACTAGGACAACCGCGCCGAAAGAACGCAAGGCCTGGGCGCAGCCTTTGCCGACTTCGCCATAACCACAGACCACGGCGATTTTGCCGGCGATCATCACGTCAGTGGCGCGCTTGATGCCGTCTAGCAGGGATTCGCGGCAGCCGTAGAGATTGTCGAACTTGGATTTGGTGACGCAATCATTGACGTTGATGGCGGGAACGCGCAGCTCGCCTTTCTTGTGCATTTCGTAAAGACGGTGCACGCCGGTCGTCGTTTCCTCGGAGATACCTTTGAGGTCTTGCAAGTGTTCGGGGTATTCATTATGCAGCAGCTGCGTCAAATCGCCGCCGTCATCCAAGACCAGGTTGGGCCGCCAATTGTTGGGGCCATTGATGGTGTTGCGAATGCATTCCCAATATTCTTCCTCGGACTCGCCTTTCCAGGCAAAGATGGGCAGGCCTTCTTTGGCCAGTGCAGCCGCGGCATGGTCCTGGGTCGAGAAAATATTGCAGGAAGACCAACGCACTTCCGCGCCTAGCTTAACCAGGGTTTCGATGAGGACGGCGGTTTGAATGGTCATGTGGATGCAGCCGGCGATGCGCGCGCCTTGCAGCGGTTTTTTGACTTCGTAAAGCTCCCGCAGGGCCATGAGGCCGGGCATTTCGGTTTCGGCGATTTGGATTTCTTTTCTTCCCCATTCCGCTAGGCTGAGGTCAGCGACCTTAAAATCATGTGTGGCCGTTTTATTGGTGAGGGACATCATTGCTTGCTCCTTATAGTGATTGGGCTGCTTTTTTTAAACTTTCGGCTTTGTCGGTTTTTTCCCAGCTGAGATCCAGATCATCGCGCCCAAAATGACCGTAAGCGGCGACTGGACGATAAATAGGCCGCAGCAGGTCGAGTGTTTGGATGATGGCGTAGGGACGAAGGTCGAAATGTTCCTGAATCAAGCGAATAATTTTCTGATCGGAAAGTTTCCCGGTGCCAAAGGTGTTGACGTAAAGCGAAGTTGGTTCGGCGACGCCGATGGCGTAGGAAAGCTGCAGTTCGCAGCGGTCGGCCAAGCCGGCAGCGACAATATTTTTGGCGACGTAACGCGCCGCGTAGGCGGCGGATCGGTCCACCTTCGAGGGATCTTTGCCGGAGAAGCAACCGCCGCCGTGGTGGGCCATGCCGCCGTAGGTGTCGACAATAATTTTGCGCCCGGTTAAGCCGCAGTCACCCAGCGGACCGCCAATGACAAAACGGCCAGTGGGGTTGATTAGAAATTGGGTGTTTTGATCCAGCCATTCTTCTGGAATAACGGGTCTAATCACTTCTGCAATGATGGCTTCGCGGAGCTCGGCGTGATCAATGTCGGGATGATGCTGCGTGGAGATGACCACCGTAGCGATACCCAGGCTTGCCATTCTCATAACGGAAGGTGATTTGGCTTTTGGCATCGGGCCGCAGCCAGGCCAGGACATCCTCTTTCCGCAAATGCGCCTGGCGCCGCATTAGACGATGGGCATAAGTGATTGGGGCGGGCATGAAAACGTCGGTTTCATTGCTGGCATAGCCAAACATCAAGCCCTGGTCGCCGGCACCCTGTTCTTCTTTGGTTTTTCGATCGACGCCGACCGCGATATCCGGCGATTGCTTGCCGATGGCGGTGATGACTGCGCAAGACTCCCAGTCAAAGCCGACTTCGGAGCTGGTATAGCCAATGTCGCGCACGACGCCACGGGCGATCTGCTCCATGTCGACCCAGGCGGAGGTGGTGATTTCACCGCCAATAAAAATCATCCCTGTTTTGACCAGGGTTTCACAGGCGACGCGGGCCTGCGGATCCTGTTCCAGGATTTTGTCTAAAATGGCGTCCGAGACTTGGTCCGCGATTTTATCGGGATGGCCTTCTGATACGGATTCAGAGGTAAATAAATATTCATTTTTCATGGAAGTATTCCATAGTTTAATGAGAGACAACACCAAGCGCAAAGATGTTAGCATAGTTGACACTGAAACCAAAAGACCGGCGCTTTACAGCGAATATTTACACAAAGGCTGGCCATCCTTATTTTAATCCGCTAAGATTCGGTACGGTTTGTGTAAACTAAGGAACCTGAGCCCCATGCCGACCCGCCGCGAGCTTGCTAATGCCATCCGTTTTCTGAGTATTGATGCTGTTCAAAAGGCTAATTCAGGCCACCCCGGCATGCCCATGGGCATGGCAGACATCGCCGAGGTCTTATGGAATGATTTTCTTCATCATAATCCCCGCAACCCGCATTGGTTAAATCGGGACCGTTTTGTTTTGTCCAATGGCCATGGCTGCATGCTACTTTATTCCCTACTGCATCTCACCGGCTATGATTTAACCTTGGACGACCTTAAACACTTCCGTCAATTGCATTCCAAGACGCCGGGGCATCCGGAGTATGGCGAAACGCCTGGAGTGGAAACCACCACCGGACCGCTTGGTCAAGGGTTGGCCAATGCGGTGGGCATGGCGATTGCGGAAAAGCATTTGGCCGCCACCTTTAATCGCGAGGGTTTTCCGCTCATTGACCATTATACCTATGCCTTTGTTGGCGATGGCTGCTTAATGGAAGGCATCTCGCATGAAGCCTGCTCTCTGGCCGGCGTGCTGGGACTCCATAAGCTGATTGTTTTTTATGACGATAACGGCATTTCCATCGACGGCGAGGTCAAAGACTGGTTCCGCGATGATACTCCAATGCGTTTTCGTTCATATGGCTGGCGAGTCATCGCCGACGTTGACGGCCATGATAGCGAGGCCTTGCGCCGCGCTGTCGCCGAAGCGCGTACGCCCGCGGATCGGCCGACCTTGATTTGCTGCAAAACCGTAATTGGCTGGGGTTCTCCCAAGCTGGCCGGAACAGCGCAAACGCATGGCGCCGCATTGGGCGAGGCGGAAGTCGCTGCGGTGCGGAAAAAATTAAACTGGCCTTATGCCGCCTTTGAAGTGCCAACGGAAATTTACGCGGGCTGGGATGCGCGCGCCAAGGGTGAACACTTGGAAAAGGAGTGGCTGAACTTATTTTCCTCTTATAAACAAGCCTATCCGGAACCAGCGGCGGACTTGGAGCGTCGTTTTGCCGGGCACTTACCGCAAGCCTGGGCGGAGCAGGCCGATGAGCTCTTGCAGAACCTGCATCACAAGCACGAGACCATGGCCACGCGCAAAGCGTCTAAAATTTGTCTGGATCACTACGCCAAAATCCTCCCGGAGCTGATGGGCGGCTCGGCCGATTTGACCGAGTCCAATTGCGCGAACTGGGAGGGCGCGACCGTGTTTTGCGCGGACCATCCCGCGGGTCGTTTTATTCATTACGGTGTGCGCGAGTTTGGCATGTCGGCGATCATGAACGGGATTACGGTGCACGGCGGCCTTATTCCCTATGGTGGTACTTTTCTAACCTTTTCTGATTATGCGCGCAACGCTATCCGCTTGGCCGCTTTGATGCACATCCGCTCCATTTTTGTTTATACCCATGACAGCATTGGCCTGGGTGAGGACGGTCCGACGCATCAACCGATCGAACAATTGCCCAGCTTGCGGCTGATCCCCCGTCTTTCGACCTGGCGGCCCTGTGATACGGCGGAAACCGCCGTGGCCTGGCGTGCCGCGCTGGAAAACGAAGGGCCGACCTGTTTGCTCTTTTCCCGCCAAAATCTGGCTTACCAGGAGCGCGACAGCCGCGCTTTGAGCCAAATCATTCGCGGTGGCTATATCTTATGCGATTACTCCCTGGGCAAGCCCCATGCGATTATTATTGCCACGGGATCGGAAGTGGCCTTGGCCGTGGCTGCCGCTCAGCAGCTCAAAAAAGAGAATATTTTAGTCCGCGTTGTTTCAATGCCTTCCACCGATACTTTTTTAAGGCAAGACCCGGCTTATCAAAACGAGGTTTTGCCCGAGCAGATCCAAGCTCGCGTGGTTGTGGAAGCTGCTGCCAGCGAGGGTTGGTATCGTTTTGTGGGTCGCGAGGGCCGGGTGCTGGGTTTGGACCGTTTTGGCGCGTCAGCTCCCGCGAAGGATGTTTACCGGGACTGCGACTTAACTCTGGAAGCGGTGCTGGAAGCGGTGCATGAAGTGCTTGAGGCGCTTCCCGTGCTGCCGGCCTCTGCTAAAAGCATGCGGGGCGTATAAGACTGAAAGAGTAGCATTATCTCTCAACCTCCCCTAAAATAAGGGCTGGACTTGCATACTTAAGATTAAGGACAGTCTCATGCCGATCAAGCCTTCCACACGACCGGAAAGCTATTCTCAATTAGTTGCTCGCAGCCTTAAGCTTTATTGGCAGGCTCTGCCCCGCACGTTCTTCTTCGCCTTCCTGACCGCCATCGTCGTCTTTATTCCACGCCTGATTTGTGTGGCAGTCGGGCAAAATGTTTTTTTAAAAGCCACCGGATCGAAGCAAATCCTGGTGTTGTATCTCGCTATTTATGTCAGCGTTCTCTGGTTCGCGGCGGCGATTATCTGGTGCATTAACTGCATTGAAAGAAATAAACATAAAAACTTTATTACCGACATTGAGATGGCCGGGAAACGAATTATCTATGTTCTAGGCGCCGCTGTTTGCTTGTTTATTATCGCTTCCCTGATTGGTGGGCTCGGCTATTTCTTGCATTGCCTGTTGTGGCATTTGAAGCTTTATTCCTTGCATAATGACCTTACGGTCTTGCTGTTCTTTTTGGTGCTGTTGCTGCAACTGGGCGCCTCCATTTTTGTCAGCACGCTTTTTTATTTTTATTTCCCTCTCATTGTGATCGAGCACGACGGCATTGCGACGGCGCTGAAGCAAAGCGCGCTCTTGGTCTGGCACAAGGTGTGGATGACGCTGGGCGTGCAATTGACGCCCTGGCTGGCTTATTTGGTGACCTTAATCGCCGTCAAAATGATTTTTAAGCTCAATATCATTATCTATTTTATGCCGATCAATCCGGTCGCGAATTTCTATCCCGTCTTATTGCATATTGGTATTTTAGCGTTGTTTATTCCCTGGGCCAGTTCAATCATGCTGGTGCAATTACGAGATTTAGAATTGAGAAAGGCGGCAGCCTCGCGTAAGAAAAAATGACTTCAGACGACAAAGATTCTGCAATTGTATTGGCTTTTGACTTTGGCACCAAGCGCATTGGGGTCGCCATCGGGCAGCGCGTGACGAAAATGGCGCGCGCCTTGATCACCTTGTCCGCGAAAAATGGCGTGCCGCACTGGGACAAAGTGACGCAGTTGGTTAAACGCTGGCAGCCGCAGGAATTTGTCATCGGCATCCCCCTGAATATGGACGGCAGCGAGCAGCCCTTGACACAGCATGCGCGCAATTTCGCGCGCATGCTGCAGGAGCGCTATCACTTGAGGGTGCATGAGGTGGATGAGCGGCTGACGACGGTTGCCGCGCGCGAGCGCTTGTTTGAGGAGGGTGGCTACAAGGCTCTCCAAGAAGGACAGGTGGACAGCGTGGCGGCGCAATTAATCTTGCAGGCCTGGCTGGATATGTTAGCCTGAGCTTTGCGGCTGGAGCAACAAAAACGAACGGATCTTTGATGACTTTAAATGAAGCAAGCGTTTCCATTATTATTCCCACCTTTCGCGAGGCCAAAAACATTCCGGAATTGATCCAGCGAATTGTGCAAGTGGATTTTTCGCCGCGGTCTTTCGAAGTGATTTTAGTCGATGACAATAGCCAGGACGGCACCCGGGAGGTGGTCAAGATTCTGCAGGGTCGCTATCCCTGGGTCCACCTTCTTGTGCGTCTCGGGCCAAAAAGCCTTAGCGCTGCGGCCATGGAAGGGTTTCAAAAGGCGCGTTATCCCCTGGTGCTTCTCATGGACGCGGACCTGAGCCATCCGCCGGAAAAAATTCCGGAGATGCTGGCACAATTGTCTGACCCGGCGGTGGATTTTGTCATCGGTTCGCGCTATGTCTGCGGCGGCAGCGCCGCTGAGCTCTGGCCAGTGACCCGACGCCTGACTTCTCGCTTTGCCGCCTTGCTGGCGCAGTTGCTAATCTCGCGGCGGGTGAAGGATCCGCTTTCCGGCTTTTTCGCCCTGCGCAAGCGCGCGCTGGCGCGCTGTGATCGCTTAAGACCGATTGGCTGGAAAATCGGCCTGGAACTGATGTTGAAGTGCCACTGTAAAAATATCAAAGAAGTGCCGATTCATTTTTCAGAACGGTTGCACGGAAAAAGCAAATTTAATTTCAGAGTGGCCTCTGACTATTTGCGCCATGTGAATCGACTGCTGATTTATAAGCTTGTGCGTTTTATCGCCTCTCCCAACGAAGTGGGAAGAGGCGTCGGGTGAGGGTCTTCAATGTGCCGTCTGTAGAAATGCAGCGTCTTCTTTTAATTCTGCTGATGGCGTCCATCTTTCTTTTTGCCTGGAAGCTTCAGTCCGCGCTCTTTCTCAATTATGACGTGAGCTGGTTGATGCACGCGTCGGAACGGCTGCTGGCCGGTGGGACTTATTCCCGGGACTTTTTTGAAACCAACCCCCCGCTGATTTTATATCTTTATCTACCGCCGGTGATTTTTAGCAAAATTTTTGCTTTCAATCTTGTCCTCCTCTTTCGCGCAGGCTGTTTTTCTGCCAGGCAAAATAAGCTTCGATCAAAAGCGGAGTCAGCAAAAAATGGGGCTTAATGGCAAAGCCCAGTCCGGCCATGAATCCCACGACCAGAGCAAAAGGGCGACCCTCGATCTTGTCTTGCAAACGGTGGGCGACCAACAAGAAATAGGGCAAGGTCAAAATCACCAGCAAATGGTCGCGTTGCCCGAAATCAAAGCAGGGCAGAACGAGAAAAACCAGGGCCGCTGCAAGCAAAAAGGATGCCGGAAGCAAGGG
>JABDGC010000019.1 GCA_013286215.1 Gammaproteobacteria bacterium
TCAACAATGCGGTAGCCTGAAAGAAGGAGGGGTTGCTTTATCACTCTTGCCTCGTTAGTCTAGCCTAAACTTTTATAAAATCAGTATTGGTAACCCAAAATGCATGAACTAGCCCCTCTTATTCTCGACTTGACGATCATGCTCGGCGTGGCCGGGGTGGTTGTCTTGCTATTTCAACGCATTAAGCAACCGGTCGTCTTGGGTTATCTGGTCGCCGGCATGCTTATCGGGCCCTACACGACCCATTACGGTCTGGTGACCGACATTCCCAACATCAAGATCCTCTCCGAATTGGGAGTCATTTTTTTAATGTTCTCCCTGGGGTTGGAATTCAGCTTCCACAAACTGACCCGCGTGGGTTTTTCGGCGCTCATCACCGGGCTGATTGACGTTTCCTTTATGATCATTCTGGGTTATTGCGCCGGCTTGCTCATGAAATGGACCCCTTTGAACTGTCTGTTTCTTGGCGCCACTCTGGCCATTTCCTCCACCACCATTATTTTTAAAGCCGTCGGCGAGCTGGGCTTAAAAACCAAACGTTTCGCTGAAGTTATTTTTGGCGTGCTCGTCATGGAGGATTTATTGGCTATTCTTTTGCTGGTCGCCCTTTCCACCATTGTCACGCATAATAGCCTCTCTTCCTTCAACCTGGTTTTGGACGCGCTCAAGCTGGTGCTGGTCGTGGGTGCCTGGTTTATCGTCGGTTATTTCCTGGTTCCTCCCCTCTTTCGCCGCATTGCGGAATACATCAGCCAGGAAACGCTGACCATTGTTTCCGTCGCTTTATGCCTCTTTTTGGTGACCGTGGCCGCTTATTTTCACTATTCCACGGCTCTGGGAGCCTTCATCATGGGTTCCATTCTCGCCGAAACCGTTCTCATTCACCGCATCGAGGAATTAATTGTTCCCATTCGTGATATTTTTGCCGCCATCTTTTTCATCTCGGTGGGCATGCTGCTTAACTTCGCCGTTCTGTTGGAACATTGGCCGGCCGTTCTCTTTATCACGCTGACCCTGATTTTCGGCAAAGTCTACATTATTTCTCTGGGCACTTTTTTAACCGGACAAAGCATTAAAACCTCCGTCCGCGCGGGCTTTGGCATGGCCCAGATCGGCGAATTCTCATTTATTATCGCCACACTGGGAGCCGCCCTTAACGTCATTAACGAGAGCTTATACCCGATAATCGTCGCCGTCTCGACCCTCACCACTTTCACTACGCCCTACATGATCCGTCTATCCGGAAGACTTGGAAGAACGCTTGAAAAAAAGCTTCCACGGCGCATCAAATACTTTCTAGATTCCTATTCCACGTGGGTCTATCGTGTGCAAAGCCGTTCGGAACAAAACCCCTTGTTGCGCTCCGTTACCCTGCGGGTAATCATTAACGGACTGATCGTGGCGATCGTTTTTATTTTAATCAATAACTTCATCTTTCCTGAAATTTACGACTTGACCCAGCACAAACAAACAGCAAAAATTTTAAGCGAAATCCTCGCCATCGGCATCGCCTCACCCTTTATCTGGGGCATGTTGTTTTCCTACAAATCCGTCGAGCTACCGGAATATACCAAAACCACGCTCAATCCCATTGTTTTTCTGGTCTGGATGCTGACACTCGCCGAAATCATCGTTTTAAGCATCGTGATGTTTCACACCTGGGCTATTACTGGCTTTCTAGTGCTGATCGCAATTAGTTTTTTTACTGTCGCTTATCAGCAACTGGAGAAATCCTACCATTGGTTCGAGGGGCAGTTGATCGGTAATCTCAAGAAACGCCCCAGCAAACAATCGCGCTATGAGGAACTTGCGCCCTGGGATACGCATTTTGTTGAAATGGCCGTCGGCGACAAATCCCCTTTTATTGATAAAATGCTCGGTGAATGCAAAATACGGGAACATTATGGCGTGAATATTGTCGCCATTCGCCGTGGCCGTCAAACCATCCTTTCCCCTCGTGGCGAAGAATATATCCGCTATAATGACACCGTGGTGGTCCTGGGCAACGATGAGCAAATCGACTTTTTCAAAAGGAAGGTCGTTTTAACCTCGCCGGACCCAGAACAGGCAGACCACCTGGAAAATTTCATCTTAAAACCCATCTTACTGGAAAAGAGCAACCCTATGATTGGAAAGTCAATTCGCGCTTCCAAGTTGCGGGAAACATTAAAGGGTTTAGTCGTCGGCATTGAACGCGGCAACCATCGCATCCTCAACCCAGCCCCTGAAACCGTGCTCAAGCAAGATGATTTAGTGTTAATCGTGAAAATTAAAAAAACGGACCATGATTAGGGCCTGTCTCAATATAAGTCAAAACAAGGGAGGGGGTAGCAAATCAGTACTACCTTGTTCTTTTGGCCTTATCCCGATATATTGAAATAAAGGCCCACAAGCGGAGGACGTATGTCATACAAAGAATCAACTTATACCTCAAAAGCCGTTGACGCCCAGGGTTATGCCTCCTATACCCAAGAGGAAAATGAAGTCTGGCGGGAGCTTTATCAAAGACAATACGCCATCATCCAAGGTCGCGCCTGCGACGAATATCTGGCGGGGCTGGAGCGGCTTCAGCTGCCCCAGGACCGCGTTCCGCAATGCCCCGAGGTTTCCAAAGTGTTGCAGGAAGCTACAGGCTGGGTTCTAGAACCTGTTCCAGCGTTAATTTCGTTTGACCGTTTTTTTGCCTTGCTCGCCGACCGCCGCTTTCCAGCGGCAACCTTTATCCGCCGCAAGGAAGAGTTGGACTATCTCAAAGAACCGGACATTTTTCATGAAATCTTCGGCCATTGCCCCATGCTCACCAATCCCGCCGCTGCGGAATTCACGCATACTTACGGCAAACTCGGTCTGAAGGCCACCCCGGAAGAAAGGGTGCTGCTCGCGCGCCTCTTTTGGTTCACGGTGGAATTTGGCTTGATACAAACGCCAGCCGGCTTGCGCGCCTATGGCGGGGGCATTCTCTCCTCCATGAGTGAAACGGTCTACTGCGTGGAAAGCAAAACGCCGGAACGGCGGCCTTTTGACGCTCTCACCGCTTTAAAAACGCCTTACCGCATCGACGTCATCCAACCGATCTATTATGTGCTTGACCACTTTAAGCAACTCTATCAATTGGTTGAGATGGATTTGATGGGCTTGATTAATCAAGTCAAACAAGCGGATCCAGTGCCCGGCCACCCCTGTTGAGCGTGCGGCTGATGCCTAGTATTGTTCTCTATCAGCCTGAGATTCCCCCAAACACAGGAAATATCATTCGCCTCTGCGCGAACACCGGCGTTGATTTACACCTGATTCACCCTCTGGGGTTCTCGCTGGAGGACAAACAATTGAAACGCGCCGGCCTCGATTATCACGAGTGGGCGCGTGTGCAGCAACATGCGGACTATAACGCTTTTCTTGAAACAGTCCGGAGCCGTCGAATTCTCGCCTGCACGGTCCGCGGCAATCAGACACATAGCAAGGTCCAATACGAAATGCAGGACCTGCTGCTTTTTGGCCCCGAAACCCAGGGTTTACCCAAATCCCTTTTGGCTGAAATCCCGCCAGAAAACAGACTGCGCATTCCCATGCAGCCGGCTTCACGTAGCCTCAATCTCTCCAACGCCGTTGCCGTCATTTTATATGAGGCTTTGCGGCAACTCGGTTTTGATAAACTGGATTTAAGCTAGTATCTATTTAAACCAAAATATTTAAAACAACCCCAGGAAAAGTCAAATCCTTGTTCTATACTTAAGGAAAAGAGGAACAACCATGGCGACCAAAAAAGTCTTGAAAAGTTTGCGGCAGAATAGCCGGAGCGTTCATCGAGCCATGGCGAGCAAAGGCTCGTCGAGCAGTACAGGCACCCCGTATAAAGCCTTCTCCTGCTCAGCAGTGGCGAGCCCGGTCTTGCGCTGGACGCCGAAGGCAGTCAAAGCCCTCGAAGCCTTTGAGGCCTGTACACAGGCTTTAATTCGCCAGCCCTCTTATAAGCGTCCCGCGAGTAAATAATTCACTTTATATTTCACGCGGCTTTCTTGCTAAATCTCATCTGGGTCAAGTCCACCACGGGGTAGCAGGTGACGCAATCAAACCATTCCAGCAGTTTTTCGTAAGTGCGCTCCTGCGGCCACAAAGATTCATCTTCACAATAGCAACGCAGTCCGATTTCCCAAATGCGACGGCAATGTTCTTGGATGAAAAGACTTTCCTCCTCCGCGGACTGAAAACTCGGCGTTAATAAGGCGACACCAAATTTTCGAAGCAGATCCAGTGCTAAATCCTCTAATTCATCAATGCCGGCCTGGTGGATCCATTCGAAACAAGCTCGTTTGGGTCGGATCGTCGTCACTGAACAAGCGGCTTCCTTGGTGCTACCTTCCTGGGTATTCAACATATTCACTAAATAAAAGTAATAAGCCGCGTCAAATAACTCCCCAAGACCTTGCCGGCTCGGGCTGTGTTTCCACGCCGCCATGGAAAAGGGCCAAGCCAGTAAGAGGGAATTAAAAATAAATTCGTAATGTTTATCCATAAAGTCCGTGAGTTCTTCCTGACCGTGAAAAACAGGCGTGATAAAGGCCACAGAATGATTATAGAGCGCTTCTTCGTCGATCATGATGTCGATACTGGCAGGGAAAAGATTCTCACTTAAAACGGCTGTTTTTAGCCATTCCTTAAACTCCTGATTCGGCGTCAATAATAACGCGCAAGCACGGACCAGGGTTTCATGGGGTTGCGCTAGCATAGCGTACTCCGAGTCACATGTTTTTTATACAAATCTCCTTTTGATTGATTTTTCTCGTCCTCTTTAAGATATAGCACTAAATGAGGGGAATACAATGCCAGGCGATCTTAAATATATATATAATTTACAATGTGTTATAAGTAGTTACTGAACCCCTGCGCGAGGAAGCTGCACGCGTGGGGGAGGCAAGAATTGGTTTCGCAGTTCGAACAAAAAGGTATGTAAGGCTTCTGGATCAGCGCAGCCCTGCATGCGAAAGCGAAAGCGGCTCAGTCCATCCTTGAGCACCTCGATAAATGGAGCACGCATACCGGTTTGTCCGTAATTCTTTATGGCGGGCAGCAATACCTCGGTTACATAGCCGGGCCAAGGGTCTGCTTCCGCTCTATAACCGAGGCAGGAAAAAAAGCGACTTGAAAAAGCAGCGAAGAAGCCCAGATTTCTCTGGGCGGCGCGACTCGCCTCGAGAAAATGATTTATTTTGCTTTCGACCGTTCTTACAAAATGCTCCCGCTGCTTGCTCTGCACTTGAGTTTCTAAATTATTTCTTTTCCAGAATAAGTAGTTCAATTGAGCAGGGGGCGGTTGCTCGCCTTTGACTTCCAGCTCGAGTGAGGGTGTGAGATTGTGTTTACAGTTCAAAATCGTTTTTATAGCGCGGGACAAATCCAAGGCCAAAGCATCCGTCCTGTCAACATACGCGAGCGTTCGCGCTTCCAAGCGTTTCAACTTGTTTTCCAAATCCAAGAGCAAGGCCTGACATTTTTCCAATTTCTTAGTGTAACAAAAAAGAAAATGACGGGTGTACTGAACTTGTGTGCTCAGTGAATCACGATTTTGGTCTTGTGTTTGTAACTCAGCGCAGGACTTGTCCATGGCTAACGCAATCTCACTCATTTCTTTGTTTATAGCAGGAATGCTCAGTATAAGCTGGCCAAGTTGTTGCTGAATAGCTGCTTTAAAAGTCTGAACAGCTGCTTGATGCTCCTCTTTAAGCTGAATCGTATCAACAGCTGGCCTTTTTGATTGTTCAGCAGTTGCCGGACGTGCAATGCTTCTGTAGTACTTAAATCGGAGGCGGGAGCTCTCCCTCAAATTCAACTTTTGAACAACTTCATTGACCTTTTCTTCCGCGACATCCAGGTTGCCCACTAAAAGACGGTGAGCCTCATCCTTGGCCTTTTGTAAAAGCGCTTGTTTGAGTTGAATGCTTGCCTGAATCCATTGAGCGGCCTTAGCATGTCTTTCCAGAACGCTCGCTCGAATGGGCTGGTACCTCTCGTTCTCTATCGTATATTTCTCTACGCTACTTTTTAAAGAAGCCTGCTGTATGGACAAGCCTTCAAGTCGCTGAATTTCTTCCTGAAGTCGTTTAATTTGCTCGTTCACAACCATCAACGGAGTACTTTCTGGATTGACTTCGTGCTTCTCTTCGCGACCGACTTCCTGCTTCACTTCACGACTGGCTTCCTGCTTCACTTCACGACTGGCATCGTGCTTCTCTTCGCGACCGGCATCGTGCTTCTCTTCGCGACCGGCATCGTGCTTCTCTTCGCGACCGGCATCGTGCTTCTCTTCGCGACCGGCTTCCTGCTTCACTTCACGACTGGCGTCGTGCTTCTCTTCACGCTTCCACTCCTGTTGCTCAAGCATGAGCTTATCCAGCTTATTCCACTCAGCCTCCCGCCATCGTAAATAAAAATTCTGAACCGTCCCTTCAAGCGATGCGTCCAAAAAGCCTAATAGTTCCTTTAAGATCCAGGCAAAAATCTCTTGAATTTTTTCATAACCCACATCCTTTGAAATGGTTACAAAAAATACCCCCAAGGCCTTGTTAGCAGCAGCCTTCAGTAAATCTCGTTGTTGTAAAGGCGCCTCTTTTATCTCTTTACCTTCGGCAGGAACTACCTTTTCTCTCTGAGTTGCGGTTGGCGTAGCTTTAGGGTGCCCCTCACGCAACGCCACTTTATGTCTAACGTCAAGATCAACTGAATCCCTTTTCTCCTCTTTCGCTGCTTGGGGAGTGTTTTGTATTTGAGTCAAATCCAGATATATCAGCTCCTGTACCGCCAATCTCAGCATACGAGCCTCATCACCGTGCAAGATCAAGCCAACCAACTCCTGTACTGACCTCACAAACTCGGCATAGCCAGGGCAAGCCGCCGTGGCCTGCTGTAATTGAGCCATAATCTTGGCTTTTTGTTGAGCACTCGGTTTTTTCAAAAGACTCAGAAACAGCAGATTGATTTCATGAAACTCAGGTTCGCGCAAAAGCACAACAGGTGGGTCCATGTGCAGCAGCTCAGCAGCGGCGTCTCTCGTTTGAGCCTTTTGAATGCAGATCTTTATAAATTTATCTAACTGCGTACGCGCTGTCCCCGACTCTTTGCTCTCGAAGATCCCATCCAACACTTGATTATAAGCCACTTCAATTGCAGCCGGCTCCACTGGCATTTTTGCTAAGGCATCCGCTAAAGCATCGAAACGTAAACGCAACGACTGCTGTTCTGGCTGCGACAAAATGACCGCTGACAGTTGCTGCAAACTCTCACCCACTACCCGCCCCAGCAGCGGCTTCCCAGAAGATCGCAGAAAACCTTTAATCAAGTGGCGAAAAGGAGTAAAGACATCCATAGGCATCGGCTTAGCGGGAATAAAGACAGCGATAAAGGTCCGCAACCATTCAGAATATAAGTGACCGTATTTTTTAAACCAGAGGGACAGATCCGCTGCCGGGTCCGATTTCAGTTCAGAGGTCGCCAGGTTTTTCGAAGCCGCGGAGATATATTCTTCCCCGAGCTGCTGAAGCTCAGTCAATTTGAGTTTATTCAAGATCTTTTTAAACAACCAAAAGCGCTGCCGAAAACCCTCCACTTCCGTCACAACCTGGGGGCTATTGTTTGCTAATTTTTGCAAGAATTTACTTAGACAGTTAAAAATCTTTTCACTTCGCCGATCGTGCACTTGATAATAAGTGTCCTTGATCGGGTTGCTCTCCATGAATTGCTCTAATTTTACGACGGCCAAGGTGAGTGTCGCGCTAAAATTGCAGCTCAGAACATTAGCGATATGATCAATCAATTCCACTAAAAAAGGGAGAAATTGGTCATGAGCGCGGCGACCGGGGGTCGGCTCCTTCGCCTCGACCACGGCTTCCACAGGCCTGTCCTGAGCAAGTGCTCTTAAATCATTTTGAAGTTCACGAAGCGCTGAGATAATAAAGGGCATAGCAGGCCCACTTTAGTGTATTTGTCCGGAGAAAGAAACGTCATCGCCTTTATGAAAGATCGTGGCGACGTCAATGCGATCATAAATATATTCATGACTGCAAAACTCGCATTTCACAACGAGTTTCTGCTTGGCCTGCAACTCTGCCTCGGCCTCTTCTCTGCCTAAAGTGAGAATGGCCTTGACGCTGCGCTTTTCAGAGCAGCCACATTTGAAAACAACGGGCTTGTCCTCAAAGAGACGCACATCTTCTTCCACGTAGAGGCGGTGCAATAAAACCTTGTTATCAAGACTCATTAACTCATGCGGCGTCAGGGTGGCCGTTAAAAAATTGATATGCTCCCAGTCATGATCCAGCGTGGACTCACGGTAGACTTCGGCTTCCGGCATACGCTGCAATAAAAAGCCCGCGGCCGAGGTTTCATCCACGGCGGCCCAGATGCGCGTCGGCAACTGTTCAGAGGTTTGGAAATAGCCTTCGATGGATTCAGACAGCGTTTGCCCCTGCCAAGCGACGATCCCTTGATAACGCTGCCTGGCGTTATCCGGATCAATCGTAATGGCGATCGTGCCCTGTTGCAAGGATTCCAGAATATTTGCTTCCGTTAGCTCCCCATCCCATTGAGCCAGACCACGCAGCTCCAATTCATTCGTACATTGGACCAAGAGGAGTTTCAAATTACCCTTGCCTTGAAATTGAATGGCTAATTTACCAGTGAATTTAATGAGTGAGCTGAGCAAGGTGACCAGAACCAGGGCTTCTCCCAGCCAGCGCCGAATCAAAGGAGGATACTGATGCTGCTCCATGATTTTTTGAAAGCTCGCGTTTAAATGCACGATTTCGCCGCGAATGGGCAACGCTTCAAATAAAAAATTCTGTATTGTATCGTGGTTTTTCATGGCTTTTTAGATCGTCCTCGTTGCGCGCGCTAGTCAGCGGTGATTTTAGCAGAAATCAATAGCAATTGCACGGCAAAAAGCAGAAAAACAGGGTATTATTGCAGTTTATAAATTAACCCAATGCCGTATTGATCTGTTCTGGGCGACCCAAAATAGGAGACATTGGAATAGGCGGTATAGATGTACTCGCCACGAATACTCCAATTTTCGGTCAAATTCGATTGCAGACCCACGCCAAACTGTCCACCGGACTTGGTGGCATCCGGGCCGTAAAACGGGTGCCCGAATAGCCCAAGCGAAGATAGGCGACGACGTCTTCCGTTATCAGTAGCCCAGGCAAAAAGCTTAAACCATAGCTATAGGTCGTGCGAGCGCTTTCACTGCGGACGGTATTGCTTTCATAGATTGTTACGGTGGTGGGAACGACAAATAATTCGCCAGCAAGATAGAAACAGTCAATGACATCCCAGTAACCCGCGGAAATACGCGGATGGAAGGCGCGGTAGTTATCCTCTTGAGAAGTCGTATTTTGAATAAAGAGCGTTGGCCCAAAATACAGGCTGCCCGCGAAAGCCGGGAGGCTTAAGGCCAGTAAGGTAGCTACCAAAACCACTTTTTTCATTGTCCTGCCTTCATGAGGTCGTGCCCCGCATTTTAGAGGAGTCCAAGGAAAAAACAAGGCGAAGAAACCGAGTACAGAGACTTTGCACAGGACGACAAAATCAAGTTGACGCTCTACTAGACTTTACGCAGCCTGCGCTGTGTCGACAGTTCCTGCTCGATCAGGTCTCTGGACAAATCGACGATATCCCAGGCTTTCTGCAGGACCATATGAAGGTGAGGATCATCTCTTTTTTTAATCCGGCCAAGCAGCGCTTCCAGTTGCCCCGCCTTTCGTTTCGCCTGGCTTGCATCCCAGGTTTCCAATTCATGATTCAGTTCACAAGCCAGCGTCCAAATCGCCTGGGCCTGTCGCATCAGAGCCAAAGTCGGTGCCTGCTTCAGTTCATGCTGTCGGTATTCAAAAAAAGCGGGATTATCGAGCACCTCGCGTACATAAGCGCTCAAAATCGCTAGCTCTTCTTCGAGTATGCTTTTTCCATACATAACCATACCTGCTCCGGATGTAAACCCCTTGCATTTATGTTAAGTATAGCCAGGATTTGTATTTTTTTTATACAGATTTTTCGTTAAAAATTCCTATTTAAAAATCAAGCACTTAATCAGATTAAATCAAGCCCCGCATCACTGTGATCATCTGCAGTGCCGCATCAGCAGCCTCGCGGCCTTTGTGACCGATGGTGCCGCCCACACGAGCTCTCGCCTGCGCCTCATTCTCCGTAGTCAGCACGCCAAAAATAACCGGCAGATCGTAGGTGAGCATCACGTTTTGGCAGCCTTCACTGACTTGAGAACAAACATAGTCATAATGACTGGTTTCACCGCGGATAACGGCGCCCAGGCAAATCAGCGCCTCATATTTTTTAGACTGGGCCAAGATTTTGGCCGTCAACGGAATTTCAACCGCTCCAGGGACTTTGACGACTTTTATATTTTTTTCCGGCACACCAAGTTCGGCCAAGCGCGCCAGAGCACCCGCTAATAAAGCCGAGGTGATCTCTTCATTAAATAAGCTAACCACGATGGCCAGCGCAGCTTCCGCGCCCCTTGCTGTTGCTTGCTTCATTATTCGGTTCCTGTTCTGGTGGTCACAGTGAGAGTATTCATAAAGTGGTTTAATTTGCTTTGTTTAGTCTGCAAATAATGTTCATTGTGGCAGTTTGCGAAAACTGGCATGGCCACTCTTTCCACTTCAACCGTGCCATATTGGCTAAGATCGGAGATTTTATGCGGATTATTAGTCAACAAGCGGACGTGTTTGATGCCCCAATGACGCAGAATAGTGGCAGCCATATAATACCGACGGGAATCGGCCGGCCAGCCCAAGAGTTGGTTCGCCTCGACGGTGTCGGCACCGTTTTCCTGCAAGGCATAGGCCTTGATTTTATTAAAGAGCCCCATGCCGCGGCCTTCCTGGTTGAGATAGATCAAGATGCCGCCCTCTTCACTGATCCGTTTGAGGGAGTAATGCAGCTGCTGACGGCAGTCGCAACGCTGCGAACCCAGCAAGTCCCCGGTCATGCAGGCGGAATGCACGCGGACTAAGGGCGGATTCGTGGATTTGACATTTTCATTCACCATCACCAAGTGTTCTTTGCCGTTTAATTTTTCCTTCACCACCGTCAGGCGAAACGAACCGTAGGTTTCGATGGGCAGCAGAGTGGAAACTGTCTCTTCGATTAAATTTTCTTTTGCCAACCGGTAATTCAGCAAGTCCTCGATGGCCAGCATTTTCAGCCCATGCTGTTCCGCAAAAACCTGAAGTTGCGCTCCCTTGGCCATAGTGCCGTCCGGATTCATAATCTCGCAAATAACAGCCGCGGGCTTAAAGCCAGCCAGGCGCGCTAGATCAAGCGACCCTTCTGTATGCCCCATGCGTTCCAAAATGCCCCCGTCTTTGGCGCGCAAGGGAAATACATGGCCCGGCCGCACCAAATCTTCCGGTTGTGCCCCGGCTCGCATGGCCGTTAAAATAGTGGTCGCACGATCCGCCGCGGAAACCCCCGTGGTCACGCCCTCTTTGGCTTCTATCGAAACCGTAAAAGGCGTTCCCCTTTGGCTGGTATTTTCGCTCGCCGGGACCATGAGCGGTAAATTGAGCTGATCCAGCTGGGAGGACGTCATGGACAGGCAGACGATACCGCTGCCGTGCCGAATCATAAACTGCATCACTTCCGGCGTAATGATTTCCGCTGGAAAAACCAAGTCGCCCTCATCTTCTCTTTGAGGGTCATCCGTCAAAATAATCATTTTACCTTGTTGCAGCTCTTTTAAAGCTTCTTCAACCGGACTATCGTGTGCAATCATGGGCCGCCTCCAATAATTTTTCAGCATATTTACCTAAAATATCCACCTCGACATTAAGCTTGCTACCAACGCGATACGCATTAACGATTGTGACTTCCTGCGTATGCGGAATAAAAGTCACACTAAAGTGGTCACTTCCAGCCTGAACCAGCGTGATACTCATGCCGTCCAGCGCGATATAGCCTTTCTTTACAATATAGCGCGCCAGAGCCGGCTCAATTTTGATCGTAACAAACCAAGCCGCGCCTTGTGACTGGATATCGCTAATTTCACCCGTACCGTCAACATGACCCTGAACATAATGACCGCCGATGCGGTCAGTGGCCTTCAAGGATCTTTCCAAATTAACGCGGGAACCGACGGTCAGTTGACCTAAATTCGTCAGCGTCAGCGTTTCCGGAACGGCGCTGCAGTCAAAACTCTGTTCGTGAACGCGGGTCAGCGTCAAACAGACACCGTTAACGGCCACGCTGTCACCCACCTTGATATCATCAAAGGTTTGTTGCGGCTCAATCGTGAAATGCCGGCAGCCCTTTTCAAGGCTACTTGCTGTCACCCGACCCACGGTTTCCACTATTCCGCCAAACATCCCGAAACCCTCTTATAAATTCACTGAAAATGCATAATCCTGGCCTAATTGACTCACTTCGACCCGGCTTAAAAATTGTTTCTGCTTGAGCGAGCCAATCACCACCGGTGCCAGGTAAACCTGAATTTTATTGACCAAGCCTTCCTCGAAGAAACTAGCATGCACGCAACCGCCGCCTTCCACTAAAAGACTGGTAATTGCTCTTTGACCCAGCTGATCCAACAAGGCCGGCAAAACCACCTGTCCTTTTTCATTGTGAGGCAAACGCAGCACTTCCACCTGACGGTCCTCCAGTGCGCGGCACCAAACAGAGTCCGCCGCCGCTGTCGTCGCCACCAGTGTCTTGCCTGGCAGGCTGCCGTCGAATAATTTGAGCTGGAGCGGTAAGTTTCCCTTGCTGGAAAGAACGATGCGCAGCGGCTGCTTCACCGGCACCGGCTCACCTGGCGGCGCGCGCGCCGTCAATTGAGGATTATCGTGAATCGCCGTTTGAGCGCCCACTAAAATAGCATCCACCTGTCGTCTAATGTGATGCGTATGCTGATGAGACTCCGGACAGGAAATTTGCCGTGAATCGTCCGGATGCGTCGTGGTGCGGCCATCAAGGGACATGGCCCACTTCGCCAGGACAAACGGCCGCCGTTTTTGAATGTAATGAAAGAAAACTTCATTCAGCTGTTTCGCTTCCACTTCCAGGAGGCCGGCTTTCACCTCAAGGCCGGCGGCTTGCAAAGCTTGCATCCCTTTGCCTGCAACCAAGGGGTTGGGGTCAAGACAGGCCAGATAAACTGCGGTGACGCCGGCCTGAATGAGGGCATCGATGCAAGGTGGTGTTCTGCCGAAATGGCAACAAGGCTCCAAGGTCACATAGGCCGTCGCGCCAATTGCCGCCGTGCCGGCTTCGCGCAAGGCCATCATTTCAGCGTGGGGTTCACCGGCACGCCGGTGCCAACCCTGGCCGATGACTTGATCCTTTTTAACGAGCAGACAACCCACCATGGGATTGGGAGAAACGGTATCCCGCCCTTTCTGTGCTAATTCCAAGGCTTGGGCCATGTAAGCTTGAGATCGACTGTCAGTCATAATGAATCGCCCCTTATTTCACATTCTCAGGGCTCTCATTCAACCAAACGTAGTTAAGACGCGCGCTTTTCAGCAGCGCAAGAAGCGTGGTTCGATTGAAAATCTTCTTTCATCCGGACTCTAACCGTCGGCTTTGGCTTTTCACCAAATCTGCTGGCTCCTGGGAGTCAGCTCGCGGGCTCTTTTACACTTGTAAAAATACCGCCGGTAGGGACTTTCACCCCGCCCTGAAGATCATCTGTGGCTAAGGATAGCACAGCCATCCTGCTTTGTGTAGCTTGACGCGCGACTCCTCACGGCGGCAAAAATTTGCTATTATTAATCATCAATAAAGGATTACACATGCTGAAAAAACAGTGGGCCAGCGCCTTCCTCGCGGCAAGTCTCTGCTCCACAGCCTCTGCGACCCTTTGCGATCAGTTTTGTCACGGCAAGGTCTATATAGGACCCACGCTCCTGGTGCAGGATATTTCCGCCAATCAAGCCAGCTTTCGCGGCCTGCATGGCAGGGCCTCGCTGGGTTACGCCGACTGGTCCAATAAGTATTATTTTGCCGGTGAATTGTTTTATATCCCCGCGACCATGACCCTCTCCGACATCCGCGGTAACGCCAATGGCCCGACCGCGAAAGCCTCCAATAGCTTTGGCGCCAGCCTGCTTCCCGGAACCTTAATCTATAAACAAATTCTCGGCTACCTGCGCCTGGGCTTAATCAGCTCGCGTTTCGTCGCCCCCAACAGCATGAAACTGGGTGCTCAGTTGGGCCTGGGGCTGCAAACCCGGCTAACGAGCCAAATAGCCTTGCGCGGAGAGTATATCTATACCGGTTACGGCTCGGTATCCCAGATTGGGACCCCCAACTCGAATGAATTCGGGGTCGGCTTTATTTATTTTTTCGAGCGATAGCCCGGATGGCGACCCGCCTTAAGGATGGCTTAAGATAAATTAAGGATGACTTAAGATAAATTAAGGTAAGATACTAATAATTCAGATCGAACGAGCAAATACGCTATGCATGATCGAGAACTCGAAATCTATATTGATCCCTCTATCAATCCCGGTTACCTGGATGCCAGTTATCATTATCCGCCTGCTGACGCCAAGCTTCATTCTGCCGATGAAGCTATTTTAAAATTAAGAGTTCCCGGCGACGGTAATTGCGGTTTTTATTCCATCGCGCTTGGACTCATGAATTTAATCGTCCAAGACAAATTGTCTCTTTCGGATGAGACCTATAAGCGATTTTTATCGTTTTTAAAGCAGGAGAAGGTTCAACATGAAATCGCACAACGCATTGACTATTATAGCACCGGAATCCCTGACGGCGGCAAGCGGGTAAGACTCGACAAATGCATAAGCCCGCTCGTCGAAATCTTCGCAGCCTTGAATGACGGGCAACTCGATAATTTTAGCCAATTCAAACAGTATTTAACGAATAGGAGAGGCTATTACGAGATCCTCGCACTGGCCATCTACCTCGCGCCGGCTTTGCGCGCCCTTTCCATGAGCTTATTAAAACATGACTATGCTTCGATGAGTCATCTTGATGGCATTGCACTCATTGAAGCACCGGAAGGGGAAGACGGTCGAGCCACCATGTTTGGTCAATTAAATTTGTTGGCTGGTTTTTTTGACTTCCAATTAATTGGCTATGACACTGAACATAGGCCCATCGGCGCCAGCTATGGAGACCCGAGCATTGCATTTGCTCGCTCTGATTCGAGACCGGGAACTTACCCAGAAAAAAAGGCAAGGCCTTCGGAAAGACTTCCCAGCAGCTCCGTCGCTGTCGATCCTTTACAAGGAATACCGGTTCGCCAGCGGCGGCCCTCGCAAGCCTCTTTGAGCGTACCCGCCGCCACCCCCGCTCGTATCCCGGAAGAAGTGAAAAGAAGAGGGTCTACCGAACTGACGGACGCGCCACTGAGCCCAGAAGCGATCATTTCTATTCTCTTCTCGCCGTCCGGCCATTGGGATTTTTTGCTGCCCTTGAAGGATTATAGGACCCCACCCTATTATTTTGTTTTTAATTTCCGCGCCGAAGGTGTGATTTTTCAATCGGAACACCTGGAAGAAGAGCAAAAACCCGAGTCACCCCTGTTGACCACGCAAACGCAATTAACCGGGGAAAAAGAACGATTTGACCGTTTCAATCTTGAAATTATTAAACTGAAAATCGAGGTTAACCAGCTCACTGGCACAGATTTTATAGAAGGCAACAAGCTCATTACTATTCTGGAATCCAACCTCAAGACGCTCTTCACTCCCAAAAATGCCTCATCCGATCATCAAACCGCCCAACACATTGCCTTTGAAAATTGCACCGAGGCTGTCAGGTTCACACATACCTATTTTCAGCAAAACACCAAACGCCCTTCCCTCCTCAATATTCTGGCCAATCTAGGCCTTTTTTTGGCGAGTTTAGGCGCGGGTTATCTCCTTGCCGCCGGCGTCCATTATCACCAAACCGGACGCTTTGGTTTCTTTCATAAACCGGCTTTAAGCAGCGAACTGCCTGCTTTCTCAGTTAAATTAGCAGAGCTGCGGCAGGAGCGAGTGACGACAGATGCCTTGGCGGAGCGTGTCAAATCGAAAGCCCCTGAAACCTTACCGACCTATCCGGAATGGTCGAAAATACGGATTTGATCAGCCTCAGGAGAGCGCTTGTCATTTCATCCTGAATAGTAAACAATATGCTTTTTGCTAGGGATTAGAATGGACAGTTTTCACGACGCAGTCGCCCAGCTGGATCTCAGTATTAGCTTATTGAAAGAAAATATGCCTTTTGTGCTCGCCATCCTCGGCAGCTTATATCTGATCCATTTGCTAAATTTTATTCTGGGCTATCGCTTGAATATTTTAGGGATCTATCCGCGCCACCTCTTTGGCTTGATCGGCATTTTTACCTCGCCCTTCTTGCATGGCAACTTCAATCATCTCTTTTTCAATTCTATACCCTTATTCATCCTGCTGAGCTTCGTTTTATTAGGCGGACTGAACACCTTTTTCTCGGTCACAGCTACCGTTATGATCATCGGCGGTTTGGGCACTTGGCTCTTTGGCAGAAAGGCACTGCATATCGGCGCGAGCGGCGTCATTATGGGATATTGGTCTTATTTACTATTAAATGCTTATCAACAACCGACCGTCCTATCGCTCGCCTTGGGCCTGGTCTGCGTTTATTACTTTGGTAGCTTGTTATTGAACCTTTTTCCTCTGGAAGCCCGCTCTTCTTTTGAAGCGCACTTGTTTGGCTTTCTCGGCGGTCTGGTGGCAAACTATACCACGCCCTATTTGAACGCCATGTTAACGCAGCAGGGCTATTAAAACGCAGCTCAGACCCTCTTGACCGCGACCGGAAACTTGCGTTATACTAGGCGTTGAAGATTTAAGCGCTGATTTGAGCTACAGCTTGCAAGCGCTTTATAAATATGGCTAAAGCGTATCAATGACCATCGATGCCCTTAGCACGATGGTTTTTTTTCGCGCCTTATTTAGCCGTGGATTAATAAATAAGGGGAGTCGTGATGATTGAACTCAGACAGCTGAATAAAAGCTATTCCGTCCATAATCGGGAATTTCACGCTTTAAAAAATATCAATCTCCACATCGAGCGTGGTGAAATCTATGGCGTACTGGGAAAAAGCGGCGCCGGCAAAAGCACCTTGTTACGCTCAGTCAATTTATTGGAACGCCCGAACTCGGGCCAGGTCTGGGTCAATGGCGTTGATCTCACCACGCTTTCTCTCGCGCAGCTGCGAGAACACCGGCATAAGATCGGTGTGATCTTCCAGCATTACAATTTATTGGATTCCCGATCCGTCTTTGGAAACATCGCGCTGCCCTTGGAAATCACCGGTCGCCCCGAACCTGAAATTCAGCGGAAGGTGACGGAATTACTGGAACTGGTCGGACTCAGTGACAAACGCCATCATTTTCCAGCGCAGCTGAGCGGCGGCCAAAAGCAGCGGGTCGGCATTGCCCGCGCCCTGGCGACCGATCCACATTTACTGCTCTGCGATGAGGCAACCTCCTCCTTGGACTCGGAATCAACGACCGCGGTGCTGCATTTACTAAAAAAAATCAATCGGGAACTAAGCTTGACCGTTTTACTCATCACCCACGAGCTCGACGTCGTCAAGAAAATCTGCGACCGCGTCGGCATTATAGACCATGGTCAGTTAGTGGAAGAAAACGCGACGGTCACTATTTTTTCCAACCCGCAAACCAAAGTCACCCAGCAACTCATTCAACAAGCGCTGCATTTTTACGTACCCGACCAGAATGACAAGGATTCGCTCGTGTTAAAATTGACCTTTATTGGCAAAGACAGTGATGAACCTATTATTTCCTCCCTGGTGAAGAAATTTAACGTCAACTTTAATCTGCGACAAGCGCTCATTGAAAAAGTTCAGGACACGACGGTTGGCTTCACCATTTGCGCCCTAACCGGGGAAGCAAGCGCCCTGGAGCAAGCCCTGGCCTACATCCGCTCAACCTCAATCAAGGCAGAAATCCTCCATGTATAAACTCGAACTCGCTCTTTTACTGAAGGCCACCTGGGAAACCATTTATATTGTTTATGTGGCCAGTCTGATCAGCGTGATTTTTGGCTCGTTGATTGGCACCCTCCTGTTTCTAACCCGCGAAAAGCAGGCCTTTGAGAACCGGTGGCTGCATCACGGGCTAGGCTTACTGGTCAATGTGACGCGCTCCATTCCTTTTATTATTCTCATGATCAGCATCATTCCCCTGACACGCCTCCTCGTGGGAACCACCATTGGCAGCAACGCTGCCATCGTGCCTCTGGCCTTAGCCGCCATTCCGTTTTATGCGCGCATTTGTGAAAACGCTTTCGCGGAAATTCCCGCCGGCTTAATCGAAACCGCGCATTCCTTAGGCGTAACCACGCCACAGTTTATTTTCAAAATACTCATCCCGGAAAGCTTGCCGGCCCTCATTCGTGGTTTGACGCTCACCGTCATTGCCTTGATCGGCTACTCGGCCATGGCTGGAACTGTTGGTGGCGGTGGCCTGGGTGAACTCGCCATTAATTATGGCTATCAACGTTTTGACGCGATCGTGACCTTGGAAACGGTATTAGTCTTAATCTTTATCGTTCAACTGGTGCAATTCGCCGGTGATTTTTTGGCTAAACGACGCAAGCTCAAGCCACTGGTGGTTACTGGCCTAATTCTAGGCCTGCTGTCCCTCGGCAGTCAGATCGATGCTCACTTCTCGTCTCAGAATGACGAATTAAAAATCGGCATCACCGCCGGCTGGTCTGAGGAGGTGATGAAAACGGCGCAAAAAATTGCTGCAGAGCAATATCAACTGAAACTTAAAATAATCACCTTCAACGATTACGTGCAACCGAACACCGCGCTGGCCAACGGAAACATCGACGGCAATATCTTTCAACACCTGCCCTATTTGGAGGCGCAAAATAAAGCGCGAGGCTATCGGCTGGCTCCCATCGCCAAGACTTTTGTCTATCCCATGGGTTTTTATTCACGGAAAATCTCGCGTTTGGCAGAGTTAAAAGCGGGTGCCTTGATCGCCTTGCCCAATGATCCCAGCAATGAAGGTCGATCGCTCTTATTACTGCAAAAGGCGGGGTTGATTTCGCTGCAACCGAAAGCCGGGACCCTGGCTACTTTAAAAGATATCACTGAGAATCCGCAGCATTTTCAATTTAAACTCTTGGATGCGGCGCAGTTGCCGAGGGTATTAAATGATGCGGATTTAGTGGCCTTGACGAATGACTATATCGGCGCAGCAGGGTTTAAGACGAATCAGGCTGTGGTGCGGGAGGGAGCAGACTCGCTGTATGCCAATATTATTGTGGTGAGGGAGAAAGACAAAGATAATCCCTTGTTTAAAAAGTTGGTTGCGGTGATGCATTCGAAAGCGGTGGTGGCGAAGACAGAGTCCTTGTTTCCGCAGGGAGGAGCGATTCAGGCCTGGCACTGAGACATTTTCTTCGCCCAATTTCTTAGTTAAAAGCTTAAAAGCATTTTGCTTTATTTTTGTTCCTTGTATATGATGAGCAGCCTAAAAATATTACAAGGAGATAAATCATGCCAGAGGTGAACAGTGAGCCTAGCAAAACGAAGGATCAAACAGCAGCGAAGCTGGAACAAGCAACCGCCGTACAGCACCAGCACGAGCAACCATTTAAAAAATATCTTTTAAGCAGCCTGATCCAGTCCGTGGTTTCAACGCTCTTATTCCATTGGTTTGACCGCGCCTTTTATTTGGCCACTATTCACAAGAGACCGATGTGGAACTCTGCGAATTTTGTTTCCCCGTTTCAAGGCTGTCTGCAAGCGATCTCCTTCAAATTCTGCTTTGGTAGTATCTATTATATTGCACAGCAGGAGGCACGAAACCATATTTATCCTGTGGTCGCGATCCAGTTCAATGGGGGCGCAATTCTTGCCAATATCGCTGTTGGGGGCTTTGCCGGCACAGTGAATGCGCTTTTCACCAACCCGACGAGTGCCATTAAATCTCAAATGTGGGGCAATGATTACGCTCAATTTACTCCGACGGCAAAAAAAATGTGGGCAGCGGGAAAAGCGGAACCTTTTATTCGTGGAGTACGGCCGACCATTTATCGGGACATGATTTTTGGCTCCTCCTATGAAGTCATACGCAGTGTCCTGCACAAAATGTTTCTTCCCGAGCGACAAGGTAAAAAAACACAAGGCGGCGTTCTGACCACGGATTTTGCCTGTAATACCACCAGCGGAATTATCGCGACCCTCCTCTCCTCGCCGCATAACTACGCCAAAAATATGCAATATAAAGCCTTGCCGCATCAGCCGATGCCCTCTGTCACCGAAATCTTTCGTTCGCTGTATCAGGAGTCGAGACAACAAAGTGGTAGTTTACTGAGGCAGTTGACATTTTTCGGCTTGAGATTCAATCCCCACTGGGGAATGTTGCGTACCGGGGCTGGCATGGGCGCTGGACAAGCTATTTTTGACACGGTTCACGCATGGGATACGGCACGTTCGCCGCGATGAAATAAGTAGGCAGGATTGATCGAAGGCCCGAGAATGTAGGTGGATGTCTCAGTGATGCTTTAGGCTCCCTAGTCATGCCAGGTTTGCTCACCACATCAGCTCTCTGACTTCCCCAGGCTTGCTTGTAGGGCTTCGATCAATGCCTGCCATAAGATTATTATAGCATCACTTTAAGAAATAAGCTTCCGATTGCATTTCCAATAAACGGGAATGGGTGCGTGTATATTCAAAGTGCAAGCGGCCCTGGCTATAAATTTTATCCAGGCTGGCTTCCGCGGAAAGGACCAGGCGCGTCCGGGCATCATAGAGGACGTCTACCAATTTAATAAATAAGCTTATTTTATCCCGGGATTGGGGCGGCAGAATAGGAAGGTCGCTGACAAAAATCGTGCTGTATTTTTTTGCCAGCGCTAAATAATCCTCTTGACTGCGCGGCACGCCACAAATGACTTTAAAATCAAACCAGATCATATTAGAGGTTTGTTTTATAATCGGAATTTTACGCCCAAAGAGTTCAATCGCCTTGGAACTCTCTGAATCATTATGACTCAGCAGGACAAAACTTTTTTCCATATTGTCCCGTGCGAGCTCATCATTCGGGATATAAAACACGCCGGCATGTTTTAAATGGCGAAGGCGATAATCAACCTGGCCACTCAAATGCAAGACTTCCATCTCTTGTTTGAGGAGGGCCAAGGCCGGCAGAAAATGCTGCCGTTGCAAACCGTTCTTATACAGTTCATCCGGCGGAATATTGGAGGTTGCCACCCAGCAGACGCCCTGGGCGAACAAGGCTTCCAGTAAACGGCCCAGCAGCATGGCGTCGGCAACATCCGAGACATAAAACTCATCAAAGCACAGCACCAGAACCTTTTGCGCCAGTTCGGCGGCAATGATTTGCAGGGGATTTTTCTTCCCCTGATGCTTGGCTAACTCCTCGTGCACATAACTCATGAACTGATGAAAATGCAGGCGCAACTTTCTGGAAAAAGGCAAACTATGATAAAAACAGTCCATTAAAAAGGTTTTACCAATGCCTACGCCTCCCCAAAGATAGAGCCCTTTAATTAATTTTGGCTTGCGCAGGGAAGCTAAAAGCCCGGCGCGTTTCAAATTTTCGCGCAAGAGCCGCTGTCGCAATTTTTCGAAATGCAGCAAGGCGCTGAGTTGCCGTGGATCCTCCGCAATCTGCCCGCCGCGGATTTGTTCACGATAATAATCTAAGGGTGTCATCATTAATACCCTGCCGCTCCGCCGGAAGGCCGACGATAGTCGCTGCCACCATAAAGCAGCCCGGTTTGAGGGTCGATAAAAATAGCCTCCACTGCTCCCCAAAGGACGTGTTTTTTAAAGCGATACCCCATCTGCTCCAGCTTTTCGGTGGCAGCCGCCGAGAAAACCGTGGGTTCTTTCTCGATATCCACCCATTCGGGCAGCCACTGCTGATGAAAACGCGGCGCATCGACCGCCGCTTGCACGTCCAGGCCATAATCCAGAATATTCAGGATCGTAAGCAGAACGCTGGAGATGATGCGCGGTCCGCCGGGGCTGCCAAGAACGATCAGCGGTTTTTTAGCCTTCATCACCATCGTCGGCGTCATCGAGCTCAGCGGTCGTTTGCCGGGCTGAATGCTATTCGCTTCGCCTTGCACCAAGCCAAATTGATTAGCAAAACCCGGCTTGGCGGCAAAATCATCCATTTCGTCGTTCAGGAAAAACCCTGTACGGCCGGCTATCGTGTAGGAACCAAAAAAGCGATTGATGGTATAGGTCACCGCCACGGCATTGCCCCATTTGTCCACAAGCGAATAATGCGTGGTATTCACATTTTCCGCATGAGAAGGAGACCGTGGCAACAAGGAAGACGGCGTGCTCCGGTCCAGGTAAATTTCTTTCCGTATTTGTGCGGCATACTCTTTTGATATTAAAGTCGTGACGGGATTTTTCACAAAATCGGGATCTCCTAATTTATTATTACGGTCGGCGAAAGCGAAACGCATCGCCTCGATAATATAATGAGAACCTTGGCTTGAGTGAAAGCCCAGTTTTTTAAGTGGGTAGGCTTCCAGTATATTGAGCATTTCACAGAGCGCGACTCCTCCAGAACTCGGCGGCGGTGCTGACAGAACCTGATAGCCATGATAGCTGCAGACCAAGGGGGTTAATTCTTCAACCTTATATTGCGCGAAATCCTTCATCGTTAGAATGCCGCCATTTTTTTGACTATCCTCGACAATGGCCTTGGCGATTTTTCCCTTATAAAAGCCGGCGACGCCTGTTTGCGCGATGTAACGCAAAGTCTGGGCCAGGTCTTTTTGCTGCAGACGGTCTCCTACCTGATAGGGCTTGCCTTTTTTTAAGAAAACCGCGGCGATCTTGGCTTGCCGTTGAAAATGCGCGGTTCCCTTATCTAAAATGGCGATATCACCAGGCCGCAGCACAAAGCCTTTCTCCGCCAATGCAATGGCCGGCGCCATCACTTGCTGACGTGTCATGGTACCATATTTTTTCAAAGCTAGCTCAAAACCCATGACGGTTCCTGGAACACCCACGGCCAGATAGCCCTCCGTACTCTTATCCGGAATCAAGTCACCGTTTTTATTCAGGTACATTTTAGCATTCGCCGCCAAGGGAGCCTTTTCACGGAAATTCAGAAAGATATTTTTTCCATTCGCAAGGTGAATCAACATAAAACCACCGCCGCCAATATTACCGCAGCAGGGATGGACAACTGCCAGCGCATAGCCAACAGCAACCGCGGCATCGACAGCATTGCCGCCCTGTCGCAAAATTTGAACTCCAACCTCAGAAGCCAGCTGCTGCTCTGTCACGACCATGCCGTTTT
This sequence comes from Gammaproteobacteria bacterium, assembly GCA_013286215.1. Classification (GTDB taxonomy): domain Bacteria; phylum Pseudomonadota; class Gammaproteobacteria; order DSM-16500; family DSM-16500; genus JABDGC01. The sequence goes on from JABDGC010000019.1 coordinate 23,331, forward strand.
TGGCGGTGACGGCCTCAGGAGGGACCGCGAAAGCAGACGCGAAAAAAAAGCTCAGAAAAATCGCTATAAACGACGGGACGAGTTGTTTTTTGATGGTACTCACAGAGCGCCTCCCTCAACCCAGTCATTAATAATGCAAGACGACCACCTTGGTGCCGACTGAGACAAAATTAAAACGCAGCCATTCCGCGTCTTGCACATGAAGGCGCACACAGCCATGACTAATATTGCCGTCTACCACTTCGCCCTCCGGTGAGCCATGCAAAGCCTGACCGTGATTAAAGTACATGCAATAAGGCATAGGCGCTCCGCCGCGAGGAATAGGAAATTTACTCGATTTACAATAAGCGCTTCCCAAGGAAAGCACATGAAAAACACCCGTGCGTGTATGACAAGGATGCCCCAGATCTCTGCACCAATCTGAACCAGCCGTGGCCTCGCCTCCGCGCACCAAATAGCCACTGCTATCGTAGGCTCCCCAGGCATGAACTCGGGGATTCACGATGACGACGCTTTGACCTTCCGGAGCAATGCGTGAAGGCATGCGGGACTCAAAGTTAGCAGGATTATAGTAAGAGGATGAATAGGAAAATGCCATGGAAGGAAAAACGAAGTTCAGGAAGAAAAAGATAAACCAGACCCACCCCCAGCTTGTTGCGCGCATCGTTAGCACTCCTCTTTTATTCTTCTATTAACCTAATTTTAACTCATAATTAAAGTAATTCATTATATAAATAATGTAACCAAATGAACTTAATAATAATTTTAAATTACAGCCTAAAATAGCTGTCGATGACCTCACCGCCGCCATTAAGGTTTAAATGAGCACCATGCTGCTATTATTGCTTTTAAATTGAATGGGTTAATGGCTCTTTCATTGCAACTTCAGCATGAAAGGTGGGACAATGAGAATACAAGGAAGCAAATGCATAATCAGAGGAGGAATCATGCCAGACCACATCAAAACACCAAACAAGCGATTTTGCTTGTTACTGCTCGCTACCCTGACCTTTATAACCCTGCTGCTTAGCGTTAACCCTGTTGAAGCGGCTCGTGTAGCCATCGGCATCGGCACCTATTATGGCTCCAGCGTGGTTTATATTCCCGGCCACTGGTACAGGGGCTACTGGATTCCCGGCCAATACGTGGAATATGCCGGTCCGGCACCCGGCCCAAGCTATATTTGGTATGAGGGCGGCGTAGGCTATAACGGCTACTGGCGTCATGGGCACTGGGGACATGGTGGCGGACATCATCACCATTAAGCCTGCGGTTATTGGTCAGTAAAATAACGCCGACAAATCGCCTGCAAGCCTTCCAGGTCCGTGCAAACATTCACCTTGTCGCAAAACTCCCCTCGCTTTGACAAAGGCCGACCGTAATATTTGGCCACCTTGCGCGCCTGTAACACGGCAAACTTTTCACACTCGAGCAGCGCCGCTAATTCTTCGATATGCCGCAAAAAAATAGAACCGACCTCCTCCAAAGAAGGCCTCGTGAACACCCTGCCCTCCATTTCAGCGATTAATTGTTGAATCAACCAGGGCTGCCCCACGCCGGCCCGACCTATCATCACTCCGGCACAGCCAGTCGCCAGCATTTTTTTCAGCGACGCCAAACAAGCAATGTCGCCGTTGCCGATGACTGGAATTTTCAGGTGCTCGACAAAATATTGAATCGCTTCATGGCGGCACGGTGTTTCGTAATGCTCCGTCCAGTGGCGGCCATGCACCACCAGAAAATCCGCGCCGGCCTCGCTAATCACTTTAACCAGTTCAGCATTAAATTTCTCATTTCGCCCCTCCACCCGAATCTTGACGGACACCGGCTGCGGCGTGTTCTTTTTCATCGCGCTAATTAACTGATAAAGCTTGAGCGGCTCGGTGAGCAAACCGGAGCCGGCGCCCTTGCTGCGAATTTTTTTCACGGGGCAGCCACCGTTCAAGTCCACCAGGTCAGCGCCGCAGTCGGTCACACGCCGGGTTGCTTCGGCCAACTCAAGAGGATCGCTTGAAGCCAATTGGAAGCAAACCGGACCCTCCTCCGCATGTTTGCGGATAAAGCGCTGCTGGACCCAGTCCGGCTGATGCAGCAGCGTCTTGCAGGAAATCATTTCCGTGCAGGAATAAGCCGGCCGCCCATATTGCCAAGTCAGCATGCGAAATGGAGCGCAGCTAACGCCGGCCAAGGGGCCTTGTATCAAATTCACTGGAAAAGTTTTACCGCCTAAATCGAGAGCGCGAATCATAGCCTGGATCCTCTAGTACAGTGTCAATTTGATTTTGTCCCGTTTTGCTTGCTGTCATGAGCGCAGCGAAGGATCTCCTTGCTGCAGAGGGAGTGAGATCCTTCGCTGCGCTCAGGATGACAGAGACTTTGTACAGGATGACAAAATCAAGTTGACACTCTACTAGGTGAGCGAGAGCCGCTAATAATGGTATGATTATAACGCCTCCACCGGATTTCAGGAACCACCGCCATGATTCGCATTTCGCCGACGCTTGCCCTGGATGAGTCCGAACTTTCCTTTCGCTTTATCCGCTCTCCCGGCCCCGGCGGCCAGAATGTGAACAAAGTGGCTTCGGGAGTGCTATTGCGCTTCAATGTCCTGCAGTCCCCTTCTCTGCCTGAAGAGCTTCGAACACGTTTTCTGAAATTATACGGCAGTAAACTCACCCTCGACGGCGAAATCATTATCAAAGCCACGACCTACCGCACCCAGGAAAGCAATAAACGCGACGCTCTCGAACGCCTTCGGACCCTACTCCAGCACGCGGCCATCCGACCGAAGAAACGCAAAAAGACCAAGCCTTCCTTTACCGCCATGCAGCGACGGTTGAGCAAAAAGAAATTACACGGGAAAACCAAGGCGCTCAGAGGAAGAAAAGCTGTTCGAGAGGATTAAAGCTGATTTACCTTTGAAATAGCTTAGGACGTTGTTGAATAAACTCGATTGAGCACTAAAGTCCCCTTTCCTCCACGCTTTTTGTGGAGGAAAGGGTTAGGGATAGGAGGTAAAAAAATTCATCCATTTAAAATTTCAAATTATTTCTTACCTCCACTCCCCAACCCGCACCGCCATTCCATTAAACCCGTCATTGCGAGCGAAACGCGGCAATCCAGCGGGATTTTTTAAGTGCTGCCTTCATGATTAATGGAAATCAATTGCACCTTAAAAATCAAGGTTTGATTGGGGCCAATCGCCGGTGGAGCACCGCGTTCGCCATAGGCCAGGGCCGCTGGGATATACAGTTTCCAAGTGGAACCCACTTTCATGAGCTTCAAAGCTTCCGTCCAACCTGGGATAACACCATTTACTGGAAATGTGGCTGGTTGCCCACGCTTATAGGAGCTATCAAATTCCGTGCCATTCACTAAGGTTCCGGAATAATTGACTGTTACCGTGTCGCTATCGGTGGGTCGTTCACCTTGGCCTTCTCTCAAAATTTTGTACTGCAAGCCATCCGGCAAGGTAATTACGCCGGGCTTGAGTCTATTTTGATCAAGGAAAGCTTGGCCTTCCGATTTTTGGGTTTCGCCGGGTGCGGACATTTGCATTTGCTCCTCGTTGTCGGCATAGGCCTTGGCGCACATCAAACCACAACCT
>JABDGC010000020.1 GCA_013286215.1 Gammaproteobacteria bacterium
AGAATCCACGCCCATCAGGCACATACACGGATTAGGAAGTATTTCTTGGATTTAAAGTGCTTTATACCTCCCTTCCCTTACCCTTCCCTCCACCAACAGCGTGGAGGGAAGGGGATAATGAGTTGTTGATATCGAGGAGAAGCAGTTCACCTCCATAAAACGCTTTAAGCTTTTTTCTAAGTTCAGCAACCGGGGCTTTTTTAGCAAAAGTCGTATCCAGTTCCATCGTCCATTCACCGGTTTGAATATTCGCCAGCAAGTAATAAGCCGGTTGCACTTCCGTTTTAAAATCCAGGCTCCCTCGTGAGCGGATTAAACGTGTGCGCTGCAGGGCTGGATAGCGCGCCAGCAGCCAGGGGCCGAATAGAATAGCGCGCTGCTTATTTTCCAGAACTGCGGCGTCTGCGCTGGGCTTAATGTATAAATAGCCATTCTCTGGGTTCACCTGGTAAAGATGAATGGTGCGGCTGATCACCTTCTCCACTTCAATCTTATTGGTTTCAAGCTCAGACACACTGTAGCCAGTTTCCAAATACAGCGGGCGCGCGGGCAGCGCTGCTTTCCCGGCCTTAAAAAGAAAGGGCACAAGAGAAAGACCATCCATTTGTTTCATCGGTGGCAAATGCAGCAAAGCTAGGAGGGTAGGCGCGATATCCAGTAAAGAACCGCGTTCCTGCACGGCATGAGCCGGAAAAAGAGACGCAATCGAATTACGCGCGGAGGATGCAAAATCAGCAGTTCCCGTTAATTTTTCGCGATGGGGAGTTCTCAGAGGGGAGAATCGCGATTCACCCTGCTGAATACGAGCATAAGCTTTGCTTGTGCGCTCCATAGAAACAAGGTGGTCTATCCCCGCATTAGCGGGAACCGCTGAAACAAGATACTGAAAGGCCAGCAAGACTTGATATTGTTTCAAGCTGAGAACATCCGTTCCCTGGCCATAGGCCGTGTTCAAACTGTAGCTCTTTTCCAAATCAAGACTGTCGCCGTCGGGCTGGCTCAACTGATTGACGGTCACCCATTTCAGTCGCGCCGGATCACCGTGATAATGCCGCTGATCCAGTAAACGATCTCCCGGCAAACCAAAACTAGTGCCGTGATCGGATAACAAAACCACAATGCTGTTTCCCAATAAGCCATTTTCCTTGAGAATTTGCAGCAAGTCTCCTAATTGCTGATCCACCTTGGCAACCGAGCTGCGATAACGCTCATTCATCATTAAATGCACCGGCTGCCGATCATTCGCCCAAGTAAAAGGCCAATGCGTGACGCAAAAATGCAAAGCCAGAAAAAGCGGCTTATCCTCTCGACGCTGCAAGCCGGCTTTGACTAACTGCAAAAAACGGTCCGGCTCATAGGTAATCGCCGCGGCGCGGTTGGCATAATTGTAGGGGAAGAGAAAACGCCCGATCGGCAAATTAACCAGCAGATTGGTCAAGGGAAAATCACTCAAGCCGCCGAGTATAAAATCATTCAAGCCCATGCTGGGCCCAATCAACTGATCAAAACCATAGTCTTCGGTAATATTGCTAAAGCGTTTCTCATCCGTGGCATAAATGGTTGCGTAGTTTGCAGCCTTCAATTGCCTGGCTAAAGTATCATTCGTCACAACTGGCGCTGCGTAGCCGAGATTAATACGCGCATGACTGTTTTTAGGGTGTTTGCCGGTCAAAATGCTAACCCATGCCGGAAAGGTTCTGGCTAAGGGCGTATAGACCTCCTTGAACGTCACGGCTTTTCGCAGAAATTGATCGATGTGCGGCGTATGATTCAGCGCGCTTCCAAAGTAGCCTGTATAATCCGGGCGCAAGGAATCGAGGCCGATTAAAATAATGTTGGGTTTGGCAGGAGTACCCGTGACGTGGTAACGCGTTTGAGCGCTGAAGTCATTCACCAAGCTGGCAAGCAAAGTCAACCCGACGAGACTGAAAAATATCAGCCCTAAGCGCCGATATCGCCGCCGACGAATAAGTTGATAATATGCCAAAGCTGTGGCCAAGCCTAAAATCAGCAACGTGAGCAATAGGACTGCCTTGGTCGCAAGCAAAGAGGGAAGCCCCACGGCAAAAAAGGAGTCCGGGAAAAATTGAGCATTGAGCCCAAAAACAACCAGGCTAGCGCATAGCCAGAAAAAGATTCCTAAGCCGTAAGCCGGCAGCGATAGCACCTCACTGCAAGCCATCGTGATAAACCAAATGAAGGCGATAAATAAAAGATATGCCGCGACTTGCAGACTAAAAAATTCGATCACAGGCAGGAGAATAGCATGATGAAAAAAATTAGCTGGGATTGAACTACCAACAAAAGCATCCAGCACATCAGTCGTATGATTATGAATGACAAAAAGAGAAAGCTGAGCGGCAATACTGAGAAGGGTTAAACAAATCAGCACGGAAAGCAGGCTAGAACGTTTTTCAAAGGCCATTGAGACCAAGCGCTCCTGGTTGTTCCCGCTAACGCGGGGATTATTCACCCAATTGGCGTTGTTGAATCAATCGGATTTAACGCTAACGTCCCCTTTCCTCCACGTTTTTTGTGGAGGAAAGGGTTAGGGATAGGAGGTAAAGAACAATCCCTATGCGTTAAGCTTCGGCGCATTTTCACCTCCCCTCCCCAACCCTCCCCTCCACAAAAAACGTGGAGGGGAGGGGGTCCTGCAGTAAATCGGATTGATTCAATAACGCCTAGCCAATTATTTATTGCGGTGCATAAGCAAAGCTTATGCTTGCCTCAAGAGGGGAGATTCGTGATTATCCCCGCTTGGATCTCCTTATCGCGTAAGGTCTTATTGACCTGAAGAGGGACTATGCGCCGTTCCACCGTGACCATCGGTTTCAGTCGATGGCGCCGTATTGTCCGTCACAGTCAACGGAATTCGTTGTTCCATGCCACCGGTATCAAGCGTAACGCCTCTTTGATCAATGGCTTTCACCAGCGATTTATCCGGCGGCAACATATCGCCGACACTCACATCATAGAGTTTATCTTTGAATTTCACGACCGCATGCCATTGATCCTGCTCCATCGTCACCGATTGAACTGAGTAAGTGCCAGGCATTTCTCCTGGAGGTCCCGGTGGCGGCGACATGATCGTGGTGGAGGAGGGCCCAATGTTCGTACCACCCGGTTTATTTACAGAAGTAACCTCGGCTTCCGAGAGTAAATCACTAATCGATTTTTCCGCCGTCGCCGTCGCGAGTTTAGCCGCCACAATTGCCTGACTGGTCTCGGCTATTTCCTTTTGAATTTTCAACATCTGTAATTCATTAAGGGCGGTGACATACTTGCTCTGCACCTGCTCCTGCTGCACCAGAACGATGGAAGAGGGAGGCGTTGACTCCACCTCGGGATGGGATTGCTGTGATGTCAGGTGAGGACTTGCAGGCTGCCGCGGCACTGCAGCGACGGATGCCGGTCCGGCGACTTGTTGAACCACCGGCGGCATAGACTTGGGCAGATCGGGTTTAAGAGGCGTCTTCTGCGCAGGAGCAGTAGCCGTAACAGCCGGCTGGGCAGGCGCAATGGTCGCTGAAGCATTTTTTCCGCCGCGAAACATACCGATGACTTCCCAGATGGAAAAAACAATCACCATCAGAATAACGACGCTGATGACCTTTTGCCCTGGGGGCAGTGCTGCAAAACTTTGTTTTTCTGCCATAGCTTAATTTCCCAATGCTTGTAAAACAATTGTGCCCGTTAGACCATGATTTATTTTCAGCGTCAGGTTTGTCAAGACCAAGGGCAAATCTTTTAGTTGCTCCGCAATCATAAAGACCAGGTCCGGCGAAGCTTCTACCAAGTCAATGTGCAAATCCGATTCTTTAAAAACTCTTTTTGTTTTAAAAGCCCCTACTTTAACTACATTTCCGGGCATGAAAACAGCAATGCGGTCTATCAGGCTCATGATAACACGATCCAGAGGATAAATTTTATCGGGCAAGCCACGCTTCGCTGGAAGAGGCAGGACCATAGTTAAAGAAAAGCCGCCGGGCATAATCACAATGGAGGCATTGTTATGGTCAGCCCAGTCATATAAATATTCAACATTGGTACCCAGAGATTTAACATTGACGGTTACTTTTCCGCCACTATAGGTGATATCGGTTGGAATCCATCCAGGCATGGTTGTTAGTAGATCGACCGTCAGCACCACCAGCTCAAGTTCAACGTCAGGTGCCACCGTCATTAACGTGTTATTGAACTCCATAAAGGGATTGGGAGGTCGCGGCATCTCAGCAACCGGCATTCGCATTTTATGCAAGTTCAGATAGGTAAAACCCATCCAGACCAAACCCAGAGCGACCACTACCGCTAGAATATATTTAACCGGAAAAACGCCGATACCCTGCTGGCGCAAAACCACATCAACCAGCTGCAGCTGATAGGCCTTGACCACCGGTAAATGCTGGAACAGAGGCTCGGTCAGAACGGTGAAAGACTTCACGGACTGGGGATCAAAAGAAAGTTTTCCCTCCTGAGGGTGCTCACTGAGGGGCACATCGCCATAAACAAAGATTTCAAAATTATTTTGTTGCGTGGTAAAAACCAGCACTTCTTCCGCGATGTTTTCGAGAGGAAAGCTACCGTCCAGATAAACGCTGCCGTCCTTCACAAGGACAAAATAGGCTTCCGTGGTTTCAGGAATTATCTCGCAATAAATGAGATCGGCAGGGCGCTTGAAATAATGCCAAACGCATTCGCCAAAAAGATAGCCGGCGTCGCGAGAAAAAGCGATTTCAAACTGCGCCATGCCGCGCCGGTGAAAAGTAATAAACTCCCCGTAGCGGGAGCTGAGTTCAAGTAGATCGTCTTTCAGCTGGGCCTTACGCTTCGAAATCACATCACGATACGAGGGAATAACAAAGCGCTCACCATCTTCCCGTGTGAGATATGCCATTAGCCAGTTCCGAGTGGATGCAGAATGTAGGGCGTGACTAAAATAACCGTATCATTATTGGTTTGCGTGGAAGCCTTGCCGCCCAACTCCTGAAGGTTAAATAACTGCATGGCACCGGTATTATTGGTGACTTGTTTCAAGCCAGACAAAACCAGCGTCTCTCCGGAAGTCAGAACAGAGCGCTGGTTAAATATTTTTTCTGTGACATGCGGCGATTGAATCACGTAGGAGCTTTGAGCACAATTCGTGGACGAGGTTCCGGCTTGCGCGCAGAGCTGGGTGATGCTGGAGTTTTGCGACATATCCACATTGATTTGAATGTAGACCTTGTCTCCCAAAATCTTGGGTAGCACATAGAGCGTGAGGCCAGTAACCAGCGTCGCTGGCGTGATCTGTGAGGTAATGGTGCTCACATTATTGACGGTCTGGCTGCCGGAAGAAGAGCTGGTGGCAGGCACCGAAGTATTGGACACACTCTGGATGTATTGCTGGGTATTAATAATGCGTATCGCTGAAACCTGGTTATTCATACAAACAATTCGCGGTTGAGCCACGATGGAAACTTTGGCTTGTTGGTTCAGCGCATTGATAATAGCGGACAAGAGCGAAGTTTCCCCGGCATTCGCCAAAATAGCCGTAGCCGCATTCGGGCCCAAACCGCCATTGGGCAAGGTGGTGCCGCCCGTGAGCGGTGTGATGCTCAGTGGGCTGCCATAGTTGGCATTAAAGAGCCAGTTGCTATGCGCAAAGGCGCTCTCCACGGCCTGCCAATTGATGCCAAAGTTATAATCATTTTCCAGCGAGACATCCAAAACTTCGATCTTAACGAAAACCTGCTGCGATAAGCTCTTATTTAGATTGCGTACATATTGGCCCACAAGCTCGACATTCGTCGGTTTATCTCGGACGGTTACAGAGGTAGAGGATTGAGAAACAAAGACCTTTCCGTCCGAGGAAAGCAATTGTTTAATCGTGCTTTCAACGTCAGCCCAAACAGACAGGGCTTTGCCGGTCAAAGCGCTATATTCCGCGGATGCGGCATCCGTGGACCCGCCGGAGGTGCTGGTAGCCGTATTGGTGCCAGAAGGTTGGCCCATCACGTAATCGGAAGAACCGGGCATGAAGGCGATGCTAAAGGTGCGCGTAATGTAGGCCTGCCAATAAATGGTATTACCGCGTTGAACATTGTAAACAAAGCCTGTTCTCGCGGCTAAAATATCCAAGGCGCCTTTAACGGTGCCAGTGTAGTTGATGCTAACCAAGCCGCTGGCATCCAGGCCAGACTGATATTTGTTCAAAACAGTGTTGTCCGCGGCACTGGCGATCACGCGGGTATAATAAGAGAAGGGCAGTTGATCGCCTTTAATTACAATCGGATTCTTGAGCCAGTCCGGCTGCCTTTCCAGACTGACCGGCGTGGTATCCACATACAGGCCATCTTTAATCACCAACGGCGCGGCGGGTTTGGTCAAGGTATCCATGTGGGCGCGAGCGGCAACCTCGCTTTGTTTGGCATCCGCGATATTGCCTTCCGTTTGATTATACGTCGTGGAATTACAGCCCAGCAAAAAGGCCATAAAAAAAAAGCAGAAAACGCGAACGAAACCTGAACCTATTTTATTCATGTTGTCTTTGCCTCGGCACGATGACCATGGTTCGGTTAGACATATACATAATTGCTTGGAGTGGAAAAGGTTTGAGCAGTTTTTCTAACACATCCGGAACACTGGCGCCGGTCACACGGCCATCAAAATTATAGTCATAAGGCGCCTTCCATATGACTTTCCAATGATAGCGGCCAAAAATGCGTTCCAGATTCTGCTTTAGCGAACCACTGATGCTAATGGCATAAACCGGAGCAGGGGTGCCCAGATTGGCAAATTGATTGGGGTAAGCGTCTCCGCCAGCCGGCGCAAAAGCATTATTTTGCTGCGTTCCCGCTTGGAAAAAGCTGTCGCTGGGCGCAGCCGCCTGTGGATTGGCCATTTCCCATTCTGCGAAAGAAATAGCAGGAGCAACACTGCAAAGAATCACCATCCAGCGTAGAAGGCACTTCATTTTCATCCCGATGAAATGCATAGTTAAGCCCATGATCTCATGTAAATTCAAAATCAAGTATAAGCGATTTATAAAAAATGTGTAAGGGGATTTTCGTATATATTCGCTCCTCCCTTCCATATCCCCTCTCCTCCACGCTCTATGTGGAGGAGAGGGTTAGGGAGAGGAGGTAAATAAATAGTTTTGATTTTTGAGCTTTGAGCTTTGAGCTTTGAGCTTTAATTTATGATTTATGATTTTCACTTTGATTTTTACCTCCTTCCCCTAACCCCCCCTCCACGAAAAGCGTGGAGGAAGGGGAGTATGGAAGGGAGAAGCGGATATAGGGGCATCCCGATTATTGTGTAAAAACTGTAAAGTCTGAGCCATAAGGTTCATTCGGCGGTGTGCAGCGCGTCATCGCGATCAGGGAAACATATTGCCCCCAGGCTGCCGCGCCCGTCCCCGTGTTGGTGGAAGAAACAATCCCTTTTCCCGTGACAACTTGCAGACAAACACGCCAATACAGTCCGGAGGGCGAGGCTTGTGAACCATTGGGGATACCATTATTCCCCCAGGTGCAAGGCGTGACCGTGGAGGTCGGTGTGGTCGCCGGCGGCACAACGGCCGGGCACCCCATGACATTGTCCGCAGTATCAGGGCCCAGGGCATAGGCTGTGAAGCTGCTAATGGGATAGGCATTCGTACTATTGGAATCGCTGACGCCGCTCACGGAGGCCGGCGCCACCATGACCTGGGGAATCATGCAATTGGTGCCCGAGTTGCAAGCCGGCGGGCTGGCGGCCGCGTTATAGCCGGGACAGACCGGCACCGGCACGCAGGCGCCATGGTGATAGACTCCGGCGAAATTCATCGAACGCGCGTTATTGAGATTTTGTCCCGGCGTAGTCACCTGGGCCGTCACGTAAGCGCCACTGGGAGTTGCATTACCGTACTGATCGGAGAGATAGGCGATCGGCATTTCGCCAGAAATGACCAATGCGTTCGCCACTGAACTCAGCTGCGTGATGACGTAAAAAACACCGCCGGTCACGCTGTCACAATTAATGCTGTAGGGAAACCCAAAGGCATTATTGCTCACCGTGCTTGGCAGATAGCCCGCCTGCGACAAGGTGGATAAATCAGCCGGCACGCTTGCATTGCTGACACTGTTGCTGGCAAAGGTGCAGGTGCCGCTGGGAACCGGCCAACTGCCATACGCGGTATAGTAGGCCAGCGCCGCATTGAGGATCTGCTGCATCTGGAGTGCCGTTTTATCGCGGCGTTCTTGGGCGGCCTGGCGAGTACCGTAATTAACGGCCAGCACCATAATGCCGCCAACGATACCGAGAACCAGCATGGTTTCTAAAAGCGTAAACCCTTTTTGTCTGCTCAATGTCATCGCTTCACCCACCACATAAGTAATAAACCGGCGCCTGCGCGGGATTGGTCGTCGCGCTATACCCTGCATTCATCTCATAATATTGGTCATGGGAATACATCAGATTATATTGCTTTAAGAGTTGCATGGAGTACGAAAATACCGTGGTTTTTTTCAGCGCGGCGCTTGGAAGGCGCGACCAAACCAGATAACGATGACTGCCATTTCCAAGAGAACATGGATCGACCGTGCCCGGCGAAGCGCTATCGGACAGGCAGTCCGCGCCCGTAGCGGCTGCGTAAGCCGCGATCTTGCTTTGCGGCTGTACTTTGACAGCCACTTGCACGACCCAGCTGACGACCTGTGCCTGCGTTGATGGAATGGTGGTGCCTGGGACGGCAGCGTAAGCATTGTTCGGCGAAGTCAGATTTCCGCTAGTGATCGGCAGACAAGCGGTGCCCGGAGTCAGCACCACGCAGGCGTTCACGGGGATGGAAACCGTGGAAACAATCGGATTTAATTGCACGAGGTAACCAGATTCGCCGCCAGAGGGGTCCACGACCGGATTGGCGGGCGGCCAGTTTTGCGAATTTAAATAGCCCGTGGCCAGTAAATTGGCGACGATAGACACCGGATAAGAAGCCGTCGGCGGATAGCTCGTCTGGGCGGTGTTTACCGGAAATTGCGAAAGAAAGGACGGTGGATTCGGCGAAAAACCACCGGCGGCGCAGTTGGCCCTATAATAGTTGCCTGCGGCTTCAAATAATTCATCCACGTTATAACTCAACTCCTGAAGCTGCAGCGTGTTTTGAAAAGCTTGGTACATTTTGATGCCCATCACAAAAACCAGTCCGGAAATGCTTAAAACAAGCATCAATTCCAGCAACGTAACGCCGCCTTGGGCTGCATTCGGGTCAGTCTTTTTCACTGGGATCCCATCGACATACCGGTTTGATATACGCCGTTAATCGCGACCATAATCAGGCAGGTGCCAATGACCATCAGAATGCCGGCGATGATTTTGGCCATCGTCTTCAGCGTTTTCATGCCCTGCTCGGAGCCGCGCACCCCCAAGCGAATCAAGCCGTGCTCAAAGCCTTTGACTTCGGCCAAAATGCGCAGGCGCATTAAATCCTCTTCATTAATCAAGCCCGTGTCCAGAACATCGGCAATGTTTCCCTTGCCTTTGCCCATCAAGCGCTCCATATGCTGCAGATGCATCCCCAAATAAGGCGTGACCTTATGCTGCATGATGCCAAGCGCGGATTTAAACACAACGCCATTTGCGACCAAAAGGCCCAGCGTTTCCAGCACATACGCGGCGACAAACCGACGGTACATATTAAAGGGGAAAAATTGATCGAGGGTGGGCCGTAGAATGCCGATGTAATTTTTCATGATCATTTGCATCATGAAGACCAAAGCGATCACCGCGATCAGCACGGTCCACCACCAACTCTCGATAAAACGAGCGATGTAAACCAGGCGCTTGCCGGCGTCAGGCCAGGCATCCATCGGTTTGATGGTGATAAATTGCGTGAAAACGCTATTGTTTAAATAGATGATGACCAGGCAGGCAATGAGACAAACCGTCGCCGGGTAGACGACGGCACTGATCAAAGCACCCACCGTGGAAGAACGAGAGCTCATCATATTAATAGCAGACTGGATCGTTTCTCCCAAGGCACCGCCTTCCTCGCCGATGCGGATGATTTCGACGACGTTGAAGGCAAACCAGTCGCGCATGCCCTCGGCCAGAGGGCGGCCGGTGGAGATGGTCGCGGCGATGGAAGCAGCGACTTCCTTTGAAACACCTTTGGCGGCCTTAGCCAACATTTCAATGGCCTTGTTGGGCGGGATACCGTCCTCGACCAGGTGAGCAAAATCTTCCAGGAAGACTAATTGGGCTTTGGTGCCAAAGCGCAGTCTTTTGATCTTGTCCGCTATCTTGGTGCCTAAATTTTTTCCGGCCATGCAGCATCCTTTGCCTATGGGTATATCATAGCGGAAGAGGGGGGTTACTTGTAGATGTAATTTTTAGCTTGCGTAGACGGATTGATGGGGCCGACCACTTTTTCAGCGTCAAAGGGATCAATGACGCCTTTGGCAATCAGGTCGACGGCACGGTCGTAAAAATTTTGCCAGCCATTGCTTTTGAGATAGGCTTCCCAGCTGATGGTGTCCCCTTTCATGATAAATTTTCGGCCTTCTTCGTCCACGTAAATCACTTCGGCGACCACAATGCGGCCGGCAATGCCGGAGTTATGGCATTTGGAGCAGCCGGGGCCGCGGGCGCGGGCCTTGTCGATAATTTCGGTGCCCAGAACTTCCTCCCAAGCGGCGAGTTGCGCCTGATGATCGGCAGATTTTCGCACGGGAACACAGCAATTCTGGCAAATTTTGACGGCGAGCCGTTGGCAGCAAAGGCAACGCAAGACGGAGCTGTCGCTCAACAAGTTGGGGGATACCTTCATGTCCATCAGCCGGGTGATAATCGCGGTCGCGCGATTGGTGTGCAGCGTGCTTAAAACCAAGTGCCCGGTAATAGAAGCGGAAACCATGATGCGCGCGGTTTCCTCGTCGCGCATTTCGCCGAGGATGATGACATCAGGGTCCATACGCAGGGCGGCACGACCCATGGCAGCGAAGCTGCGGTCGGCCTTTTCGGTGTTAACCGGGACCTGCGTGGCTTGTTCAATGACTTTTTCCACTGGATCTTCGATGGAATAGAGTTTTTCCGTTTCTTCGACCATGTCCATACAAGAAGCCAGGGTCGTGGTTTTTCCGGAACCCGTCGGTCCGGCCACGATAATCGCGCCGAAGGGAAGGGCCATTGCGTTTTTGATAATGTCGACCTGGTTGGCGGTGTAACCGAGTTCTTCCAGCGTGGGACGGCGATCTTCACCCGTCGCCAAAATACGCATGACCATGTCAAAGCCGCCGTGAGCTGGAACGCTGGCCAAACGCAGACGGATGTCTTTGCCCATAATTTTAAGCGGCATGGAAGCGTCTTGCGGCACCAGGGGATTAAAATGGGAAGTCGCGTGGTCGGTTTCCTTATTGAAGGCGACCGAAGCGATTTCACGGCCCATTTTTTCCGACCATTCGGCATAGACATGCAGTTCACCATGCTGACGCATGCGGACCTTGGTGTAGGTTTGCCGAACTTGAATATGGATATCGCTGACATTGCGTCGGGCAGCTTCATTCACCAGTTCACGCAGGTGCTTCTGCTGATCCGAAAAGGTGACGCTGGTTTCACCGATATGCTTGTCTGCTTCGTCCTCTTCTTCGCTGGTCGCGAGGAGCAGCGCGATCAAGCTGCTGGTCGCGGCAAACACTTGTCCGGGATAAACGCCCTTAGTGAGCATCAGGGATTTGCAGTTTTGGATTTTACGCGAGGTTGGATCGGCAGAAAGAATGGTGCCGCTTTTGAGAACAACGATGTCCTGCTCGCCCAAGCACCAATCCCTCATTTCCTCCAGGGCCTTGTCCTTCACGTCCAGCTCGGTCATACCCTGCACCACCTGAGTATGAGTCGCAGCGGCATAGAGCTGCAAAGCCGCCCGGTTGTCGACGCTGCGTTCCTGCTGGCTTGGTTCACTCACTTCATCGGGATTGGAGGCCATAGGTCATCTCAATAGGAATAAGGACTCACTCTTTACATTATAGTCCAAATCTTTAAGAAAATTAGCGCGAGGATTTGGGCTATTATTCAAGGGACCTTGGCTGAAGTGATGATAAAAATATCAAATTAGATGATAAAGGAATGTTTTTTTTCAACCCTTGTCCTCCAACTTTTTCTCTAGTACGTTGTTAATTTGATTTTGTCACCCTGAGTAAAGTCTCTGTCATCCTGAGCGCAGCGAAGGATCTCCTTGCTGCAGAGGGAGTGAGATCCTTCGCTGCGCTCAGGATGACAGCAAGTGAAACGGGACACAATCAAATTGACAACGCACTCGGTGTCATTTCAGATTTTAGATGACGGCAATGATGCCGAACCCTGCTTTTGTCCTTAGCAAAGAACTTTTGCCCTTAGCAAAGAAAAAAAGGTCAGCGATCGCTTCACTCTCTTTGGCAAAAAAGTGCATATTCATCGAATCGCTCCCACTGAACAACCGGGCGTCGTTGCAGTGGACTACCGCGTTAGCGGCGAGTATATTGTTCCAATCTGCGGTGCAGAATCGTGCAACCTGAAGAAGTGCTTGTGGCCTTCAACCCGTTGAGTGCGAGCTTGAAAGCGGCTTAGCGGCACCAACCCCCTCCTAATCACCCTAAACGCGAGGACACACGATGAGCAAAACCAAAAACGAACCCTTGTTGGACGCGATTGAAATCAATCCCAACCAACCAGCCGCGGCCAGTCTGATCTGGCTGCATGGCCTAGGCGCCAGCGGCGACGACTTTGTGCCCGTCGCCGAAGAGCTGCAGCAATTGACGCAACTGCCTTTACGCTTTGTGTTTCCGCACGCGCCGCACCGGCCCGTGACCATCAACATGGGCTTTGTCATGCCGGCTTGGTACGATGTTTCATCTTTCGATAAAAATGCGGAAATTGATCATGAAGGCATTGCCATTTCGGTAGAACAAGTAAAAGCCTTGATCCAGGCGGAACAGGTCAAAGGCTTTTCTCCACGGCAAATTATTCTAGCGGGTTTTTCCCAAGGCGCCGTAATCGTTCTCAATACGCTGCTTTCCGAACCGGCGGAATTGGGCGGCGTCATCGCTCTCTCCGGTTATTTACCGCCGCGAAAACTGCTGTTCCATCCACAGCAAACGCCTATTTTTATTGGCCATGGCCTGAGCGACGAGATGGTGCCTTGCATTTACGGGCAGGCGGCTTATGAAACCTTGAAAAAAGCCGGCTATACAGTGGCCTGGAAAACGTATCACATGACGCATTCAGTCTGCGACCAGGAAATCCGTGATTTAGCGGGATGGTTAAAACGGATTTTAGGCCCCGCGCAAGCCTGAGTGGCTTATAGAAGCAAAATACGAGAGCCAGGATAAAAATCAGGAAATCCGTGATTTAGCGGGATGGTTAAAATGGATTTTAGGCTCCATAAGCTATAAAATGTTGCACTGAGACAGCCAATGCTTTCCATGATCATGGATTAATTCTAAGAACTGTTTTTCGTTTGATTCATTAAATTGCCTGAAATAATTAATCAGCTTTTCAAACTTTTCGACATCAAAGCGATGGGATCTGCTGATTCGCCCCCCTTCTATTGCATAATCATAACCGAGGCCACTTCGAGATACGCTGACCTTAGCAGGAAAAAATGAAGTCTCCGGCGAATAGCGCAAACTCGCGTCCCGATGGACCTCCAGCTTGTTGAGAACCAGCAGATCAATTCTGTCACACAAGGCAAAAGCATAGAATGGCGGCAAAAGGCGCTCGAGGTACCCCACAACTTGCGTCCAATATAAGATGTTTTTATAACTATCTTTTCCTCCGAAGCGATCAAAATACTCGTTTCTTAATTTAAAAGCATAAAGCAACGCCCGGAAATCAAAAAACTTGCCGCTTTTAAGCGGATTTTTTGCTTTATCGTCTATATATTGCTTAAACTGTGCAATGGCCGCCATTTCGTGACCGTCCCGCTCAATTCCCTGAACAGCACGCCGCAAGGCGAGCATATCCTCCTGTAGTTGCTTTTCTTCATCGAATTGCCATCCGTGCGGAAATTGTTCCGTTATTTGTTGAATGATCTGTTGAGGATCGATTTCATATAAATATTTTATGATAATGATCGCCAGATCCACATCCTGCATCGCTAAGGCTAATTGTAAAGGAGTGGCCTCGATATCACGTTGAGAGTAATGCCGTACCGAGCTCTTTACCAACAAGGCCGTTTTATCCTCTTGAATCTGTTTTTCTGCGGCGATGAGATTTCCTTCCAAAATCGCAAGCATGAGTTGGGATTGTGTTTTTGCTTCCTTGGTTTCCTTGGTTTCCTTATCATCTTGGTATTCCATCGAACTCTTTGACTCCGGTGAGTCTACCCGTCTCATGCTCATGATTTTATCTCCCTCTGTTATTCATATATTATATGCCAATCTTCTATTAATTCGATCAGCGGCACCTACAATCCCCTGCCTAGAAACTCCTCACTCCTCTGGTTTATATTATAGAAGCAAAATACGAGAGCCAGGATACAAATTAATAATTTCACAGTATCCTGTTTGCCGATGCCTGACTGAAGCGACGGCAAGCTGTCTGCCATTTGCAACACTAGACTATCTAAAGAGGCGGGTGTGTCCATCAAGTCCTTGAGTATGTCAAAGTCAATATGGTGCTGTCTTTCCTTAACGCCAAATAAAGAACTCTCATGCCAAGCCACTCTAAGCGTGGCCGGCGATTTTTCTTTGGCTTCTATTTCAGGTCGCTGCATATGGATACGCAGTACCCCCGTTTTTTTCATCGCAATGAGGGCCAGTATTGCAGGATTTTGCGAGATCTGCTCATCATCCATACCTAAAATATAATGGTAGCCCTTTTCCTTAAATTTAGCTTTATGCTTGCCATGCAAAGCGGCGGCCTCTAATCGTACAATGAGATCATCTTCTGGAGCGCTCCTTCTATAACCAATCCCTTCTAGGAAGTTTTTATCCAGTTTAAGTAATGCCTGCTTGTTTACCGATTGATTCAGCACGGCGTCGCAGATCATTTTCAAATAATAAGCTGCATGTCGATAACCGCCTTGAACGAGGGCATCTAGATCCGGATGCGAATGATCAATCCATAGCTTCACCTGCCGATTCGTCGCTTTTTCAGCAGAGGAGCGCGTGGGAATGCATCTCAAGGGGAAAGCCGACAGACCGTCTTTCCCATGGGGCGGGCTTACCCCGGCCGTATCACAAATGACTCTCAAGCTCGGTTTGATAGCAAAGGTTCCGCCATAAAAGTTCATTCCCAGCAACATTAAATAATGTCCAAATAATCGGTTAGAACACTCGACCTGACTTAAAAAATCAAAATATTTTTTGGCGGCGGGACAGAGCGATAATTTTTCCGACTCAATCGCTGAGCTAAAATATTCGAGGTCTTTTCTCATGCCTTTGCTTATTTCAAAGCAGGCTTTTAATTGTTCTGGGCACGGCGCTATTTTTCCCGCTTCGATTGCGTTTTGAATTCTCTTTTCTATCAACTCATAGATGGGTAATAGTTGGTACAGGTTGTAACAATGATCAAATAAGGTCAGTGCGCTATAGTTTGATGCCCGTGACCCCATCATATAAATTGGATGATATTCAATAAAATAGACCGAATAATAGGTGGCACGCTGCACTAAGGTGCTGATATCTTCTGTTTTCTTGACCTCACTGAACCACTTTCTTAGGCTCGCCATATAAACAGGTACCTTTGTTTATTAACAATCCTTACTATTTAATTTTAGTCTAATACAATCTATTTGTCTAATTAATGATCTATTTAAATGGGGTCAATGGCTTGCGGGTGATTTTTTTAACGGCCTTAGCTGTGACACCTAAAGCCGAGCTAACAACCGTTTATTATATTGCTGACTGGCGCTCGTCAGTGTGGCAAAACAAGGCCAAGCAACCTTATGATTCCTTTGACTATTTTAATTACGACGCCGCAGCAGATCGTCTCGCTTTAAAAGAGCAAAGCTGGGATAGGCAAAAACGCTTAATCATTTTTGACGAGTTGCACAAAATGAATAGAAGGAATTAACCCGGGGAAAAAACCTACCCGGACGGCGTTGAAATCCGCTCGCTTGTTTCGTGGCTCGCCCAATTGAAGCTGAGTGCTAGCTAATCCCCAGTCTCCTGCGCCGCGTCCCAGTTGTCACCGTAGCCAATGGAGACGGTCAGGGGAACCTTGAGGGAGACAACGGTAGACATGCTCTCCTTGACTGCGTCCATGACACGTTCAACATCCGGCTCGGCGACTTCCAGCACCAATTCGTCGTGGACTTGCATAATCATTTTCGCGTCCACGTTGTTTTTCAGCAGCCATGCATCGAGATGAAGCATCGCCATTTTGATAATGTCGGCGGCGCTGCCTTGCAGAGGTGCGTTGATAGCGGCGCGTTCAGCGGCTTTTTGACGTATGGCCTGGCTGGAGTTGATATCCGGTAAATACAGTCTTCTGCCCCACCACGTTTCGACGTAGCCCTGCTCGCGGGCTTTGCGGCGTGTATCGTCCATATACGCTTTAACTTGCGGATAGCGCGCAAAGTAGCGGTCAATGTAGAGCTGCGCCGCCTGGCGGTCGATCTTGAGTTGCCGCGCGAGGCCGAAGGCCGACATGCCGTAGATCAGGCCGAAATTGATCGCTTTCGCATCGCGCCGCTGATTGGCGCTCACCTGCTCGAGCGGCAAACCCAAAATTTCCGCGGCCGTGGCCTGATGTACGTCGCGGCCTTCAACAAAGGCTGCGACCAGATTCGGATCCGTGGAAATATGCGCCATGAGACGTAATTCAATCTGCGAATAGTCGGCGCTGATAATTTTATAGCCCGGCGGCGCAATGAAAGCCTGACGGATGCGTCGCCCTTCTAGGGTGCGCACTGGGATGTTTTGCAAATTGGGATCCGAGGAAGACAGTCGCCCAGTCGCGGCCCCGGTTTGATTATAGGAAGTGTGAATTCTGCCCGTCAGCGGATTGATTTGCTCCGGCAATTTATTGGTATAGGTGGAAATCAGCTTGCTGATGCCGCGATATTCAATGATGACCTTGGGTAAGGGATAGTCATGGGCCAACTCCTGCAAAACCGGTTCTGCCGTGGAGGGCTGGCCGGTCGGCGTTTTTTGCATCACGGGAATTTTCAAGTCTTCAAACAACACCTGCTGCAACTGTTTGGGCGAGTTGATATTAAAAGACTTGCCGGCCATCTCGACGGCCTGGTCTTCCAATTCTTGCAGGCGTTTTTCCAATTCCTTGCTTTGCTGGCGCAATTTTTCGGCGTCGATTAAAACACCGTTTCTTTCCATGCGCGCCAAAACCGTGACCAAAGGCATTTCAATTTTTTCAAAAATAAAGTTTAGGCCTTTTTCTTTTTCAAGCCGCGGATGCAAACTGTGATGCAGCTGCAAGGTCACATCGGCGTCTTCGGCGGCATAGGTGCCGGCTGTTTCGACTGGAACCTGATTGAAAGTAATTTGCTTCGCGCCCTTGCCGGCGACGTCTTCATAGCGAATGGTGCGCCAGCCCAAATATTTGAGGGCTAGGCTGTCCATGTTGTGATTGGGGCTGGCACTGTCTAAAATATAAGATTCCAGCATGGTGTCGTAGTCGCCGCCGCGCAAGGTGATGCCGGCGCCGGCCAGCACTTCCAGATCATATTTCACGTTGTGGCCCACTTTCAGTAAGTGCGCATCTTCCAACAGCGGCTTCAACGCTTGCAGCACCTGTGCTTTTTTCAGCTGCACCGGTGCTCCTGGATAATCGTGGCCAAAAGGCACATACGCTGCCTGGCCGGGCACGGCGGCAAAAGACACGCCGACCAGCTGCGCAGAAATAGTGTCCAAACTGGTGGTTTCCGTGTCAAACGCAAAGAGCTTGGCCTGGGACAGACGCGCGCACCACTGGTTCAACTGCTCTTCCGTAACCAGGATTTCATAGGCGGCGTATTTTTCTTTTTCTCCGGTGACGCCTTGCGGAGCACCCTTGAGCGTGCCCGAGCCGGCTTCCAATAAAGCCGCCAGCCAACTCTTGAATTCCAGATCTTGAAATAAACGGCGCAGGGCTTCCTTGTCCGGCTCTTTCACGTGCAGTTCTTGCGGATCGAGGGACAGAGGCACGTCCGTTTTAATCGTCACCAAGGTTTTGGCTAACGGCAGTTGGCTGAGCGAAGCACGCAGCGATTCACCGACCTTGCCAGAAATCGCATCTGCCCTGGCAACAATATTGTCCAGAGAGCCATACGCCTTGAGCCATTTGGCCGCCGTTTTGGGACCGACCTGGGGCACGCCGGGAACATTGTCGCTGGTATCGCCGATCAACGCGAGATAGTCGATTATTTTTTCCGGCGGGACGCCAAACTTCGTTTCCACGGTCGCGGGATTTAAAACCGTATTGGTCATGGTATTGACCAGGGTGATGTATTCATTGACCAATTGTGCGAGATCTTTATCGCCGGTCGAAATTAAAACGGCTCGCGCTTGCTGCGCGGCTTGGTTAGCCAGGGTTCCTATCACGTCGTCGGCTTCGACGCCTTCGATCATTAAGAGAGGCAAACCCATGGCCCTGATCAACGCATGCAGGGGTTCAATTTGCCGAACCAGCTCATCCGGCGTTTCCGGACGATGCGCTTTATAGGCTGGAAAGAGGTCGTCGCGAAAGGTTTTGCCTTTAGCGTCGAAAACCACGACCAGACAGTCTGGTTGATAATCGGCCAGTAGTTTGCGCAGCATGTTCACCACACCGTAGATGGCGCCAGTGGGAAAACCCTTGGAATTGGCCAGGGCGGGGAGGGCGTGGAAAGCACGGTATAAATACGAGGAGCCGTCTACCAGGATAAGGGGTTTTGAAGTCGTTTGCTTGGTCAAAATAAGCCTCCCACTTTTGCTGTCTTCCAGTTTGGATAAAGCACAATAGCATAAAAGCGCAGGCACTACCCAGCAGTTCCCGCCAACCTTACACGCAGGAGGACATCGAACGCTGTACTAGCCACTGTCCTAAATTTTCCGCTATAATCAGGTGACTTAGCAACGGAGCGCTGCGTATGAATATCAGAATTGCCGCTTTAATCTTTGGTATTGCCTTTCTGGCTGCGGGACTCGCCTGGCATCTTCCCATCTTCTTTGATAACAACGGCCTGCTGTTCGGCTTGTTTCAAATCGACCCCATGCATAACAAAGTGCATCTCGGCAGCGGTTTAATCGGTTTAGCGGCGGCCGCGACCAGCGGCTGGTGGGCGAAACTTTACTTCAAGATTTTCGGCGGCATTTACGCCTTGCTAGGCATCCTCGGCATGATCTTTTCCGATCCATTCATGGCGATGCAAATCAACATGGCCGACAACATCCTGCATCTCGGCCTTGGTGTGGTTGCCCTGCTCATTGGTTTTCGCATGAGAATACCGCCGGGCGAATAAGACGCTAGGGATGGAGATAAAAAATCTCAAATTGCCCGCCAACCACGGTGACGCTCGAATCCGTCGTCAAGGTGGGAGCCAGCACCTGATCGTTTAACGGCAAGGAAACCTGCACCGAACCCGTCACCCAGCCCACTGTGCAATAGGGCGTACTGGCGTAACCGGCATTATTGCATTGAGGATAAAGCATTGTCGTTGCGTTGCCGGTCGCCGGTGGATAAAGCACTGTTCCCAGCGAATCTTTGACTACCGGCGTCACGGCCACCGTTGAGACATTCGTATTGGCCTGTAATTCAAGCGTAAATACCAACTGAAACGTGCCGGCACAGGGGATACTGGACGTACTCGCCGTCGGCATACTCACAGCGGTTTGCAGGCTGCTATTATAAACCTTGTTATAGAATTTTAAGTTAATAGCAGTTCCCATGGGCAACGGATCGGAACCTATTCCCCCGGGCAAGACAGTGCCGTCATAGGTATCGACAAAATAATAACTACAGACCGCCCCACCTCCGCCGGCTTGGGGAATTACCGTGACGGGATTATTGACCACGCTATCCAACGCATAGACTTGCAGAGGCAAAAGAAGAAAGACCAACTTAGCTATCAGACGAGAGATACGCATCATTTTTCCTAAGGTCCAACATAGTAAACTGAAAATTCACCGCCGGTGACCGCTACTTGAGCGCTGGCGTGAATGGAAGGCGGTCCGACAATCTGCCCGGCGTTGAGATGCACCTGTGTGGCAAAGGGAAAGGTCATCACCGAACAATAATTGCCGCCATTGCATACCGGGTTAAAGGTAAAAAAGGGTCCCGTTGACGGGCAAGCGCCGCCGGCGAGTAAACTGCCATAGACCAGCGTCGGTATGGCATCCGTCGTTTGCACGCAGGGATAGATTGTCAGCGTCGGGGCGGCTTGCGGCGGGTTTTGATTGCCGCCATAAAAAGTGGGCTGCAGCTGCAGGGTAAAAAAGACTTGATAGGTTCCCGTGCAAGGAACCGGCGTGCTTAAAGGCGAGGGGGTGCCGCTCGACCACGTCGCGGTAATCCAGGAAGTACTGCTCCAGGAGCCGCCGCGAAAAGACAAGGTGAGATTGTTATTGACGTCCGTCAGCGGCGGCGCCGGCATACTGATGTAGCCCGGGCCCATGCCATTTTGGCCGGAACCAATCGTTTCCGTGCTATTCGGACCGGAACCATAACCGCTGAAACTATTCGGCCCCATGTAGGTATCCGTGGCAGCATAGCTGCAAGCAGAGGTGACAGAGCCCGTGGCTTGGGTATTTACATTCGGCAAGTTTTGGCCGAGACCGGCGGCGTCAAAAACCGTGTCGGCATACCCTGGTGCTTGAAATAATACACAGGACAGCCCCAAACCCAGGATAACTACCTGGCTGAGTTTCCGCCAAACTTGAGAGAGGTTAGGCATCGCAGTTCGCCTCTACCTAAAGTATAGATTAGGGCCCCAGATAAACCACCTTAAATTTACCGCCCACCACGGAAAAAGAGCATTCGGCATAACCTCCAGTGTCAAAACTCCAGGGAGTATAAGCCTGCTGACTGGCCATGACCGGCGCTAAAATTTGAGCGCCGGCGTGTAAATAGACGACATTCTTGAAATTGAAGGTTTTTGAGGAACAAAAAGCCGTCTGATAAGAATTGAGAAATTGTCCCGGTGCGCCGGAGCAGCTATTGGGAAGGGATCCCGGACACATGCTGGGATACTGGCTCTGAATTGGGCTATTCGCCACATAAGGCCAGTTGGCCGTATACATAAAGATGGGAAAGGCCTGCACGCCGTAATATTCAAACTGGTTAAAGGTGCTTTCCTGGGAGGAACTAAAATTATTCGTCCAGGCGCATTGCACCCATTGGGAAAAGGTGGCACAAGCGTGGACTGATACTGTAAAAGGCGTAGGGTTGCCCCGAGCATGACCCTGGCTATCGAGATAACTAACCGGACAGCCATAAGCGTTAGGACTCGCCGGATCTGTGGTCGTCGACCAAATGGACATGCTATTTTCACCGTAATTACAAGCCGTTCCAGAATTATTGCGCAACTCAATCGAAAAGCTGACTTCATAATGCCCATCACAGGGAACATTCGGCGTATAGGGCGTGGGTGAACTATAGCCCTGCGTATACTCTGAACGCGTGGTATTGTTATAGTTATTAAACATCAATTGCACGACTTGCCCGAAATATCCCGGAAAATTATTGCCACTATAGGTTTCATAAGGCGCGGTGGGAAGATTGATAGCGGAGTCGGCGCCGAAATAGTTGTCCTCGAAGTTAAAAGAACAGGTCGGCGGCTGGATTAGGGTAGGCGGAGTGAGAACACTATCTTGCACCGGAATAGAGGTGCTGCTTGCCGGACCGGTCGTATTCGCAGGATTTATCTGGCTATAAGAAAAGCAATTCTCGCTAAACAAGGCAAATAATAAGCAGGTGCTGAGTTTTTTTAGTACGCTCATCCTTCGCTTGCTTCTTTTCATGGTGTGCATGAGCAAAAACCTTCCTTGGTCCCTCTGAATATTATCTTAACAGTTCCAACCCTTGCCGTCATTTTGTAAAATCTGCTTGCCATCTGATTTTCGATGCGGTACTTATAAATGCTTTACGGTATATATTCGGTTCTCATCCAAATTCCCTCTCCTCCACGCTTTTTGTGGAGGAGAGGGTTAGGGAGAGGAGGTCAATAAATAGCTTTAATTTACACCTCCTTCCCCTACCCCCTTCCTCCACCAACAGCGTGGAGGAAGGGGGATATGGAAGGGTAAACCGAATATTTATGCTTTACGAATGTTACTGTCGGATTACATAAACCTTCTCCTGAAGCACCTTCTCAGGCAGCCAAGTCTTAACGGAGATTTCCATGTGAGCACGACGCTTTGGGAAAAATGTCTTAGTCATTTGCAGGATGAGTTTCCATCACAGCAATTCAATACCTGGATTCGTCCTTTGCAAGCCGAGTGCGGCGACGGCAAATTAGTCTTATTTGCCCCCAATCGCTTTGTGCTGGATTGGATTGTTGAACGCTTTTTAAACCGGATTACCGAATTAACGCGACAATTCTCGGAAGGAGAGCCGCCGGTCGTTTCTCTGGAAATTGGGAGCAAACGTTCCGAGACCGCCAAAGCCAGTCCCGCCGTCAAGGCCAGTTCGAACTCCGTCCCCACCCCGATCATCGTCAGTAAACCGGAACAGCCTTTTCAAAGCAACCTCAACCTGCATTTCACCTTTGAAAATTTTGTCGAAGGCAAGTCCAACCAGTTAGCACGCGCCGCTTCACAGCAGGTCGCGGAAAACCCGGCCGTGGCCTACAATCCACTCTTTTTATACGGCGGCGTCGGTCTGGGAAAAACCCATTTATTGCACGCCATCGGCAATGAAATCATTCGCCGCAACCCCCATGCCAAGGTGCTTTATCTGCATTCCGAGCGTTTCGTCGCCGACATGGTGAAAGCGCTGCAAACCAACGCCATGAATGAATTTAAGCGCTATTACCGCTCTGTCGATGCGCTCTTGATCGACGACATTCAATTTTTCGCCGGCAAAGACCGGACTCAGGAAGAATTTTTCCATACCTTTAACGCCTTGCTCGAAAGCCAGCAACAGCAAGTCATTTTAACCTGCGACCGTTATCCCAAGGAAATCAACGGCGTTGAAGAGCGCCTCAAGTCCCGCTTTGGCTGGGGCTTGACCGTCGCCGTCGAGCCGCCGGAGTTGGAAACACGCGTGGCCATTTTAATGAGCAAAGCTGAACAAACCCGCGTCGACCTGCCCTACGAAGTAGCCTTTTTTGTCGCTAAGCGCATCCGTTCCAATGTGCGTGAATTGGAAGGCGCCTTGAAGCGCATCGTCGCCAACGCGCATTTCACCGGACACGCGATCACCGTGGATTTTGTGAAAGAGTCGCTGCGCGATCTCTTGGCCTTGCAAGATAAGCTGATTTCCATTGAAAACATTCAACGCACTGTCGCGGAATACTACAAGATCAAGGTGGCTGACTTACTCTCGAAGCGCCGCAGCCGTTCAGTCGCCAGACCTCGCCAAGTGGCCATGGCGCTGGCCAAGGAGCTCACCAATCACAGCCTGCCCGAAATCGGCGACGCTTTTGGCGGCAGAGACCATACCACGGTGCTGCATGCCTATCGCCTCATCAATGGGCTGCGTGAAACCACCACCAACATGGAAGAAGACTACACCAATCTATTGAGAATCTTAACGACTTAAGGAGCCTGACTTATGAAAATATCGCTGCAACGAGAATCTTTGCTCAAGGCGCTGCAAATTATCAGCGGCGTCATTGAAAAAAAACAGACCCGGCCTATTTTGGCCAACACCCTGCTGAGCGCAACCGAAGACCGCCTCTTACTGACTGCGACCGACTCAGAAATTGAATTGATCGGCTCCGCGCCGCTGGAGCTGCTCGGCAAAGCCGGCGCAGTCACGGCGCCCGCCCGCAAACTCTATGATATTTGCCGCGCCCTACCGGAAATGACGTCGATGACCCTGTCCGCAGAAGGCGATCGTCTCACGCTGCAAGCCGGAAATAGCCGCTTTAGTCTAGCAACGCTGCCGGCGCAGGATTTCCCCTCGATCGAGGAAAAATCCTTTCCTTTGCAATGCACACTGAAACAAGCCGACCTGCGTTACCTGCTCTATAAAACCAGCTTTGCGATGGGCCAGCAGGACGTCCGTCATTATTTAAACGGCGCCGTGTTCGACCTGCAACCCGGCGTCGTGGAATGCATGGCGACCGACGGACACCGTTTTGCACTGAGCAAAATTGAAGAAGCGGGAATCGGAAAGCTGAAAACAAAAATCCTGCTCCCACGAAAAAGCGTCATGGAACTAACGCGGCTGTTAAACGCCGACGATCAATCTTTGCTGAACATCTGCATCAATGAGCATTATCTGCGGGTGATCACGCCAGACTTCACCTTTACTTCCAAGCTGATTCACGCCGCGCTTCCGGACTATCATAAATTAATTCCGCAAAAAGGCGCGCATTCCGTGATCGCCACCCGCGAGGAACTGCGTCAAGCCCTGGTGCGCGTCTCGATTCTGTCGCATGAAAAATTCCGCAGCATCAAATGGGAACTAAAGGAAGACCGTCTCGAAATGAGCGCCAATAATCCGGAGCGCGAAGAAGCGCAAGAGGTGGTTCCCGTTGAATACCAAGGCAAACCGGTCGAAGTTTCATTTAACGTCGGCTATCTTCTGGACGCCATTTCCGCCATCGACTCTGAAAAAGTCCGCTGGTCCTTCTCCAATCTGGACGACGGCGTTTTAATTGAGCCGCTGGATGAAACCAGCCACAGTCTTTATGTGGTCATGCCCCTCTTGGTGCCACAAGCCGAACAAGTGGCCTAAAATAGCCGGCTCTTGATTTTTAATATAGCGGATGGCCGAGATAGAAGCGGCTTTAATGCTGCATTTGGATTGATGAAGATGCTGATTGCGTCCCCGTGCACACGCTAGTAGAGCGTCAACTTGATTTTGTCGTCCTGTGTAAAGTCTCTGTCATCCTGAGCGCAGCGAAGGATCTCCTTGCTGCATAAGGAGTAAGATCCTTCGCTACGCTCAGGATGACAGCAAGCGAAACGGGACAAAATCAAGTTGACACTGTACTAGGGAGCGACTCGTTTTGCCGGAGGCGAAGGCGAGCTCAGAAATCGGGGATCCCGGCTTTCAAGAAAATCTGTCGACAGCAAAGCGATCTGCTTTGTCAGATCGCTAACCCTGGCTGCAAAGAGACGACGAAAAGTCTCCAAATCCCAAACAATCGCGCCAAGACGTTGGTCGCTATCCTCCCGCCGGGCCGCGCAGGGAGAGAATCCCCTGATTAAGGCAAATGAAACACTCCAACCTGGATCTGATAAAGTGGACATTAAGGTTTGCCAAGTTCCATAGGTACAATCATAAATTCGGCAATACTTCGGTGGACGCGGAAGCACATTAACATCAAAGGCGATTCTTTGGCTCCAGGCGGGCCCTTCCCGTGAAAATTCTTTCAACATATGGACTGGCAACTTTGCTTTCTGTACTTTACCTAACGCA
This sequence comes from Gammaproteobacteria bacterium, assembly GCA_013286215.1. Lineage (GTDB taxonomy): Bacteria > Pseudomonadota > Gammaproteobacteria > DSM-16500 > DSM-16500 > JABDGC01. The sequence goes on from JABDGC010000020.1 coordinate 25,447, forward strand.
AACCATTCCGCTTCCAGCTCTTCATCATCTATCACATAGTCCAACCAACGTAGATAGGCGTTGAGGTAAAACTGATATGCTGCAAAGAGAGGCTCCAAGTCAAGGTGTATTGTTTGCTCGTTCGCTTGCTCTAAAAATCTTTTTTGATATTCCGGAATATTTTTTATTTTTGAAAAAAACATTTTCCACATGTAAGTGTCATACAATTTAAAAGCATATTTCAACGGGCTAATCCATTCTGAGCAGCCATCACTATAAGTACATTGAATGGGTGCAAACATTAAGGCAAGGTCATAAGCGATCAACTGTTCTGCTTGCTCATAATCCGCACACCAAACCGCCTGCATCAGCGGCGGACCGAGCAACGCGTTTGTGCGGAATTGCCGGAATTGGCGGTGCATCGAATACGTCATTGGTGATGTTACCGAAGCTGCCACAGGTGAGGTGGAACGGATTTGAGCCAAGGCGGCTGAAGAAGGATGATTTCTGGGATCCTGATAAAAACGGCCACGAAGACGAGCAAGGACTTGATTATGATGCCCATAATCTCTTCGAGTTAAAAAACCGTCAATCACGCCATGTACTTCTCCCGGTAAACCCATATAAGAAAGAGGTCTATCTCGCTTGCGCTCAGCCACAGCGCTCGACGAAGAAGAAATTGATAAAGCGCTTGATTGCGAGGCAACCCGCTTTGCTCCAGCAGCAGGAATTTTCTCTTCAGCCGCTTCCGTTTCCATCTCCGCAGGAATTTTCTCTTCAGCGACAAGCAGGGGATTCATAATAGGACCCGGCGAAAGCATAGCCTTG
>JABDGC010000021.1 GCA_013286215.1 Gammaproteobacteria bacterium
TAATTATGGTTACGAGCCCAGGGAAATGCTGGGCCAAAATATCGGCATTTTACACCTGCCGGCGGATCTTCACGCCGGGCGGTTTCAAGCGTTTTTTGATGAAACGCTCAAAAGGGGAAAATCAGAGGGCGTGTTCGAACGGGTGCGGAAGAACGGCGAATTATTTATCGCGCTGGTCACGATGACGTTGCGCCGCAACGCGCAAGACCAGCCGATTGGTTATTTGATGATTTCAAAAGATATTACCGAACAAAAGCGCATGGAAGAGCAGCACAAATTAAATCAGAGCCTGGAAACGCAAAACAAGGAAATTCAAGAGGCCAATCGCTTGAAAAGTGAATTCCTGGCGAATATGTCCCATGAGCTGCGCACGCCGCTCAACGCCATTATTGGTTTCTCGGAACTGCTTTATGAGCAGGGCTTGGGTCAAATTAATAGTGAACAGAAGGAAAGCCTCGGCGATATCATTAAAAGCTCCAAGCTGTTACTGGAAATCATTAGTGATCTTCTGGATTTGGCGAAAGTGGAGTCGGGCAAGATGGAGTTCAGTCCGCAAAAAATCAACCTGCAGGGTTTGATGCGAGAAGTGCTTGCCACTGTCGAAATGATCTTTGATAAGAAAAGAATCCATCTGACCGTTGAGGTAGATCCAGAGCTAGGCAATGTTTATCTCGATCCTTCCCGCTTGAAGCAGGTTCTCTACAATTTAATTTCAAATGCGCTCAAATTCACGCCGGAATTTGGTTCCGTTGGAGTGAGAGCCAAGCGTGAAGGCGGCGATTGTATTCTTCTCGAGGTGGAGGACAATGGCATCGGCATTCGCGACGAAGACCTGAAAAAATTGTTTAAATCCTTTATTCAATTGGAAAGCGGCGCTTCCAAGAAATACCGCGGAACGGGCCTGGGCTTGGTTCTTACCCGACAGCTGGTGGAGGCGCAAGGTGGCCGCGTTGGCGTTTTTAGTACTTTCGGGAAGGGCAGCACTTTTTATATTATTCTGCCAAAGGAATATCATTCTTTGAGCTCCGCAGCGTCGGCGATCCAGAGAATGAAGCAACCGCAGCCCGAAGCGCCCAGTCCTCGCGTCCGCGAGGACTACAAGCAGCCTAAGATCATGATGATTGACAATGATACCCTGTCCTTAAAGCTCATTCAAAAGTGGTTCAAGGAAAAAAACTACGTGGTGAGCTGTTTTACCAATCCAGAGCTGGGCCTGGAGGCCGTTGTTGCGGAAAAGCCGGACGTTCTCGTGCTGGATTTGTTTATGCCGATGATGAACGGCTTTGAGCTTTTGCAGCGTCTTGCTGGAAAGCGGATCAACAAGCCCATCCCCATTGTGGTTTGGACGGCGCTGGATTTGTCTCCTTCTGAAAGAGAAAAGTTGGATCCCTCCGTGCGAGCGGTGATTTTAAAGGGCAAAGGGGAATCGACGCAGACCGTGGTGGCGGAGATAGAAAAAATTATTAGGCTTGGTTCACTTTAATTTTTTGCTGCCACTCCTTTGTTTTGCGCAGTAGCTCCCGTTCGTCTAAAGTCAGCAATTCACGATTTTTCATGAGACGCTTCCCCGCGACCCAGACGTCGCTCACCTGTTGTCGCGAGGTGGCATAGACGATTTGTGAGACGGGATGGTAAAGCGGTTGGGTTTCGATCTCGTCGAGCTGAATGGCGATGAAGTCCGCCGCCTTCCCCACCCGTAACGAGCCTGTGATTTGCTCCAGACCGAGAGCCTTGGCGCCGTTCAGGGTAGCCATTTGTAAGGTTTCTCCTGCGGACAGCGTTTGCGGGTTTTGCGTGCTCAGCTTGGCCAGGAAAGCCGCCGCGCGCATTTCGCCAATCATATCGAGATCGTTGTTGCTGGCCGCACCGTCCGTGCCCAAGGCCACATTCAAGCCGAGCGAACGGAAGGTTTGCACCGGAGAGCTACCGCTGGCTAATTTCATGTTGGATTCTGGACAATGCACCACCTGGGGCTTCCCTTGTCGCACAATTTCAAGGTCTTCCTCGTCGATTTGTGTCATATGAACGGCGATTAAATCCGGGGTGACCATGCCGATGTCCTGTAAGCGTCGCAGCGGTCTTTTTTGGGTTTGCGCCAGGGATTGCCGGACTTCGTCAGCGGTTTCCTGCACATGCATATTAATTCGGAGACGATACTTCTCGGCGAAACGCTGGATTTTTGTCAAGGTGTTTTCCGCCACGGTATAGATGGCATGCGGCGCCATGGTGCAGCCCAGGCGTTCGTGGTTTTTGTACTCTTCATAGAAGCCCAAACCCTTGTCCAGGTATTCATCCATGCTTTTAGCCCAGGCTGTTGGAAAATCAATGACCGTGATGCCAATTTTTCCGCGCAGGCCAGCCTGGTCCGCGGCTTGTGCCGTGGCCTGGAGGAAGAAAAACATTTCATTAAAACAGGTGGTTCCGCCGCGAATCATTTCGGCTGCGGCCAGCAGCGAGGCGTCGTAAACCAATTCATGCGAGACCCAGGCGCGCTCTGCCGGCCAGATATGGTGATTGAGCCAGTCCATTAAGGCGAGGTCGTCGGCTAGGCCGCGAAAAAGATTCATGCCGATATGCGTATGCGTATTCACAAAGCCGGGCGTGAGGGCGTGCGTGGAAAAATGCTCGATCAGGGGTGCTGAATATGTTTTCTCCGCTTCTGGACTGGGAAGAAGATCGATTATTTTGCCTTTTTCGATGATGAGGGCGTGATTTTCCAGGATCGAGAGGTCCTCACAGGGAATAACCCAGCGCGCGTGAATGATTTGGTCGGCTTGCTTCATGGTTTATTCCTCAGGCCAGTGGCTATTTATTATATTAAGGTAATATTTTAAAGGGTATGGCTTGTCTAATCCAGTTTTAAAATTTAAACCAAAGGAAGGCTCTTACGATGGACGCCATGAAGCGACGGCGTTATGATACTGGCATTGGAGGGTGCAATGATGATGAGCTATAACAAAGCCTTTTTTGCCTGTCTCTTTTTGTATTCCTGCGCTGTCTTTGCCCAGATTCCCGTTGAAAACGCTTATAAAGTTATTCTCAGAAGCTATGCCGTCGAGCCGGAGCCGCAAAAGTTCACCATTTCCGGTCACGATCAAGCTTTTCTGACCAAGCCGGCGATGGCGGCTTACACGCAGCTTAACCCCGTGGACCCCAAGGCTCTTTATACAATCCCGCCCTATCCCCATACGGAGTTTCTGCCCAAGTTTGGCAAGTGGATGACGGTCATGGATCTGGACTCACAGCCCACTTATTTGCTTTCCGAGACCGACCTTAAGCAGTCCACGGCCAAACCTACCTTGGTTCCCGCGCATTGGGTCAGTCTGACCAATACCCGTGGGCAATATATTATCGAGCCGATTAATTATGTTTTCATCGTCCACGCTAGCCAAAATAAGCAACCACTGGACTTGCTCCATACCGCTTTGCGCAAAGCCGGCTTTACCGGCACGGCCACCCAAAACCACAGCGGCGGTTACTCGGCTTATATTGGAGATCAGCTGCTCGGACAATTGACCACGCCGCACGGCGGCGCTTTGACCTATTCCAACCGTGATTTCCAAGTTCAAAATGATCATTTTAGAATTTTCGGCGCTTATCGGGTTACCATCAACAAAAAGGTGGCGATGCTTTATACCGCCTCACTTTCAGAAGAGTCGGGGCTGGAATCGAACTTGGCGGCGTTATCGCCGGAAAAGCTGCAAATAAAATTGGACGAACTGAAAAAACAGAACCACCAGGGCGAATATTATAAGAATTACGGGCATCACTTCGTTTCTTTTGCTGGTGCGCGCAATAATCTGGCGGTGGGGCTGATCAAGGCCGGATATCCTACCTATTATGCCAGCATGGGCAATATCGTAAATACCTTGGGTGAATCCACGGAGGACCATGACGGTAACGTTTATCTTACTGTCGTTTCCGACTAGTACAGCGTCAACTTACTGGGAATAGACAAACGGGATTGTCATACCGGATTGAGCGATAAAATAGAATATATTCCAAATTCTATGTTAGCATCCAAAAAAATTATTTTATCGAATAAGGAAAATCAGCATGTGGTTCAAACAAGTCACGCTTTTCCAGTTGCCCGACTCTTTTCGCCGCAAGACACAAGAATTAGCTCAGAAGCTGGAGCCTCTGGCATTTTCGCCTTGTCTGCCTTCGCTGCCGTCCAGTCAAGGCTGGGTCTCGCCGGTGCATGAGGAAAACGCCCCCTTGGTGCAAACCATCAACGGCTATACGATGCTCTGTCTGCAAATCGAGGAAAAAATCCTCCCCATGAGCTATGTCAATCAAGAGCTGCTGAAAAAGCTGAAAGAAATTGAAACACAGCAAGGACGCAAGGTTAGGCAAAAAGAAAAATTTGCCATGAAAGATGAACTGGTGGCAACCCTGCTTCCCCGCGCTTTTACCAAGCTAACCCGCGTCTATGGCTACCTGGACCCGGAAAATAATGGGCTGGTCCTGGGCACGAATAATCAAAAACGCCTTGACCAGTTTCGCACATACTTCACCCGAAGCCTAAACGAAGAGACGCATCCACTGAATATTAAGAAACTGGGACCCACTTTGACGTTGTGGCTAAAAACCCAAAACTATTCTTCCAACTTTGCCCTGGAAAAAGCGTGTTTGTTGCAAGACCCCAATCAAGAAAATCGCTTGATTCGTTGTCAGCACCAGGATTTATTGGCGCCCAGCCTGCAAGGCTTTATCAAAGATGGCTGTCAGGTGAAACAGTTGGCTTTATCCTGGCAGGATCGCATTCAATTCGTGCTCGCCGACGATTTTTCACTGAGCGGCCTCAAGTATCAAGAGGAGCTGATTTCCGAGGCCAAGGACCTGGAAGCAGAAACCCTGCAGCAAAAATTCATCGCGGATTTTTTAATCATGTCCGGGACCTTGAGCGCTCTATTGAAAGACCTGCGTGCCGCGCTGCGGCTGGAACAGGAGGAGACGGGAGTAGAGGGGCAAGGCAAGATCGTGCCGATGGCTAAGGTGGGCTAGTGTCGTGTCCACTTGATTTTTCCATACTGAGCGCAGCCCTTGTCATGAGCATAGCGTCATCCTTCGCTGCGCTCAGGATGACAAAATCAAATTGACAACGCACTAGATTGAAAAAACGCTATCCTGACATGGCGAAGATCTAGGCGAGATCAGGTGGACACTGTACTAGGCCTCGATTTTAACATCCGGATTCACCTCTTGAGTGTAGTCAATACCGGGGATATTAAAACCAAAGAGTTTGTAGAAATCATCCCGATAACCCTGCAGGTCCGTTAACTGACCCACGTTCTCGGAAGTGATTTGTGGCCAGAGTTCGGCAATTTTTTGCTGGATATCGGCTTGCATCTCGCGATCGTCCAAGCGCAACTGGCCTTGAGCATCCTTGATGGTGCCTTGCGGGGAATAGAGGTGGTCGTGAAAGAGGCGATAAGCTTGTTCAATGCAGCCCTCATGCGTACCCTTGGCTTTCATTAATTTATAAAGCAGGGAGATATAAAGCGGCACCACCGGGATGGCTGCACTGGCTTGTGTTACCAAGCCTTTATTCACGGAAATTAAGGCCTGCCCTTGCAGTGTTTGGAGTTTCTTGTCCAGCGTATTTGCTGTGGCTAGCAAGTGTTCTTTGGCTTTGCCGATGGTTCCATTTTTGTAAATCGCGTGGGTTAATTCAGGGCCAATATAAGAATAGGCAATGGTGGTGGCGCCTTCTGCCAATAAATTTTCTTTCATCAGAAAATCGATCCACATTTCCCAATCTTCACCGCCCATGACGGCGACTGTGTTGGCTACATCGTTTTCGCTAGCGGGTTCGAGCACAACTTCTTTCACTTCACCACGGAAAGCATCGACCGTTTTTCCTTTAAAGGCTTGGCCAATCGGCTTCAAAACGGAGGAGTAAACTTGTCCTGTCAGGGGATGCGTGCGTCGCGGAGAGGCGAGGCTATAGACGATCAGGTCAATTTGTTTTAAATCACGCCGAATGAGTTCGGCGGTACGTTGTTTGATTTCCTGTGAGAAAGCGTCGCCGTTAATGCTTTTGGCATAATGCCCGCTTTCATGCGCTAGTTTTTCGAAAGCCGCGCTGTTGTACCAGCCGGGGGAGGCGGTGCGGCCATCTTCAGCCGCTTTTTCAAAGAAAACGCCGATGGTTTTAGCCTGGGCGCCAAAGGTAGCCGCAATCCGGCTCGCCAGGCCGTAACCCGTGGAGGCGCCGATGATCAGAACATTTTTGGGCCCTGAAAAAGCCTGCTGTCGTTTTACATAATCGACTTGTTGTAAGACGGCCTGATAACAGCCGACGGGATGCGCTGTCGTACAAATGAATCCGCGAATTCGAGGTTGAATTAACATAGGGGTTCCTTGAAAGGTGGCCCTAATGATAGCGTCTTTATAGATAGGGTCAAGTCTTGTGTTTTTTAGATAGGGTCAAGTCTTGTGTTTACAGCTCCTGCAAGAAGGGTCGTTGAAATACCAAGGTTGAGAGCTGAAATCACGTCAACGAGGAAGTTTGTCATCGCCACGAGACGGCGCAGCGTCGAGTTTAATCGATGCAGGATAGTAAACACGGGATGAAGTTGTTTGCTTTATACGATAAGGCATGCAAAAATTTCACTCCTTGCATTATTAATGAACTGTAAAATATGTTGGCTAAAGTAAATCGCGTCCTGCGTAAAATCGGCATACCGATCAATATCCTCAATATCCTGGTAGGCATACTCATCGGCATTGCTCACGTTTATCTTCCCTTCGCTTCCTTATTCGGGCTCATCCTGGGTATTCTCATGTCGGTCAGCGGCTCCGTCAGCATGGCCATTAGCTATTATTTCACGTCAAAAAATAGCCAAAAGCATAATGCTCCCGCTAACCAGGAGGCACAACGGTCTTTAAGAAACACGCCAGCTTCCAATGCTTTTTTGGCTCTTACGGTGCCGATGCTTTTGCTCACGACCGCCAGCAGTTTTTTTGGCATGTATACCGGCACTTTGCTCCTGATTGCCGCTCTCAGTCTTGCAATTACGCCGCCGGTTAGTATTGCCCTTGCCGTGGGTCTTTCCATCCTGATGGCCGTCGGTACGTTTATTAATTCCTGGCTGCAAACCCATTATATTTGGGAAACGTTGAGGCAATCCGCAACTCCAGCGGCCGCTGCCCGGCAAATCCCGCAAAACACAGATCGTCCTGAAGCCACTCAAACAAGGGATTGCGACGCGCAGCCAGCTCTTCGCCAAAGACCGGTTCCGGCTTCAATGCTCCCGTACCGTACAAGGACTAATGCATCAGGGTTATTTAGAATGCCGGTGCCGACCGACCTGACTCCGCTAGGGCAGTCTACTCAATTACCTTCTCAGCAGCTGAAATTGAACGGATAGATTGATAGCGCGTTTCAGATAAAGGATTTAGTGTTTTTTACCAAAGCATTCATCTGAAACCCTCTCGGTTATGGAAATATTTCAGACTCGGCAAAGCCATACTGTTGTGGAGGGATTAAGGAGATGGCGTTTAAATCGGTACTCACATTCGAGGTGACGGCGGCCCAGGCGCTGCCATTATAATGCAGCATCGTGCCAGCGGCGCCAACCGCCCAGACATCTTGATCCGGGCTGGTCGTGAATAAGGCAACGTCGTACAAATTGGCAGAGCTTCCCGTGCTACTCGTGGTCCAGGTTGAGCCATTATAATAAATGGCGACCCCCGAATTCCCCACGGCCCAGCCGGTTTGCGCGCTGCCGCTTTGGGTATAGTCCAGCATGGCGATGCTATTGAGCTGTGTCGAGGTCGGCGAGCTGACGGTGCTCCAGGTTGAGCCATTCCATTTTATAATTGTTCCCGCGGCGCCAACCGCCCAGGCTTGCGTGGCGGAGACCACGTAAACGCCATATAAATTATTGGTGGTGGGGCTCGTGTCGTTTATCCAGTTAGAGCCGTTGTATTGCAGAATGGCACCGCCATTGCCTACCGCAAACCCGAGCGTGCCCGCGCCACTGTGTGTTGTATCGATCACATGAACGGCGTTTAAATCTTGATTGGAGCCTGAATCTGCTGGAACCGAGGGTGTCGTCGAGGGCGTTAAGAGCGCCCAGGTTGTGCCATTCCAGTAGGCAACATCATAGACGCGTGAACCGCCAGGGGAGTTGCAATTTCCTGTTGACTTGGTTGCTGGCCCAACCGCCCAGGCTTCGTTATGGTAGACCGCTGAAATACCGGCGAGATTTTGGGTAGAACAAGCTGTGGGGGCTGACACTAAATCCCAGGTGGTTCCAGTCCAATGTAAGATGGTGAATGCTTTACCAACAACGTTTCCAACAGCCCAACCATCGCCGTTTGAAAGCATGGACACGCTATTAATCGTTGCCGCCGACGAATTCGCAACCAGGTCGGCGCTCCAGGCGGCTTCGGTAGGACGATTCCAATGGGTAAAAACATAATTTGCACCGGAGAGCACTCCCCCAGCCCAGCCTTCCTGCAGTTGCCAGGATTGTTGTAGAGTTCGTTGCGATAAGGGCGCGGTCAAGCTGGGAATGCCGGCGGTGACGTTGACATTACATTGATATTGCACGACGGGTGTCGCGGTTACATGGGGTGCGCTATAAGTCGTATTCACACCACGTTGAACGCCAATAAAACTATTCCCTGAAATGGCGCCATAGTTCAAAATTTCATTGTCGATCCTGATGCGACCCGCGGCAGAAAACCCCGTGGTGCTTGCGACAGAAACGGTGGTCGCGGAGCTATTCAGCGCACCGGAGAGGGTGGTATTCGCATAAACCGGCGAGCCCGCCACTGTTGTGGCGGTAAAGGTGCCCGCACCAGCGTCCGTGTTGGTTAGTGCACTGGTGCCGGTGATCGCAGCACAGGCGATGCGATTATTTGCACCGGTTAAATTCGGTGTCAGCAATAATCGAGCTGTTTCTTCAAAGCCGGCCTCAGCCACATAATAGGCTTGATCGGCCCGCAAAGAATTAATGGTTGCAGTTTCACTGCCGCTAAAGAGCCCAATCAGGGCTGTGCATACGGTGCCGACCAGCAGAATGAGGAGCACCGCGACCATCACAAGATAGCCGTGTTGTCGCTGGAGTGAGATCCTTCGCTGGTTATAGCTCATGTTGATAAGTCGTCAAGAAAAATAGCCGTTGTCGCAGCATAATTACTCCCATTCTGGGTTATATTCAAGCTGATACCCACATAATGCAAATTGGTGCTCGTGGCGACCGTATTCCCATTGTTATCATGATAGGTAAAGGTCAAGGAATTAACACCACTTGCCAGCGTTTGCGAGTTGCGCACGAGATTGCCGCCGCTGAGCGTGTAGGCAATTGTATTGCCATAGATATCCACAAACTGAAATTCACCGCTGGTTTGAGTCAGGACATCGGCGGCCGAACGAACATAGCGGATTTCACGCGTCATCCTTTCCAGCGCGACTTGGCCTTGCCAATTTGCGTTCGTGGTGTTTTGCAGAGTAAGAAAAGACTGTAACCCTTGCGCCAACATGGTAGCGCCGACCACGCTGACAATGCTCATGATAATAATGACAAGGACCAATTCAATCAGAGTAAAGCCGGCTTTTTTAGTGAAGGAAGTCATATTAATAATTCGCAATTAAAGTGGTGAGGGTTGCGTTGCTTTTGCCGCTGACGGTGACCGTGATCGTTTTATAATTAGCGTCCGAGTTGATTGTGGTGCAGGCGATATTAACGCTGAGGGTATAGCCCGTGGGGGCGGTGCAAAAACTGGGAACGGTCGTGCTCGGACAAGAGACGCTGTTGTAATTATTCAAACGCCTCTGACCGATAAACCATTCCATGCATTGCTTGGCCGTTTGTCTTGCGATCAGGTTTTCAAAGGCCGCGGGCGCGTTTAATTGTGCGGTGGTGAAAGCAATGAAGAGCGCTGGCGCAATCAAGCTGGTCACAATAATAAAGATGAGCACTTCGATCAGAGTGAAGCCTCGATGATTTTTTGAAAAGAGCGGAGCCGCATTTCGGATTGAGAAACTTGCGCCATGAAAGGTCATTGCAGTGTTACTCCACCCGTTCCGGCAGCAATGGTAATAGTCGCTGTCGTCCCATCTTCTGTAATGGCTATTGTAGCATTGGCGCTGAGCGCGGTGCCAGGTGAGCTGGAAGTTGAATACGGCGTGCCGCGTCCGTCAAAATTGACGAGGTTATTCGGTAGATTGGTTAACGCTCCAAAGGTGATGCCAGTATGAAAGGTCACCGTGGTATTGCCCTCGCTTAGCATCAGGGCGGTGCCCGTACTATTTTGGATTTGATAGGCATTCGCTGCGGTTTTTACCCAACTGTAGCGCTGCCCTTTTGTCATCGCTAAGGATTGTGCGTAGCGAATATCACCGGCGACCTGTTCCGCTTGCGCGTATACCCCGAGGGGTGCGCCTTGCCAGGAAAAAAAAGGAATGATACCGAGGAGGCTAATGATGACAATAACCATCACCAGTTCGATTAATGTAAAGCCATCCTGCTTCTTCACCGTGATATCCATCTCTATCGTTCTACTATGCAGTTTACCTGGTTGTCTCGCTTCGTGCCAAGGATTACCGGAATAGCAGCGGCAAGCCCAATAAACAGACAAGAATATAAGTTTAGCCTAGACCTTAATCGACTTTTCGTTGATAAACATCAAGACGAAATAAAGGCCGGCTGTCGAGCGTATAAAGAAAATGATATTTTTTCCATGCCTCCAGGAAACCAGTATGCAGTGAAAGCAGGCGCAGGTAATCCGGCGGCGGGGTGTAATAGTAACCCTTTGCTCGCCGATCCACAAAAACATATTCTGGTTTTTTTTCCGTTAAATCCGTCAGCAACGCATTTAAATAAAAACCAAGTACTTGCTTGTTTTCAGCCAGGTAAGCGGGATAGGTTCGGGGATCATAAGGCTTTTTCATCGACGGAAGCCATACCAGACTCCAAAACCGCGACGCATAGAGTTGGCCTGAATAAGCGATATTCGGGAAGGCCATTTCCGAGGCATTCGATAGATACAGGACCTTGTGTGATGAAAAGCGTTTCATCGCCGTCGTTAATTGGGTGTAGAGCATTTGGTAATAACAGGCATAATCATAAATATAAGCCATTTTATAGGCTGGAATGGCAAAAAGGAGCAGGCCGAGAAGGGAGAGAAGAAGGTAGCGGCATTTGGCGAGTGAGGTTGCAGCGGGGATCAAGAGAGCAAAAAACAAAATAAAAAGGTTAGTGGACAGAAGAAAGAGGTGATTATAAAAAATAGTCAGTCGCAAATAGTGATAAAAAATAATATTAATAATCACAATAGCCAGTAGGGAGGCTATCCGCTTTACGTTGATTTTAAAACAGGCATTAATATAAAAAAGTAGGAAAAAAATCGTTATAAAGAAGCAAAAATAGGCGTAAGGAAAAAAATAGGCGCTCAAGCGAATAAAGGGGATTTTATAGAAAAAATAACTCCAGAGTCCTGCCATTAAAACGCTGGTTGTAAACCAGTCGTAGCGCGAGAATCGCTCTTGCTGGGCAAAATTAAAAAAAGTAAAAAAAAGGAGAAAAAGGTCCAAGGCGAGGAAGGGGAGGGCATGGTAATACCAGCCCATTCTCTGGCCGAGATAGACTAACCAGAACCCCTGGGCAGTCAGGAGGATAAGACGTGTCAAATTCTTATAAGGCAATTTATCTTGCCTGAGGAAATAAAAAAGGAGCACAAAATAGTTAAAAAAAGATTCCTCATTTCCTAGCATCCTAACCATGGAGCGTTGGTAGCGTTGATAATAAAAACGCGTCACTAAAGGTAAGATTTGCTGCACATAATCAGGGTGAAATGCAAAAATAAGCACGAGATATAACAAAACATCCAGGCCGACCGCGAGGGTCTCAGGCTTAAAAAGAGAGAAGGAGAATCCTCTTTGATAGATTAAATAGCCTTCAATGAGGCAAAAAGGTAGCAGAAAATAGGGTTTAACACAAAAACCAATCCCTGCTAGCAGGCCGATGCAGAGTGGAAAAAAGCGGCCCCAATCCGGGTCTGCCTGTAAACGGCTGATCTTTAATAAGAGATATGGGAAGATAAAAATGATCGCAAAGTGCTCTCTTTGACCAAACTCATTTACCGGAAGCATCAAGAAAATAATGGCCAGCACCACTAAAACACTAGCGAGAAGGGGTTGCTCCTTTTTAAGGAAGATCGAAGAGAGTAAATAATAACAAAGTAAGAGTGAGACGGTAGACAGTGCAAAAAAGTATAATTTTATTCCTTCAATAATGCTGATTCCCAGATGTACCTTTAAAAAAACCAAAGGCATATACAGATAGATAATTAAGGGCGGGTTCGTTTCCAAGAAATTATTGACGTAGTTGCCACCGCCAAGCATTTGTTGTGCGGCGAAGGTTAACCAACTGACATCAAAATTCAATAAAAGATGATTTTGCAGCTGCCAACAGAGGTAATAAAGCGTGAAAAGCGCTACAAGAAAAAATAAATAATTATTTTTTTGTACGGTCATTTCCAAAGGCTTGTCCTTGAGACGACTATCCTGAAATACTATAACAACAACTCGCGCGGAATAACAATGAGTTGATCCCCCAGCCCGTAGATATTCGGTCCTCATTTTAAAGTCCCCTCTCCTCCACGCCTTTGGTGGAGGAGAGGGTTAGGGAGAGGAGGTCTTATTAATTATAACCCGCTGATTAGGATTAATTTTATACCTCCTTCCCCTTACCCCTTCCTCCACCAAAAGCGTGGAGGAAGGGGGATATGGAGGGGTGAACCGAATATTTACCCCAGCCCGTATATATTCGGTTTCATTCAAATATTTACCTCGGCCCTGAGGTCGAAGGGTATCTCGAAGGGCCGGATCATCCTTCTCTCTGATAAACATCCAGCTTATAAAGAGGGTGGTTCTCCAAAGTCTCCCGGTAATGGTATTTTGTCCAAAGCCGTTTAAAGTCTGGGTTCAAGGAAAAAAGCTGGATGTAGTCTGGCGCGGCAGCGTAATAATAGCCCGGGGAGCGTTTGTCCACAAATACATACTGCGGCTCATTTTTCTGGAAATCACAAATCAAGGCATTGATATAAAATCGCAGAGCCGCCTGATTATCATGAAAATAAGCAGGGTAGGTTTGGGGTTCGTCCCAATGCTTCATTGCGGGCAACCAGATTAAACTCCAAAATCGTGAGGAATAAAGTTGTCCGGAATAGTCAATGTTGGGAAAAGTCATTTCTGACGCGTTTGATAGATAGATAACCTTTTGTCCCGTGAATTTTTTCATGTCCTCGATGAGGTGGGTATATAAGGTTTTATAAGAGCAACCAGAATGATAGAGGTACGTCATTCGATAAGCGGGGAGACCAAAAAGAGTCAGGCCTAAAACGGACAGCAAAATGCTCCGTGCTTTATCTCGCGAAGTGGCTGCCGGCATTAGCAGAGCGGCAGTGAATACCATCAGACTGGCAGTCATTATAAATAAATAAGGATAAAACGCGGTTAAGATTAAATAGTGATAAACACGAAAATTAAGACTAAAAAGGAGTATCAGTGCGAAAGCCAGTTTCCATCGTAGCTGGTAAGACGCGTGGATATAGAATAAAGGGAAAACGATCATGAAAAATAAAAGATAATAAGCAATAGGAGAGGCATGCACACTGAGATTTAGGTAGGGGATTTTAAAGTAATAATAGGCCATAAAGCTCAGAGCGAGAGCGCTGGTTAAAAGCCAATCCCAGTGTGAAAAGGTTTTTTGGGCGGCAGTTTGCAGAAATAATAGTGTTGCGAGCGTGAGCGCCAGGGATTGAAAGGGCAAGGCATGATAGTACCAGCCCATGCGCTGCCCCAGATAGACTAGCCAAAATCCCTGAGTAGCAATCAGGAGTATATTGCATAAATTCGGATAGAAACGGTGCTGGCGTCTTAGCAGATAAAGCAGGATTACAAAATAGTTGAATACGGATTCTTCACTGGATAAGAGGGCTGGAAAGTCTTTTTGATGGCGCTGGTAATAAAATTTTGCCACCAGGGGTATAATTTGATGGATATAGTCTTGATGCAATAGCCCGATGACAATGAGATAGAAGCAAATAAACGCCGCTACAGAAAGCAGCTCAGGCTTAAACAGTGCAAGCAAGTGTTTGCTCTGATAGAGAAAATACAATTCAAGCAGCCCCAAGGGGAGCAGAAAATAAGGCTTAATACAGAAGCCGATGCCGGCCATCAAGCCGATCAGGCACGAAACGAGGATTTTAGGCGTATCTTTGCCCTGCAAGCGGAGCGAGAGCAAGAGCAAATAGGGAAATATAAAAATAACGGTCAAATTTTCTCTTTGACCCAATTCGTTTAAAGGGAATATTAGAAAATTAAGCGCCAGAATAAACAGCAAAAAATGACGCACAAAGTGGTCTTTTTTTGCAAAAATGGCGGTCAATAAACGCGAACAAAGAACCAGTGATACGGTTGCTAGCGTGAAGATATAAAGGCGAGTCCCTGCGATTACGGAAACACCCAAGAACTGTTTTAAAAAAACAAGCGGTGTATAGAGGTAAAGGATGAGCGGAGGATTGGTCTCCAGGAAATTATTAATATAATTGCCGCCGGCCACTAACTGCTGAGCAGCATGTGTGAGCCAACTGACGTCAAAATGTAAGAGTAAGTGACTTTGTATTCGCCAGCTGCAAAGGTATACACCGGAAAGCACCAAAATCAAAAGAAAAGGAAAATCAGCTTTTCGTTTCATGACCTCGACTTTTAATAATGAAAAAGCACGAATCCTATGTTGGCATTTAATTTTAAATTGTCAAGCCGGTAACAGATCGTGTTGGTGATTGACGCGGGGGGCGGTTATTCTCGAAAATTGCTGTTAGCAGAAGGTTACATCAAAAACAGGGATGCTCCTATTTTGATAAAACCATTTAACCAATCGGACTTGGCCCCTTTGTTGCGTCAGGTGCTATCCTAATATACTATCGCCAGGACAAAGCAACCGAGTTCAAATATTTTAGGAGTTGAAAATGAAATCAATCGCGATTACGCAATTTGGTGATATTGATGTTTTCAAAGAAATCACCTTGCCCATGCCCGTGCTGATTCCCGGACATGTGTTAATTAAAGTCATTGCAACCAGTGTTAACCCTTTAGATTATAAATTACGAAAAGGCTATTTTCCCGACTTAATCAAATCTTTTCCGGCAACGCTCCAGGGTGATGTTGCCGGCGTGATTGAACAAGTCGGTGAGGGTGTCGCGAATTTTTCAAAAGGTGATGAAGTCTATGGTTGTGTTGGCGGATTTCTTGATATGGGCGGCGGTTTAGCAGAATATGTCCTGGCGGATGCCAACCTGATTGCTCATAAGCCTAAAAGTCTTTCAATGGTAGCAGCCGCCGCCTTGCCCTTGGTTGCTATTACGGCATGGGAGGCTTTCATAACCTACGCTAAAGTGCAAAAGAGTCAAACTGTGCTGATCCATGGAGGAACTGGAGGTGTGGGGCATCTCGCCATTCAACTGGCAAAATGGTTGGGCGCAAAAGTATACTCCACCAGTTCTTCGCCGAAGAAGTTGGCTATTTGTAAACAATTGGGGGCGGATTTCACTATTGATTATAAGAACACCAAGGTCGAAGCCTATGTTGAAAAATATACCCATAATGCTGGATTTGACGTCGTCTTTGACACCGTGGGCGGTCAAAATTTATCTGAGTGCTTTTCTGCAGCGGCAGTGTATGGCCGCATTGTGTCCATTCTTGCGGTGGGTAGCTATGATTTGACGCCTGCTTTTTTAAAAGGGTTAACCCTACACACCGTGATGCAGCCCTTGCCGTTAATCACGGGTCAGAATCGTGCTCACTATCGCGAGATACTCACGAAAATAGCCGAGTTAGTGGACAGTGGTGTTATCAAGCCACTCATTGACGAGAAAAAATTTACAATTGCTCAGGTCGGCTCTGCCCATGCTTATCTTGAAAGCGGGAAGGCGATAGGGAAGGTTGTGCTGACAAACTTTTAGGAATAAGGGTTTTTAACAGAATAATTTACATGAGCGGATACGAATGCCTGCCTTTACATGCTGACTATTATTTGTTCTGTATTTTTAATTGGATTTACGTCTTGGAGTGATCATAATATAATTGTTTTTAAATATTTAGTATAATTTTATACCAAAATGATTTGCTCTTTTTCTTATCAAAAATTGGATCATCGGCGTTGTCGGGCATGCTAAAGGCAGGCTATTTTTTGAGCATTTTGCTATCTTTTTGCTGGATAGAGTATAAAAATGATATAATGTAAGTGTAACAACGAACGTTCTCAACAGCTGTAAATATTCGGCTCACCCTTCTATATCCCTCTCCTTCACAATGAGTGTGGAGACGAAGGAATTTTGAAGGAGAACCGAATAGGTACTCGCAGCTAGCTTAGATTCTTGATTGCTTCATCATGATTTTGCCCAAATCGATATGCGCTACTCATCATGTTCATGAGCGAGTGGAGGCATGACTTATGCTGCATCTGCTGCTGATTCTACGGAGTAAAATTTTTCAGTTGGCCTACTTGCGGTTGAGTTTAGGTCAAAATAAATTTTTAACTTTTGCAATGATCCTTGGCCTGATGTGCTGCCCAGGTATTGCTATTCCGCCCGCTCAAGCGAATCCACAAAATGCTCAGGTTGTTTCGGGCACAGTAAAAATTAGTCAGCCTGCTGCGAACACGCTGGAGATCAATGAAACCAGTGATAAAGCAATCATTAATTGGCGAAGTTTCAATATCGGCTCACAGGAAACCACTCAATTTGTGCAGCCTAATTCCAATTCAATTGTGCTCAATCGAATTAATCCGCTCCAGGGCGCCTCACAGATTAATGGCAATTTAATTGCGAATGGCCAGATTATTCTTATTAATGGCGCAGGCATTTATTTTGGTTCGAGTGCCTACGTCAATGTAGGGAGTCTCATTGCATCTACCGCCGATATGATGGACGCTAATTTTATCGCTGGCAACTACAGGTTTGATCAACCATCTCTTTCGGGCGGTATTATATTAAATCAGGGTACGCTCATTGCCGCGCAGCATGGCCTGATTGCGTTGCTTGGCAATGCAGTCTCGAACCAGGGCTTGATTGAGGCAAACATGGGCGAGGTTATATTAGCTTCCGGAAACAAGTTTACGGTCGATTTAGGTGGCAATAGCCTGATTAACTTTACGATTGACGAGGAGACGGCGACTACGGGCGAAGATGCGAATGGACAACCCTTACCGAGTGCCGTCAGCAATTCAGGAATGATTATTGCGGATGGCGGAAAAGTCATCATCGCGGCAAGGACAGCGGAAAATATTGTTGATGATGCGATTGATATGCAGGGTGTGGTGCAGGCGGACACCGTTGATCAAAGGGATGGGCAAATCGTTTTATCGGGCGGCAATAATGGCATTGTGAAAGTCACGGGCCAATTAGATGCCTCCGGCTATTCCGTCAATCAGCAAGGCGGCAAAGTCATTGTATTGGGGGAGTATATCGACGTTGATGATCAGGCGGGGATTGATGTGAGCGGTCAGACAGGTGGCGGGGTAATTTTGCTGGGTGGAAATGCTCAGAAACAGGGTTCTTCGCAACAGGTGCTGCAAACCTACGTTGGCCCGGGAGTGATCATAAAAGCGGATGCGATCGAAAATGGCAACGGCGGCAAAATTGTTGTTCGGTCTGATGATGCCACATTTGCTTATGGGCGTTTTAGCGCGCAGGGCGGCGCCCTGGGCGGGAGTGGGGGATCGCTTGAAACGTCGGGGGACTATCTGGATGTGAATGGAATACAAGCAATCAATTTACAGGCGCCGAACGGCCAATGGGGAACCTGGTTATTGGATCCCGTTAACGTAGCCATTAGTGACAGCGCAACGTCGAATATCAGCTACAGTGGCGGTACCTATACACCCTCAGTGCTCGGTGTCTTAGGGGTGACCTTGAACGCCGGCGATCTCGGGACAGAGCTGAACAGCGCCAATGTTAAGGTTGTCACCACGGATGCGCTCGGTCTTGGTTCGGGGGATATTACATTTAATGATCCAGGAAATGAATTGCAGACAAACTGGGGGAGCGCTTCTACCACACTGACTTTACAAGCGGATAGGAATATTCAAATGAGTTCCAATCTCACGCTCAACGGCACGGGCAAAATACTTAACTTGAATGCGGGCAATACGACAACGACCGGCAGCGTCACCTTGAGTAACGCTCTTAATGGGAGCTTTACGTTGAATACGTCAACGGGTTCAGCTGGAAACGTGACGATCGGAGCGACCCTTGGCGCAACCACCGCGCTCACCGCGGTGAATATTACGGGAGCGACGGGAATTGATATCAATACAGCGACAATAACAACGACAGGATCTCAAACTTATAATGACGCGGTGACGATGGGCGCTAGCAGCATCCTGACAGGAGGCACGATCACGATGCCGGCTGTTTCCCTCGGAGTCAATACACTTACTATTTATACCACTGCTAGTAACAGCGCAATTACGGGGGTGCTCAGCAGTGGTACGGGCGGAGCATTGACTAAAGGGGGGGCAGGTACGCTCACCTTGTCAAACACCAATACCTATAGTGGCGGGACCAATGTGATCGTGGGTGTGTTGAATGATAGCAATGCGGGTGGTCTTGGCACCGGCGCTGTCAGTGTCTCCTCGAATGCGACGTTGGATTTGAATTTTAGCAACGCAATCTTAGGGAATACAGCGACGATGACCTTGAATGGACTTGGGTCAACTAGCTTTAATGGCGCTTTGGAGGTGGCGGGAAGCAATATCACGGTCGACAATCCTATTACCTTGGCAGGTAACAGCTTAATTGCGGGAGCAGGCTCAATACTTTTTGGCTCCTCCATCAGTGGTGCAGCTAATTTAACAATCCGCTTGCCGAATGCGGCTGTTGCCTTGCCTGCTACAACGTTGACATCGAATGGAAACTTGACGGTAACGGTAGGAGGTGCCATTACTCAGAATGGTGCTCTTTCTGTCGATACACTGACAACAACCTCGGTCGGCGGAGTAACACTGAATGGTTCGAATGCTATTTTAAATTTGAATGCGGTCAATACGAGTGGCGGCGCCATTGCTTTGACCGATACGGCGGCGCCATTGACGATCTTAGGGATTTCACAGTCCGGATCGGGAAATATAACGGTTAACAACACGGGCAATATTAGTATTACGGGTAGTCTTGCCGCAGGCTCGAGCAACAATGTTAATCTTCTTTCTAGTGGTACGCTCACTGAAAGCGGCTCAGGTCAAATCAGTGGTGCGACCTTAACAACAACGACTGTCGGCGGTGAAACCTTAAATAATAGCAACACCATCACGGGTTTTAGCGCAAGCAACACCAGTGGCGGCGATATTTTATTAACGGACACAGCGGCACCTTTAACCTTGACGGGCATCACGCAGGCGAATGGGAATGTCGTCGTTAATAATACGGGTGGAATCACGGTGAGCACCAATCCCGTGACAGCCACGGGCACTGGAACGGTTACCTTGGTGGCGAATGGCGCAACCGCTGATCTGACTCTCAATGACACGATCACCGTCGGCGGTGCGGGTGAAGCAATTGTATTGGCGGCAGGTAGAAACTTTATCAACGAGGCTGGATCGAGTGCCTTGACTCCCGGCACCGGAAGCTGGCTGATTTATGCAGCCAACCCATCAACAAGCTCGTTTGAGGGTTTGGCTAGTCTGAATGTCGCTTTGTGGAATATGACTTATGCAAATAATTTACCGAGCTCAATCAGTGCCAGTGGAAACCGCTACCTTTTTAGCACACAACCGACGCTTACGTTCACCTCCACGACCGACTCGCATCTTTATGGAGCTACTGCTAATTTGAGTAATGATTATTCGACTTCGGGCTTGTTAAGCAATACCTATGGTGGTGCGATCGTTGCCGATACGTTAGGGGCTGTTACGAGTGGGGCGCCAAGTCTTTCATCGACGGGTAATACCGATACAGCCAGTGTTGCGGGTTCGCCGTATGGAATTACCATAGCGAATGGTTCTCTCACGAGTTTGACGGGTTATGCTTTCAGCTTCACTTCATCGGGATTGTTAACAGTGAACCCAGCCCCGCTGACGCTCACCGCCGGCAACCAAAGCAAGCTTTACGGACAAACGCCGAGCTTGGGAACCAGCGACTTCACGAGCAGCGGTCTGCAAAATTCTGAAACCGTGGGAGCGGTTACCCTGACGAGCACGGGAACGGCGGGCACCGCGAGCGTTGCCGGCGGACCCTATGCCATCGTGCCTTCGGCAGCGACAGGCGGAACTTTTTCAGCGTCAAACTACACGATTAGCTATGTCAACGGCAGCTTGACGGTGAACCCAGCCCCGCTGACGCTCACCGCCGGTAACCAAAGCAAGCTCTATGGACAAACACCGAGCTTGGGAACCAGCGACTTCACCAGCTCCGGTCTGCAAAATTCTGAAACCGTGGGAGCGGTTACCCTCACGAGTACAGGAACCGCGGGCACTGCGAGTGTTGTCGGTGGACCCTATGCCATCGTGCCTTCGGCGGCGACAGGCGGAACCTTTTCAGCATCAAATTACACGATTAGCTATGTCAACGGTAGCTTAACGGTGAACCCAGCTTCGTTGACGCTCACCGCCGGTAACCAAAGCAAGCTCTATGGACAAACACCGAGCTTAGGAACCAGCGACTTCACCAGCTCCGGTCTGCAAAATTCTGAAACGGTGGGAGCGGTTACCCTGACGAGCACGGGAACCGCGGGCACTGCAAGTGTTGTCGGTGGACCCTATGCCATCGTACCTTCGGCGGCGACAGGCGGAACTTTTTCAGCGTCAAACTACACGATTAGCTATGTCAACGGCAGCTTGACCGTAAACCCGGCCCCGCTGACGCTCACCGCCAACGATCAAAGCAAGCTCTATGGACAAACACCGAGTTTAGGAACCAGTGCTTTCACGAGCTCCGGTCTACAAAATTCTGAAACCGTGGGAGCGGTTACCCTCACGAGTACAGGAACCGCAGGCACCGCGAGTGTTGTCGGTGGACCCTATGCCATCGTGCCTTCGGCGGCGACAGGCGGAACCTTTTCAGCGTCAAACTACACGATTAGCTATGTCAACGGCAGCTTAACGGTGAACCCAGCTTCGTTGACGCTCACCGCTGGTAACCAAAGCAAGCTCTATGGACAAACACCGAGCTTAGGAACCAGCGACTTCACCAGCTCCGGTCTGCAAAATTCTGAAACGGTGGGAGCGGTTACCCTGACGAGCACGGGAACCGCGGGCACCGCGAGTGTTGCCGGCGGACCCTATGCCATCGTGCCTTCGATGGCGACAGGCGGAACTTTTTCAGCGTCAAACTACACGATTAGCTATGTCAACGGCAGCTTAACGGTGAACCCAGCCCCGCTGACGCTCACCGCCGGTAACCAAAGCAAGCTCTACGGACAAACACCGAGTTTAGGAACCAGCGACTTCACCAGCTCCGGTCTGCAAAACTCTGAAACGGTGGGAGCGGTTACCCTGACGAGCACGGGAACCACGGGCACCGCGAGTGTTGTTGGTGGACCCTATGCCATCGTGCCTTCGGCGGCGACAGGCGGAACCTTTTCAGCATCAAATTACACGATTAGCTATGTCAACGGTAGTCTCACTGTGAATCCAGCCCCGCTGACGCTCACCGCCAACGATCAAAGTAAACTCTACGGACAAACACCGAGTTTAGGAACCACTGCTTTCACCAGCTCCGGCCTGCAAAATTCTGAAACGGTGGGAGCGGTTACCCTGACGAGCACGGGAACGGTCTCTACTGCGAGCGTGGCCGGTGGACCCTATGCTATCGCGCCTTCGGCAGCGACAGGCGGAACCTTTTCAGCGTCAAATTACACGATTAGCTATGTCAACGGTAGTCTCACTGTGAGTCCGGCCCCGCTGACGCTCACCGCCAACGATCAAAGCAAGCTCTATGGACAAACACCGAGTTTAGGAACCAGTGCTTTCACGAGCTCCGGTCTACAAAATTCTGAAACCGTGGGAGCGGTTACTCTCACGAGTACAGGAACCGCGGACACTGCGAGTGTTGCCGGTGGACCCTATGCTATCGTGCCTTCGGCGGCGACAGGCGGAACTTTTTCAGCATCAAATTACACGATTAGCTATGTCAACGGTAGCTTAACGGTGAACCCAGCTTCGTTGACGCTCACCGCCGGTAACCAAAGCAAGCTCTATGGACAAACACCGAGCTTGGGAACCAGCGACTTCACCAGCTCCGGTCTGCAAAATTCTGAAACGGTGGGAGCGGTTACCCTGACGAGCACGGGAACGGTCTCTACTGCGAGCGTGGCCGGCGGACCCTATGCCATCGTACCTTCGGCGGCGACAGGCGGAACTTTTTCAGCGTCAAACTACACGATTAGCTATGTCAACGGCAGCTTGACCGTAAACCCGGCCTCGCTGACGCTCACCGCCAACGACCAAAGCAAGCTCTATGGACAAACACCGAGTTTAGGAACCAGTGCTTTCACAAGCTCCGGTCTACAAAATTCTGAAACCGTGGGAGCGGTTACCCTCACGAGTACAGGAACCGCGGGTACCGCGAGTGTTGTCGGTGGACCCTATGCCATCGTGCCTTCGGCGGCGACAGGCGGAACCTTTTCAGCGTCAAACTACACGATTAGCTATGTCAACGGCAGCTTAACGGTGAACCCA
>JABDGC010000022.1 GCA_013286215.1 Gammaproteobacteria bacterium
GTTCCGCCATGGCCATCAAGCGTTGCGTTTTACGATAATCTTCCGGATTCGGCATGCCAAAATTACGTTCAATTTTTTCCTGCGTTTTACGTCCCTTTTCATGCCCCATAACCAGCACCGGCTCTCCATCCAGGCGCGCCAGGCCGGCGACGATGGAAGACCCTTGCGAATACATGCGATCGCCAAAGAGTTCATCAAATTCAGTAAAGATCGTGGAAATATAATCGAGGGCATGTGGACGCTGAGGATGACGCGCCAACTGGGTCACCTGCCAAGGCGTTAACCGTGAAAAAACATCCTGGGTGAGCTGTTTACATTTGGCTTCGAGACGCGTGATTTCATCATTGATATTAATGTCCGCATCCGTACCCACCATACGAAGCTCTTGGATCTTCGCCTCCAGCTCCGCGATTGGCTGCTCAAATTCAAGAAAATTGCTAATCATATGCACTTACCTGCTTTTTAATCCAGTCAAAAAGATTCTTCGCCTAAGGGCCAAAAATGAGGTATTTTACTCGATAAGCAGCTAAAAAGTATAGGAAAGTAAGAGATGCGCCCCTCATTTATTCATCTTCGCATGCACACAGAATACTCCATTAGCGACGGGCTAATTCAGATACAACCCCTTATGGAACAAGCGCTTAAGCTGGGCTTCCCGGCTCTGGGGATCACCGACCAAAGCAACCTCTTTGGTGCCGTCAAATTTTACCAAAATTCACTGCAAAACGGTTTGAAACCTCTTTTTGGGGCAGATCTCTGGCTGTTCAACGAAAGCCAGCCCAAACAGCCCTTCCGGCTGAGCTGCCTCTGCCAAAACCAGGCCGGCTTTCAAAACCTGCTGAAATTAATTTCGCGCAGCTTTTTAGAAGGCCAAGGCCAGGGCAAGCCCATGATCCAGCGGCAATGGCTGCAAGCGCAGAACGAAGGCTTGATTCTGTTGTCCGGCGCACAAGAGGGCGACCTCGGCCAGGCCCTGCTCAACAATGATAGCAAGCGAATTCAGGACTACCGTGAATTTTGGGCTCAGTATTTTCCGGAACGCTACTATCTGGAATTGCGCCGCACCGGTCGCCCTCAGGAAGAGGACTACCTGCAGAAAGCGGTGGCCTTCTCGGAGCAGGCTTGCTTTCCTTTAGTCGCCACCAATGACGTGCGCTTTCTCCATCCCGATGATTTTGAGGCCCATGAGGCACGTGTTTGCATTCAGGAGGGTCACATCCTCAGCGACTTTCGACGACCGCGTCTCTATTCGGATCAACAGTATCTCCGTTCACCCGAGGAAATGTGTAAATTATTTGCCGATCTACCCGAGGCTTTAGAAAATACCGTTGAAATCGCCAAGCGCTGCAACGTTAACCTGACACTGGGAAAATATTTTCTGCCACATTGCTCCGTACCGGACAACCTCAGCGCCGAAGCCTATCTTTCCCATACGGCCAAAGCCGGCCTGGAAGAGCGTCTGAAGCATCATTTTGACGTTGCCACGCCGGCCTTTCACCAACAACGCCAACCCTATGACCAGCGCCTGGAAAACGAGCTGCAGGTCATCAACAAAATGGGGTTTGCCGGCTACTATCTGATCGTGGCCGACTTCACCCATTGGGCCAAAGAGAACGGCATTCCGGTCGGACCCGGTCGTGGCTCGGGTCCCGGCTCCTTAGTTGCCTACGCCCTGAAAATCACGGATATTGATCCCCTGAGTTATGATCTGCTGTTTGAGCGCTTTCTGAACCCGGAACGCGTCTCCATGCCCGACTTCGATATCGACTTTTGCATGGATGGCCGCGACCGCGTCATTGATTATGTCGCGCAAAAGAATGGTCGGGAAAGCGTGGCGCAAATCATCACCTATGGCACCATGGCCGCGAAGGCTGTGGTACGCGATGTGGGACGGGTTTTGGGTATGCCTTATGGCGCCGTCGACAAGATCGCCAAGCTGATTCCTTTTGAACTCGGCATCACTCTGGATCAAGCCCTGGAGCAAGAGCCGCTGCTAAATGAACGCTATCAACAGGAAGATGAAATCCGTACCCTGATCGATTTAGCGCGCAAGCTGGAAGGCTTGACGCGCAACGCCGGCAAGCATGCCGGCGGCATCGTGATCGCACCCGGAAAACTCACCGATTTCACGCCGCTCTATTGCGAAGCCGGTGAGGAACAGCATGCCGTGACACAATTTGATAAGGACGACGTCGAAGCCGTCGGCTTGGTCAAATTCGACTTCCTGGGTTTAAAAACCCTGACCATCATGGATCACGCCTTGCGCGTGATCCATGCCGAGAGACGAGAACAGCAAGAGCCTTTGATTGATCTTAATACCTTGCCGATGAACGACGCCAAGACCTTCGCACTGCTCAAGGCCTGTGACACCAGTGCCATCTTCCAATTGGAATCGCGCGGCATGCAGGACTTGGTAAAGCGCCTCCAGCCGGACTGTTTTGAAGATCTCATTGCCCTCGTCGCCCTCTTCCGACCCGGCCCTTTGCAATCCGGCATGGTCGACGACTTTATCAACCGGAAACATGGGCGCGCCCAGGTGGTTTATCCCCACCCCCAACTGGAACCCGTTTTACGCCCGACCTACGGCGTTATTCTCTATCAAGAGCAAGTCATGCAAATTGCCCAGGTGCTGGCTGGCTACTCCCTCGGCGCCGCCGATTTATTGCGCCGCGCCATGGGCAAGAAAAAACCCGAAGAAATGGCCAAGCAGCGTGAAATATTTTGCGCCGGCGCGGCCAAAAACGGCATCGACGCGCGCGTTGCGACTTCCATTTTCGACTTGATGGAAAAATTCGCTGGCTATGGCTTCAACAAATCACATTCGGCTTCTTATGCGCTGATTTCCTATCAAACCGCCTGGCTCAAGGCGCATTATCCGGCGGCTTTTATGGCGGCGGTCCTTTCTTCTGAAATGGCAAACACGGACAAGGTCGTCGTCTATCTGGCGGAATGCAAATCCTTGGGCATTGAGGTGGCACCGCCGGACCTAAACAAAGGCCACTACAGCTTTACCGTACTTGATGAGAAACATCTTTCTTACGGCTTAGGCGCCGTTAAAGGTGCTGGCCAGGCCGCCATTGAAACTATCATCACCGCACGGCAAAACGGCGGCCCCTTCCGTGACCTGTTTGATTTCGCGGTGCGTGTGGATTACCACAAGGTCAATCGCCGTACGCTGGAAGCGCTGATCAAGGCGGGGGCCTTCGACAAACTGGGGCCACATCGCGCCAGTATTTTTGCGACCATGACGCCGGCCTTGCAGCAAGCGGAGCAGATTTCCACGTCGCGCGGCAGAGGGCAACAGGATTTGTTCGCTAAATTGGAGTCACCGACGTATGCCCAGCAATATCTGGACGTGACACCCTGGAATGAGCAGGAAGCCTTGCAAGGCGAGAAAGAAACTTTAGGCTTCTATTTTTCCGGTCATCCGCTGCGCAGGCATCTACCGGAGCTCCAGCAACTCATTTCCTGCCGGCTAGCCGAAGTGCACCCGCAACTGGCTCAGCCCGTCCTGCTGGCCGGACTGATCACCCAGATCCGCACGCTGCAAACCAAGCGCGGGGATCGCATGGCCATTGTGACCATCGACGATGAAACTGCTACCTTTGACATCACCTGCTTTAGCGACGCTTTGCAAAAATACCGCCCTTTATTGAGTGTCGATCAAATCCTGCTGGCAAGCGGCGAGATCAACGTGGACAGCTATACCAATCGCTATCGCATGTTGGCGCGGGAGTTGTTTTCCCTGGACGAGATACGCACGCGCAGTGCCCGATTTTTAGAGCTGCGGATCAACGAGGCCCAGGAAGGAAAATTAGAACAGCTAGCAACGCTGTTAGAACAACACCGGGGCGGCACTTGTCCGCTAATCATTCGGTATTTGCAGAAGCAGAATGCCGCCAAGATCGTGCCGGACGCCCGTTGGCGGATTAGCCTTTCGGAAAACCTACTGCAATTACTGAGAGAAATACTCACTCCGGAAAGTGTGGTAGTAGGATACAATGCCCATTAATTGGCAAGGGCCATTGATTGCAAAGGCCCATCGGTGGTTATTCAATAACGCCAAAGCCGGCTAAAGCAGCTACTGGAGCAAAGCTGCGACGGTGAATGTTGCTGGGACCATGGGCGCTTAAAGCGCTTAAATGTTCTCGGGTTCCATAGCCTTTATGCTGTTTAAATCCATACTGCGGGTATTTTTCATGCCAGACTAACATTTCGCGGTCGCGGGTGACTTTTGCGATGATAGACGCGGCGCTGATGGCGGGGACGGTTCGGTCGCCGCCGATGATGGCTTGAGCGGCACAGGGAAGATGCTGCGGACAACGGTTGCCGTCGATCAAAGCAAATTCAGGTGCCAGCTGTAAACCAGCAACGGCACGTTGCATCGCTAAAAGAGCCGCTTGCAGAATATTCAGAGTATCTATTTCTTCGACTGTCGCATAACCCACCGCCCAGGCGAGGGCATTTTGCTGGATAAGAATAAAGAGGTGTTCGCGCTTCTTTTCACTCAGGAGTTTAGAATCCTTTAAACCAACGATAGGGCGATTGGGGTCAAGGATAACCGCTGCGGCAACAACAGGCCCCGCTAAAGGGCCGCGACCGACTTCATCGACGCCGGCGATGTATTTTTGTTCTTGTTGGGATAGCACTGGATCTTCCTTGACTTAATGTTTTGGCGATTATTAATCGAAAACCCATAAATACACAAGCCCCCTATTCCTACCCCTCTCTGTCCATGACAAAAACTATCCCTCACTCATCATTCGGTCTATTGATCCTTTTGACATCTGTTTATAAAATACGAGTTTGTCTCTTAAGGGAAGCGTCTCATGTCTTTCAAATTAGGTCTAGGTCTAGCTCTGGCTCTGTTTTCTTTAACCTTTTCAGTTCACTCCTTCGCCCAGCAAGAAAAACTAATCTTCGCCGTCGACGTCATTCGCCATGGCGACCGTACGCCCATTCATGATCTGCCGGGCACGCCTTACAATTGGCCTCAAGGCCTGGGTCAGCTCACGCCGACGGGCATGCAGCAGGAATTTAAACTGGGAATGGCCATGCGTAAGCGATACATCGAAGACACGCAGCTCCTCCCTTCTCAATATAGTGCCAAAACCCTGTACGTACGCTCCAGTGACTACGACCGCACCTTGATGAGCGCGGAATCGCTCTTATTCGGCCTCTATCCCCTTGGCACCGGCCCCCTGCTGCCGGAAACCGACACTGCCGCCCTTCCCTCAGCCTATCAGCCTATTCCCATTCACACGGTTCCACAGAAAGACGATACGCTTCTCGTCATTGACAGCCAGAATCATCAACACTATGAAGCCCTGCTGCAGCAATACGTCTACTCCCAGCCGGACTGGAAGAAAAAAACAGCCGAACTCCAACCCCAATTTGCACATTGGAGCCAATTAACTGGAGTCAAGATTACCCAGCTGAGCCAGCTTATTTCCTTGGGTGATACACTCTTTATTCGCCAGCTCTATCATTTGCCGCTGCCAACGGGCATGACGGAAACTGATGAAAGAGCCATCCTCGAAGCCCACCACTGGGCCTTTAGCGCCATCTTCAAAACGCCAGCCTTGCGACAATTTGGGCAGCCTTTGCTGGCCGTAATTGCTGCCTATTTCAAGCAAGCAAGTCAGCATCAAAACAAACTGAAGTTTGTTTTATTCTCCGGCCATGACACCACCATTATGAGTTTGATGAGCGCGATGGAAGCGCCCCTGGAAACACCACCGCCCTATGCTTCAGATTTAAGCTTTGCGGTATTTGAAACAGCAACTGGAGAGACCCTCGTAAAACTGAGCTTAAATGGCAACCCGCTGCGCATCCCAGCTTGCCAGGGGACCATTTGTACACTTTCTCAGTTTGAGGCTTTAATAAACTGAAAAAATAATATCCCTTCTTTGTTGGTTATTGAATCAACTCGAAAATGGCTTGGGCAGCTTGGAGATCCGCGTTTTGGGAAAGTTGTTGGTGAATGGCAGAGAATTTTTCCTGGAGTTTGAAGGTTTGTTCGGGGTGATTTAAATAATTTAGCAATAATTCGGCCATGACTTCAGGACGAGCAGCATCCTGGATAAGCTCGGGGACAAGGCGTTCTTGTGCCAGAAGATTGGGGAGGCCGATGAAGGGCGTTTTGATCAACCGTTTACCAAGGAAATAATTGCAGGCCGAGGTGCGATAAGCGATAACCATAGGGCGTTTAAAGAGCAAGGCTTCCAGGGTGGCGGTACCAGAGGTGACGAGGATCGCGTCAGCAGCGGCCATGACGTCGCGGGAACGACCGGTGAAAAACTCCAGAGGGAGTTGAGGAGCATACTGTTGATGAAGAGCGCGCCATTCGCGATCTCTTTCCTTGTTAATCGAAGAGGTGATAAAACGCAATTCGGGTTTGGCCTGATGACAAAGAATAGCGGCTTCCAGGAAGATTGGGCCTAAATACTTCAGTTCCTGTCGACGGCTGCCAGGAAGCAGAGCAAGCATCGGCCCTTGCGGATTCATAGCCAGCAACGATCGGATTCCCGCTTTATCCACCCGCATGGCAATTTCATCAGCCAACGGATGGCCTACGAATTTCACTGGCACATGGTGTTTCTGATAAAACGCCGCTTCAAAAGGCAGCAGGGTCAGCATTAAATCCACGGCTCGGGCAATTTTATGGATGCGGTTTTGCCGCCAGGCCCAGACACTGGGGCTGACATAATGGACAGTGCGGATCCCTTTTTTTCGCAACTTGAGTTCGAGGCCAAGATTGAAATCAGGAGCATCGATGCCGATGAAGAGGTCCGGCTTGGTTTTGGAAAAGTGGCGGTAGAGCTCACTGCGGATACGCAGTAAGCGCGGCAAGCGGCACAACGGCTCGATGATACCCATGACGGAGAGTTCTTCAAGCTCGTAGAGGGATTGGAAGCCTTGCTGCTGCATGGCTGGGCCGCCGATGCCGCTGAAATGGATGTCGGTGTTGAATTGTTTGAGGGCCTGAATGAGACCCGCGCCAAGGAGATCGCCAGAGGCTTCGCCGGCGACGATAGCGATTCGGGTGATGGGCATACAGATTACCCTCCCTTTTATCTGACGATGCCGGCGGAAGAAGCTTCGATGAATTGGACGAGTTGATCAATTTCGACGCACTCCTGAGTCATCTGTTTTAATTCCTCAAGCGCCTGTTTCACCGTCAACCCTTTGCGATAAATCGTTTTATAGGCGCGCTTGAGGTGAGTCATTATTTCGTCGGTGAAGCCGCGACGTTTGAGCCCGACGGAATTCAAGCCGTAAGGTTTGGCGTAATGGCCGGAAACCTTGAGGAAAGGAGGAACATCCTTCACCACAATGGAAGCGCCCGTGGTAAAGCTATATGCGCCCAGACGGCAGAACTGAAAGACACCGACAAAACCGCCCAAGGTCGCATAATCATCGACATGGACATGTCCCGCCAAAGAGGCGTTGTTCGCAAAAATCGTGTGATTGCCGATCACGCAGTCGTGTGCAATATGCACATAAGCCATGAAAAGATTATTGTTCCCGATACGGGTATAACCTTTATCCTGCGTGGTTCCGCGATGCAGGGTGCAAAACTCACGGATGACATTATTGTCGCCCATTTCCAGGTAGGTCGCTTCGCCTTGGTATTTCTTATCCTGGGGACTTTCACCGACAGAGCTAAATTGGTAAATTCTGTTGCCCTTGCCAATCTTGGTCGGACCTTGAATTACCACATGTGAACCAATCCAGGTTCCGTCGCCAATTTCAACCCCTTCTCCAATAACCGTCCACGGACCGATCGTGACATCCTGACCGATACGAGCCGTTGGATGAATGATAGCTGTCGCATGTATCACAATTTCACCCTCTCTGTACACTCAATAGTTCAGCAGAGCATGCCAACTCACTGTCGACAAAGGCGCTGCTTTCAATAACCCAGATCCCGCGTTTACTACGAATAAACTTTACTTCTAAACGCAATTGATCGCCAGGCTCAACGACGCGACGAAAACGCGCGTTATCGATGCCGGCGAGAAAGAATAAGGGGCCGCCTTCCCCGGGAAGTTTTCCGAGGGATTTGTAAGCTAGAACACCGCCAGCCTGCGCCATGGCCTCGAGAATCAAGACCCCCGGCATAACCGGCTGCTGCGGGAAATGCCCAGTAAAAAAGGCTTCATTAATTGTCACATTTTTAATTGCGACCAGAGACTTTCCTTCCGTATATTCAATAATGCGATCAATCAGCAAAAAAGGATAACGGTGCGGAAGATTTTTTAAGATTTCATTAATATCGAAAACCGCCTTCATGACGCTGTCTCTCCCATGAATTTTTTCAACGCTTCCTCCAAGGTTTTAACGCGCTCGACCAAGCGAGCCAGCTGATGCACGCGAGCACTGTGCTTACGCCATTCCTGGTTAGTCACCAAGCCACCCACGCCGGAGGAATAAATGCCGGGCTCACGAATGGATTTAGTTACGGCTGTCATACCGGTCACGGCGACATTGTCCGCGATCGTGGTATGGCCGCCAACACCCGTGCCGCCGCCGATCAAACAATGCTTGCCGATGATGGCGCTGCCAGCGATACCGGCGCAACCGGCGATGGCCGTATGCTCGCCGATGCGCACGTTGTGTCCGACTTGAATTAGATTATCCAGCTTCACGCCTGTTCCAATCACAGTATCTTCAATGGCACCGCGGTCAATAGCGCAATTGGCGCCAATCTCGACATCGTCTTCGACGACGACGCGCCCGACTTGCGGGACTTTGTGCCAAACACCCTGGTGCTTGGAAAACCCAAAACCATCGCTGCCTAACACGCAGCCGGAAGCAATAATCACGCGCTTGCCAATCAGGACTTCATGGTAAAGCGTCACGCGCGCGTGCAGCTGTGAACCTTCGCCAACCTCGCAATGATCGCCGATCACGCAGTTGGGACCAATCAAGGCCTGGGGACCAATTTTAACGTCATCACCCAGGGAACAATGCGCACCGATGCTGGCGCTGGGATCGATGCTGCAATTTTTTCCAACGACGGCTGTTGGATGAATACCGGGCAACGGTTTCGTTTTTCTCTCAAAACGAGTCGCTATCCGGGAATAAACAAAATAGGGGTTTTTGCAAATAATCGCGTTGACCAGACAGACCTGTGCGTCATCGGCAGAGAGAATAACGGCCGAAGCCTGGGTCGCGGGCAAATATTTTTTGTAGAGTGGATTACTCAAGAAAGCAAGCTCGCCACTTTGCGCCTGATTTAAGGTGGCAACGCCGTGAATGCGGCACTCGGGATCACCCTGAATAACAATGTCCAATCCTTGGGTTAATTCTGCTAGGCTGTATGACATGAGATCTCACGCGGTTTTGGTTTATAAAAACATCATTCCCGCTTGCGCGGGAATGATGTTTTTTTCTAAAAAGTCTAACTTACTTTTTGCTGTTGAACTGATCACTGACTTGCTTGGTGATGTCCGTGCTGTCCGGAGCATAAACAACCGCTTGCGCGTCAAGAACGAGGTTGTAGCTATTCTTCTTCGCAATACCGGAAACAATGCCGTTCAAATCGCTTAACAAGCCTTGCATAATCGAGTTTTGCTCTTTGTTCAGGTCTTGTTGATAAGAAACCACTTGCTTTACCAGCGCAGCGCGATCCGTTTCCACTTTCTTTTGCAGGCCATCTCTTTCTTTCTGCGCCATCGTGGCTGCGTCTTTCTTCAGCTTGTCCACTTCATCTTGCAGACTCTTTTGCTGGTCGCTGAGCTTTTGTTGACGCGGTTTAAATTGATCTTCCAGTTTTTTGCTGAGATCCGTCACTCGCGCCGACTGCTGCAAAATTTGCTGCACGTTGACGACGGCAATTTTTAATGACGCATTTTGCGCCGCGTCAGCCGCGAAGGCAGGATACATCGGAAGCGCGCTCAAGAGTACGGAACCAATCACAGCTACCATTTTATGTTTCATAATATTCTCCAATTATTGTTTATAAATCCTTAAAATACATTCCCAGCATGCCTCATGCGACTAAGCAAGAACCTGCTAACTTACAAACTTTTTCGCCAAGCCTATCGCTCATAAAATGAACAGCGATGATGCTTAGATAGTCTACGATTTTACCCTAAATTTGCACCCAGGGAAAACTGAAATCTCTGGTCTTTATCACCGGGTTGGCGATTTAATGGTTTAGCATAACTAAAGCCAATTGCAAAGCCCATTGGCGCTAGCCAGTCCACTTCCAGACCCGTGCTGTAACGCAACGGTCCTGACCCCGTGCTACCACCGCCGTATTTACGGTTGTTAACGCCCGTGAAAACGTTTCCGGCGTCCAGGAAGGCCAGGGTTCGCAGGCTGTCCGACACATGGTTGGGGATAACCAGCCCCAAACCACCGATCGTTAACAAATTACCGCCGAAGGGATTGTCATTGCTGTCTCGGGGACCCAGAGTATTGCCTTCATAGCCATGCACACTCTCAAAGCCGCCGGCATAGTAATTCTTGAAAAAGGGATAATGATTAATCCCTTCAAAGCTGTTGGCATAGCCCAGCAAAGCATGTGCCGTGCCCACAAAACCATGCGTCAGGGCATAGAACCATTTCCCCTCATAGTTAAACTGATAGTATTTTAAAGCACCATCGGCGACCGGGGCAAACAGGTCGGCAAAGAATTTTTGTGAAGCACCCATGGTTGGGAAAATTGCCTTGTCACGGCTATCGCGTGTTAAACCCGTGTGCACATGAAGCTGCTGGAAATGCCGGCCGTGAACATTGGTGAAATCCGTGACCTGAGCCGTGGGTTGGGCGGTTAAATGAATCAGTGTGTTTTCGTAGCCGAAACCAAAGTAAAAGCGGCTGAGAACGCCTTTTTCTTGGCCAATGGGTACGCCATAGGTTACAGAAGCACCAAAATCATTCGAAGTATAGGCTTTCGCTAAGTTAGCGCCGGAGGGATTGACACGCGAAGCATAGATATTGATATCGCGGCTAATGCCATCCAGTGTGTAATAGGGATCACTATAAGAAAGGCTGTAATACTTCTCGTAGTGGTTCTCGGTAAAGTTAATACCCAGGGTATTCCCAGTACCGAAGAAATTCTTTTGGTTCAAGCCCAAGCCAAAACCGAGACGATCGGTTAAAGAGTAGCTGGCCGTCACTGAGGCTTGCGCAGAATTATCCTCGGTTATCTTATAACTGACATCAACCTGATCATCTGTACCCGGAACCGGTTTGACAGACATTTGCACATCTTTCGCATAAGGCAGCAAACTCAAGCGATGCTTGGTTTCCTCCAGGCGGGAAGTGGAAGCCAGGGAAGATTCAAATTGAACCGTATCGCGGCGTAAAGCCTCATCATTGGTTCTGTGGTTATCAATGAAGGACAGATGGCGAACATAAACGCGCTTCCCTGGCGAGATCACAAAATGCAAAAAGACTTGCTTTTTAGCCTCGTCTACTTTCGGTTCAACGGTCACATTAATGAAAAGATAGCCCTGATCGCCAAAAATATCGGTAATGGCCTTCTCGCTATTAATAATTTCCTGACGGGAAAAGACTTCTCCCGGTTTGATAGTCATCTTTTTTTCCAGCTCCGCCGGTGGGATCAGCGACTGTCCGGTCAAGTCGTAACCTTTAACATAAAAAGGCTGACCTTCTTCAATGGTGATGACGACGAAAATCGATTTGCGATCCGGCGTGATCTCCGCCTGGGCTGATTTCACCTTAAATTGCAGATAGCCGTGATCCAGGTAAAAATTCCGTAGCTTCTCGAGGCTTTCCTCCAGCCTTTCCTCTGAATAGCGATCTTCTTGTGTCAAAAAGGTAAATAAGTTAGGCAGAGAGATAGTTAATTGTTTCTGCAGTTGTCGCTCACTAAAAACATGGTTACCAATGATATGAATGCCGCGAATCTTGGCCACCAGGCCTTCGGAGATATTAATCTTGATCGACACCCGGTTATTGGATAAGGCGGTAATATCGACCTCAATGCGCGCATTGTAGTAACCCAATTGGTAGTATTGGTTTAATAAGCTTTGCTTGATCCTTTCCAGCATGACAGGGTTATAAATGCGGCCTTCCACAATATCCACAGTCTTCATAACCGTATCCAAACGCTCCGTCGAAATAGCCGAGTTTCCGGTTATTTTCAGGTAGCCGATAATAGGGCGCTCGGTGACCTTGATAATCAACACATTCCCGCGACGAGCCAGCGCAATATGTGCAAAGAAACCGGTTTTATAAAGTTCGCGAATCATCTTGCCCGTTTGCCCATCGCTAACGCTTTGACCTTTTTTCAGATGCAGATAATGATAAACGGTTGAAGGCGAAACCCGCTGCAACCCTTGGATTTCGATATCATTAAAACGAAAAGACTCCTCCGCCCAAACTGGCGTGAGCAGAAGGAAGAGGAGCAACGATAAAATAACTTTTTTCATTCTTCTTATAATGTCCTGTCATATGCCGCGCATCAATCAGCTTCGGCTTGCACGCGGCAATTATCCAGACTTTTCGGGAGATTGTAAATCATGCGCCCTGAGTCAACGGTTTTAACTGGTCAATCTGCTTAAAATAATAGCACCCAGAGTGAAAATTGGAGCCGCGGCGGTTAAACTATCAATTCGATCCAGTAAGCCACCATGTCCGGGTAATAATTTTCCGGAATCCTTGAGGCCCTCACTGCGCTTAAACATGCTTTCAAAGAGGTCGCCTACCACTGAAAACAGGATGGTAATCAAGGTCAAGGCCAGTGTATAAGGCCACATTGCATAGGGGACATTGACCCAATACAGGGTGGCAGCCGTAACCAGCAAAGCGACAAAAATTCCGCCATAGACGCCGACCCAGGTTTTGCCGGGGCTCACCTGCGGAGCCAACGGTTTTCTACCCCATTTTTGGCCAATAAAATAGGCGGCAATATCCGCGCTCCAGATCAGGACAAAGAGGTACAAGAGCAAATACTGGCCGTTAATATTCACGACACGAATAAAATTAATGGCAAACCAGCAGGGAACCAGCACAAACATCCCCATCGCACCCTGGACGAGAAGGGATTTTTTCCAGAAGAGCGCACGTGGATAAAGAGCAATCAAGGGGATTGTAAGCAGCCAAAAGAGAAGCGTAAAGTAAAAAGCATATTCACAAATGGTCATGGGGACGGAGACAAAGAAAATTCCCTGCATCACGGCAAAGAGAAAGAGAACATAAACCAGTCGATAAGCCACTTTTTTCAAACCCATTAACAGCGTCCACTCCCAGGCTGCCCAGAGCACGACAATTTCAGAAAAAATACAGAAAACCGGCGGTGCCGCAAAGAGCAAGGTCCCGAGGAATGCAGCGATAAGAACGACAGCAGTAATCACACGATGTTTAAGCATAAGAGCTCTCTTCTAATTGTTCACTGGTACAACCAAAACGCCTTTCACGCCCGGAAAAAAAAACCAGAGCCTTGTCCAATTCTACTTCATTAAAATCTGGCCACAAGACCTCTGTAAAATATAATTCGGTGTAAGCCAAGTCCCAAAGTAAAAAATTACTGATGCGTTGCTCGCCGCTGGTGCGAATGAAAAGATCTGGAGGAGGCAAATCACCCAAGGAAAGTCTGGCGTTAATTAACTCCGCAGAAATATTAGCGCTCGACAAGGTTCCGCGCTCAAGCTCCTCGCCTATTTTTCTCATGGCTTGTGTCAAATCCCACTGGCCACCGTAATTCGCAGCGATTACTAATTTCAAGCCCTTGTTTCTAGAGGTAAAATCTTGGGCCTGCGCCATTTGCGCCTGTAGTTTTTCATTAAACTGGGAGCAATCGCCAATAATACGCAGCTGGATCCCTTGTTCATGTAACTTCTGCGTTTCATTCTCCAGCATGTTTAAAAAAAGATCTAGCAAGTAACTGACCTCATAAGAGGGACGCCGCCAGTTTTCGCTGCTAAACGCAAAGAGGGTTAAAATTTCGATGCCACGCTTCATGGCGTGCTTCACGATCTTGTGCAAGGCATCGACACCGGCCCGATGACCCGCTACCCGCGGTAAAAAACGCTGACGCGCCCAACGGCCATTCCCATCCATAATGACTGCCAGATGACGTGGCAGCTTACTCGAGGGCTTCATGAGTTCAGAAGGAGTGCGCATCGCTTCAGTTTAAACCGCCATTAAGTCCGTTTCTTTCGTTGACAACAATTGATCCACTTCGGCGATGAATTTATCCGTCAGTTTCTGAATTTGATCGGTTGACCTTCTTTCTTCATCTTCGGTGATTTCTTTGTTCTTCAAGAGTTCTTTAAATTCATTATTCGAATCACGGCGAACATTGCGGATGCTGACGCGCGCCGTTTCAGCTTCCGTACGCAGCACACGAATGAGTTCTTTGCGTCTTTCTTCATTCAGCGGGGGCATAGGAACACGCACCACATCGCCGGAGGTGACGGGATTCAAACCCAAACCAGCGTTTAAAATCGCCTTTTCAATCACGGGAATCAATTTCTTTTCCCAAGGTGAAATCAGCAGGGTGCGGGCATCGCCGACATTAACGCTGGCGACCTGGCTTAAGGGGGTTTCATTGCCGTAGTAATCGATGCGAACCTGTTCCAAAATACTGGGGTGAGCACGACCGGTGCGTAATTTAGCCATTTCTTGCTTAAAAACATCAATGCATTTATGCATGCGCTGCTCAGCGTCTTTTATAACCTTTTGCGACATTGGCTTCTCTCCTATTAACCATTATCAATTAGCGTTCCCACGTCCTCGCCCAGGGCGATGCGCTTGAGGCCGCCTTGCTTATTCATATTAAACACGCGAATCGGCAAGCCGCCGTCGCGACAGAGCAGGATGGAGGTCAAATCCATGACGCCGAGCCGCTTTTCCAGGACTTCCTCGTAGCTTAAATGGGTATAGCGCTTTGCTTCGGGATTTTT
The DNA here is from genome assembly GCA_013286215.1 of Gammaproteobacteria bacterium. Classification (GTDB taxonomy): domain Bacteria; phylum Pseudomonadota; class Gammaproteobacteria; order DSM-16500; family DSM-16500; genus JABDGC01. The sequence continues at coordinate 14,886 of JABDGC010000022.1, forward strand.
AATCGGATCATCGGAACAGACCGCGTCAACTTTGGTGGCCTTCACCACAATATCGGCACCAATTTCAATGCCGCGCAAGGCGGCCGCGGAATCCGTGGTCACCAGTGGGTTGCCGGTGCCACCAACCAGAATAACCACCTTGCCCTGCGCGAGCTTTTCCCGAGCGAGCATGTGGTCATAGGTTTCCGTCATGCCCGGAATCGAGAAGGCGGACATGAGCGAGGCAAAAATAAACTTCCTGGTAAAGGCGTCCCTTAAAGCCAAACCATTGATGACGGTCGCTAGCATGCCCATTTGATCTGCGGCAACCCGGTCAATGCCGGAGACGCATAAATCAGCACCGCGAATGAGATTGCCGCCGCCGACGACCAAAGCCACTTGCACACCCAATTGGGTGACACTGGCAAGCTCCTGGGCGATACGCGCCAATTTGCTTGCGTCAATGCCAAATAAGTTATCGCCCTGCAGGGCTTCACCACTCAACTTCAATAAAATCCGTCGATACTTCGGCTGAATAGCTTGTTGTTCCATGTTAGTTTCCCTGGACTTGTGACATCACCGCCTGAGTAAAATCTTCTTCTTCTTTCTCAATGCCTTCACCAACTTCATAGCGGTGGAAAGCAAGCACTTTGGTTCTATTCTTGGCAAGCAACTCTCCCACCGTCTGATTGGGGTCTTTTACAAAAGGCTGGCCAACAAGGCTGACTTCAGCCAAGAAGTTCTTCAGCTTACCCTGGACCATTTTTTCGATGATCTCCTTGGGCTTGCCGCTGTTGGCGGCTTGAGCTGAATAAATTTCTTTTTCTTTGTCAATCAGCTCGGGCAAAACAGCGTCCGGCGCGATCACCAACGGACGGCTTGCGGCGATATGCATGGCGAGGTCTTTCGCCAGCTCTTTATTGTCGCTATCGAGTTCGACAATAACGCCGATGCGGTCACCATGGCGATAGACGCCGATGGTTTGAGCCGAGGGATTGGCTAAAGGCGCGGAAAACACCAAGCGACGGATCAGAACATTTTCACCTACCTTGCTGATCAAGGCTTGCCGCGCTTCTTCCACCGTCTGCCCCGTAGAACCTTTTAGGGTCCGTGACAACAGAGCCTGTATATCGTTGACCTTGCCTTCCCAGGCTGTTTCCGCAACTGCCTTGGCATAGGCGACAAAACTCTCGTCGCGACCGACAAAATCGGTTTCACTGTTTACTTCGACCATCATGGCACGCTTGCAATCCGCGTCGGCCAGCGTAACGATTCGGCCTTCCGCAGCAATGCGGCCGGCACGTTTCGCCGCCTTGACCATGCCGGACTTGCGCAGCTCTTCAACCGCGGCCTCCAGATCACCATTCGCGATTTGAAGGGCCTTCTTGCATTCCATCATGCCGGCACCCGTTTTTTCGCGCAGTTCTTTCACGAGCGCCGCTGAAATAGTAGTCATAGATCAATACACCTCATTATTAGACCGGGAATAGTTAAGCCTGGAACGCATCGCCTTCGTCTTGTCCCGGCTGTTCCTGGTCGAGTCTGATTTCACTTTCGATTTCTAAAAATTCTTCTTCGACTTCTTCGCTCACATCGGTGGTAATGCCGGCACGTGCTTCCAGGATGGTGTCCGCGATACAACGGGCATAGAGACGAATGGCGCGACTAGCGTCGTCGTTGCCGGGAACGACATAATTAATGCCTTCGCTGCTGTTGTTGGTGTCAACAATGCCAATCACGGGAATGCTCAGACGGTTGGCTTCACGGACCACGATATTTTCATGACCCACGTCGACTACAAACAGGGCATCCGGCAAGCCACCCATGTTTTTGATGCCGCCCAAGCTGTTCACCAGCTTGGCTTTTTCGCGAGTCAATTGCAGGATTTCTTTTTTGGTTAATTTGCCGAAGGTGCCCTTATCAAACATCAGTTCGAGCTCTTTGAGACGCTTGATTGATTGGCGAATGGTTTTGTAATTGGTTAACATACCGCCCAGCCAGCGGCGATTAACAAAAGGCATGTGGCAACGCTCAGCTTCTTCACGAATAATTTCCTGGGCCGCGTGCTTGGTGCCGACAAAAAGAATTTTGCCTTTTTTGGCCGCGATCCCGCCAATGAAGTTCAAGGCGTCGAGGAACATCGGCAAGGTGTGTTCCAAATTAATGATATGAACCTTATTGCGAACGCCATAGATATAGGGCGCCATTTTGGGATTCCAATAACGGGTTTGGTGTCCGAAATGAACACCGGCTTCAAGCATTTCACGCATCGTAACAATTGACATAAGTGTTTTCTCCAGTTTGGGTTAAGCCTCCACGTATTCCCTTTGAGCCCTGAGAACTGACCCTTCCACCAACCCGCCTCTTTCAAGGAAGGCACCCGGTGAATGGTTGTAATACGTGTGTGACTGTTGCTAAATTAAGCATGCCTTTATACCATAGGTGACCACCCTCAAACAACAGTAGAATAAAGGCTAACTTATGACCGGTATAACCATTAAAACCCTTGAAGAAATTGAAAAAATGCGGGTGGCTGGACGCCTCGCCGCCGAAGTGTTGGAAATGATCGGCCCACACGTCCAGGAAGGCATCACCACCGACGAATTAAACCAGATTTGCCATGATCATATTGTTCAAGTGCAAAAAGCCATCCCAGCCCCACTTAATTATCATGGCTTTCCCAAGTCCATTTGCACCTCGGTGAACCATCAGGTCTGCCACGGGATTCCCAGCGCCAAAAAACTGAAAAACGGCGATATCGTCAATGTCGATATCACGGTAATTAAGGATAATTATCATGGGGATACCAGCAAAATGTTTATCGTTGGTAAGCCCTCCATCCTGGCAGACCGCCTGGTCCGAATCACCCAGGAATGCCTTTATCTGGGGATTAAACTGGTCCGTCCTGGCATCCACTTTGGTGACATCGGAGCCGCCATCCAGCAGCATGCCGAAGCCCAGCATTTCTCCATCGTTCGGGAATATTGTGGTCACGGAATAGGCAGGGACTTCCATGAGCCACCCAATGTCCTCCACTACGGCCTTCCCGGTACGGGAGCCGCGCTGCAAGCTGGCATGATCTTTACCATCGAGCCCATGGTCAATGCCGGCAAACGCCAGGTGAAGCTCCTGCCGGACCAGTGGACCGTCGTCACCAAAGACCATAGCCTTTCCGCACAATGGGAACATACCATTTTAGTCACCGAAACCGGCTATGAAGTCTTGACGAAACGGAACGAGGAAGCTATTTGAATATATTTATTAAGTGCCGCTATGCGAGTAAGATAAGCCCACCCTTCAACTTATAGACTAAAGGAAGCTGTTATATGACCCATGTACTACCCCCGTTGCCTTACGCCATGAACGCCTTGGCGCCAACGCTTTCGCAAGAAACCCTGGAATATCATTATGGAAAGCACCATCAAGCCTACGTGAATAATTTAAACAATCTGATTAAAGACACTGAATTTGCCAGCCTCTCTCTTGAAGAAACGATTCTGAAATCGACCGGCGGCATCTTTAACAACGCGGCCCAGGTTTGGAACCATACTTTTTACTGGCATTGCCTCAGCCCGAAGAGCAGCGAACCCAGCGGCCCGCTGGCGGATGCTCTGATCAAGAAATTCGGCTCCATCGAAGATTTCAAAAAACAATTCAGCCAAGCAGCCATCACCGTCTTCGGTTCCGGCTGGGCCTGGCTAGTTAAAAACAGCGATGGCAGCCTGGAAATCGTGCAAACCAGCAATGCCGGCACGCCGATGCAGCAAAACAAAAAAGCCTTGTTCACCTGCGATGTCTGGGAACATGCCTATTACATTGATTACCGCAATGCCCGTCCCAACTATTTGGAGAACTTTTGGAAGATCGCCAACTGGAACTTTATCGCGGAAAATTTTAAATAACCCAGACCCGAGCATGACGTCCACTTGATGATGATACAATTAAGTGGGCGTTATACGAGACCAATCAAAACCAAGCGGAGTATCTCATGTCAAAAGCGAAAGTGAGCATCCTGATTCCAAACTATAAAACACTAGAGCTGACGAAGCTCTGCTTGCGACTGCTGCGAAAACACACCGATCCGCAACTCGCCAGAATGATTGTGATCGACAATGACTCGCAGGATGAATCCCTCGCCTATTTGAAACAATTAGCCTGGATACACTTGATTGAAAGACCGCGCGTCCCCAATGAACCGCCCGTGATGTCGCATGCCCGGGCCCTGGATTTAGGCCTGACGCAGGTCGAGACGCCCTACGTTCTTTCGATTCATACAGACACCCTGGTCAAGCACCCCCAGTGGCTGCCCTTTTTAATCGCCCAGCTGGAAAAAGAGCCCGCCATCGCCGGGGTCGGCTCCTGGAAACTGGAAGCCAAGCCTTGGTATAAACGCATCCTGAAACAGTGTGAACGCGCACTGCAAAGAAATTATCAGCGCCTGCTCGGCACCACAAAACCGGCGGGAGAGGATTATCATTATCTCCGCAGCCATTGCGCGCTTTACCGCATGGATTTAATCAAGCAACATCAGCTGACCTTCGCCGACAGCGAGCAAGTCGCCGGCAAGTTAATGCATAAGAAATTAATTGAGCTGGGCTATAAAATGATTTTCCTGCCTTCGGAAACCCTGGGACAATACCTGGATCATCTGAATCACGCCACGACCCTACTGAACCCGGAATTCAAAGACAGCCTTCGCCGTAATCGCGACAAAGAATTGCGTCGCATGGAAAAACGTCTGCTCAGCATCGGTTCACGCGAGATTTTAAGAGACGCGCAACTGGATAACTAAAACACAGGACAGTTGCTACCAGCATAAGGGATCCGCCGCTCACTTCTGCCCGCAGCATCTGCGTCATCAGCAACGACCCGCTGGGACTGCGCAGTCGACCTAACAACCAAAGGCAAAGGCGGGGGGGCGAGGCAAAAAATCGAGGTGCGCCACCCTGGCTTGGACTGCTATACGAATAAGAGTCTCCCCCGAAAACCTGTGAATCAACCATCTTATACCCTTTCAAAAGGGGCGGTTGCGGGAAGGAATAGTATAACTATATTCCATCCCGCGGATTAAAAGGCAGCTCTTTAGCCAGCTGTTCGTACAAGGCGCGCTGGGCGTCTGTCTTGGCCGGAGGAGTTAGAATCTGTAAAATGACATATTGATCGCCGGCCTGGGGTTTGGCAGGTAGGCCACGATTTTTCAGGCGTAGCTTCTGTCCACCTTGGGAATTGGGGGACAGTTTTAATTCGACTTTTCCACCCAGCGTTGGTACGGCAAGCTTCGTGCCCAAAGCCGCTTCCCATGGCGTAACGGGAAAATTGAGATAAACGTCATGACCCTGTAGGCTGAAATAGCGATGCGGTTCTAATTCAATTTCAAGATACAGATCTCCGCCGTTGCTTCCCTGACCAGACAAGCGCAGTTGCTGACCGGAGGTAATGCCTTTGGGAATATTCACTTTTAAAGTACGCTGGCCATAGTGGACGCGACCGTGGGCATCCATCGTGGGAACCTGCAGCTGAATGGTTTTAGAGCCACCCTGATAGGAGTCTTCCAGGGAGATTTGAATTTTTGCACGCTGATCCTGTCCAGGATGTGCTTGTCTCTGGAAGCCGCCGCCGAATTGCTGATGATGGTGCTGATGCTGAAAGCCTCCCATGCCGCCGCGCGCCTGACGGCCAAAGAGCATAGAAAAGAAATCACTAAAGCCGCCTAGATCATCTCCGCTCTCACCAGCAAAGGCACTTTCAAAACCATCGGAGGGCTGCCAGCCCGGCGGCGGCCGGAAATCTTGCCCGCTTTTCCAATTAGCGCCCAGTTGGTCATACGCACCGCGTTTCTTCGGGTCCTTTAAAACCTCGTAGGCTTCCTGGACTTCTTTAAAACGCTCTTCCGCATGCGGTTCTTTACTCACGTCGGGATGGTATTTCCGAGCCAGCTTGCGGTAACTTCTTTTGATCTCATCTTCGGAGGCTTCGCGCGACACCCCCAGGATGGAATAATAATCTTTAAATTCCATTATCGGGTAATCGCACAGTTAAGACGTCGCATTTGGCGCCATGCAAAACTGCATTGGCGGTGGAACCTAATAATAAAGATAAACCATGTCGGCCGTGACTGCCGCAGATGATTAAATCCGCCTTGACCTCGTCCGCGATCTTGAGGATTTTTGTTTTCGCCGGTCCGATTTCAATCCATTGGTGGTCTTTTTGCACCGTGAGCTTTTCACCGAGCTTCGCCAGCGCTTCGCGCGCCTCGTCGATCAGTTGTTCTTCGATATCTTCAATGCCTAAATAGGCATAGCTGTAGCCAGGCAAGGGTTCCACGACGTGAATGAGACTAAGTTGAGCACCCGTATAGCCGCGCATGCCGCGCACCGGAGCAAGAATAAAATCGGTTTCTTCGCTGAGATCGGTGGCGAATAGGATGTGTTTATACATTTTTTTACTCCTCCGATATTAACTCTCACCGGCCAGTGATGATGGAATTTTACCGTGAGCGCCAAACACAAGCCGATTGTCCTTCGCTTCAACCTCAATCAGATCCCCCGGCATGAACTTGCCCGCTAAAATATCATGCGCCAGCGGGTTTTCAATATACTGCTGAATAGCCCTTTTTAAAGGGCGAGCCCCATAAAGAGGATCATAACCCGTGGCTGCTAAATAATCCAATGCGCCAGGGGTTAGCTTGAGGCCAAAATCCTTTTCAGCCAATCTTTGGCGTAAACGTTGAATTTGAATGCCAGCAATAGATTTGATCTGTTTTTCATCTAATGGATGAAAAACAACCACTTCGTCAATGCGGTTTAAAAACTCCGGCCGGAAATGCTTGCTGACAACCTCCAGAACGGCTTTTCGCATTTCAGCATAATTTTTACGCTCCGCCAGCTCCTGAATTCGGTCTGAACCCAGGTTGGAAGTCATAACCACCACGGCATTGCGAAAATCGACTGTGCGGCCCTGGCTATCGGTTAAACGGCCATCATCCAGGACTTGCAGCAAGATATTAAAAACATCCGGATGGGCTTTTTCGACTTCATCGAACAAAATCACGGAATAGGGCTTGCGCCGCACGAGTTCGGTCAGATAACCACCCTCTTCGTAGCCGACATAACCCGGAGGCGCGCCGACTAAGCGGGCAACCGCGTGCTTCTCCATATATTCGGACATATCGATACGAATCATGGCCTCTTCGGTGTCGAAGAGGAAGGCGGCCAGCCCTTTGCATAATTCGGTTTTGCCGACGCCCGTCGGCCCTAAGAACAGGAAAGAACCAATGGGCTTGTTGGGATCGGCAAGGCCGGCTCGCGAACGACGAATGGCGTTCGCCACCGCCGTCACCGCCTGGTCCTGGTCGATGATACGTTTATGCAGAGCCTCTTCCATGTGCAACAATTTTTCTTTCTCGCCTTCCAGCATTTTGGCAACGGGGATGTGCGTCCACTTGGATACGACTTCAGCAATCTCTTCTTCGGTGACGCGATTACGCAACAGACGCGCACCAGCCGTAGGCCCCTTCAGGGATTCCTCGAGCTGCTTTTCCAGCTCGGGAATGCGGCCATATTGCAACTCCGCCATGCGGGTTAAATCGGAGGCACGGCGGGCGGTCTCCAATTCCTGCCGTGCCCTTTCCAATTTGGTTTTAATTTGCTGCGAACCATGCAACACGGCTTTCTCAGCCTGCCAGATTTTTTCCAGGCTCGCGCTTTCCTTTTCCACC
>JABDGC010000023.1 GCA_013286215.1 Gammaproteobacteria bacterium
GGGTCCTGCTCGGACAAAGCCTGTAGCGAAGGCGGTAGTAAGCTGCTATCGGCTAAATTAATCGACTCATATTGCAATTGCTGCTCCCCTTTCGATTTATCCATCCACGTATGCACCTTGGACGTTTTTGGCAAGCGGCTCAATTCACCTAAGATTTTTTCCTCTGTCAGGATAGATAAATGGCGTACCAACTCAACGCAAATAGGGCCGCAATTCACAACAGCATTCGGGTCTTGTTGAATCTTAGTGTTGGAAATCAGGAGCTGATCATTTCTTCCTTTGGCCAATCTGACTTGTTTACTATAGTCACCACGCAGACTTTCGCCGGTTGGATTGATCATCACTAAACAACCGTTAATCAGCAGTCCAGCCACAAAATGCGATGTGGTAAAACGCGCGGGATCGAAGGTTATAAAGCAGGCAAAAGGCGCTTTCAGCTGCGTTTTCAGCAGGCGCAATTGCTGCAGCTGCGCTGCAAAGCTGTATTCTGCCACTCCGCTCTCATTCTGCAGGAAAACGCCTTTTAAGCCCCTGGCAGGCCTTCCGGATTCGGAAGGGGCGTAAAGGAGTTGTTCGACCTGATCCGACGAATACCATAACGCTTCGGCAGAGTTTACTTCAGCGGCTTTTGCTTCACCAGCCTTTGCTTCAGCAACCGGCCTTCGCATTCCCGATAGCACTGCGACAGCCGTTGAATTCCGCACTAGAGTCGATGCCGGAGAGGAAAAGAAATCGCCGCGCGTCAGTAGCGGCTTGATCGCCCAAGTCCATAGTGCGGCCTCGACTATGGCCAGAACCGGCACGACGACCGGAATGGCAGCAGCGCCGAGTTCCCCCAGAACAGGCAGGGTGGCAAAACCGCCGCTAAAATAGAGAATTGTGACAACAAGCATAATTAAAAGTAGTTGCTTGGCACGCACGGCGGGTCTCCTGATGGTTATCAATTTACGGGTTTTTCATGGCGCGTGGGTTAGGAAAATAATCTTAGTATATATGGATATATGAGAATCCGAAATGGTGATCGATTTAAAGTGTTGGGGATCAAGAACGGGGCAGTCTTCTCTCGCGCCTCTCAGTATCCGCTTTTGGGCCATTTCCCGTAGAAATACGGGCGGGCGGCCGGGCAAAGTGCCTGGAGCTGCCGGCGCCGCCTGAGCGAGGGGAAGGACTCAACGAGGCAAAGCGGGCCTGTAAACGTTTAAAAGAAGCCTCGCGCGCTACAGCTAAAGGCGTCACTTCTCCTAGCAGTAACTGATTCATGAGCGTTCTTTCATCATAATCAGTCGAACTCGCGGTTCTCGATAAAGCTAAAGTGCGCTGATGCTGTTCACGAAGGCCTCCCATGAGTCGAGGATAGGCTTGAGGATAAGCGGCGGAAGCGGGGTCCTGCTCGGACAGAGCCTGCAGCGAAGGCGATAGTAAGCTGCTATTGGCTAAATTAATCGACTCATATTGCAATTGCTGTTCCTCTTTCGCTTCATCCGTCCACGTGTACACCTTGGGCGTTTTTAGCAAGCGTCTCAATTCACTTAAGATTTTTTGCTCTGTCAGGGTAGATAAATGGCGTACCAACTCAACGCAAATGGGGCCGCAATTCACAACAGCATTCGGGTCTTGTTGAATCTTAGTGTTGGAAATCAGGAGCTGATCATTTCTTCCTTTGGCCGATCTGACTTGTTTACTATAGTCACCGCGCAGACTTTCGCCGGTTGGATTGATCATCACTAAATGACCTTTAATCAGCAGTCCAACCACAAAATGCGAGGTGGAAAAACTCGCGGGATCGAAGGTTATAAAGCAGGCAAAAGGCGCTTTCAGCTGCGTTTTCAGCAAGCGCAACTGCTGCAGCTGCGCTGGAAAGTTGTATTTTGCCGCTCGGCTCTCATTCTGCAGGAAAACGTATTTTAAGCCCCTGGCAGGCCTTCCGGGCTCCGACGGGGCATAAAGCAGTTGTTCGATCTGATCCGACGAATACCATGAGGCTTCAGCGGCTTTTGCTTCGGTAGCTTTTGCTTCGGTAGCTTTTGCTTCAGCGGCTATTGCTTCACCAGCTATTGCTTCAGCAAGCTTTGCTTCAGCAGCTATTGCTTCACCAGCCTTTACTTCAGCAGCCAGCTTCCGCATTCCCGGCAGCGCTTCGACAGCCGTTGAATTCCGCACTAGAGTCGATGCCGGAGAGGGGAAAAAACCGACGCGCCGGAGGAGCGGTTTGATCGCCCAAGTCCAGAGTGCAGCCTTGATTATGGCCAGAACCGGTACGACGACCGGAATGGCAGCAGCGCCGAGTTCGCCCAGAAAAGGCAGGGCGGCAAGGCCGCCGCTGAAATAGAGAATTGTAGCGGCAACAGCAGCAATCGCTAGCCATTTGATAGCGCCCCAAAGGTATGGGTGACGCAAAAAAAGGCTTTGACGGGATTGAGCGGCGGCAATAGGCTCAAGGCTAGAGCGAATCAGGTCCGGGGCAGCGGCCGGTTTAGCTTTTACCTCCTCGCCGGATTGAACATCAACAACAAGCTCAAGGCCAGGGCGAGCCGCATCCGGAACAGCGACTTTAGCTTCTACCTCCTCTTCTGCGAAATCTTCTTCCTTGATTCCTAAAACCGCATGGGTCGCTGACAGCCACCGCTTGCTTAATAAATCTTTTTGCAGGGGCAACTGGACTAACTCGTGAGCCTTTTCTTCTTCGCCCGAGAAAACTGCATTGAACGTTGCAATGAGATCGGATCCTTCCTGCGGCAGCCTTTTCAGAAAGACTAACTCAATGGCCAAGGATTGAAATTGGCAAATCAGCTCCACTTGTTTTTTAGCAAGCGGGTCTTTCTCCCAATCCGGCTTCAGCGCAGCAATGAACGCTTTTTGCTGTTTTACCACGTCAAACAGCCTCTCTTTTAAAGTTGGATTCAGGCCAATCGCCTGCTCCTGCAGAAAAGCCGCCCATAAATCGAGATCTGCCAACATGATTTCATCGGTAAGGGGATTCTCCAGTAGCAAAGGCGCAGAAGTCGGTCGTTTTGGAGCAGTCCAGGCTCTGTTGTTCAGATAGATCTGAAAAACCCGGTCTGTCGCTAAATTGGGACGCGGTGACTGAAAACCTTTCGTTGATATCTTGCCGCGACTTAAAAATTCTTCCATGAGTTTAATCATGGACGCCGTTAAAATGGGACCGCAGCTGCTGCTATCCTGTTGTTGAGCGGTTGTAACAACCTCAACTGTAAATCCTTTTGCCCTCAATTGTTCCAGGAGTTCATTCGCCGTCATATAGCCGCGCGCGGAAGGTGCTTGTCCTAAAGGATCGATATAAATCGCGCGTTTGTCTTTTGGATTTACATTAATGACGATCCCCGGATGATGATAACCGTATAAAAACGGAGCCATGATCAGCGAGGGGCCTTCACCGCGGTCCACCGCTGCTAGCGCATCATCAATGCGGCGTAGAATCGCGGCATTGATTCCGGCGCTATTTTGAAAGCCGTCATCCCCCCCAGGGGGGATAACGGGATGTTTTCTTGCTTGCCCACTTGCGTGCAAACCAGGACCCCAACCGCTCCATGGCTCCCACACCAGCTCAACCTGACGCTTTCCACCTTGACCGCCTGCTTCTGGTTTTGCGCCAATCATTTGCTGCAAAATATTTACGATAAGATACTCATCCGGGTAAAAATGTCGCCTTTGCCCACCTGCTTTTTCCTCTGCCTCTTGAGGCTTAGGCCAGGCAAACGCTTTCCTGCCATCGTAGCAAGTGGTTGTTTCGTAGTACTTAATGAGAGGCATAGTCGAACCTGGATCTCGTTGTTTAAAATTAGGAATAGATATTATAGCTTAGGACAGCTTAAGAGAAGATTAAGAATCTGATCGATTTTTAGTCACCTGCGGATGGCCATGAATTATTTTGGTAAGGGGCTGCTTTTTATCGATGGATTACTCGATTCTACTTTTTTATTCTTACCTGACTTGTTAGCCAGTTCTCGATCGCCGCTAGCCGCTTTTGTTTTAGTTTTTCGGCGATTTCGGGGCCTTTCATTGCTTGCGTCAGCCAGTCGGTGACGGCCACTTTTTTGATTGCTTGGTAGACGGAGAGCAGCTCCGTTAAGGGGAAGGTGCCTTCGAAAATCGTATGGCCGGCTCGCAAGAATTGATAGAAGCGCTCCTCGCGGCGGACCGCGTCGAGGGCGGAAAAGAGGCGGAGGATTTCCGGAGCCGAGCGTTGAGAAAATTTTTGGGCTTCGAGCGCGAATTGTGAAACGAGCAGCGCGAGTTCGCGGTATTCCAGGGGGAGGCGATAGCGTTTACAGAGCGCATTAATTTCCTCTTTGGCGGAGGCATGCATCAAGACGGCAAAACGGATAACGGTGTCTCGCTTGAACCCGGTAAGCGCTTGGAGGGCCGTCCACCCGGGGTCTTGCCTAGAAACCCGTGGAGGTAGCCCTCTTACACTTGAATCCGCGAATTTGTCATCCTGAGTGTAACGAAGGATCTCTGGGCTGCTAAGCAGACCCTTCGCTTCAGGATAACCCGTTTGCGTTTTGAAATCCGCGTGATCGCGATCGGGTAACGTTCCTTCAATTGCAGGCTCAGCTGCTTGTTCTTTGCTGACCGCCCGCTTAAGCGCCGTCATGCCGGGGCCATTCAGCTGAATCATGGGAAATAAAAGAGAAAGCGCCGTGCAGTCTGCCAAGACCTGGAAAAAAACTTCCGGTGAATTTTCGCCGAGCGCGCGTTCGAATTCTTTCCAGACCCGTTCGGGAACCAAGGCGTCCACTTCGCCGGAAATGATCATGTTCTTCATCAGTGCATTGGTTTCAGGGGCGATCGTAAACCCCCGTTCGGCGAAACGAGCGGCGAAGCGGGCAATGCGGAGAATGCGCACGGGGTCTTCCGCAAAAGCGGGAGAAACGTGGCGCAGGATTTTTTTGTCGAGATCTTCACGGCCGTGATAGGGATCGATGAGCTCGCCCTCGAGGGTTTCGGCCATGGCGTTGATGGTGAGATCGCGCCGCAGGAGGTCTTCCTCCAGGGTAACCTTGGGTGACGTGTCGAAAACAAAGCCGGCGTAGCCGGGGGCGACTTTGCGCTCCAGGCGTGCGAGGGCGTATTCTTCGGTGGTTTTGGGGTGAAGGAAAACGGGAAATTCTTTGCCGACTTGTTTATAGCCCAGACGGAGCAGATCTTCGGGAGTAGCGCCGACGACGACCCAGTCTTTTTCTTTGACCGGGAGGCCAAGACGCTTATCGCGGACGGCGCCGCCGACTAAGTAGGTTTTCATCTGGGTCTTTTGCCTCCTCTCCCTCCCCCTCGCTGCCACTCCGTGGTAGTGAGGGGGGTGCTTTTCTTACGCCAATAATGATTTAACACAGTCGATATTATGTTGCAGATGTTCGGGATTAATGGTTCCTAAAATAATACTGGTGACGCCGGGTTCCTGGAAAATAAAATGGAAAGCGGCTTTAACAGGATCAGCATGAGCACCCAATTTATTTAAGTGGCCACTAGCCAGCGCTTTTTTAATGAAAATGCCCTTGCCTTGCTTGTGGGCATGCACCAAAACGGGTTGTTCGGCGAACTGATGCGGGTTATAGGTCACCATGACAACATCCGAATGATTGACGGCCAGTAAGCCGCCTTCGATGCTTTTGGTCGACATGCCGTAGGCGCGGATCTTGCCGCTCTTTTTAAGATCCGCCAGAGTTTCAAAAACGGCGTCTTGTTTAATGAGTTTAACGTCTTCACCATTGGAGTGAACCAAAACAAGATCGAGGTAGTCCGTGTTCAGGCGCTTGAGGCTGCGCTCGACGCTCTTGCGCATCGCCGCGGGAGAAAAATCGAAATGGGACTCGCCCTCGATGAATTCTTCGCCGACCTTGGTCGCAAGCACCCAGTCCTGGCGTTTGCCGGCCAAGAGCTTGCCCAGACGTTCTTCACTCTCGCCGTAGGCGGGAGCGGTATCAAGAAGATTGATGCCGCAATCTTGGGCCAAGGCCAAGAGATTAGCGGCTTCCTGGTCGCTGGGCAAAGAGAAAGAATGGGGATAGTGGACTTTCTGATTGCGGCCCAATTTGACCGTACCAAAACCAATGGGACTGACGGTAATGCCGGTTTGAGCGATGGGACGTTTGCTTAGCATAAGAGGGGCCTTAAAATTCTAGTTCCAGGGAGGTTGGGCGAAGGGCGGCATGGGGCAGGCGCGAAGTTCGCGGGTATCGCAGAACCGCGGTTGGATCTTTTCGCTCTGCAACAGGTTCAGAATTTCATGCGCTAATTTGGGCGCGAGCGCCAGCTTGGTCGGCCAGGCGACGATCATATTCTTGATGGCCTTCACAACGCAGGTGTCAGGACGGCCACCGTTAGCTTGCAACGGTTCAGCGCGGTCGATTTTGCAAGTGCCGAATTGCGCATTGCTAAAATCCAGCCAAGGGAAAAGCGTGTTTAATTCTTCTTTAGCCGCCTTGATCTGCTCCTCGGCCGTGCGGTTGACACCGACTTCCGCCAAGTTGCCGCCCAGATACCAAACGGTGCTGCCATCTTTGGCCTGGTGCGTCGTGATGGTGAGGCGCGGCGTGGAGCTCATGCTGAGGCAATGCGCAAAGAGAGAATAAGACTGGGGCAGCTTTACATAGACCATATGCAAGGGACGGCGCTGCGCGGCGACGGACTTGGTTTGTAGTTTATTAAAGAGAACTTCGTTGCCAGCACCGGCCGTGAAAATAAATTGCTGGGCGTGAACTTCCAGCGTTTCCGGTATAGGGGTATGAATCGCGAGGGCCGTCATCCGACCGCTCTCATCCAGATGAAGATCCTTTTCATGAATGGGATTGATTTTGAAAATCGCATCTTGATGCGGCTTGGCTAGCTCACGAATCAAAGCGTGGACGTCGAGCACCATTTCCGGCACAGAATAAACATCGCCGTCAAATTGGGCTGTGCGAAAAATTTCTGGGAATTGCTCACGCGGCAAAGAATCCACCTTGGTGCGCAGGGCCATGCTCGCCAGAAACCCGGCCACTTTGCCGGCCAGACTTTGCGGCGACCACAGATATTGATGGGAGGACAGAATCGGCACGGCTTTTAAATTAATTTCACCCTCGCCTTTCAGGCAGCTTTCCCAAAGAGCCGGCATATCGGCAATAGCGCTGGCGGCCTTGCTAAAACCCGTGACGGCGAATTTCATTCCGCCGTGAATAATACCCTGAGCCTTATGGGTTTGGCCGCCGCCTAAAACACTGGCTTCCAGTAAAATAGCCGAGAGCTTTTGCTGACGCAACCGGTTTAACAGCCACAAACCAGCAACGCCGCCGCCAACGATCACAATATCGGCTTCAACCTTTCTCTTCATAAATACCTCTCAGGATGGCAAGTGCTGCGTTCACAGTGCAGACTGTATCATTCGTATATATTCGTTTCACCCCTCTATATCCCCCTTCCTCCACGCCGTTTGTGGAGGAAGGGGTTAGGGGAAGGAGGTATAAAATTAATCATGATCAGCGGGTTATAATTAATAATACCTCCTCTCCCTAACCCTCTCCTCCACCAAAAGCGTGGAGGAGAGGGGAATTTAAAATGAGAACCGAATAGTTACTATCATTCTACTTAAGATTGCGAAATTTATCATTTCTTGACAAAATAAGCGACTCACGCTCTGGATCAAGCTAATTTTACCAATAAAGACAATCCCTTATGAATACAGGTTTGCGCGCTCGTCAACTTCGCTATGACCGGAATAGCCGCACGCTCTTTCAAGGGCTGATGCTGGAGCTGAAGCCCGGACAAGGTCTTTTGATTTGCGGCCCAAATGGTTCGGGCAAAACCAGCTTGCTGCGCGTGCTGGCCGGCTTAATCAGCCCCAGCGAAGGCTGCGTTCAGTGGCAAGGTCAGAACCTCGCACAAAGTCGTTTAACTTATCATCAAGCCCTGCACTTTTTGGGCCATCTCTCCGGCGTGAAAAACAAGCTCACGGTCAAAGAAAATCTGCGCTACAGTCAGAACCTGGTCGACCAACCGCTGCGCGAGACACAACTCGAGTCCGCTTTACGGACGCTGCGGCTGCTGCCACAGCAGGACCATCTCGCACAGCACTTATCGGCCGGGCAAAAACGGCGCTTGGCCTTGGCCCGCTTACTGGTCTTCCCCAAACCTCTCTGGATCCTGGACGAACCCTTTACCCATCTGGATCCGGACTGTCAGGCTTGGTTTGTCGAAGCGCTTGAAGCGCACTTGCAAAAGCAGGGCATGGTCATTCTCGCCTCGCATCAACCGCTGCGCTTGAAACAGGAAGAGCGGCTGCGATTGCTGACGCTGCCGCTGGGCGCGGAGAGTGAAAACCATGTTTAAAATTTTTTGCTCGACGCTCTATTACGAATTACTGCTGTTCTTTCGTGATAAAAAAGCGGTCTTTTTTTCGCTGGGCTTTTTTATCTTCGTCGCCCTGCTCTTTCCGATCGCGCTGTCGCCGCATCCGGATTT
The DNA here is from genome assembly GCA_013286215.1 of Gammaproteobacteria bacterium. Classification (GTDB taxonomy): domain Bacteria; phylum Pseudomonadota; class Gammaproteobacteria; order DSM-16500; family DSM-16500; genus JABDGC01. The sequence continues at coordinate 8,458 of JABDGC010000023.1, forward strand.
ACTTAAAAAATTCGCGCCGGGCATTCTCTGGGTCGCTGCGCTGCTGTCTTCTTTGCTGGCGCTGGAGAATTGGCTAAGCTCGGACCTCGAAGACCAGGCCCTGGAACAATTGCTGCTCTGCGGTCTTCCTCTGCCCTGGCTGATTGCCGCCAAAATGACTGCTTTCTGGCTAGCCGCCGTGCTGCCACTGCTGCTCGCCACGCCGATTCTCGGTCTGATGCTGCATCTTTCCGCCCTGGATTTGAGCGTCCTGCTGCTGAGCTTGCTGGCCGGCACGCCGGCCTTGATCGCCATTGGCGCCACCTGCAAAGCGCTGACCTTCAGCTTGCCGCAGCAAGGCACTTTATTAGGTTTACTGGTTTTGCCACTCACGCTGCCAATTCTCATCATGGGCATTAACACGCTGATCGAAAGCGAGCTGGCGTTGCCTGTGGGCGGCAACCTGGCTTTTCTCGGCGGACTGTCGCTGCTTTGCTTTTGTCTACTGCCGGCAGCCATTGCTTCTGCGCTGCGGTGGGGAATGGAGGCTTAGGAGCGGCAATTCCCGCTAAGCCTCGTCATCTAGCACGGCAATCCAGAGAGATCTTTAGTAAAAATTCGGGATTTGTTGCTACGCTGCTTGCAATGGCGAGCCTAACTGAATGGCAATGCCCCTTACCCTCTCATCCTCTGAAGGTTAACTTTCTAGCGGGGTTTTGCTAAGGTTGAGATAAGAGAAAATTTTCACTACTTGTTCCACGCCGCTGGTGGTGCTCGCCACGTTGACCGCGGCCTTTGCCGCCTGCGGCCGTAGAATTCCCATTAAAAATACTCTGCGGTTCTCCGTGACGACCTTGACCTGAGAAGAATCTAAATCGCTGGAGGCGAGCATTTTCGCTTTAATTTTCGCGGTCAGCCACACATCGTTCGCGCGGGCGATTTGCGAGGCCGGCTTTTCGACCGTGATCCAGTTATAAACTTGATCAATGCCGCCAATTTTTCGGACAAGCTCCTCAGCTGCCATTTTCTGCTCAGCAGTCGGCGCCTGTCCGGAAAGCAAGACCATGCGGTTAAAGGTGGAAACATTGATGTTGGCGTTTTTAAAATGATCGCTATCAATGTCGATGGCCTGATAGGAGCGCATAGTGATGTATTCGTCGTTGACGCTTTTTTCAATACTTTGGTGATTATAAAGAGCCGAGGCGCCAGAAGTGGCGACGGTTGTGCAACTGGCGAGGAGGGAAGCCAGGGTCAGGAGGAAGCTGCTTCGTAACAGGATTCGCATTTTACTTCCATTTTATTGGGCGTTGCCAAGCGGTTTGAACGCTTGAATTCCGGTTTGCGCTTTACCAAGAATTAGGGCGTGAATATCCGCAGTTCCCTCGTACGTTTTCACGGTTTCAAGATTCAGCATGTGGCGGATCACTTGAAAATCCTCGGTGATACCATTACCGCCGTGCATATCGCGAGCTTCGCGGGCGATGTCGAGGGCCACCAGCGTAGAGTTACGCTTAATCATCGAAATCATCGGCGTCAAGGCGCGACCTTCATCTTTCAAGCGGCCCACGCGCAAACAACCTTGCAGAGCGAAAGCAATCTGGCTTTGCATGTTCGCAAGCTTGAATTGAATCAGTTGATTGGCCGCCAGCGGTTCGCCGAATTGCTCGCGAGCGAGCACATAGCCCCGCGCGGCCTGCCAGCAAAATTCTGCGGCGCCCAGGGCTCCCCAGGCGATGCCGTAGCGCGCATTGTCCAAACAGCCCAGCGGCCCCGAAAGTCCGTCGGCATTGGGTAATTCATTTTCTTCGGGGACAAAAACATCTTCCATCACGATCTCACCCGTCAGGGAAACACGCAGGCTCCATTTGCCGTGAGTCTCGGGCGTGGATAGTCCGGGCATATCGCGCCGCAGAATGAAGCCGCGAATGCGGCCGGCGTCGTTTTTCGCCCAGACGACGAAAACATCCGCCACCGGGGAATTGGTGATCCAGGCCTTGCTGCCTTTGAGCAGATAACCTCCCTCGACTTTTTTGGCACGGGTCTCCATCGTGCCAGGATCGGAACCGTGATTGGCTTCCGTCAAGCCAAAGCAGCCGATTGATTCGCCGGTCGCAAGACGCGGTAAATATTTTTGCCGTTGCACCTCATCGCCATAGTGATGGATGGCGTACATGGTGAGGCTGGATTGCACGCTCATGATAGAACGGTAACCAGAATCCACGCGCTCCAATTCCCGCGCTACCAGCCCATAGGCGACATAGCTGATGCCGGCGCAGCCATAGCCTTGGATGGTCGCGCCTAAAAATCCAGCTGCGCCCATTTCACGCATCAATTGGGGATCGAAGTCGGCGTCGCGAAACGATTTTGTCACGCGCGGCTGCAGTTTTTCTTGCGCATAGTGGTGGGCCGCATCTCGGATCAGGCGCTCCTCTTCGGATAATTGTTCTTCCAGGAGAAACGGGTCTTCCCAGTGAAAATCGTCATGTCTCATAAAGCTCCCTGCTTTCATAACCTTGGTCAGTTGTTTTTATGTTGTTTTAGCCAATTAATCAAGCCTCCCTCAATCAAAACCGCCCGCTGCCGCGGCGAGAGCCGATGCGCGACCGGAATGGTGAGGTTTTTATTTTCTACTTCAACCGTCAGTTTCTTGCCTTGCTTTAAGGCGTCGATCAAGTCCCAGAGCATGAGCACGTCATCCTGAGCGATTCGTTTATAATCATCTGGGTTTACAAAGGTCACCGGCAAAATGCCGAAATTGACCAGGTTCTGCCAATGAATACGCGCGAAGCTCTTCGCGATCACCATTTGCAGGCCAAGATACCGCGGCGCGAGCGCAGCGTGTTCGCGGCTGGAGCCTTGGCCATAATTCTCACCCCCAATGATGGCATGGCAACCGCCCTTTGCTTTCAGAGCGCGCGCGCGGCTGGAATAGGTTTCGTCGACGACGTCAAAGACAAACTCGGAAATTTTGGGAATATTGCTGCGATAGGGCAGAACGCGGGCGCCAGCCGGCATGATTTCGTCGGTGGAAACATTGTCGCCGACCTTGAGCAGAACGGACAACCGCAGCTCCTGGGTCAAGGCCTGAGACGGTGGAATGGAGGCGATATTCGGACCCTTAATTAACCGCACCTGCGCAGACTTGGCCGGTGACAGCGGTGGCTGTAATTCAGCGTGATTCACCATCGGCTTGCGGGGCAGACTGACGCGGGGATATCGTTTCTTTAAATCGCGAGGATCCGTGATGACACCTTTTAAAGCCGAGGCTGTCGCGGTTTCCGGACTACACAGAAAAACGCTGTCTTCTTTGGTGCCGGAACGGCCGGGGAAATTACGGGGCACAGTTCTTAAGCTATTACGGCCAGTCGCTGGCGCCTGTCCCATGCCAATGCAACCATTGCAGCCGGCCTGATGAATGCGCGCACCGGCGTGAATCAGATCGGCCAACAAGCCAGAACGTGCCAAATCTTCCAATTGATTGCGCGACGAGGGGTTAATGTCATAGGACACGGCGGGATGTATCTGCTGGCCACGCACCATGAGGGCGCTGATGGCGAAATCCCGAAAGCCGGGATTCGCGGAAGAGCCGACATAAGCTTGATAAATTTCCTCGCCGGCAACGTCACGCACCGGCACAACCTTGCCCGGACTCGAAGGCTTGGCGATCAGCGGTACCAGCTTGGATAAATCTATTTCATCGTGCAAGTCATAGTCAGCGCCGCGGTCGGCTACCAGCGGCATCCAGTCTTTTGCCCGTCCTTGTTCTTTTAGAAAACACCGCGCTTGTTCATCCGAGGGAAAAACCGAGGCCGTCGCGCCCAATTCAGCGCCCATGTTAGCGATCACGTGTCGGTCCCAGGTAGTTAAGTGTTTCAAGCCTGGTCCATAATATTCGATAATCTTATTGACACCGCCTTTGACGCTATGACGGCGCAGCATTTCAAGAATAATATCTTTCGCGGAAACCCAGGCCGGCAATTTGCCAGTTAATTTGACGCCAAAAATTTGCGGCATAGTGACATGGAAAGGCTGACCGGCGATCGCCAGCGCCACCTCCAGACCACCGGAGCCCATGGCCAGCATGCCCAAACAACCCGCGGCACAGGTGTGACTATCAGAACCCAAGAGTGTTTTTCCGGGTTTGCCAAAATGTTCCATATGGACAGGGTGGCTAACGCCGTTGCCGGGGCGGCTGAACCATAAACCAAAACGCTGAGCAGCGCTTTGCAGAAAAAGATGGTCGTCGGGGTTTTTATAATCTTCCTGGATCAGGTTATGGTCGACGTATTGCACGGAACATTCGGTTTTGGCGCGCTTCAAACCCATGGCTTCCAGTTCCAGCATAACCATGGTACCGGTTGCGTCCTGACAAAGGGTTTGATCTATTTTGAGGCTGATTTCTTTTCCAGGAACCATCTCGCCTTCGAGGAGATGCGCTTTGATGAGTTTTTGGGCAACGGTCATCGACATGAGGGGAGCTCCTTGTGAAATGATTTCCTTGGTGAGGTATTTTAGCATACCTGTTGTACTAATTTTCCATATCTATCCTAGTAAACCCTGCGGGAATCAGGTAAAATTTTGCGCTTTCTATGATCAATCCGGTGAGCCATGTTTAAAAAACCCTTATTACAAAAAATGCTCTCTCAAACACAGGTGTTTTTGACCCGGGTGATGTCGCCTCCTTATTTTTTTTCTTTTGCGGAAAAATGCCTGCCCTGGTTCGTCGCAGTCTTCGTCGCGGCTCTGGCTTATGGTTTAATTGGCGGCCTGTTTCTCGCACCAGCGGATTATTTACAAGGCGAAGGCTTTCGCATTCTCTATGTGCACGTTCCCTGCGCCTTTCTCTCCTTGATGATTTATAGCGTGATGGCCGTCGCTGCGGCCTTCGGCCTCATCTGGCGTTTGAAGCTGGCTTTCGCCGTCATGCGGCAGAGTGCGCCCCTGGGCATGGTCTTTACTTTTCTGGCTCTAGTGACCGGCAGCCTCTGGGGCAAGCCCATGTGGGGGACCTACTGGATCTGGGACGCTCGTTTGACCTCCGAATTAATTTTGCTCTTTTTATATCTTGGCATCCTCGCCCTGCACTCTGCCTTGCCCAATCGACGGCTGGCCGATCACGCCACCGCCATCCTGGTGCTTATCGGTTTTGTGGACATTCCAATCATTCATTATTCGGTAAATTGGTGGAATACCCTGCACCAAGGGTCCACCTTGCGCTTGCTTGCGCCTTCGTTGATCGCGCCCAGCATGCTCTATCCACTGCTGGCCATGACCGTCGCCTTCTGCGCTTATTATGCGATTGCCTTGATCCTGCGCTTACGCTGCGCTTTACTAAGCGAATCCGGCGCGAGGTAAACGAGCAATGAGAAAAGGATGTACGCTATCGGAATTAGCCATCGCCAAACGCTGCGCGTTATGGCTGCGGTCTCAACCGTTTAAGGAATGATCGATGACAATGCTGTTAAATTTTTTAAAGCTGAACGGCTACGGAATTTATGTCTGGCCCGCTTATGGCCTGGTCGCCGGGCTGCTCGCGCTGCACCTTTTTCTTCCCTGGAGGCGCTGGCGCGCACTGAATAAAAAACCCAAGGACGCCCATGCTCAAACTCAATAAGCTGCAAACGCGGCGCCTTTATTATCTGCTCGCCTTGATGCTCGGCCTTGCGTTGGCCGCCGGCCTGATTTTGTATTCCTTGAAGCAGAACATTAATCTTTTTTTCACACCGAGCCAGGCACTGCAAGCTAATCTGCCAGCCGGTCACCGCTTCCGGCTGGGCGGACAGGTCAAGCCCGGTTCCGTCATCCGGGAAAAAAACCGGCTGCAGGTGCATTTTATTTTAACCGACTTGAAACGCGAGCTTCCCGTCACTTACAGCGGCATTCTGCCGGATCTCTTTCGTGAGGGGAATGGCGCTATCGCGGAAGGCTCTTGGGGCACGGCGAGTCAAAGCAAGAAAACGTTTATCGCGACGGAAATTTTAGCCAAGCATGACGAAAATTACATGCCACGGGCAATGTATGAGGAATTGAGGAAGAAATAATTCGAAAATCGCTGTAAATATTCGGTTTACCCTTCCATATCCCCTTCCTCCACGCTGTTGGTGGAGGAAGGGGGACTTTAACGGGAAATCCGCTTTATTCAACAACGCTCGATTGTGGTGGCGGAGGTTTGATGAATGAGGAGTCATCTATGTTGTTTAGCCTTTATTATTTCGGAACAGCGCTCATTTATGGCGCTTTGGGTTGCGCGTTTTTGCAGTGCTTGCTGCCATTCTATGGTTATTTTAGCAAAAATAAATATTGCCTGGCACTGGCTCGGCCTTGCGCGCTCTTGCAGAGCTTGCTCATCGCCAACGCTTTTTTGTTGCTGATCATCGCTTTTATCAGCAATGATTTCTCCATCGCCTATGTCGCAAAAAACTCGCACCCCTCCCTGCCCTTCTTTTATCGCCTCACCGCGGTCTGGGGCGCGCATGAGGGCTCCTTTTTATTATGGATTTTTCTCTTGAATCTTTGGACGACGGCGCTCTGCTTTTGCAGCAAAGACTGGGACCAGGATTTACGTGCGCTCAGTTTGGCGCTGCTTGGCTTGATCAGTTTTTGTTTTCTGTTGTTTTTGAGCCAGACTTCGGATCCTTTTGCGCCGATAGCCAATGCAATTCCACAGGACTTAAATCCCCTGCTGCAAGATCCCGGCTTTTTTGTGCATCCACCCATGTTATATGCCGGCTATGTGGGATTTTCAGTGGTTTTTGCAATAACCCTGGCTTACCTGGTGAAGGGAGCAGCAAGCTCTCACTGGGCGCATATTGTACGGCCCTGGGTATTGGCCGCTTGGTCTTTTTTGACAGTGGGCATCACCCTGGGGAGTTGGTGGGCTTATCATGTTTTGGGGTGGGGTGGGTTTTGGTTTTGGGATCCGGTTGAAAACGCCTCTTTGCTGCCCTGGCTCGCCGGCGCGGCCTTGCTGCACCTGGTCTGCGTCGTCGAAAAACAGGGGCGCTTTCTCGGCTGGGCTCTGATCTTGGCCATCCTCACTTTTTCGCTGAGCATCCTCGGTACCTTCCTGGTGCGCTCCGGCGTCCTGATTTCCGTTCACTCCTTTGCCAACGATCCCTCGCGCGGCGCCTTTTTATTGTTACTCCTCGCCTTCATCACCGGCTCCGCGCTCGCGCTCTATATTTTCCGCAGCTTGAAAACACGCGCCGCTCCCAGCCTTTTCTCCTGGACCTCACGCGAAGCCCTCTTGCTCATGCAAAGTATTTTGCTTTTCACAGCCATGGCCACGGTGCTCCTAGGAACCCTCTATCCCCTGATCATGGAAGCGACCGGCCTCGGCACACTGTCCGTGGGACCCCCTTATTTCAATCAGGTACTCTTTCCCTTGCTCTTGCTCACCCTGCTGTTCATGGGCTGGGCACCATTTTCCCAATGGGGGCTCTCCGGATGGACGCAGGCAAGTGGCCGCTCCGCTGGGCGTCAGCTGCTTCTCAGCCTGGTCCTCGCCGTGGCGCTCACGCTGTTTTTTACGCAGCAATGGAACAGCACCGTCATCCTCAAACTGAGTCTAATCTTGTGGGTTTTATTGAGCGTGAAAACCGCTTTCCTCAAACAAACCACGATGGCACTGGCGCATATCGGCTTTGCCGTCGTGATCCTCGGGATTGTCCTGTCCTCGGCCTTTTCAAAAGAGCGCGAAGTACGCCTGCAGCCCGGCGAAACCGTCGCCCTCGGGCCCTATGTCTTTCAGTTTAACGACGTTCAGGGAGAGGAAGGGCCCAATTATCGCGGCGTCCGTGGTTCTTTCACCGTCCTGCGGCATCATAAAAAAATCACGACGCTTACGCCGGAAAAGCGAATTTACTCGGTGCGCAGCATGGTCATGACCAAGGTGGATATTTATCCCGGCGTCTTTCATGATCTCTATGTCGCCCTGGGTGAGCCCTTGTCGGACAACGCCTGGTCGGTGCGCTTGTATTACAAACCCTTTATTCGCTGGGTTTGGCTGGGCGGCCTAGGTATCGCACTCAGCGGCTTCCTGGCTCTTTTACGCTTCGCGAGGAGACAAACATGAGTAAAAAAACGCGCCTGCTGCTGGCTTTTTCGCCCATTCTGATTTTTATTTTGGTTTTATTTTTTCTCTGGCGCGGCTTGTCCATCAACCCGGAAATCTTGCCCTCTGCCCTGTTAGGGAAACCCGCACCGCCTTTTCAATTGGTGGACCTGATGTCACCGGCCTATCCCCTAACGGAACAGAATTTCAAAGGACAGGTCACCTTGCTCCATGTCTGGGCTTCCTGGTGCTATGCCTGTCAAATGGAAAATGCCATGCTGATGGAAATCAAGAAAAACTATCCGATTTCGATTTACGGCATCGTATACAAAGATGAGCCCCAATCCATCCAAACCTTCCTCCATGAATTAGGGAACCCCTATAGCCGGCTTGGGAATGACAGCCGCGGCGAAGTTGCTATGGATTTTGGTGTTTATGGAACGCCGGAAACCTTCGTGATTGATAAAAAAGGGACCATTGTTTATCGGCATGTCGGTGTCATTAACCAGCAGGTTTGGGAAACAGAGTTGTGGCCCGTGATTAAGCAGCTGCGTTGATCGTGATTTAAACATACCGAGGGTCGGAATCGAACCGACACGGAGTTGCCCCCACTGGATTTTGAGTCCAGCGCGTCTACCAGTTCCGCCACCCCGGCATAAAGCGCAAGAGTATAGCAAAGCCGGCACTGCCGTCAATGTGTGTCATGACCAAGCTGGCTGTGTTAACCTCCTTTTTATGAACTCCTTAATGCAAATACTGCGCTCTGCTCCTGTTTTAATCATTTTGTCGATGGTTTTTATTTGTATTCAATTTATCACGCCCACCGTTTTCACCTTCTCTTTCGATCGCGCTTTTAACGCCAAAGAACCGTTTACACTGAGCTTCGTCGTCGTGTATTCCTTGACCGGTCTGTTGCTGCTGCCGCTGCTGATCAATCGCTTTATTTTTAAAGAACCGCTGCAAAACTTCGGCCTGCAGCTCCCCACCCAGTGGAAAAAAGCGGTTTTACTCATCGCCATCGGCTTGTTGCTCCTGGCGCCGGTGTCGATTTTTTTCGCGCATCAGCCGTCGATTCAAGTGTTTTATTCACTGAAGAACCTCAGCTGGGCGAATTTGGCCTTTATTTTTTTCTTGGCCCTCCCGCCTTACTATTGGGCCGAGGAGTTCTTCTTTCGCGGCTTTTTATTCTTGCGTCTGTGGCAAAAACAAGGCTGGCACAGCTATTGGATAACGGAAGTGATTTTTACCTTCGCTCACCTCGGCAAACCCCCTCTTGAAATACTCTTCGCCTTTCCCGCTGGGCTGGTTTTAAACTATCTCACCTTGCATACGAAATCGATTTATCCCGCCATGGTAGTTCACTTTACCCTGGGGATTTTAGTGGTGGTAATGACCACTTTTTTTGTTTCGTGATTTAAAGAGAAAAGACTACTGAGTACAGCGTTCGGTTAATTTTGTCATCCTGCGTAGCCCTTGTCATCCTGAACGCAGTGAAGGATCTCTAAGCAGCTTAGAGATCCTTCACTGCGTTCAGGATGACAGGGATGACAGAAGCGCTCTAGGTGATAGAATTAACCGAACACTGTACTAAGCTAGATCGCTGCTTTGAATAAAAATAGAGCCGTCCGGCTCAAAGCTTGCGCGTAAATATTTCCGCCGCGCCTCATGCTCGATCCTGTCACGGTTAATCTGGAAGACTTTTAAAGGGTCTTTTCCTTCGCCTGCAAAATAATCCGCTAGCGCTTCCGCACTGATCGCGCAGCGCAGCAGTTTGTCGCCATCCCAACCAACAAACAGAACCGCCATCCGCAGAGGATCATATTGCGCTCTTCGCTCGGGAAATCGGTGTTCCCGACCAGCAAACAGGATAAAACACGGCGAAATAACGGTTCTTGGTATCAATACCCAGCGCCTTCGCTTGGGCATTACGAAACCAGCCTTCAGCCACTAAATTGTCAAAAAAAGGATGCAAGCCGCTTTCTGATATATAGGGCTGTGTGCTTAAGGGAAGTGTATGCGCAATAGCGGGCTGCTTCTCCTGGACATAAGCGAGATCGTAGGTAAAAACGACGCGTCCGCCGGGCTCTTCCTGCAAGCGTCCGGCATAAGTGTCTTTATAGTAAACCTTGCCCCAAACGGTATTAGCCATATAAATTATGTTTTATATTTAGATTTTATATAGTTTATATAATAGTTTTATTCAATTCACTTATAAAACATGTTTTATGGGCATTCCTAAGTTGCTGCTATAACAGACAATTACGGCGGTCGTGATCACTCCAACTCCATCGGATCCACATCAACTGCCCAGTGAATCCGCAGCTTATTGGAAAGCCCTTCCACCTTTTGCAACAACTGTCGCAAAAAGGCATGCAGGGTTTTTTTGTGTTCGGCTTGCAGCAGTAATTGCATGCGATAACGGCCGGCGCGGCGGGCCATGAGGGCAGAGATGGGGCCGCGAATGGAGACGCTGTTCCCGAGGCTCTGGGCCAGTTCTTTGACCTGGTTGAGAAAATTTTCTACCTCGGGGAGACGGTGAGCCTCGGCGTGAAATAAGGCGAGAGAGGAATAAGGCGGCAGAGCGGCTTGTTCGCGTTCCTGAAGCAGTGCCTTGGCGACTTGTTGGTAATTGCCTTGTTGTAGCAATTGAATAAAGGGGTGATGGGGATGATGCGTCTGGATCCAGACCTCACCGGGCTTGGTGGCACGGCCAGCGCGACCAGCGACTTGCAGCAGCAATTGGCCCAAGCGTTCAGCGGCGCGGAAATCGCTGCTGAATAGGCCATAATCCGAGTCAATGATGCCCACCAGGGTCACATTGGGAAAATGATGGCCCTTGGCCACCATCTGCGTGCCGAGGAGAATGCGGGAGGCGCCGCTTTGAATATCACCCAGCATTTCCTCGATCTTGCCTTTACGCCGTGTCGTGTCACGGTCGATGCGCGTCAGGGGATAGTCGGGAAAATGTTTTTGCAAGGCTTGCTCGAGGCGTTCGGTTCCTAAACCGAGGGTCTGTAATTCTTTTTCACCGCACGCTTCACAGCGGACCGGGACTGCTTTTTGCGCCTCGCAGTGATGGCAATGTAAACGCGTCGGGCGCAGATGATAGGTCATCCGGGCGTCACAGTGCTTGCAGGTGGCCATCCAGGCGCAGGCATGGCAAATCAGGACTGGCGAAAAACCGCGGCGGTTTAAAAACAGTAAAACCTGATTGCCGGCTTTTAAATGCGTCGTCAGGCCTTGTAACAACTCCGCAGACAAGCCTTCTTCTAGGTATTGCCGGCGCAGGTCCACGACGCGGAAAACAGGCAAGGTGGCGCCGCCAGCCCGTTCGGGCAAGCTGAAATAACGATAAGGTCCTTCCCAGGAACGGTGCAGGGTTTCCAGAGAGGGCGTCGCCGAACCCAGGAGAATGGGAACCTGCGCGTCACGGGCCCGCCAGATGGCGAGATCACGGGCATTATAGCGAAAGCCGTCATGTTGTTTGAAAGACGAATCGTGCTCTTCGTCGACAATAATCAAGCCCAGGCGCGGCAGCGGCGTAAAGACCGCTGAACGCGTGCCGATCAAAATGAAGGCTGTTGCGGAACGGGCGTTCAGCCAGGCTTGCAGGCGGGCTTTTTCCGTGAGACCGGAATGGATGGCGGCAATGGGAACCCCGAAGCGGTGTCGAAAGCGCTCAAGGGTTTGCGGTGTGAGATTGATTTCGGGAATTAAAACCAACGTTTGTTTCTGTTGTTCGAGAACGGTTTGAATAGCCTGCAAATAGACTTCGGTTTTGCCACTGCCGGTCACGCCGTCTACCGTGAAGACGGAAAACCGGTTCAAGGCGGCGGTGACAGCCTGAACCAGCTCTTCCTGCTTATCATTGAGTCGCAGTGGTGCCGAACCGGGTTCCGGCAGCGGCGGTGGGGCGGCATTTTTTTTTGATTTGATTTCCGGTGGCCTCCCCTGGCGCAACAGACCGGGAAGCGCCGCCGCCAGGACTTCACCGACCGGATGATGGTAATAATCGGCGGCCCATAAGCATAATTTCAGGATTTCGGGCGGTAGGATGGGGCTGGCGTCGAGGACCGCTTCAATCGGCTTGAGTCTGCTCGGATCCAGCTCGCTCTGTGAAGCCAGCTCGAGAAAAATACCCACCAACTGACGTCTCTGAAAAGGGACGCGAACACGCATGCCAGGCTGCAAATCCGCTAAGACGGTCTCTGCAACCGGCAAATAATCAAAGACTTTGCGCAGGGGCACCGGTAAGGCTATTTTTAGTATTTTCAATGGCTTATTAACCCCCGGAGGCAATTGGTTTTTGGGTATTTCTGCTATACTTTAGAAACTACAAGGTGAATATACCAGAAACACAAAACGAGGAGGGGG
>JABDGC010000024.1 GCA_013286215.1 Gammaproteobacteria bacterium
GCTCTCTCCCGTCTTCGCCAATGCGCGCTAAACAACCTTCCTGATTGCACATAATTTTCCGAGGGGCAATATATTCTATGCCTAAGCTCATGGCTTGCTTTTGCAGTTCAAGGTCAAGCGGTTCATCGGTGCCGGAGTTTAAGCGATAGTCAGTTCTTTGCGGTAGCAAGCGATGGGTTTTACTCTGGAAATAATAATCGAGCACATTCTCCGATAGCCCATTTCCGTTCCAGGTTGGTACCGGCCCAAGCAGCACGATTCTAGGAATATTTAAGGCTCTTAAGGCGGAGACGGTTGTCTGCAGACCGCTGTCGATGAGAGACAGATCATAGCGCCAGGTAGAATGTAGAATGACAACTTCAGGATGTATTACTGCCACCTGTTTTAGGACGTAATCATTGATCTCCTTACAATGAGGCCTCTCGGGATGGACAAAGCCCAACATGGGCGGACAGGCCGAAGCAGTAAATTCAGCGACGCTATATTTCTTGGCTGTTTTAAGGTTATTTAAGCCACTATAAAAAGCAGCCGCGTAAGAATCCCCCCAAACGAGGAATAAGGGTCTGGGGCCGCCATGGTCGCTGCAGTCTTTTGAAAAGGCGGAAGCCTTTTGTTCAGGCGTTAACAAACAGTGTCCACTTCTCCAATGAGCAGAGGTTTCCTCGCCGGTCAGCATGAAGTTGCGAATGAGGGGAGGCATACGGGATATAAGGCCTTTGTTTAAAGTGACATAGAGCCCCAGGCCGCCTACGACAGCCATGCTAGCCAATAAAAGTATAACCTTGTAAGGCGTGCGGGTCTTGCCAAAGCGAATAGGTTGTTCAATTAACTTATAGGTCAAGCTTGCTAAGATAAAGCTTACTAGCACTAAACCCGCCATGGTCGCTGCTGGAACCGCAGCGGGCGACAAGATCTTTGCATAAGCCATAAGAGGAAAATGCCAGAGGTATAGCGGGTAACTAATAAGTCCGATGGCAACCATTGCTCGCGAGGATAGAAAGCGGTTATTGAACCAAGAGTTGCTGGCTGAAATTAATAACATGGCTGCAATGACCGGAATAAGCGCGCGATAGCTGGGATAGTGAGTGTGCTGATCGAAATGACAAAGCCCGAAAATAATTAACCCGACTGCAATAAAAGCATAGGTGTTATGCCTGAATCGCTCTCCGCGTGGAGCGAATGGCTCATCCCAAATAACATTTTTCAGTAAGGGCTCAAGGTGGCGTTTTAACCAAGCCAAAAGGACAAATTCTTTTTCAAGGACGACTTGTATCGCTAAGAGTGCTCCTAAGAGGAGTTCCCAGCACCGAGTGAAAGGCAAGTAAAAGGCCAAATCAACATGATTTTTGCGGAGCAACACGCAGGCTAATAAAGAGGCAAAGGCCAAGAGGCAGGTCAGGTTAATCGCATTAAGTTTCCATCGGCGTATGCATAATAAGAGCAGGGGCCAGAAAATATAGTATTGTTCCTCGATTCCAAGCGACCACAGGTGAAGGAGGGGCTTTTTATCTGCAGCCAGGTCAAAATACCCGACTTGATGGAGTAGCACTATGTTCTGTAGGAACACTGAACCACCAGCGATATTCGTTCCAAGGGAACTGAACTCTCTTGGGGCGAGGAAAAACCAGCCAATCAGGAAGGTGATGAAAGTGACAAGGATCAGCGCAGGGAAGATGCGTTTAATCCGTCTGGCGTAAAAGCGGGTTAGGGTAAAATCACCGCGAATCATCTCCTGAAAAATGATTTTAGCAATCAAGTATCCTGAGATGACAAAAAAGATATCTACCCCAATAAATCCCCCCGAAAGTTGTTGCGGAAAGGCGTGATAGAGCACAACCGCAAGCACCGCGATGGCCCGTAGGCCATCAATATCGGGTCGATAATGAGCTGAGAGCTTAAGGGGATTGGGGACGTTAGTAAGCGGGGGTAAGCTATTCACTCGTTAAGCCTCTCTATAGTTCTTAATCAAAAAGGAATCCGCGTATTTTTTTAGGAAATAGTGGCTGGGTAAGGAGCTGCCATAAAAACAGGGCGCAGTCTTCATTGAACTTTTCCACTCATCAAGGAGAGATAAGTTGCTTGAAGACGTGTTTTGTGACGTTAATTCAAATACTTCCTTCACTGTTTCCAGAATTTCATCGGGCGTGTTTTCACGGACGCTTAATCCTGCGGCCGCTAAAGATTCGTGTGTTGGATAAGCCCAGCGCCACTTCTCAGAAATCACTTCTTGCTGACTGAGAAGGCGCCCCTCTTTCGTCTGGATCGGTTTTAAGGCAAATCGCGTGTCTTGTGACCAGAGTAGACCAATGGAGCTGATTGCATTAACCATGGCAGTGGGAATGCCAAAACTAGATGCTACATAGGCAAAACCCGAGGTCGTGCCAATGAATAAACGCGCTTTACGGACCAAATGAAGATCCATGTGTGCAGATCGATCTGGGCTATGAGCATAATCGATTACACGAGGCATTTCAGGTAATTTGGGAGCTTTGCTTCCACCCATGCGTATTACCCATCCACCCTGGCCCGTGATGTAACGTATGGCCTCAATGTAGTTTTCAAAAGCGGTATTTCGAATGGATTCTCCCAGGCCCTCTGTGTCTCCGCGCGTTTGTGCATCGCGCATGTGTAAGCAAACATACCAATCGCTGGGTTTCATGCCCCACTTTTTTAGGAGCGCAGTGTGAGTATCGTTAACCTCATGCGAGATAAAGCGCTGATCATAAATATCGCGCAGTGGAAAACCCCGATCTTGAGCTTCCCATTCATGCAAGGCCATGGCGCCAGCGTCATTCCAATACATGGCACGACTATCATCGAACCTGAATAATTGATGGGAAACTCCCAAAAAGGGCGTCAAACTGGCTAATTCAAACCAAACAGCGGAAGAAACATTATCCTCTAGGGTAAGGGTCGGGCAAATTTCATTGAACAAGGAAAGAAAGGGAGGGTTGGCAATTCTCTCTTTGTAGGCTAGTAGCACCGGGGAACCTTGCCACCAGCCCATTTTACGCATCATTAAATGGACGTTTAAATGTCCATTATGTCCTATCAATGCACTCCAGTCGGGTGAGAGAAGCTTGACGTCAGGGAGATCGACACCAATTAGATCAAGGGCCTTTTTCAAATTTTTGGATGGGGCTGGCAAATAAGGGTGCAGTTGGTTCTGAATCTCATTCATTTTGTGAGCTAAAGTAGGGATAAGATATCCTTCTCCACAGTGATAGGTTTTTAGCGCCAGGTGGCGATAAGCATAAAATAAGTTAACCTTAGCTAAGACTTGGTGGCCTGGTTTATAGCAAGTAGACATGTAATAGTGTTTCTTTGCAGCGAGCGTTTTTACAAGCTTAGGCTCGACATCTAGCTTAAGTTCAGCGATGAGGGATAATACTAATTCCTTGTTTCGGAAGAAATAAGGGCAGTATTTTTCAATGGGGATGTTGTCTTGGTTGCTTCCAAATTCGGGATTTGTATCCAGTATTCGTCTTTCGTACTCATAATTACGATGCTCCAGCATTCTCATGGCAACCAGGGGTAGTTGCTTTCGGTTCAAGGTTGATTGGTCGGACCAATTAATGCGATGTAGATTTTGGACGACATCCATGAGACTGCCGCGACCGGTAAGGTGTTTAGGGATAAACGAGGCTCTGAATAATAGCAAGGCAAATACAAATCTTCTCAATAAAAAAAAGAGGCTTCTAGCCAACTTGTTTTTTCGAATTCGATCAGGCAGCCTCGCTCGAATTCGTTGTTTCATTTTAGACAGATATAATAATAACACGTCTTCCATATGTTGAGACCTCAATCGATTGCCTTATTGTCGCATTGCCAGAATTCAATCAGCGGCGCTGCTCTGTCTAGGAAGTGCTTTCCTGTTGAGTGAATCATTTCACTGCTTATCTAAGCGATTGTAGGGGGCGTGCGCTAGAAGGGTCAAGTGTTTCAGAGGCTCTTTAAGATCTAAGTTAACGGCAGGATAAAGTTAAAATTTTGCTTTTTTGAGACGTGGTCGATAAAATGACCATTATTGCCAGTCTGACCTCTTTTCCTTACGTGGAAATTAATCCTGGAGACTTTACGAAGGGTATCTAAAAAATAATTATGCTTAAAAATATATCGTTGCTCTGCCTGCGTCACCGGGACAAGCGTTTCATAAGGATGGCTCTCGCTGCTTTTTTCGCTTTTTTTCGGGGCCTCTTTGCGATGCTGCCCCTCAAGTTATCCTTTTTTTTGATCGTATTAATTCGATGCTTTAATGTGCGCGCGGCCTCTTTTTTGGCTAGCGACTTCAGGGAAGTGATTCTAAAAAATACTTCCATGCCCCACGATTTTCAGTTTTCCAGCATTTTGACGGTTAAGCTTCCTTTAGAAACGATAGCGATCCTTGTGAGACTAAGTGCTTTTGAAGAAGCAAAAATTTTACTGGCCAAAAGAATATCGACACTGTCCTCCAACGAAAAGCTCTTATGGGTAGCTTTAGACTATTTTGATTTGGGGGAGTTTGAGCGAGCACAGCAGGTGATTGATTTATGCTCAGCTGATATTAAAAATTCTCCTGCATTAATGCATTTCAAAGGTTTAAAGGCACTTTGGGATGGCGTTGAAGACGGTGCTTCTTTCTATTTACTGAAAGCCGCCAATCATTTGTCAGCAGGTTGGTGTCCTCATCAAAATATTGCTGCCCGTTATCCGAATGAATATCCGCCTCTGTTGACGGACTTGAATGCAGGCGTAATAGGTTTATTTTTCGATGCCTATCATTTTCTGGGACAGCGCGTTACTTCGCTGGGATGGGGAGATTCGGGAGTTCGCCTCTATGATAAAGCCATGGAGATGCAGCGCTGTTTGAGGCAAGTGCCACCTGATTTATCCGCGGAATTGAAGCTTTGGCTTGAAAAGGAAAAAATTGACTTCGCTGAACTGCGCATTCTTCCTTGGGAATGGGTTACGCAAATTGGCCATATGGGTATGTTAGAGATTTTGTTCCGTATGCGCACTTTAGGATGGTGGTCTGGTCAAGCGGTTATTTTAGCGCCGCTCGAAAAAAGTGCTAATAAAGCCTTGCTTAAACTTTTTGCTAGCCAGGCCCGGATTGTGGAGCCTGGTGTAAATACTACGGAGGCGGTGGCCAAGGAGCTGTTTTCTTTGCAGCGCTACGCCGGGATGAATTTTAACGCCTGGAAATTTCCCAACGGTGAAGTGGTTCCCTGGCAGCAGGCGGGCGCGCGGCTTTTACGGCAATGGGAGGTGGAGCAACGAGCCTATCCTTTAAGGGAGGCTTTTGATGCGCAGTACAGCGACTCCGCGTTATTAGCGGAAGTTGCCCGCATTAAAGCTGACTGGGGAATGAAGCCGGATGATTGGTATGTTTGTTTGCATGTACGTGATGCAGGCTTTTATACTGAATTTCAGGGTTTTGGACAAACACACCGTAACGGGGAGCTTGAAGCCTATCGGGATGCAATCGATTATCTTACCAAACAAGGGGGTTGGGTTATTAAAATGGGTGGCGCGAACTCCTCTCCAATGCCGCCTTTACCGCGAGTTGTGGACTATGCTCGCTTGAAAGTTAAATCAGAATTTTTAGATCTTCATCTCATTCGTCACGCGAGTTTTTTTATTGGGACAACGTCGGGATTAACAAATATCGCCATTAGTTTCAACGTGCCTTGTGCGTTGGTAAACTGCATTACAACCGATGCCCAGTTGTGGAGTAGCCAAGTGCGTTTTATCCTCAAGCCTGTTATAAGCGCCACCGGCGAGCCTTTAAATCAAAGAGAAATAACGTCAGCACCTTGGCGTTGGCGCGTATTTAATGCCGAAGTCCTGCGGCGCTATAACGCCCAGGTTATAAACAACACCCCCGACGAAATCCTCGAAACCGTCAAAGAAGTCCACCACCTCGCCCGCGGCGAAGCTCAAACCGATCACTCACACTGCTCCCAGGCCGTCTCTTTACTCTCCCACTGGCAAGCCAGCCTCGCCTTCCCCGAATTCTACGGCGCCGCCTTGCCTAGCCTGTATTTCCTGCAAAAACATGAGCAAACCTTGCTAGTACGTTGTCATCCTTCGCTGCGTTCAGGATGACAAGAGCGACGCCGGACGCTAGTCGATCTAAGCGGCTTTCTAAGCTATAATTCGAGCGGGCTTAACGAAAGGAACCGCCATGCTTGCCGCACTAAAACGACGCAGCCAATTATTGGAACTATTTTTATCAGCAAAACTAAGTAAATTAAGAACGCAAGGCTTCCTTTGGTTTGCTAAAGAGGTTACCGCTCGCGTTTTGCAAGAACTGGGCTGGTTCCTTCTGATCCCCAGCGCTCTTATTTTGCACCACATGGGCCTCCGCCGCGTCCCGGTTCTGTCCCAGCACATTGGCCATTTAGCGACGGAGCTGGACACCTTCGTCAAGGCGCAGCAACTCAACCTCATTCCGCCGGCGCGCTATTTTATTTTGGCGCCCTCAAAGAAGGTGGCCAATCAACATCTCCTGGGCTATTGGAGCAAGCATTTTAAAATCGTGACCAATCCCGCGATCTGTCTCTTGCTCAAAATGATGACGCGGCGCTATTTTGCCTGTTATAGCGGCGGTTTGCATTGTGTGCGCCATTTTGGCACGCAGGAAATTTATCGCATCAACCAGCTGTGGGGCGCGCGGCCGCCGGTTTTAACCTTAAGCCGGGACGACGAAGTCTGGGCCTCTCAAACCTTGGTCGATTTAGGGATCCCCCAGGATAAATGGTTTGTCGCCTTGCATGTGCGTGAGGGCGGTTTTTTGCCGCATAATGAAGCCATTCAGGCACACCGCAATGCCTCGATTGAAAATACCTTTGCAGCCATGCGGGAAATTGTCCGCCGCGGCGGGATCGTGGTACGCATGGGCGATGCCTCCATGGCACCCTTGCCGCCCATGCCGGGCGTCGTGGATTATGCCAAACATCCCTTAAAATCCGCACGTATGGACGTGGTCCTCTGCGCCAAGGCGAAGTTCTTTCTGGGCTGCACCTCAGGGCTGGCCTTCTTGAGCGCCATCTTTGGCGTGCCGGTGGCCCATGCTAATATGATTCCGGTAGAGACCCTCGGCATCCGCCGCGGCGACCTCAGCATTCCCAAGTTAGTCTGGAGCGAGAAGCGGGGCCGTCATCTGACTTTTGCGGAACTGTTTCGCTCCAAAATTGGCGGGTATTTTTACACCAAGCAATATCAGGAAGCGGGGATTCAGGTGCATGAGAATGAGCCGGAAGAGATCACCGACCTGGTGACGGAGATGCTGGATCGCCTGGATGGCAACTATGTGGAAGTAGAAGCTGACCGCCTTTTGCATGAGCGCTATATGGCGTTTTTAAAACCCGGCCACTATTCCTACGGCGCTGCTTCCCGCATCGGCTTGGCTTTTCTGCGCCGGCATCAAGCTTTGTTTTAGGTTTTCTGCTCTATACAAAATAAAGAGAGGAAAGTAATTTAAGTTTATACGGTTATACGAGATAATAAATAACATCGATAAACTAAGATAAGATTAATAGATATGGAACAACGAGATGCAAATCGATAAAAATTTAACGACGGCTTTGGTGATTCCTGTCCTCAATGCAGAAGCATATATTCCCGAGCTTTTTACGGCTATTTTTCAGCAAAGCTATTTGCCACAGCACATTCTGGTGCTGGATTCCGAGTCCACTGATAAAACCCGTGAACGCCTGAGTGACTATCCCGTTCAAGTCCACACTATCCAGCGCAAAGATTTTGACCATGGCGGCACACGTCGGCTAGCCACGGAAATGGTGGCGGCGGATATTTACATTTTCATGACCCAGGACGCTATTCCAGCCAATCCCGACACCTTCCGGTACCTCGTGTCCGCTTTAACTGCCGAAGAAAAAGCGGGCTGTGCTTATGGCCGGCAGTTGCCCAAGAAAGATGCCAATATTCTCGGCGCCTACGACCGTCTCTTTAACTACCCTGATAAAAGCCAACTGCGCTTTTACGCCGATAAGGATCAATACGGCATTAAAACCTGTTTTCTTTCCAACAGCTTTGCCGCCTACAAAAAACAAGCCCTGCGTGAAGCCGGCGGTTTTCCCGTGAAATTGATTTCCAGCGAAGACACCTACGTGGCCGCCAAAATGCTCTTAAAAGGCTATGGCGTATACTATGTAGCGGAGTCCACGGTCTATCACTCGCACAACATGAGCCTGCTGGAAAAGTTTCACCGCTATTTCTCTATCGGCGTCTTTCACGGCAAAGAGAATTGGCTGATTAAAGCTTTTTCCGGCGCAACCTCTGAAGGCTTCCGCTATTGGTTCAAGCAGCTGAAATATTTAATCGACACCAATAGCCTGAACTGGCTACCTTACGCCGTGGCTTCAACGGGAGTGAGTTATTTCGCCTATCAGCTCGGTTTGAGAGAGCGGTTTTTGCCCTTGGCGGTTAAGAGGAAGTGGGGCGTGAACAAGAAGTATTGGCTTCAGGTGAACGAATACGTAAAACCCATGACTTCGGACACGGCGCGATAAACAGTTTCCATGAAGCTCGCGCCACATCGCATTAGCGGACCTTCGATAAGTTGCTTATTATCGATGGCACGCACTTGATCTATCAATAGATCAGACTCTTTTTTCAGATTTTCGCGTGGCTTAATGCGAATGCGTAAAGGCTCTGCATCGTCAATAAGCTTGGTTGTTAAGGGGATAACAAGCGTAGAAGGATGGCCAACGTCTAACAAGGTCTGGTCTTGCACAATCAAAACCGGCCGACACTTCCCTGCCTCCGTTCCACGGGACGGGTTCAGGTTAGCCAACCAGATCTCTCCTTGCCTAATCTTCAAGGTCATCTTCGAGCTCGCTGAATTCTTTATTCACGCGGATGCTTTCCTTTCTCACACGAAGACTGACTGCTTTCAACCGTTCACTTCGCTTTTTGACTCTAATATTATCGTTCATTTGTTCAATAGCCATCCGAATGTATTCAGCTCGTGGAATATGAATGTCCTGGGCAAATAGATCGACTTCGCGCAATATTTTTTCCGGCAGCCGTACTGAAACGATCGTCATAAGCGTAACCTCAAATGTATTACATATTGTATTATAATCTGTAATACAACTAACCGAAAGAGATTTGCATTTTTTATTTTAATTAAAATATCAATAAGTTGCGCGCCAGAAAAGTAGATATTCGGTCCTCATTTTAAAGTCCCCTCTCCTCCACGCCTTTGGTGGAGGAGAGGGTTAGGGAGAGGAGGTCTTATTAATTATAACCCGCTGATTAGGATTAATTTTATACCTCCTTCCCCTAACCCCTTCCTCCACCAAAAGCGTGGAGGAAGGGGGATATGGAGGGGTGAACCGAATATTTACCCAGAAAAAGTGACCCTCGGAAATAAGTAAAAACGTCGATCTAGTTGTGATACAACCGCAACGCTTCTCCCGGATCCCCTAAATATTTAATCTGCCCGCCTTCCAGTAACAAGACCTTGTTGCAGAATTCCGTGATCAAGTCATCGGAATGTGTCGCCATGACGACGATGCTGGATTGATTGAGTAAATGAATCATGCGTCCCCGGGCTTTTTCCAGAAAGTCCGCATCGCCGGCATTGAAGATTTCGTCGATGAGTAAAATATCAGGCTTGATGCTGGCGGAAATGGAAAAAGCCAGGCGGACCATCATCCCGGAGGAGTAGGTGCGCATGGGCATGGAAAGATAATCGCCCAGGCCGGTTAATTCAGCGATTTCCTGGATTTGGGCTTTGATTTCCGCGCGCGAGAGGCCCAGCAGCGTGCCGCGCTGCATAATGTTTTCGTAGCCGGTAAATTCCGTCTCAATACCGTGCATGATGTCCAGCATGGGCGAAACATGCCCATCGGTGCGCAGGTCGCCGGAAGTGGGTTCATAAACGCCGGCCAGCAAGCGCAGCATGGTGCTTTTCCCGGCGCCGTTATGGCCGATTAAACCCAGGCGGTCGCCGTGCTTGAGCGTCAGCGTAATATCCTTAAGCGCGTTCACCACAATATGCTGATTGGCGTCTTTGACCACGGCGCCGCCGGTTGCAAGGCGCAGGAATTTCTTTTTAAAAGAACGTGCGTTGACGTTGTAGATAGGAAATTCAACCGAGACTTTGCGTAAATCAATTCGAGCCATATTCCTTTCCTATAGCCAATAGATGATGCGGGAGCGATAACGGCAAAACAATTTAAAGCTGAGATAGCAGCCGGCGAGGGTGATCACGCTGACCATCAGCCAACTGGTGATTGACGGCATAGTGCCGATCAGGGGGCAGCGGATGAACTCAATAAAGGCATAAAAAGGATTGAGATTGGCGATGAAACGCTTGGCCGGCGGCAGAATTTCAGGGTTCCACATCACGGGGGTGACGAAAAAGACGACTTGAACAAGGCTTTTTATAATTTGCGTGACGTCACGGAAACGGGCGCCGATCATGGCGAGGGTCAGGCCATAAGACAGGGCATTAATGTAAAACAGGATCAGGCCGGGAATCAGCATCAGGGAGCAGAGATTAATTTTTGCCGTTTCATGAAAAATCAAAAGAATCGGAAAGAGAATGGGAAGGTTGTGCACAAAAATAATAAAATTCCGCGCGATGACTTTGTTAATGTAAAGACTATAGGGCAGCTTGATTTGCTTGATCTTGTTTTCTTCCATGGTCAGCGTTTCCACCAGGTCGGTGATGGTGTTTGAAATAAAACCCCAGGCCAACATGCCGCCCACCAGGAAGGGAAAGTAATTTTGCAGCTCCATATGGAAGAGGTGGCTGTATAAATAGCCCATGGAGTAGACCGTGATCGCCATGCTGAGCGTAATCCAGAAAGGCCCCAGCACCGAGCGGCGATAGCGGATTTTAATGTCTTGATAAGCCAGCATGAACCAAATGCGCCATTGCTTAAAGCCTTCGGTCAGGTCTTTAATGGCAAGCTGCTTTTGATCGCGGATTGGAAAAACGACCTCAGCGTGACTGGCAAGGAGACCAGGCTCAGGGAGAGTTGCTACGGATTCAAGGTTGGACATAATTTACATCATTTTTATGAATTTTAACGGCAAAGCTTAACAGGAATAGGGCGAGTTTTCTACGCGCAATATTTAGAAATAGCTGCGCTTGCCTCAGTTTGATATTTTTTCTCTCCGCTTGCGTTAAAGGAAATAAACGCTGTATCCTGGTTTAGTGTGCTTGGAATAAAACGTCTAAGGGTTGAAACATAAGGAGCGCCATGCAAAAAGACAGCAATCCTTACCTTGAAAAATTACGGAAATTGATTAATATTTACACAAAAGGCTATTCGGTAAGAGTTTTTTTATTTGGTTCTCGCGCAAAAGGTAAAGAACATAAATTATCGGATGTCGATATTGCGATCTTGCCATTAAAAACCTTACCAGCGAGCTTTGTGGCAAACTTAAAAGAAAAAATAGAAGAAAGCACCATACCCTATTCGGTTGACCTCGTCGACTTATCCCAGGTCGATGCGCCCTTTCGGGAAAAAATACTTGCTGAGGCTATAGAATGGAAAGATTAAGCGAAAGGCTGGAACTCGCAAAAAAGGCTTTATCTGCTTTGGATGAAGTCTTAAAACAACCCTATTCAAAAATAATTCGCGATGCTTCTATTCAACGATTTGAATTTACACTCGAAGCCGTTTGGAAACTCGCTCAGCGTTATTTATTACTTCAGGAAGGCCTTGAGCTGGGCTCGCCTAAGGCGGTTATAAGAGGTTGTTTTCAAGCAGGCTTACTGGATGAAAAGCAAACGGAAGTTCTCTTGCAAGCCGTTGACGATCGTAATCTAACCGTGCATACCTATAATGAAGCCTTGGCGGAGCAGATCTATCAGAACCTTCTAAAATATCAGCCGGTTTTAAATCAGCTTTATGCTGCTATAAGAGATTACGTGGAAGCAAGCCGCAGCAACGGATAAATGCTTCCGTTTGGACAACGATACACGCGGCTCCGTATAGCAACATGGACTCTGATTAAAAGCCATCGCTATTCAATCCACCTTCAATTTTCCAAGTGTCTCAGGTAAAATGTCGGTTTAGTCCTCGAATTTATCAATACACTTAAAGAGACCCTAATGAAAGGAATAATCCTCGCCGGTGGCACCGGTTCTCGTCTATTTCCCGCCACCCAGGCCGTGAGCAAGCAGCTCATGCCGGTTTACGATAAACCCATGGTTTATTACCCCTTGACCACGCTGATGCTGGCCGGTATCCGGGATATCCTCGTGATCAGCACGCCGCGAGATTTGCCGCAGTTTAAAGCGCTTTTGGGCGACGGGAGCCAGTGGGGACTGCAATTCACTTACCTCGAGCAGCCGAAGCCGGAGGGTCTGGCGCAGGCCTTTATTTTGGGCGAGAATTTCATCGGTGACGATCCCGTCTGCCTGATTTTGGGGGATAACATTTTCTACGGTCCGGGCTTTGGGCGGATGCTGCAAACTCAGGCACAAACGCTGAATGGCGCCACTATTTTTGCTTATTATGTCGATCATCCTCAGGCCTACGGCGTTATTGAATTTGATCGCCAGGGCAGGGCGCTTTCCATTGTGGAAAAGCCGCAGCACCCCCCCTCTTCCTATGCTGTTCCGGGCCTTTATTTCTATGACAATCAAGTAATCGAATATGCCAAAAGCCTGAAGCCGTCTGCTCGCGGAGAGTTGGAAATCACCGATATCAGCATGTGTTACGTCAATGCCGGCAAGATCCATGTGGAGCGCTTGGGCCGTGGCGTCGCCTGGCTCGATACAGGCACGCACCAGTCCCTGCTGAAAGCGTCCAACTTCATCGAAGTGCTGGAGTCGCGCCAGGGCTTGAAAGTCGCCTGCCCCGAGGAAGTGGCCTGGGTGATGGGCTATATCAGTACCGAGCAATTGCTCGCCTTAGCTCAGCCTTTAATGAACAGCGGTTACGGCGAATATCTTCTCAAACTTATTTCACGAAGCGAGACCCACAATGAATATTATCCCAACGCAATTCCCGCAAGTCTTGTTACTGGAACCGAAGGTCTTTAAAGACCACCGTGGCTGTTTCATGGAACTGTATAGCGAGGCCCGCTATCGCGAGGCCGGCATCACCGAAAATTTTGTGCAGGATAATCTATCTGTCTCCGTGAAAAACGTAGTGCGCGGTCTGCATTACCAACTCAACAAGCCGCAGGGTAAGCTGGTTTCGGTGCTCAGCGGCAAGGCCTTCGACGTGGTGGTGGATATTCGCCACGGGTCGCCGCATTTTGGCAAATGGCTGGGCTTTGAGCTGAGCGGGGAAAGTGGCCATCAAGTCTATGTTCCGCCCGGTTTTGCGCATGGCTATTGCGCCCTAAGCGACAAAGTGATTTTTCATTATCAATGCACCGACTATTATCAGCCTGGCGATGAATACGCCGTGCTCTGGTCCGATGCTGATTTGGGAATCACCTGGCAGCAGCAAGGCGAGGCGCTGCTCTCGCCCAAGGACGGCGCCGCGCCACTCCTGAAAGATATTCCCCCGGGAAAACTGCCGGTGTACCAGCCATGAAAATTCTACTGACCGGAGCCAAAGGCCAGGTAGGCCAGGAAGTGGTGGAGTTAGCCAGTCAACTGGCTTGTGAAATCGTCGCTTGTTCCAAAGCCGAGCTGGATATCACGGATCCCGGGCAGCTGGAAAGCGTCGTGCAAGCTCGGCAACCCACGCTGGTTATCAATGCCGCAGCCTACACCGCCGTGGATAAAGCGGAACAGGAAATTGACAAGGCCTACGCGATCAATCGCGATGGCGTCCAGAATTTGGCGCTCGTCTGCAAAGCGCACGATCTTCCCTTAATTCACCTCTCGACCGATTACGTTTTCGACGGCGAAAAAGCCTCCGCCTATGTGGAAGAAGACCCGCGGGCTCCCCTGAACGTTTATGGCGCTAGCAAGGCCGAGGGTGAACTGCTTTTGCAAAAGGAATGGGAAAAGCATGTGATTGTGCGTACCAGTTGGGTATTTGGCAAGCAGGGCCCCAATTTTGTAAAGACGATTCTCCGATTGGCGATGAAGCAGCCCGAGCTGCGCGTGGTCTGCGATCAAAAAGGCTGTCCAACGGCCGCCGCGGATCTTGCCGGCGCTTTATTGAAGCTGGCGCAGCAAATCACCCAAGGACAAGCCCACTGGGGTATTTTTCATTATTGCGGCGACCAGGAAACCACCTGGTATGAGTTCGCGCAACGCATTGTCTATCACGGCAAGGACTATTTTCCCTTGAAACTGGAAAAACTGCACCCCATTGTGAGCGCCGACTATCCCACGCCGGCCAAAAGACCGAAGAATTCGGTGTTGAATAGGAAGAAAATTGAAAAGGAGTGCGGCCTTGCGCCTTCTGCGTGGGAGCCGGCCTTGGTGCGAATGATACAACACATTAATCAAAAGGATGCGTTGCGTGAACAGCTTTCAGCCTAAGTGTATCTTGGTGACCGGCGGCGCCGGTTTTATCGGCAGCAATTTTGTTTGCTATCTGTTGCAGACTTATCGCGACTTGATGATCGTGAACCTGGATAAGCTCACCTACGCTGGTTCAATGGATAATTTGCACGAGGTGGCGGATTTACCGCGGCATGTTTTTGTGCAAGGCGATATTGGCGACGCTGCTTTGGTGGGTTCTCTGCTGGCAAAATATGAAGTGGATGCCGTGGTTCACTTTGCCGCCGAAAGTCACGTTGATCGTTCTATTCGCGGTCCGGCGGCTTTTATTGAGACCAATGTTGTGGGAACCTTCACCTTGTTGGAGGCAGTGCGCCAATATTGGCTGGAGGAAAAAAAACTGGCCTCGCACCTTTGTCGCTTTCATCATATTTCCACGGATGAAGTCTACGGCACCTTGGGCCCGAATGACGCGCCCTTTTCAGAGCTCTCTCCCTATCTGCCGAACTCCCCTTACTCTGCCTCCAAGGCCGGAAGTGATCACCTCGTGCGGGCCTATGCGCATACTTATCAGTTGCCGGTCACGATCTCGAATTGCTCCAATAATTACGGTCCCAAGCAACACAGTGAAAAATTTATTCCCACGGTGATTCGTGCCTGCCTGAATCAAAAATCCATTCCCATTTACGGCGACGGCAGCAATATCCGCGACTGGCTCTATGTTGAAGACCATTGCCGCGCCGTTGACCAGGTCCTGCGGCAAGGCCGTTTGAACCGCTCTTATAACATCGGCGCCAGCAACGAATGGTCCAACCTGGAATTGGCCGAATATCTTGCCGGCTGTATGGACGAACGCTACCCTGATCACCGTCCCCACGACCGCCTGATCCAATACGTCAAAGATAGACCCGGCCACGATTGGCGCTATGCCATCAACGACGACCGTATTCAAAGCGAATTAGGCTGGAAGCCGCTTTGTTCTTTTGAAGAGGGGATAGCGAAAACGATAGCGTATTTTGTAAAGTGAGCGTTAGCTGTGATTAACAGAAGATCAAATGAATTGCACTCCCCGAAGGAGAAGCAAGTTGCCCCCATGGCCCCCAAAACATTGGAAGAACTGGATCAGGATATTTCAGACGAAACCGATTCATTAATGGATCCTGTTAATGGCAGAATTTTGGTGCTGCCCATGCTTCCTTGGGAAAGCAGCAAATTACATTCCGTTGAATTTGGCTCCTTGTATCGACAGCTGCAATCCGATATCAGAAGGGTTAACTTTCATCCGCTGGACCAGAGTTTACCCCTGACGGAAGAAACAATCCGGGGCTATTATCTGAATGTTAAAATTATCGAAGAACGTGATGCTTATCTGCAGAAGAATGGCTATACACGGGAGCAGTGGTTGGCCTCTCGCGGTATAACGCCGGAAGAATATCAAAAATTACTGGGTTTCTTTCAAAAGCGCTGCCGCCGCTTGGGCCGCTTGGCTGACTTTAGCTTGCTGACCTTGATTGCCGCTGCTGGCATCGCAGGCTATTTCTACGGCGCGGGAGCGCACTCTTTGTTTTTATCGATGATCTGCGCGGATAAATCCGTTCGTTTCTATCAAGCCTTTCGCTTTGCCGCGGGGATGGCTTCTGTCTTGAATACGCTGAGTTTGAATTGGGCCTGGAATAAGAGGACTTTTAATACGGGTTTGAGAATCATCATCATCGCGCTGGCCCTCAACTGGGCTTTCTTGATGGTTGAAAATGCTCAGTTGGATTCCGTGAGCTTTAGACTGTCAGAAGCGGATTTTCAACAGATTTTTTCGCTGGCGCTGGCAAAATGGGCTATCCCTGTTCTGCAAGGCGGGGTGCTGGTTGCCGGAAAATCCCTTTTGCGCCGGTTTTCCCTGTTTTACAGTGAGCCAGAACTGCTTAAAACGTATGCGGATCGCCCGTCTCTTGAGCGCAAGGCTGACGCAGCCTAAGCCCGACTCCGAGCCAGAGCGGCACGTTGTGCGAGCTTTTCTTGTGCGACGATGTAAAAGGATTATAATCCACTCATGATTCATCAAGGAGAGGTCTAATGCTTCCCCGAGGACTACTCAAGGAATACTCCCGGCCCCTGTCGATCATGCTGCGCGGCTTGGACGCGTGCACGGTCTTGCTGGCCGGCTGGCTGGCCTATCTTTATCGCTTTGGCGATTCTATTTTGCCTTATTCCTATATGGCTGCCCTGGGTTTTGGAACCCTGGTGGCCACTGCGGTTCTCTCTTTTTTCGGCATTTATTCCTCTGTCCGCGGTCGAGGGTTTTGGGGCCATATTTTTAGTCTGACCCAGGCGCTTTTACTACTTTCCATGCTGCTGGCCTGCGCGGCCTTCATCACCAAGACCGGTGAGAGCTTTTCACGGGCCTGGTTTATTTTATGGATGGTCTTTTCCATTGCCATCTTAATTTCCTTTCGTTTCTCTTTGCTCATCCTCTTGCGGCTGATGCGCAAGCGCGGTTGGAATGAACGCCGCGTCGTGATTATTGGTCTGGGCGACCTGGGCAGCCAGCTGGTTGAAACCGTGCAGCAAGCGCTCTGGACCGGCTTTCGCATCGTGACCATTTTAGACGATCAGCCGGAAGGCAAGCCCCCGTCTCTTTGTGGCATCCCCGTGGCCAAGACCCCGACCAATTTAAGTGACTATCTCCATTCTCAGCCACATGAAATTGACGAATTATGGCTGGCTTTGCCGCTGGGCGCCGAGGAAACGGTTAAAAAAATTATCCACCAACTCCGCCATCATACCATCGCCATCCGCCTGGTTTTGGATATCTTCGGGTTGGGCTTGTTAAAGCACAGCATCACCCAGGTTGACCGTTTCTCCATGCTGGATCTCAATGCGTCGCCCATGGTCGGCATGAATCGCCTGATCAAAGCCATCGAAGACCGTTTGCTGGCCACGATTATTTTAGTGCTGATTAGTCCATTATTCCTGTTGCTCGCACTCGCCGTTAAACTCACCTCGAAGGGCCCGGTCTTTTTCAAGCAATTACGCCACGGCTGGGACGGGCGCCTGATCAAGGTCTATAAATTCCGCACCATGTACGAACATCAGGAAAAACAGGGGCGGGTGACCCAAGCCTCCGCCAATGATCAACGCGTGACGCCTTTAGGCCGCTTTTTGCGCCGAACCAGCCTGGATGAGTTGCCGCAATTCATCAATGTGCTGCAGGGCCGTATGTCCATTGTTGGGCCACGGCCACATGCTGTGCAGCATAATGAATTCTACAAGGATTCCATCACGGCCTACATGCAGCGGCATCGGGTAAAACCCGGCATTACCGGCTGGGCGCAGATTAATGGCTGGCGCGGCGAGACGGAGACACTCGAAAAGATGAGAAAGCGGGTGGAGTTTGATCTTTACTATATCGAGAACTGGTCCCCCCTGTTTGATTTGCGGATTATTTTTCTGACCTTTTTGCGCGGCTTTGTGAACCGGAATGCCTATTAGGTTCTTCTAATGAATTTGAGACGCGCTTGAATTGGAAGACAGCGGTGAAAAGGGTGGCGGAGTTGATGGAAGAGGTGCTTTAGGGCTGTCCCGAGAGTTTGGTAACTGAATAGAAAAGAGGTGACGTTTGGAGTCGGGTGAGAGAAGAAGCAGAAGCGAAGAAAAAGGCACACCCCTTTTAAGAGAACTAATTCTCCCCAATACCAGGGAGCGTTGTTGGCCCGTTATCTTTCCCGATGGTAGGATCTTTCTTATCCTTATCAAAGATAAGCAGGGCTTGCACCTTAGCGAAATCGACCCTGACTCTGGTCAGCTTTTTCGAGAAGAAAAATTGAGTGATGAAGTGTATTCACAACACCCCTCTGTTACAACATTCTTTAAAAATAAAATTGTGCTTTCTTTCGAGGCCGATGTTGATCTTACTCTTATAATTAATATCGATACTTTTCGTATTGAACAGCGCTTGGATTTCATTATACAATCAATCGATGCGCTTGGTGATAAAAGCCGATGCGTAGTAACAAGACTGAATGATGGGCTTGACAAGCAACCTTATATTGCGAACACAGCAACGCTGGGTACAGTTATCGTTGATTTAACACCGCCTTCAATGTTTGCATCATCCGCATGTGTCTTAGCTGATAACGAATTAGCCATATTAACCACGCCTAGTCGTTATGCCAATTATACAACACAGCCTATCTCAGGACTTATCACCATTTGGGAAGAAAAAAAACCAGACGAGTGGATCGCACATAGGTCAGCAACTATAGAAGTTCTCGGTCACACTGCTCTAACAAAATTAAATGAAACCCAAATAATTCAAATATCAATGATTAAGAACGAGACAGGAGAGCTAGATCCTTTAAATACAAGTAAGAACAGATACGGTCGTATGAATTACAGCCTATTTAGCATAATTGACAAACACAGACTAACCTGCCACCGAATTGCTAGCTTTAATAGTGGCGCCGGTTATTTGCCTCATAAATTTCACATGTTTGGTTTTAACACTTTTCTACAGAGGTACGGAGATAATTTTTTTTCTATAGAGGTCACGTCGCAAGGATTAAGAGCAAAACGATTCGACTTACAATTTAAGCGCCCCGACGAACATCATCATTATGACTCTGAATATATAGGATTTACTTTACTAAACAATGGAAGAATAGTTTTTTTTAGAACCATGTCCGATTACCTTGACACCTCTGAGTTAGATCCCCGTCAGTATGGTTTTATATATTCTGGTATTGCACAGTTTAATTTTTTTGACTTAGCACCATACCGCCTTTCAAAAGATACTATTGCGATACAGAATATATTGGCTCCCGTCCTCCCTACCGTGCTTAGCAAAATCATTGCAGATTACTGCGCTGGCGATTTTCCATTAGTAATTGAACGTAATGATTCGCTTATTCCAGGAACAGCTCCTTCTGCAACACCGTCACGAGCACCAGAAGATAAAGGTGCGTCAAGTAGGTCGAGCACTTTTTTTACTATCAATCAAAGACAAAAAGCCGCGCCGCCAAAAGCAGCAGAACGTGTTTCACTTCCAACAACTGCTACGACTATTCCTTCATCCATAGCGAATACAGTTAGGCCGAGTGAGAAGGTAGAGGATGTAATAACTCTGACTGTGCTAAAAAAAGAAATTCACTCTGTGCTTAATCGCCTGATTCATGAAATTAATTTCCTCCGTTCTAAAAGGGATAAATCGTGTTTTGCTTTCTTTATCAACTTTGAGCTATCCACGAAATCCAGAAAGAGGGCGGCCTTGGAAAGTTTGATGGCAGCTTCGTCATTTAAGGAGTTATATGACCAGGCTGAAACTTTGCTGCGCGACCGGAGCACGCGTATTCATCGTGCCGGAACCAATACGGTTACAAGTACAACAGGA
>JABDGC010000025.1 GCA_013286215.1 Gammaproteobacteria bacterium
GCTTAAATCGGAGAAGCTGGCATCGGATACCACGACGCCGGCTGCGGCATCGGGACCGGTATTGCCAACTTGAATCTGGAAGGTAACATGTTCGCCGTCATAGATCGTGCCGGTGGTTTGCAAGGTCTTTGAAAGTGTTAAATCCGCATCGGCGATGGCAGTGCCGCTTGCGGTCGAAGTGATAGCGGTTCCGGTGGGATCAGTCGCTTGATAAGTGGTGGTCGTCGCACTTGCAGTATTTGTGAAAGCACCGGCATTGGCGACGGTGCCGCTGACGGTAATAGTATCGGTTGCACCTGAGGCAAGCGAGGCGATATCCCAATTGCCGCCGCTCAGAGTCGTACCAGAAGGCGCGGCGCCAAAGGTTGCACCGCTTAAATCAGAGAAGCTAGCATCGGATACCACAACGCCGGCTGCAGCATCGGGACCAGTATTACCGACCTGAATCTGGAAGGTAACATGTTCGCCATCATAAACGGTGCCCGTGGTTTGCAAGGTTTTGCTTAAAGTTAAATCCGCATCGGCGACGGCAGTGCCGCTCGCAGTCGAAGTAATAGCGGTGCCGGTGGGATCAGTCGCTTGATAAGTCGTGGTCGTAGCACTTGCGGTATTTGAGAAGGCACCGGCATTGGCGATGGTGCCGCTCACGGTAATGGTATCCGTCGCACCCGAAGCAAGCGAAGCAATATCCCAATTGCTGCCGCTCAAAGTCGTGCCGGAAGGCGCGGCGCCAAAGGTCACACCACTTAAATCGGAGAAGCTGGCATCAGATACCACGACACCGGTCGCGGCATTCGGGCCAAGGTTGCCAACTTGAATCTGGAAGGTGACATGTTCGCCGTCATAGATCGTGCCGGTCGTTTGCAGCGTCTTCGAAAGCGTTAAATCCGCATCAGCCACAGCAGTGCCGTTTGCCGTCGAGGTGATGGCGGCACCGGTGGGATCAGTCGCTTGATAAGTGGTGGTCGTAGCACTTGCGGTATTTGAGAAGGCACCGGTATTAGCGATAGTGCCACTCACCGTAATGGTGTCCGTTGCACCTGAAGCAAGCGAGGCAATATCCCAATTGCCGCCGCTTAAAGTCGTGCCAGAAGGCGCTGACCCAAAAGTCACGCCACTCAAATCGGAGAAACTAGCATCGGATACCACAACGCCAGCAGCGGCGTCCGGACCGGTATTGCCAACTTGAATCTGGAAGGTAACATGTTCGCCATCATAGATCGTGCCGGTGGTTTGCAAGGTTTTGCTTAAAGTCAAATCCGCATCGGCAACCGCAGTGCCACTCGCAGTCGACGTAATGGCGGCGCCGGTGGGATCAGTTGCTTGATAAGTCGTGGTCGTGGCACTTGCAGTATTGGAGAAAGCACCGGCATTGGCGATGGTGCCGCTCACCGTAATGGTGTCGGTCGCACCCGAAGCCAGTGTGCTGAGGTCCCAATTCCCACCGCTTAAACTACCAACAGCAGGGGTATTGAAAGTGACATTATATAGATCACTGAAGCTGGCATCAGAAATAACGACATTTTGCGCAGCATTCGGACCGAGGTTGCCGACCTGAACCTGAAAGGTGACATGTTCGCCGTCATAAATTGTACCCGTTGTTTGTAAAGTTTTCGCTACAGTTAAATCGGCATCCGCTATCGCGGTGCCACTTGCAGTCGCGGTAATAGCAGAGCCGGTGGGGTCAGTCGCCTGATAAGTCGTGGTCGTAGCATTTGCGGTATTCGAGAAGGCGCCGACATTGGCGATGGTACCGCTCACCGTAATGGTATCGCTTGCACCGGAGGCGAGAGAACCAACCTCCCAATTGCCGCCACTCAAGCTCGTGCCGGCCGGTGTGGAACCAAAGGTGACGCCGCTTAAATTCGAGAAACTCGCATCGGATACCACAACGCCTGCGGCAGCATCCGGGCCCATATTACCAACTTGAACTTGGAAGGTGACATGCTCGCCATCATAAAGGGTGCCCGTTGTTTGCAGCGTCTTGGAAAGTGTTAAATCCGCATCAGCCACTGCAGTGCCACTCGCGGTCGAGGTGATGGCTGCACCGGTGGGATCAGTCGCTTGGTAAGTCGTGGTGGTAGCGCTTGCCGTATTCGAGAACGCGCCGGCATTGGTAATGGTGCCACTGACAGTAATGGTATCCGTCGCCCCTGAAGCAAGCGAGGTAAGATCCCAATTTCCGCCGCTCAGGCTGCCTACAGAAGGTGTGTTGAAGGTGATCTGACTTAAATCGCTAAAGCTGGAATCCGCAATAATCACATTTTGCGCGGCATCCGGTCCCAGGTTACCCACTTGAACTTGGAAGGTGACATGTTCGCCGTCATAAATCGTGCCGGTGGTTTGCAAAGTCTTTGACAGAGTTAAGTCCGCATCAGCCACCGCAGCGCCGCTTGCGGTCGAAGTGATGGCAGTACCGGTAGGATCAGTTGCTTGATAAGTCGTGGTGGTAGCACTTGCGGTATTCGAGAAGGCCCCCGCATTGGTAACATCTCCGCTTACCGTGATGGTGTCCGTCGCGCCACTCGCCAAGGAGCCTACTGTCCAGCTGCCGCCATTGATTGAACCTTCCGAAGGTGAGCTAAAGCTGAGATGGGCTAGATTCGTGAAGCTGCTTTCAGCGACCACGACCGATTGCGCCGTAGCAGGGCCGGTGTTCGAGACTTGAATTTGGAAAGTCACATGTTCGCCGTCATAGATCGTGCCGGTGGTCTCCAGCGTTTTTGTAATACTTAAATCCGCATTCGTAACATGCAAGACACTGCTGGCAGATTTATCTGCTTGATCGGTGTCCGGAACCTGAGGCGTTGTGTCGGTAATCGTCACGGTGTTCGTGACGGCTTGTGTAGTGGAAGGAGCAATTTCTCCTTGTACTGTGATTTGAACCGATTGATTATGCCCGAGAGAGAGTCCACTCCAAAGATTAGAAGAACTATCAAAAAGGCCGCTGCTGGCGGAACCAAAGTTCGTATTAATCAGGTTGTTAGAAAGTTGTTCATTCAAGATGAAGCTCGTCGCCGTATCCGGCCCGAGATTGGTAACAGTGATGGTATAACTCTGGGTGGAGCCTGGTAGCACGAGACCATCGCTTGGGTTAATGTTGACACTTAAATCAGCAAAAGGTTGAGCTGGCGTGGTAGCAATAGGCGCAGTCGGGAGAACGGGTGTCTGCAAAATAGTGAGCGGTGTGGGAGTAACAACAACAGGGGCGAGGGCGGCAACGCCGTCTTCTACAACGGTGACTAGTCCAACATTGACATTACCCTGATTACCATACCCAATGGTTAATAATCCAGCATTGACAGTCCCCAGATTACCATACCCGATGGTGATTAATCCGGCATTGACATCCCCTTGATTTCCAAAAGTAACTTCTGTACCAGCGGCGAGGGTGGTGTTTTGCACCGCGGTTTCGAAACCGGCATTTACATTTCCGGTAGTCCCGAAGCCAATACCGAGACCTGAACCCAAGGTTGCGTTGATAACCTGGTCTCCAGCCAAGGTAAAGTTAATTTCAGTCGAGGTATTAGCGGGAACAGCGGTGACTGTGGCAGGGTCAACTGCCTGAACCGAAGTGGCTTTCGATTCATCCGCCTCCGCAAAAAAGGTTTGTATGTGTTCCGGAATAGCAGGCGTGTTTGTTGCAATATTTGCAGTTTGGGGCACAGCCGCTGGATGTGCTGTATTATCGGGAGCAGGAGCTGCTGTATTATCAGCCACTTGATGCGTATTTCCAGCATCTGCGACTGTAATAGGAGTACCTGTTTGTGAATTACTATTCCCACCCGAATTAGCCATTTGCATCCTCATCTAAAATAAAAAACAATATTATTCAACCACTTCTTTGTAACTGGTTAAATAATATCTCGTTTTTGAACTGACTCAGCTTTACTTTAATGAATCGCCACGCCTCGACATTTGAAGTATAGGTGACAGGCAGGGGATTGCGAGTTTGCGAGGACAAAAAAATTTTATATTTATCAATAGATTGAATATAAATTGACGGCCAAGCTTGACAAAAAAATGAACAGATTTTTAGCGAATAAATTCAAAACCTTAAAATAAGCTTAAGAGGCGGGTTGGAGCAGATAAAGTAAAAAAAATGATTAATGTAATCAAGCGGATAAATGACAAAGCAGCAAGCCCTTCTTTCTTGATGATTGTTCTCACTAAAAACCCGGATTGCAATCCTGATGTGAGGCAGAGAGCCAAGCGGGGAGAATACGCGGCTCCCCACTGGTGCAAGCCGAAGTTCTACTTCTGGCTATTTCTGGTCTTGCTGCGTCTGCTTTTGCAAGGCCTGCGCATAGACTAAATCAAAGTTGATAGGTGCAAGATAAACCGGTGGAAAGGTTCCTCGAGTCGCGAGTTCCGTAATGGCTTCACGTGCATAAGGAAATAAAATATTGGGACACATTCCACCCAAAACCGCTCCCAGCTGTTCGTTGGTAAAGCGGTTAATCACAAAAATACCCGCTTGCTGTACTTCAACGGTAAAGACAGGCTTATTATTGGATTTACCGACTACCGTTACCTTAATGACGGCTTCATGCAAACCTTCGCTTAATTTGGTTGTATTGGTTTGAATTTGCATGTCGATCGTTGGCTTCCAGTCTTCCTGGAAGATAGTCGGGCTGGCTGGAGCGTCATAACTCAAGCTTTTCAAATAAATGCGCTGAATAGCAAACTCAGGGTTTTGCGGTGGCATTTTTTCAGTCGTGGCGGGGGTTTGCTGCGTCGTTGCTTTGACTTCTGTCCTGCTCGTTTCTCCGTCTGCTTTTTTGTCTTTTTTTCCTTTTAAGAAACTTTTCATGGCACTCTCCTTATGCGGTAGTTCATTGAATTAATATATCACATTATTATGCTTAGCGCTCTCTTAAGGCATTCTCCTGCGCTTTAACAAGTGGAGAAAGCAGATAATTCAGAACCGTTCTTCTGCCGGTTAAAATGGAAACGGTTGCCGTCATGCCGGGAATGATATAGAGAGGATTTTCCGACGTGCGCAAATAGTTTTTATCCGTTTTAATTCGAACAATATAATAATTACGCCCTTTCTGATCTGTGATGGTGTCGGCGCTGACTCTATCAACATAGCCGTTTAGCCCGCCATAGACGGCAAAATCATAGGCCGTTATTTTTACCATGACCGTTTCGCCGGCATGAATAAATCCGATATCCGAGGGTTTCACCTCGGCTTCAACCAGCAAAGTATCTTCAATCGGAACAATACTCATAATTTCCGCGCCGGGAGGCACGACGCTATCGATGGTGGCGATCTTAATTTGTTTAACAATGCCTTTCGCAGCGGAGCGAATGACGGTTCGATTAAGCCGATCTTGCAAGGCCTGCATCGATGCGACCAGACTGGCATGATCTCCTTTTGCGGTCGTGAGTTCATCGAGGGTATGAGCATTGAATTGATCAATCTGATTCTTAATGTCGAGCTGCTGTCGTTCCAAATGCAAGACCTCTACTTCAGACGCCGCCCCTTTGTTGACCAGCGGTTTCGTCATCGCCAGTTCTTTTTGCAGGAGAGCGAGGTTTTCATTTAATTGCTTGAGTTGATCTTGACGCGCATCGTAGAGCGCTTGTTGCGCTTTGATTTGGCTTTGAATGCTGGGATTGACCGTATTTTCGAGGTTAGTCGGTATTTTAAAAGGTCGATTCGACGCCTCGGCAACCAAGCGCGCGATTTTAACTTGTAAGGCGACATCGCGGGCACGCGCTTCGTTTAAGGCGGACTGAAAGCGTGTTGGATCCAGGTAAACCAGCACTTGTCCTTTTTGAACAATATCCCCTTCGTGGACAAGGATACTTTTGACGATGCCACCCTCCATGTTTTGGATGGTTTGCACATGCGAGAGCGGAATAATCGTGGCGGAGGAGACGGTTACCTCTTCCAGTACCGCAAATTTCGCCCAAACCAGGAAGATAAGGACAAAGAGGAAGGTGATCCAAAGTAGCCAGTGCGCAGAATTTTTTCCGTGACTCCGGATCGAGGAGGAATTCTTCAGGGCGAGGAAGCCTCCCTTAAAGAGATAATAGAAGCCCAGGCAGAATGATTGAATGACCATTCGCACGCGTCGTAGAAAGTCACTTATTTTTGTCGCGGGCCGCATTACCTTAGTTCCTTGTCACTTTGACTTGCCCTTGAGACAAGGCTTGTAGCACAGTCTCTCGAGGACCGTCCATAATGATTTTTCCACCGTCAATAATAATAATTCGATCCACCAGGGAAAGCATGGATACGCGGTGAGTCATAATGATCGTAGTTTTGTTTTGGATGTAAGGCGCCAATTTTGTTTTGATAAACGACTCTGTTTGATTGTCCATAGAATGACTAGGCTCGTCCAGGATGAGGATCGTAGGATCCAGCAGCAAGGCGCGCGCAATGGCGATAATACGTCGTTGTCCGCCAGATAGGTTTTTTCCACCTTCATGAATTTGAGCTTCGTAGCTGCCTAATTGCGGTTTGATCAGTTCGTCGATGCCGGAGATTTCAATGGCGCGAATGAGATTGCTGTCCTCCGTGCGCGAAGATCCAAAGGTGATATTGTCCCGCAAGGTGCCGTAGAAAAGCGTTACGTCCTGGGGAACATAACCAATATGCTGTCGTAGTTCCGTGAGGTCGAGGTTGCTTTGGTCCACGCCATCAAAATAAATGGTTCCGCTATTCGGCTCTAACAGATTCATGATGAGTTTAGCGAGAGTAGACTTGCCCGAGCCGACGCGACCAATGATGCCGACATGTTCTCCTTCGTTAACTTTAAATGAGATATTATTTAAAGTAGGGAAGGCGCGTCCGGGATATTGGAAGGAAATGCCGCGAAACTCAATTTCGCCCTTGATATTCGTGAGGTGCAAGGGAAGCTTTCCTGCAGGACGCTCATCGGGCAATTTCATGATATTGTCGAGGGAGTTCAGCGAGGTCAAGGTCTGATGATAGCGCGTCAAAATGGACGCGATTTGCGACATCGGCGCGAGCGCCCGCGACGAGAGCAGCGAGCAGGCAAAGAGGCCGCCCATGGTCAAAGAGTTGCCTGCAATTTTATATACGCCAACAATCACAACGAGTGCGGTGGAGAATTGCTGGACGAAGATCGAGAAAAACATATTGAGATTGACGAGAAAGCGTAATTTTAGTCCCACTTGCGCGGACAGATTGACCACCTGTTCCCAGCGCGCCTGCATGACATTTTCGGCGCAGTTCGCTTTGACCGACTCGATTCCGCTTAGAATTTCAAAAATCAGAGCCTGTTTTTCCGCGGCGTAGCGTAATGAAACCTTCGTCATCTCAATCAAGGGCTTTTGCAAGGCAAAGCCGAAGATTAAAATGAGTGGCAACATACCAAGCGGAACGAGAACCAAATTGCCGGCGAGAAGAAAAATAACCGCTAAGAAAATAGCCGCAAAAGGTAAATCAACCAAAATCGCCACGGTCGTTGAAGTGATAAACTCTCTGGCCGAGTCGAAGGATTGAATGGTATTGGCAAAAGCGCCGACGGATTGCGGACGGTCCATCATCTTGATGCCGATCACCTTTTCAAGGATGGTGGCGGACACTTGCAAGTCGACGATTTTCCCCGCTTGATCAATGAAATAGCTGCGCAGGGTTCGCATGAGCACATCAAAAGAAAAAACAATAAAAATGCCGCTGGCCAAAACCCAAAGCGTATCATACGAGTGATTTGGAACGACGCGGTCATAGACGTTCATGGTAAACAGCGGCAGCCCCAAGGCAAATAAATTGATTAAAAACGAGGCGACTAACACTTCGCTGTAAGTTGAAGCGAGATTGCGAATGGCGCTCCAAAACCAGTTTTTATCTTGTCCCTCGAAGGAAACATGTGCGCTTTGCGGCGTAAAGCGAAAGCTTTGTTCAATGGAAAAGGCGTTGCCCGTGTAGAGCTGCTCCAGTTCATCCAGGGTGATTTCCTGAGCTTCATTGTTGGGCGGATTGATAATTTTAGCAGTGTAATGACTTGTGATTTGTGTTAGCAAGCAAGCGTTATTGTCTTTCAAGAGCAGAATAATAGGAACCGTGAAACGAGTTTCTCGAGTGCTAAGCGGAAACCTCACCAATTTGGAGACGAGATCAACCCGCGCTGCGGCGCGTTCGAAGAGGGGGATGGTTAAAGTGCCTTCAACCAAAGGTAAGCCCGCTGTCAAAGTAGTGCCGGAGGTGGGTCTGCCGATCATTTCAGTCAGTTTGACTAAGCATAAAAGCAGCTTATTGCTCATGAGCTAGCCTCACTTTCCTCTTAAATACAGCATACCATTTAATCGCCAAATCAGCAATTAAACAGAGCCTTAGACCGTTTTTAGTGAGTTGTCAAGCACCGAGGATTGCAGTGGAATATGGATTAAATTTAATCAGAGTAAAATAATATGAAACATATTTGATCGTTTCGGTCGTGCTTTTTAAACCAGATAACCTGGGAATTGCTGCATTTTAATGTTTTTTAATATTTTCAATGGCTTCAACTACATCCTGCGTCATTTTCTTGATTAATCGATCCTGGTTTATTGAATAGTAATGAAGAAAATGGAATCCCTGGAGCATTGCTTGAATAGAGACTATTTTTTATGCATACTCATTTTAATAAACCATGGATCTATTATGCACGATATCAAAAATTGGCTTGAAGAGAAAGGTTCGGCTTACTTGTATTTGATTGTAGCGAAGCAGGAAAAGGATCCGACTAAGAAAGCGCTCTTTCATGAGCTTGCCGCCGGCGCGGAAAAACAAGCAGCGATGTGGAAAAAGGAAATCAACAAGGCTGGCCTTAAACTCCCCTCCGCTTATCAACCCGATTTTCGAACCCGTTTTGTCAGTCTGCTGTTGCGCTATTTTAGCATTCAGCAACTGCGATTTATCCTGTCCGCTATGAAGGTCAGGGGAATGTCTGTTTATAGTGAACATGTGCTGCAACATCATAACCACAAGCTGTCCGCCGGTGGCGCTAAATTGGAAAAAAGGCACAAAGGTTTAAATACGGCCGGCAATTTGCGCGCAGCGGTTTTTGGCGTGAACGATGGACTGGTTTCGAATATGAGTCTCGTCTTGGGTATGGTGGGCGGTGGCGCCGGCATTCAGGTCATTCTTTTATCGGGTGTCGCCGGTCTTTTAGCGGGAGCTTGCTCCATGGCGGCCGGGGAATATATTTCAATGCGCTCCCAGCGGGAATTTTTTGAATTTCAAATAGCCCTGGAAAAAGAAGAATTGGATCTTTATCCAGAAGAGGAGGCAGCTGAGCTTGCCTATATTTATCATGCGCGCGGCTTGCCCAGAAAAGAAGCGAGAGAATTGGCTGATCGCATGATTTCGAATCCTGAAAAAGCACTCGATACCTTGGCCCGCGAGGAATTAGGTCTGAATCCCCAGGAACTGGGATCGCC
The DNA here is from genome assembly GCA_013286215.1 of Gammaproteobacteria bacterium. Lineage (GTDB taxonomy): Bacteria > Pseudomonadota > Gammaproteobacteria > DSM-16500 > DSM-16500 > JABDGC01. The sequence goes on from JABDGC010000025.1 coordinate 9,400, forward strand.
GATTGGCGCCGCCCTGGCCTCTTTTATTTCTTTTGCTGCGGGAGCCTTTATTCCCCTCATCCCCTTTTTATCAGGCGACAATTCGTGGAACGTTCTTATCAGCATTGTTTTAACCGCCGTCACTTTGTTTGTGATCGGCGCTACCCTTAGCCTGTTTACCAACCTCAGTGCCATCATCGGCGGTCTGCGGATGATGGTCATCGGCGGAGCGGCGGGTTTATTGACCTATATCATTGGCAGAATCATCGGCGTAACCTTAGGTTAACTCCGCTTACACTCGCAAATGCGTCGGCACAATCAAATGGTCGCCTTCCTGCAAATCCGTATTCGCCATTAAATTTGCCACTCGAATTGCCGCTGGCGTGGTTTTGAATTTCTGCGCGATTTTTTCAATCGTATCGCCGTGCCGGATCATGTAAAGAGTGTCACCCGGATCCATTTTTTGGAGCTCGGGTTCTTCTGTATTGCCACGGGGTGCCGCCTGTGCCAGATGGGTTGGAATCAGTAGTTGATCACCAGGATGGATCACGGAATAGGAGTGCAATCGATTGGTGACATAGATGGTTTTGGCCGGCAAATGAAAGTGTTCTGCGATTGTTTCCACGGTGTCATTGTCGCGCACCATATAGAGCGTATCGCCGGACTGGATGCCTTTGCTGGTTTTGTCGACCGTCTCTTCTACGGAAGCCAGTTTGGGCGCGGCGCTTTCGAAGGTTAGCGTTTCCGCCGATGTTTCTTCTTCTTTCTTATCAAATTTATTCCCATTATTTAAAACAGTGGTGATCATTCGAGGGATGACCAACTTCATGCCTTTTTTAAGTTGATCTTTTTGACTCAGGTGATTAATTTCCTTGAGCGCATAGGACGTTGTTTTATAGCGCTTGGCGATAGATTCTAAGGTGTCGCCGGATTTGATTTTATATTGCGTCCAATCGATATGATGAGAAAGGGAGGTAGTAGCTAAGTGCACCATGAACTGTTCGACGTTTTCAATCGGTAGAACGAGTTTATAAGGGCCATTCGGATGGGTGACCAGACGATTAAATCCGGGATTGAGTTGTTGGAGCTTTTGCAGGCTTAAGCCGGCAAAATGGGCAGCTCGTTTAAGGTCGATTTGCCCGCCGACATCCACCTGCGCCAAATAGGGCGCATTACGCACCGGCGGAAAATGGAGCGGGTAGCGTTCGGGATGAGCGACAATAATAGCCAAAGCTAAAAGTCGCGGCACATAGGTGCGGGTTTCTCGGGGCAAGGGCAGGGACCAGAAGTCGGTGCTTTTGCCTTCGCGAATATTGCGGCGAATGGCAGACATCACGGCTCCTTCCCCGGAGTTATAGGCGGCAATGGCCAGTAAGGAGTTGCCGTCGAAAAAATCAAAAAGATAGGAAAGATAATCCAAGGCGGCGCGTGTCGAGGCAACCACGTCACGACGCCCATCATACCACCAGTCTTGCTTAATGCCGAAACCAGAGGCGGTGTCCGGCATCATTTGCCAAATACCAGCAGCGCCGGCGGTGGAGTAGATAAAGGGGTTATAGCCACTTTCAATGATGGGCAGCAAAACCAGCTCAACCGGCAGCTTGCGGTTTTTAACTTGTTGATGAATAAAATACAGGTAGGGCGCGGACCGCGTCGATGTCCGTATTAAAAAATCCTGGTCATTCATGAGCCAATCGATGTTTTCTTGGACGGCGGGATTATATTCATGGTGAGAAAGCGTGAATTCAGAACGGAGCACATCCCAGAGGTTATCCGCGCTTTGATAGCGACTCATGTCGTCGGTGAATTTTTTCTTTTTGACCGAAGTCCCGGTGTTTTTTTGATAGACTTGGATGCCTTCCAGATTGAAGGAGGCAAAAGAAGCGTTACTAATAATAATGGCACTGGAGAACACGCAGGCCCATCTTAATACGTGTTTTATCCATAAAAGTTTTTTCTTTTTGGGCACGTTTTTTCCTCAACCTTAAGCGTAAAAATCACGAGCCCTTGGAACAGCTGTCAGCGCTCAAAGCGGCTACAGGACATCCTTCCAGAGGCAGTTCGTCCGATGTATGATGTTAAACATCGGTTGAGATATCGAGTCACTTGAAGAGATTCACTATGGTACCGTTAAATTTTTTGAGGTCAAGTCATAATAATAACAACGGGTTCCAGCAGGCGGAAAGGAAGAAAAATGTCGCAGCGTTTAATAGTTCATTGGAATCAATGGCTTAATAAAAGTCTAGGGCGGCTTATTTTAAAAACAGAAATGGCATTTTTGCCTTCTTTTCTATCTGGAATATACGGGAAGCATGCTGTTTTAGTCGGTGTGCCGCACCAAACGGACCTGATTAAAACGCTGGAGCTACCCTGCCTCTCACTGCTGTCGCCGCTCGCGCTTCATCCGCAAGGCGAAATTAAAGTCATTGAGAGTAGTTTCTATGAGTTGCCGCTGGCCTCTGGCAGTGTCGATTTGGTGATTCTGCCCCATACCTTGGAGTTGGTCGATAACCCACGGCAGTTATTGGCTGAAGCCTGTCGCATTATTAAACCCGAGGGACATCTCATTCTTTGCGGGTTTAATCCTTATAGTTTATGGGGGCTAAATAAACTCTTGCGGCGCCGAAATTCAGCCTTACCGCCTGGCCATTCCCTGCAAGCGGGAACTTTGAAAAAATGGCTGCATCTTTCTGACTTTGAACTGGTGAAACAGTCCAATGCATTGTATAGTCCGCCAATAGAAAATACTTCTTTTTTAAAGAAGTTACGGTTTCTGGAGTGGTTGGGTAAGCAGTGCCATTTGCCTTGCGGCGCTGTTTACGTTTTAATGGCGCGAGCCAAGGTGATTCCGCTCACGCCGATTCGCTTGCGTTGGAAGCAAAGTATCGCCGGCATGCGGGTTCCAACCCACATGCCAGGACCAACAGTTCGGAATGCCAAATAATGAAGCATGTTTATATTTATGCAGACGGTTCCTGTCGCGGTAACCCTGGGCCCGGCGGGTGGGCGGCTTTACTGCGTTATCAGCGGCGGGAAAAGGAAATTTCCGGAGGAGAGCCCGATACAACCAACAATCGCATGGAATTAATGGCCGCGATCGAGGCACTGGCTTCTTTGAAAGAGGCTTGTTCAATCGATTTTTATACGGACTCACAATATGTGCAAAAGGGAATCACCCTCTGGCTAGCGTCTTGGAAAAAACGCAATTGGCGAGGCTCCGGAAACAAGCCGGTGAAAAATGCGGATTTGTGGCAAAAACTGGATCATGAAACGCAACGCCACCAGGTAAAATGGCACTGGGTCCGGGGTCATAGTGGACATGTGGAAAATGAGCGCGTCGATCTATTGGCTAAAAAAGCGATCGATTTGATGTTAAAGAAAATTTGAGGGAGAAGCGCTATGTCTCGTCAAGTCGTGTTAGATACTGAAACCACGGGTATTCAAGTCGAGCAAGGGCATCGGATCATTGAAATTGGCTGCGTGGAATTATTAAACCGCAAGGTGACTAATAATAAATTCCATTGTTATCTTAATCCGCAGCGTGCGATCGACGAAGGCGCGCAGGCGGTTCATGGGTTGAGCGCTGCTTTTTTAGCGGACAAGCCCCTGTTCGCAGACCGGGCCTCCGACTTTATGGCTTTTGTTCAAGGCGCTGAGTTGATTATTCATAACGCTCCCTTTGACGTGGGCTTTATTAATAGTGAACTGCAGTTATGCCAGCAAAACTGGAAACCCTTGACCGAATACTGTCGTATTCTGGACACGTTGATGCTGGCGAGAAAATTGCATGCGGGGATGCGCAATAATTTAGACGCACTGTGCAAACGCTATGGCATTGATAATACGCATCGCGAGTATCATGGTGCTCTCCTCGACGCCTACTTGTTGGCGCAGGTTTACTTGTCCATGTCGGAAGGCCAGCGTAGTCTGCTGGATGAACTGGATCGTGGCACCCAAGCGGCGTTGCAGCAGCCGATGGGCCAGATCAATGCAGAACGACAGAAAGTCATTATTAAAGCGACAGATGAGGAGCAAAAAACGCATGAAGAGTACTTGCAAAAGATGCAAAAACAAGGTAAGTGTCTCTGGTCTGAATGGAGAGATGGCTGAGCGGTCGAAAGCGGCGGTCTTGAAAACCGTTGAGTCCTTACGGACTCCGGGGGTTCGAATCCCTCTCTCTCCGCCAATATAATTATTATAAGGTTGTTTACGGCTTGTTTGCCAAAGGTAAACAAGCCCTTAAGTAGAACAGCATAATGGGGTTAAAGCCGAAGGGCCTGCCTTCCGCTTTATCGGTGTTTGCATTGACGGAGATTTCAAGTTGATTAAAGTTCTCTTGGTTGATGATCACGATCTAGTAAGGTTAGGGGTAAAACGCCTGTTGCAAGACGCTAAAGGTATTCAAGTCATTGGCGAGGCGAGCACCGGTGAAGAGGCGATTAAATTAACCCGGGAGTTGTCGCCGGACGTCGTTATCATGGACCTGCAGATGCCGGGTATCGGCGGCCTAGAAGCGACGCGTAAAATGCTGCGTCATAATCCGATGGTGAGGGTTCTTGCATTGACGGTCTGTGATGATGAGCCTTATCCCTCGCGCTTATTGCAAGCGGGTGCCGCCGGGTATATTACCAAGGGCAGCAATGCCGAGGAAATGATTAAAGCCATTCGCATGCTGCATGCCGGGGAGCGTTACCTGAGCTCCGAAATCGCGCAACAGTTGGCTCTCAAGCGCTTTTCCTCCGAGGAAGATGCATCTCCCCTCGACGCCCTCTCTGAACGTGAACTGCAAATCATGCTCATGATCACCCAGGGTCAGAAAACCAAAAAAATCTCTGAAAAGCTCTGTCTCAGCATTAAAACCATCAACAGCTATCGTTATCGCATTTTTGAAAAGCTAGGGGTTAAAAGCGACGTCGAACTCACTCTGCTGGCCATGCGCCTGGGACTAATTGAAAAACAGCCCATCGAAGAAAATTAGGGCTCTACCAATAACTCTGGGTCCGCTTCAAGGTTCGTGCTTGGCGTAAACCCATCCAGCTCTACTTTTTCAATTGAAGTAAAGCGCTGGGTGATTTTGCGGGCCGAGGTATGCACCTGCTCGGCTTCGGTATGCGCTTTCTCGATGTTCTTCGCCAATTTATCCATACGCTCTTGAAAACGACGGAAGTCATTCGCCAGAAGTCTTAAGTGTTCTTGAATCAGGTGCAGCTGTTTTCGCGTCGCGGCATCTTTCACAACAGCCCGTGCAGTCGTTAAGATGGCCATCATGGTCGTTGGCGACACCAGCCAGACTTTGACGCGGTGGGCTTCCTCAACCAGTTCGGGATAATGTGCGTGAATTTCTGCAAAAATCGCTTCTGCGGGAATAAACATGACGGCACCGTCTGCGGTCTCGCCGGGTATAATATATTTCTCGGCGATATCCTGAATATGTTTACGAATGTCCTGGCGAAATTGCTGTTCGATGGGACGCTTCTCGATCTCGGAAAGAGCGTTGTTCATCAATAAGCGAAAGTTCTCCAGCGGAAATTTGGCGTCGATGGCGATATTGCCGGTCGGTTCCGGCAGGAAGAGCATGCAATCCGGACGTTTACCGGTGCTCAGCGAATGCTGCAGGGAAAATTGCTGTTCCGGCAGCACGTTGCGTATTAAGGCCGTGAGCTGAACCTCGCCAAAAGTCCCGCGCGAGCGTTTGTCCGTGAGAATCTCCTGCAGGCTCACGACGTTAGTCGAAAGCTCGGAAATCTGTTTTTGCGCAGCGTCAATCAAGGCTAGGCGCTTGATGATGTTGCCAAAAGTTTCGTTGGTTTTTTCAAAGCCGTCCGCGAGGCGTTTTTCCACTTGCTGATTGATTTCTTTCAACCGTTGATCGGTGGTCTGAGTCAGCTGTTCCACGCGCTTGTTGATGCTCTGGCCATAATCCATCAGCGCTTCCTTGACTTGGGCGCGGGTTTCATTCATGCCATTTTGCAGTGTGTCTTGCAAGATTTTCAAGGATTCGAGCTGGTGTTTATCAAAGCGGGCGCATTGCTCGAAAAAAGCTTGTTGTAACTGCTCCTTAAAGTGAGACAGGGCTTCCGAGTGCTGCAGTTGGAACTGATTTAAGCGGTCAGCGAAGGCGTGCTGCAGGTTGGTGGTACTGGTATAGAGGTTTTCTTTGAGTTGCTCTGTGCTGAGCTTCAACGTTTGAAATGAAGCGTCAAAAGGATAGCTGCTTTCTTTTTGCTTTAGCAGGCGATAAAAAATAGAGCCCAGCAGTATCAGGTTCAGGGCGGCGATCAGGGTGAGGGCTAGAGTATAATTCATGTCGTGATCTCAGTTATATAGTCAGACAAGTTTCGCTGGGATTGGATTAAACCATTTTGCCTCATAAAGACGATAAATGCACGCCATTCTTCCGCCGCAATTCTCTCAGGATGGTTGGTAAAATAGGGCAGGGAGGCTGTCCAGGCGCGATGGTTTAAATCATTATTTAAGGCGGGGTATTTTTTGGCAAAGGCCAGCCAGCACGCTTCGGGATGCTTTTTTAAATAAACCGCGGCTTTGTGCAGGGCGAGAAGAAAATGGCGCAGGGCCAGCCGTTGCTGTGGGTTTTGCAAGCGATCCTGTCGAGCGACAAAAATGAGCTCGCTATAAGTCGGAATGCCATTCTTTTCAGGTAAAAATATCAAAGGGGGGTGACTATAAGAAACCAGCTGCGCTGCTTCGATATTACGCATGGCGCCGCTGACCGCATCCACCTTGCGCGCCAGCAGCGCTTGCAGGAGGTTGTGCCGCACATTAATGAGATCGACGTCGTCGAGCTTCAGGCCTTGCTTTTGCAGCATGATTTTTAGCATCAGGGCTTTTATGCCGCCTGAACTTGAGCCAATGCGCCGGTTTTTTAACTCAGCCAAGGTTTTGACAGGGCCGTCGCGCAGTAGCAGTAAGCAGTTGAGCGGTTTATCGACCAGTGTCCCAAAAGTACGAAGGGGTAACCCGTGTTCAACTTGATCGATAAAGTCGGGTTCATAGGTAATGGCCAGGTCTGCCTGTTCAGCGGCCACCAGCTTGGGTGGATCGCTGGAGTCTGCCGGATTGATGAGCACGACTTCCAGGTTTT
>JABDGC010000026.1 GCA_013286215.1 Gammaproteobacteria bacterium
AATTATTTATCCAAATCCGGATTGTCTAACCTATATTTAATACACGACAGACACGGCTTTTGATTGGGTTACAGCTCGCGTCGGGGTCCGAATTTTTTTAGCATAGAGCTGCTCCAGTTCGTCCGCTCGAGACTTGCATGGCTTGAGCTCATCAAGATCTAACACTGGCGGTAGAGAGCGAGGCTCAAAGAAATAGGGGAACATATAGACATAATCGTCCAAATGATCGTTTTATCCTATTCGCTGGCTGAGCCCTCTTGGGCTTTCACTTTTTTCCACTCGGACCAGTTCCATTTTATAATAATTAAAGCGACCCACCAAGGCAAAGTCCGGGGCCGCTTTCAGGGCAGCATATAAACTCATCGGCGTGGCATAACGTTGGTCCACGGCAAAGGGTTGCGGAAAGAGCGTGGAAAAATCATTTGCCTCGGCGGCTTTTAAAAGTCGCTCACCCAGGGCGGTTTTTCGCCACTCGGGGATCAAAACCTGATCGGCATATTCTAATAAGGGCTTCCCTTTAAATTGTTTAAAAGGCTGCTTGCTGGCGACCGCACGCACCAGCGGAGCCAAAATGCTCGCCTGGAAAGCCGCGACCACGCTCGCCGAACACCGCTGACCTTTTTTACTCACCGCCGCCTGCGCCAATTCACGCAAAGCAGCAAATTTAATAGCACGGCGTATTCCTTCTCGCCCAAGAACGGCCAACCGCTTGTCTCTCTCCAAATCACTCAGATCAGTACTGGCTCGCGGCTCGCCAAAAGGCGTCGCAGGACCGGCCACTGCTTTGGGGCTGGACTTTGGCTGGTCTTTGGCTTCCTGCTTGTGATCGTCGACGGCGCCAACACCAAAGTAATTGAGCAAGTCGGTCGGGTGCCTTTCCCAAAAGCGCAGAGGATAGGTTCGTACATAACTTTCGAGGGTATAGAGGACCTCAGCAGAGGCCCAGTTTCTAATGATCTGAGCGGCAGACTCCGCTACTTCGGGATTTTCCGTATACCGGAAAACCAGATGGCGGCCGTCCCACAATTTACTCAATTTTAAACCCGGTGGACGATAACCTTCACGGACTGAATGAGCAAAAGGCTTGTCAAAATTCGCTCCCGTCCACAGCGAGACGTGACCGGGGCAAAAATGGTCAAAATCTTTAAAATCCGCCAGCTCCGCATGAACGAAAGGCATTTCTGAAACGACCAAATCACCGGGTTTTAAATTCAAGATGTGCGCGAGTTGAGTTTCAGCCTTTTCTTCTCTTTTCGGCTCACGGGCCACTTTACTTTCTGCGGCCTCCAAGGGAACGCTTGTTTTGGACTGAAGAGAGAGCGCATACTGTTCGAGGTAGATGCGCACAGCCGCTTTCATATCCTCGGTCTGGTCCTGCACCTGCAAAAGAGGGTTTTCATTTTTATAAAGCAAGCGCAGCAGTAACAGCCTTTCTCTCGTCTCTGCATTGAAGGCCGCCACTCTTTTCTGAAATTCCTTCTCAGTAAGTGCAGATGGCAAATCCACGGCCATCTTCATGTTGGCTAAAACAGCTTCAGGATCTTGTCCGGACACAGAATTGAGTTCAGAGATCAGCAAACGCAGCTCGCGCTGGACCGCTTTTAGTTTTTTTGCACTCAAAGGCATAATCACCCCCCCTTTATTGCTACTCTAAAGAGGCTCAGTCATCATGATCGATTAATGAACCCTTAACTTAAGTTTGTCTCGAATTTTAGCATGCTTTGGGAGAAACTGCTATCATGGTAAACTTGCTGATAACAGTAACTTACAAGGAAAACCCGGTGAAAAACAAGATTCCGGACCTTGAAAAATTGCATGAATTGCATCGCAAAGGACAGGTGGACGAAGCCCAAAAGGGCTTTCTTGCCTATTTAAAAATACAGCCGCAAAACGCCGAGGTTCTGCATGCCGTGGGCTTGATTTACGTCGAACAAAATAAATTAGGCGAGGCGGCGGATTACTTGAAGGCCGCCGTGGAAGCGCAGCCGAACAATCCGACTTTGCGGCTGCATTTAGCCAATGCCTTAAAGATGCAAGGCTTGTTTGGTCAGGCGACGACTCTTTTAAACGACACGCTCGCTCAATATCCTCAGTACGCGCCGGGCTATAATAATCTGGGCACGCTTTATTACGCACAAGGGAAATTGACCGAGGCCGTTGCCGCCTATCGGCAGGCGCTGGAAACAGAACCCACTTATATCGACGCTTATTACAATTTAGGCTTGGCGCTGGCTAAAAATGAGGAGCTGGAAGCCGCCTCCCAGACTTATCAGCGTTTACTCCAGCTGGCTCCTGAACATTCGGCGGCACGCTATCAATTAGCCGCGGTGTATATGCGGCAGGAAAAATGGCAAGAAGCTGTGACGCTTTTCCTGGAGCTCGCACTCACCTACCCTGAACATTTGGAAACCCAGGTCAATCTAGCGTCCTGCTATCTCAAACAAGGCGCATTTGCGGAGGCCAAAAAATACAATTTAAAAGCCCTGGCCCTGAATCCTTCAGACCCGCAGGTTCTGTTTAATTTAGGCTATATTAGCTCACAGCAAGGGATCCTGGGCGACGCGGTACAATATTACCAGGAGTTGGTCCGCCTGAATCCGGATCACTTCCCGGCTCACTATAATTTAGGCGTCCTGTTTTTTTCCAAAAGGCAGGTGGAACCCGCGCGCGCTCATTTGCAAGAGGCTTTGCGTATCCAGCCGCAGAATGGCGCCGTGGCACATCTCTTGAAGATCCTTAAAAATGACCAGCAGCTCTTGGAGTCGCCGCCGGAGTATCTGAAATCGCTCTTTGATTATTACGCCGATCACTATGAGCCGCATCTCTTGAATACGCTGTCTTATCAAGTACCGCAGATCTTGCTGAAGGCTTTTGAAAGCACGCGAAAATTTCTGAATAAAAAATTGGAGATCCTCGACCTCGGCTGTGGGACGGGTCTTTGTGGCGAGACCTTCAAGTTTCACGCAGCGCGGCTGGTGGGCGTCGATCTTTCTGAAAAAATGCTGGCTGTCGCCGCGGAAAAAAACATTTACGACGAATTAATTTGCGAGGACTTCATTCGCTGGCTGTCGCGGCAAAAGGCCGCCTTTGACCTGATTCTAGCCGGCGACGTTTTGGTCTATATCGGCGATTTAAGCTCTGCTTTTCAGGCAATCCGGCGAGCCCTGCGCTCCCAGGGGCTGCTGGTCTTTAATACGGAAATTTCAACGCAGGAGGCTTATACCCTTACCCCCTCAGGGCGCTTTGCTCACCACGCCCATTATCTTGAAAAAATGGCTACAAGTAATGGTTTAACGCTGATTTACAGCCAAACAGCCGTGACCCGCATGCAAGACGGCAAGCCTGTCTCGGGGCACATTTATGTGTTACAAGCAGATTAAGCTTTTAAGAAAGCGTTAAGGGACAAAGTCCTTTTTTAAGAAAGCCTTAAGTGAGGGGAAGTATAATTAGTGTATAGAATATAATATAAAACGAGATAACGACTTATGATAACTGGCAGTTCAGAGTTCCCAAAGAGAAAACAAGTGACCGCGGAATTCTTACCCTATTTCTTCGAGGAAGCTTCGCTGAAAATTCCGGAGGACAAGCTTTGTCCTTTGATCGAAGAAATACAAGTGGACAACAGCAGAACCTGCTCCATCAACTATGAAGGGAGGGTGCCAGAGCATTTTCCCTTAAACAGTTATACCGCTTATCGCCTGCGGTTGATCTCGTATCTCAATGCCGCTACTTATGCCCTCAATTATGATGAGGGCCGTCTCACCCGGGAGGAGCGCCTTCAAAAGTTAGTGGCCATCAAGATGTGGGGAATGAAAAAACTTGAAGAACTAGATCAATTCGAAGCTGCAACAGTAGATCAGCCTGTTTTTAGCACCGAGTTAGCTCGTTTTTATGAAGAATTGTGCCAGCTTTCCGGCCTTCGCGCGAAAGACCTTGCGCTGGCTGAATCGTTTTATCTATGGCAAAGGGTTAAGCGTCCCGTGCGTAAAACCCGTTTTACGCGGACAGTGACAGATGCACTAGGAAGCTCGGTCACGTTAGAAATTGAGCAATGCGACAGACCGCGCGATTCCAAACTCACGCTTGCTCAGAAAACGGCGCTGGTGCAAATTCATCGGGTGGCGCCACCGCAATGGTTTCTAGCTTTACCCCCCTGGGCACAAACGGCCTTAAAGCACATCGTTCCTGACGAGGTTGTACCTGAAGTAGATCCTGAAGGTGCTTGGCTGAATTATGAGAAATGTCGTCCTACCTCTCTGCGCCACATTCCCGGTGAAGCAAATGCACTGACCCATGAATTAACAGTCACTTGCTGGAGCGCACGGGAGGAGAAAGAGGGGCAAGAGGAGAAAGAGGGGCAAAAAGTACTTTGGGTAGAGCGGAGCTATACGCAGCGCCAAGGCGTTCCAAGCAGTTTTAATATTAAAGACCGCGTGGAACGTGAAGACAGTGCCAAGGAAAACGTAAGACAGCTGCTGGATGAACAGCTTCCCGAAGCGAAAAAACACTTTCAAACGATCTGGGGAGTCGCCGCTGATTCAATCAACCTTCCTTTTCCGGCCCTCATGCTCGGCCTGGTTACACCTTCCGCGCAGGCCAATCTTCTGGGGCGCCTTCTCAATGAATCTGGCGTCAGAGGCAATGAAAATGAGGACCGCTTCGTGCGGGAGAAAGAACTCGCCGTGCAGTGCTACCAGAAAACAAAGTCGGCACGTGCAGAAACAAAGTTGGAACACCAGGAGGAGTCTGCTCCCTCAGCTATCGAGCCGACTCCCCTCCCCTCTGCGGACGTGCGGTTTTTTAATCTCAATGTGCCACTGAATAGTAGATTGAGCCGCCCGGTCCTGGCTGACAACGATTTTATAAATTTTATTGATCAGTTTCGTGAAAATCTCGCTCGCTGCATTGCTCAAAAAGAGGAGGGAACAGCGAGGCTCGTTAGAGATAGCATTGGAGAAGTGCGACAAAGTGCACTCCAAGCAAGAACTGAAAGACTGGCATTAATTGAGGCCGCCCAGGCGAAACTGCGGAATTTGCCAGCTCCTATGCAAGGCCGTAACCGTAATTTGTATCTGGCTGCGCTTTATGATGTCACTATGCAATTAATGGGTGGCCTGGCTGCAGCCAATTGTAAAAGCTCCAAAGACCGCCGTGGGGTCGAGCTGATACTGGCAGATGCCATGCTAATCTATATCCATGAGCGACACGCGATGAATTTGGATGCACGAATTCCCGCCTACAATGATCAGACACCCGAAAGACAGCGTTTAGTGGAAATTTTCTGTCAACTGTACGTCAGCGCACATCAACTGCTAGTGGCTCATGATAACGCCCTTGGCGCGGCCGGTCTGAGAGATGAATCCTTTCTTGACACCGATATGATCGAAGCACTCCAACGCATGCAAAAACCGGATGCTTCCGCCGCACGTGACATGCCTGAGACCTCCGTTGTCGGTGCATTGAAGAGTCCTCGTCAGGGGGGTGCCGCTAAACCGAAGGATCCGGGTACCACAGCAGCAGTGAGGAAGAAGGATTTACGTGGGGTTTATGCCCAATCCAAGCAGTTATCTCAATTTAATAAACCCGGCAGTTTCTGGAAAAAATACGGCGCAAAGGTTCGCCGTTATGCCACCATCAGCTGCATCGCCTTGCTTGCGGTCACCAGCATCATTCTCATGGCTAGCGGCGTCTTCAGCCCGCTGGGTTTGATCGGCGCGGTGGCAGCAGTTAAACTCGCCTGGGCGGCCACGACAGTAGGAGCCCTCACGAATTTAGCGGCAGTCTCGGCCGCAACTGCCGCAATAGTGGCGCTGGGCTGCAAAATAAAAGACGGTGTGGAAGCCTATCGTGATGAACAGAATAGTTTTGCGAAGCAAATTCAAAGAGCACGGCAGCTGAGAAAACAAAAATCCGCCACCCAAGAGACATCGCCGCGCCTCGAGGGCGTCACTACCTTGCGCATGGCCTGTAGTTTGGGTCTAAGCCCCTTGGTCATTCCCAGTAACAGATCCACAGCAGGAGAAACAGGGATAGCAGAACCTTCTTCAGGAACAGACAGCCCGATAAGAAACGGTGCTATTAGGAATCACAGCCTCCCTAATCTGGTCCCCTCCCATCCTGATGAAAGCAGAGTAACAAGGTCTCCCTTTTGCTAATCAAGTGGACACTATACTAGGAAAACAGACGTTCCAAAGCAGCGACGTGGTTAGTGATAATCAGGGAAGTGATGATGCAGAGGCAGCCGAGGATAACGAGGGTGGACATTCTCTCCCCCAGGAAAAACACACCCATGGAGATGCCCGTGATGGTCATTAAATAAGTGGTCATGGACGCAGTGACTGCTCCTACCCGTCTGATCAGCAAACAATAGAGATAGAGGCTGAGACCAGTACCAACCAGACCCAGCCAGAGCAGAGAGCCCAACTGGGCCAAGGTTCTTGGATAGCCCCAAGACAGAAGCGTGGGACTCGAAGAGAGCTGGAAGGCCAGCATGAGCAGGGAAGCACTGGCCGTGGCAACGATGGCGACCAGAATAGGCTCTTTGCTGCGAGCACAGCTTTTCACATAATTTGCTGCGAAACCGTAGGAAAGGCAGGTAGCCACCAGCGCCAGGAGGTGCAGAACCTTGCCCTGCCCCTGGAGCGCATCTAAATTCACCAGGACAATTCCCAGCAAACCCAGGCTCAAGCTCAAGAAGTTCAAATAAGAAAACTTGGGTTTAGCGGAGAAAAAGCAGAGACTGAGCACAAAAGCACAGAGCGGGGTCAAGCCATTTAGGACAGAGGCTAAAGCGCTGGGCACTGATTTTTCAGCCAGTGAAGTTAAGTAAAAAGGCAACGCCATATTAAATAGCCCGACGACCAAGCCGTCGCGCAACAGGTCTGTTAAATTTCCGGGTTTTAGACGAAGCAGTTTAGCCAGTAGGAGTAACGAAAACGCACCGATCAGAGCGCGGTATAAAACAATTTCTGTCGGCGTCAGGCTAATGAGCAAAATTTTAATTAAATAGAGTGAAACACCCCAACCCAGCGTTCCTAAGAAAAGAAACAATAGAATATTCAGCATTTAATTTTGCTCCAGCAGTTGATTTAAGTGCGTTAATAAAAGCGGAAACCGCCGATAACCGGCTGCAACATTGAAATGACCGCCCTGTAAAACAAGCCTTTTTTTAGCCCGCAGGTGACCGGCAAGCAATTCAAAATTTTCCTTGGAGACATAGGGGTCATTGCTGCCGTGATAGCAAATGAACTGAGAACTTCGGTTCCGAAGCCTCTCCCAATTATAAGGCTCGGAAAAGAAGTCGCGGTTAATCGAATCAAACAGACTAACACCCACCTCGCCGATGAAAGCCCCCACCAGAATGGCCGCCTTGATCCGGACGGGATTCCGCTCCAACCAGCGCAGTAAAAAAGCAGCGCCGAGACTGTGCCCAATCAGGATGGTGCTGGAATCGATGCTCTGAGCTACTTCGCTAAAGACTGCCAACCAGCTTTGTAGGCTTTGGCCCTCCGGCGTAGGAAACGACGGCACCTCACAGAGGATGCCGCGCTCTTGTAATTCCTGCTTCATCCAGCCGAACCAATTTTCATCCGGATGACCGTAGGCGCCATGGAAAATAAAGATCTTGGTTTTACGGTTTGAATATAAGGTTCTCATCGATCGTCCTTAAGGTTTTAACCAGATAGTCGTAGTTGTCCGCTTTCATGATGACATGCCCGAGGCGGCGCAAAGGTTTAGGAAAATCAGGGATGGGTTGCCGGCTCTGGTAATAAATAGCTAATTCCTCGATCGGGAGCTTTTTTGCCTCTTCCAGGCCTTCAAGCGAGGAATAGGCGGCCAGCTGTGGGCGATAAAAAAAGCGGATACCGGCAAAGCGCTCGCTCATGGGTGGAAGGCTCACTCGCTCGCCAAGATAAGTCGCGAGGACAGCGTCCAGATAATTGACTTCGCGCGCCAGACCAACCAGGTCGCCGATGCGGTCGCCGGCCAGGCGGGCGGCCACCTCCATTAAAACTGGCTGGCCGTCTTTGTTTATTCGCAGCTCCGCGTGAAAAGGACAGTGATCCGCCTGCAAAGCGGCCATCACTTGCTCCAGATAACGCTCCATGCGCTGTTTTAGCAGCGGCTCGATGGGGGCATTCACGATGTGACCAATTTCGATGAATTCACTTTGATCGGCGACAAATTTTTCAGTCAGGCTGTAATGCAGCAGCTTGCCGTTTTGGACAATCCCTTCGGCGCTATATTCCTTCCCTGGGATATACTCCTCCAATAAAAGAGCGTGAGTAAGTTGATGACCCCAAAGGAGATCTTGGCCCTCTAAAATTCGTCGCGCAGCAAGCTCGGCTTCTGCTTGATTATTCACCTTTTTAACGTGCACACTACCGGCAGCGTCGATGGGTTTACAGATGACTGGGAAACCCATTTTTTCAAGGGCCGCGGGTAAGTCTTTCATCGCTTTAACCAGAACAAACCGCGGTGAAGTCAAACCCGCTTTTTTTAGAGCAAGCCGCATAAAATATTTTGAGCGGAGGTTCATGACCTTCGCTGGAGCAAGACCGGGCAGCCCTAAATCGCGGCTTAGCCTGGCGGCACTCGGTACAAAATATTCAAAGCCAGGCACGACAGCATCAAAACGCCACTGTTTGGCCAGTGCTTGTCCGAGCTGTCTTAGCTTTCTGTCATTGGCCGTATCGACTTGAATGGCTAAATGCACTGCTTCCCTAATTTGCCCTGAGATCACTCGAAGGTCACTATTGGCCGTGAACACCACAACCTGGTGTCCCTGGGCTAAGGCACGCTTGAGCAAAGAGTTGATCGCGCCGTAGGGTTCGATAAAAATCACGGTTTTCTTTTGAAGATCCCAAGTAGCGCATTTGGCTTTCACTTGTTGTGAAAAAGTTTCACCTTTTTTAAAGAGGATTAATTTCGTCAGACTCATCGTACTTTCTCCTGTATCATGCGTTTTTCTAGAATATAAAGAGGTTCAAAGAGGCAATACTCATGCTCATGAGGAAAGAACACCTCTCTAACGGTGAAGTACCGCTCCAGCAGCTGTTCAAAGAGTTGCGAAGGCGGACAAGAAAACTGGCTGTTACATAAGCCAAAGGTTTCAACAAAATCCAGCTCCGGCTTGAAGCGCGCCAATTTTTCTTTGCCTAAGCGTTTGATGGTTTGCTGCCAACCCATGGCATAGCTCTTTTCATCCCAGCAAAGAAAGTTCAAGCGGCTAGCCAGGTCATAGGAGGATTTAATGCTTCCCCGTCGAAATTCATCCTCAAGCTCCGGTAACTTTTTTCGAATAAAGTCTTCTCTGGGTTTCACCAGTAAGTGGCAGAGAAACAGACCGCCGAGGCGCAGTCGCCTCCAAGCCTGCTGCAAAAAAAGTTCGAACTGAGGCCAGGACACCATGTTAATGGCGTCATCGCCAATTAAGACGTCGAACTCCTCTGCCAAACTATCCAGCTTGAGCCAATCTCGCTGCAGAAAACGTTCATTGCTGGCAATTGGAGTTTGAGCTTCCGTCAAAAGCCCCATGGCGCGCACCATCGCTTTCGATCGATCGACCAGCGTCAGCTTATAGCGCACCTTTTGAAAGATGGACCTGATTTCCGGTGTACCACCATAGAGCATGAACTGAGTCTGGCTACAGTGCCCTGCGATGATTTCACCATAATAGGCAAGCGTGCTCGGCAAGGGGCGGATGGTGTAGCCTTGGTATTTTTTCCACTCTTGCGCAATCTTTTCTTCGTTGTGAGCAAACATGTATTTCATAGCCCCTCCCTAGGCGGCGTTCTGCATAGTTAAGAGTTGAAGCAGCCGATCATAATAGCGCTTGGCCGAATCCAGGCGCAGATAGAAACCCAGCCAAAAATCACGTGTTTTTTGCGGATCGGCTTCCAGCTCGGGGAGAATCACTTTGCGCAGCCAGCCCTTGGCATGCTCCACGTCAATCTGTTCATGCTCGAGATAATAGGAGTGATCGATTTTCTGGTCATTGAAGATGCGCCGCATGCCCTGAATCAGCTTGCTATAGTGAGGAGGATCGAGCATTTCAGTCGCGGCTAATAAGCCATAGTATGTCATTTTATTATAGGAATAGAGGGAGCAATAGCTAAATAAATTGAGGCCTGCGAGGGCTTCCCAGGATGCCTCCTTGAGCACAGCCGAGCGCTGATATTTTAAACCTAAATCGCTGACCAAGTTGCCAAAGAGGCTGGTGTGAAATTTCTTTAGATCACCCCGCCCTGCCTCATCCCAGAGATTGGCGATAATCTCCGCCTTAGCCCCATCAGAAGCACCGACCAAGGCCAGAGCCAAGTAATCAAAAAATTCAAAGTTAAGGATGGACTCGCTCAAAACAAAAATTTGCAAATCACGGAGGTTAGCCTCATGACAAAGAAAGTCGAAGAGGGGATGATTCATTACGGGATGGTCTTTTAAGGCGAGCTCTACAAGATAAGCATTTTTTACTGTGCGCTCGCAATTGTATTTTTTCAGACACTCTCGCTTTTCCTGCGTGATCCAAATGGCTTCCAGCTTTTTTAATTCCTGGAGATTGCCCTCGATGACAAGATTGGCCTGAGTATTGCCAAAAATGAGAGCATGATAATAGTGATTTAATTTTAAATGGACTTTTCGCAGATCCAGCTCAGACTTAACAGGGATCAGGCTCAATACAGAGTTGGTGCTTTTCATGGATAATTTCCTTTTAAAGAAGATGGATTAAATGGATTGAGTGTTAAAAATGTCACCCCACGCAGCTTTTGGCGCGAAGTCCAGAGCCTTACAGTCACTGGATCCCACGACAAAAGCCGCGGGGGATGACAAGGCAAGTAGTTACGAAGACAGACGCTTTAAAAACTAAAAGCTGTCCGCAGAGGTAAGAAAAGTGAAAAGGAGTTGAGAGAAGGGAATGCAAATAAAATTACAAGAGTTTAGAAAAAATGGCAAGCACTTTTTTACGTCGTTTGTAAATTAAATTTTAGACTGCGTTAAAACCATTTAACTGCCATTGAGATTGGCCTGAGCATCCCAAAAGACCACATGTTCAGGCTTGATCATTTTATTCAAATACTCCAAGGCCTGCTTTATTTTTTCCGGATGATCAAAAAATTCGACGGTTAAAGGAAGATTCAGCGACAAATCTACCAGAGAGGAGCAATGCTCCCCGCCGGAGTCGCCATAGCCGCTAATGGCGCGAAACACCGTGACCCCGCGCAGCTTAGCCTCATTGTGCAAGTAATTCATCACGGGTTTTAAGAGTTTCGACCCTTCTGTGATATAAATTCTCACCATCGTCACTTTTACTAAGTTCATACGAGCCTCCCTAGCACCACTCCAACCCAGGTTAAACTTAAGCATAAAAAAACAGAAACCATCACATTGAGCAATCCGCTCAGAAGCTCACCGCTTTCAATTAAATTTAAAGTTTCAAGCGAAAACGAGGAAAAGGTGGTAAAACCGCCCAAAAAGCCGATGATGAGCAACGAACGCAATGAATCGGCCTGACCATCAAAGCGCTCCAACAAGAGGACGAACAAGAAGCCGATGAGAAAACAACCACAAGCATTGACCGTGAGGGTACCGTAGGGAAAGGAAGGCTTTAAAAATTTATACACGCTCGTCGACAAGAGGTAGCGAAAAACGCTGCCTACCGCTCCACCCAGCCCAATCAGCATGATGCGAGTCAACATTTAAAATTAAAAAGCTCCTAGTATTTTGGCATACTGTGATCAATCTCGTTGGCCCAGGCCGTGATGCCGCCCCGCAGATTGAAGACTCTTTTAAAGCCTTGCTTCATTAAAAACTCGGTCGCGCGACGCGATCGGCCGCCGGCATGACAGTGAATCACGATTTGCTGGTCCGGATTAAGTTCCTGAAAACGCTCCGGCAGCTCGCTCATTGGCAGTAAATGGCCGCCCAGATTGCACAAGGCATATTCATCGGGATTTCTCACGTCGAGGATAAAAACCTCGGCTTTTTGATCGCGTAAGTCCTTGAGTTCTTGCACTGAAATTTCTGGAATACTCATCTGCTACTTCCTCTTTTATGTTCTGGGTTGATACCGAGTCGGACCCACCAGCATCGAGCTGACAGCCCCGCTTGCCTGCGACTCGCGATTAAAGAACCCGAGAGCCGCCCTACCGGCTCGATCAGCCAAGCCGGCGATATAATCAATGATATCTTCAAAACTATCGTTCACACACACAGCCGGCGACTGTAACCCAAGCAGGCGGACGTTCAGCATTCTCTCTAGCTTGGTCGCGGCAGTCGCTTCGAGGTTAAAAAAGTCCGCGAGTGCCGGTAAGTTCAAATTCGAGCCTTCCATAAACAAAACCGCAATACTAAAGCTGAAGGTGGCTTTTTCCATCTGTCGAACCAGTGGCAACAGCAGGGGCCGCTGGTAATTATGCGCCACTTGCAGCACCGTTTTTCTCAGGCCGCTGGTGTCATACCGCAGCGCGCTCATCCGATTAATCACATACTGCAAAAACAGCAAATCTGGCAGGTTCGCCCGGTTAAAAATAGCATTGCAGCTCAAGAAGTCCTGCTCTTTAAAATCAAAAGGGCCGGCCTCCACCATATTTTTCTTGGCGAAATTGATCAGAACCCGCAGCACCTGCGTTTTAACAGCGCTGATCCCAACTGAATCGAGCCCTTGCTCCAACTGACACAAAGCCAGGCTTCGCGCCTCCATCGAGCTATCCTGAGTAAATACCACCTGGGGAAGGGGCATTCATCCATCTCCTTTATTCCACCATCGCATAGCTTACCATAGCTTGAGCAGGAAAGTTATTCACTGAATTTGGTCAATTATTGAACGGTCTATGGTATTTTCGTTGCGCGTCAATCGTGAGGCCCAGGCCTACACTGCCAAAAGCATCGCCCTGGACGACGGTGGCTTGCGGGACTAAAGCGGAAATTTTTTCGCGGATGACGGGGATCTTGGTAGAGCCGCCGGTATAGAAGATCGCGTTGATTTCGGAGGGTTGCACCCCGGCCTCTTGAATCGTTTGCCGCACCGTGTCGAGGATGCGTTCAAACAGTTCCGCAAGGACAGAATTAAGCAAGTCGCGCTGGATCGAGACACCCAGGTCATCTTCGATAAAGGCTAAATTCAGAAATACTTCCAGGACTTCGCTTAAACGCTGTTTCGTTGTTTCCACGGCATCCAGAATATGGTGCCCTGCCCTGTGTTTGAGTACGGAGAGCAAGCGCGTCAGCAAGTGCTTTTCAAAGGCCATGGCTTGCACGGAGCGCACTTGGGCCAAACTAGCAGGGCCATAGAGATTGCTCAAGGTATACCAGGTGGTCAGGTCGTGATAGACCATTGCCGGCACCTCGATATCGCTACTCGAACCTCTCATGAGAGAACCCATACCCAATAAAGGCATGACTGTTTTCAAACTGAGCCGCTGATCAAAATCAGTTCCGGCGATATGGATGCCACAATTGGCCAGCACATCTTCCCGGCGTTCCGCGCTCTTTTGCTGCGGCCGCAAACGGATAATGGAAAAATCTGAGGTACCGCCGCCCATGTCCACAATCAAGGCCAGCTGTTCGGACGGGATGGTGGTTTCATAGGCTAAAGCAGCGGCAATGGGTTCGTACTGAAAGCTAACTTCTTTAAAACCGAGATTGCGGGCAATCTTCTCGAGTGTATTTTGCGCCAGGAGATCTTTGCTCGGATCCTGGTCATGAAAATGAACCGGGCGCCCCAGAACCACCTGGCTTAATTCCGCACCTAATTTTTGCTCGGCGCTTTTCTTGAGGTGTTGCACAAAACGACTTAAAACCTCGGTATAGGGGAGAAATTCATTAAAGATGATGGTCTTGTCCTCCATTAAAGAAGAACCCAAGACGGTTTTGAGCGCCATCATCAGCCTGCCGGGCACGCCTTCCAGGTAACTGTCGATGCCTTTCTGGCCGAAAACCCACTGTTTCGCTTCCACGTCGCAGAAAATGGCGGAACGAATCGTCGGCTTGCCGCCTTCCAGGGGAACTAACTGGCAGCGGTCTTTCAGGGAAACACCAATCGTCGAATTAGAAGTACCAAAGTCTAGTCCACAGAAGGTCATAGGCGCCTCTCGTAAATATTCGTTTCACCCCTCCATATCCCCCTGCCTCCACGCTGTTCGTGGAAGAAGGGGTTCGGGGAAGGAGGTAAAAATCAAAGCTGTTTATTTAACCCATTGAAAAAAAGAAGCCGCCAATCGACGACTCCGTTTTTCCTTTTTGAAGCTTTAAGCTTGTTTCTTCAGCCAATTCTTCGCGGCTTGACTGATTTTATCGTCTTTCAAAGCCATTTGAATCAACTCTTTTTTGGGCGACTCTTGATCGCCGTACATATCTGTTAGCACTTCATTCCACGCTTTTAATATCACAGCCGAAGGCTGTGTTTCAAGCTGTTCCAGGATGCTATAGATACGGTGACGATAGTAAGCGTCAATCGCCCTGTCCATCCAAGCTACGCATTGCGGCGACATCCCGTGCTCTTCGACGCCGTGGCCCTGCTTAAAGCCTTTTTCCCAGAGAGTAGTGCGCAGCTTAACATACTGCTTGCCATACAGCGAATTCACCCACTCCATGCAACGTCTTCCTAAATCCCTGCCGGCTTCACAGGTGGGGTCCTGATGAATGCTCGCCTCTACCTCGCGCACCAAAGCGGCCCAGCGCTCTTCATAAGCGTGCTTTTCGCTTTCCGTGAAACGCGTCTTCAACCCTTGCTCAAAATTGGCATATTCTTTTAACTCCTCGGGGGTCATCACTTTACCCGCCCAGGATTTTTCCAGTTCTTGCGTCATACGATAGACCTCTATTAATTGAATGATGGTTTCCCAGGGTACGGATTTAGAACGGCGACAGCCTGAAATAATGCGATTCAGGGTCTGACTTGCCTCCAGCATGCTTTTGGCTTTCTCTTCTAAAAATCGCGCCTGCACGGCGAAGTGGTCCAAAACGTCCGCCTCTTCGCTGAGCAGGATTTTTATTTGAGCCAGCTCAAAGCCGAAAAACTTGAGCGCCAGTATCTGTTGCAGTTTGGTTAAATCCGTTTCGGAGTACAAACGGTAGCCGTTTGGCAGTCTTAAAGAAGGTTTCAGCAAACCCAAGCGATCATAATGATGCAGTGTCTGCACCGAGATCTGGGTTAGCTTACTTAAGTCTTTCACGTACCATTGAGCCATTGTTTTTCCTCCTTACCCCACCGAGGCTACGGTATATAGTAACGATAGGGTCAAGTGTTTTTTAAGTTAAACATCTATATTTAGAGAGACTGACCCAACCCATGATCGGCCCCCAAAAAACCTGTAAATCGTTAGACCCACCCCTTCTTATCCCCACCCCGCAAACATCCCTCAACCCAATGAAAAATATACCCTTAAGATCCCCCCAATCCCCTCGGTGAAATAAAAATTAACGCCTATACTTAAAGTAACTTCAATATGAGGATAATATCAATGATCTGGCTCAGCATCCTCGT
>JABDGC010000027.1 GCA_013286215.1 Gammaproteobacteria bacterium
CCGGCGAAGCGAGTCAAGAGAAATTGAGGAAGCAAATATTGAAGGGCGATAAAGAATGATTTAGGCATGAGCGCTCTGTGTTATCCGTTAAAAAGAAGGAAGCGGTCGGCGGCCATGGCTAAAAAGAGAATGAAGAGATAAAGCATGGAGTAAAAGAAAGTCTTGAGCGCCAGCCGCGCGTTTTGGTTGGTGAAAAGCCGGATGGCGTAATAAAGCAGGCCGGCGTTGAGCAGGAGGGCGACGGCTAAATAAAGCCAGCTGCAAAGGCCGATGGCGAAGACCAGGAGGCTGCTGGCCACCGTGAGAATGCTGTAAAGCAAAATGTGAAGTTTCGTATAGGGGATGCCGTGCGTCACGGGCAGCATGGGGATGGACGCGCGTTCATAATCACTGTAGCGATAAACGGAGAGGGCCCAAAAATGTGCGGGAGTCCAGACAAAAATAATCAAGACCAATAGCAATGGCTGAGGATCGACGGAGTGGGTGACTGAAGTCCAGCCCAGCAACGGTGGCATGGCGCCAAATAAGCCGCCGAGCACGATGTTTTGCGGGGTATTGGGTTTGAGATAAAGCGTATAACAGAGAGCATAACCAACGGCGGTTGCGAGCGTCAGCAGCGCCGTGAGTGTATTGACGCCGCAGTAGAGAGTCAAAAAGCCGGTAACCCCTAAAATCAGCGCAAAGGCCCAGGCGCGTTGCGGCGGAATGCGACCCGAGGCTACGGGGCGTTGCTGTGTTCTTTCCATAAGGGCGTCAGTTCTTCGCTCCAGGACATGATTGACCGTGGCTGCGGAACCGGAAAGCAGAGCGATGCCCAGGGTGGCGAAGAACCAGAGTGAAAAGGAAAGGGTGCCTTCCGAGGCCAGGTACATGCCGATCCAGGCGGTGAAAAGCATGAGTAAAACTACGCGGGGTTTGCACAAGATAAGGTAATCGCGCCAACTCTGGCTAGCTTCTTGTTGCTTGTGTTTGCAGCAGGCGCCGTTTTTCATGTCAGGCTTCCTTGGCGACGAGAATGGAAAAGAATCGCCAGTAAGGTTAAGAGCAGGAGGGCTGCGACGGCGTGATGCGGCAGCGCGATGGAAACCGGCCGCAGCCAGAGGATATTCAAAATGCCTAGGAGGATTTGCGTGCTGAGTAAACCGAGCAGTAGCAAGCCGAAACGACGGCTCGCACTTCGCAGGCTGAGAAAGAGGCCCAAGAGACTGAGGTAGATAAAGGTCACCAGGGCGCCAAGGCGGTGCAGCATGTGCATGGTGATGAGGTCAGTATGCAAGGCCTTCCATTGCAAGGTCGGCAGGAGGCTGCCGTTACAGTAAGGAAAGTCGACGCAGGCCAAGCCGGCAGAATGGGTGCTGACCCAGCCGCCTAAAGTGATTTGCATAATGAGAATCAGTAAACCCAGGCTGATCCAGAGGTAGAAGCGTTGATGCAGGGGAGCGGCAGTGGGCTTGTTGGTCAAGAGCCATATGACCCAGAGGATACTCATGAGGGAAAAACCACAAACGAGGTGACCCAGTACGACCACGGGTTTTAATAAGGCGGTTACAGTCAGCATGCCTAAAAGAATCTGGCCCAGCAGGATAACGATTAAGCTTTGAGTTAATTTGAAAGCGAGCGGCGGCAGTTCTTTGCGCCAACACCAGGAGAGCGCGATCAGTGTGAGAATCAGGATGCCTTCCAGGCCAGCCAGATAGCGATGACGCATTTCCGTCCAGGCCCGCGTTTTATCCAGAGGAGCTTGGGGATAGGCCTTGGCGGCTTGCAGGGCTTCGTCGGCGGTGATGGGTGGTGTGAGATAACCATAGCAGCGCGGCCAATCCGGGCAGGACAAGCCGGCGTTGGTCAGGCGGGTATAGGCGCCCAGGATGATCACCACAAAAGCCAGGAGAAAAGCCAAAAATGCGAGGCGCGCGAAAAGGGGCTTGGATGGTCTTGGCAAAGCGGACGCTGGATAATCTGGCAAAGGTGTTTCCTCGTTATGGCTCGACCCGGTGCAAATTCAAAACTCCAAATATTACCAATAAGCTGAGGGCAAAGGCAAACCATTGTACGGTGTAGAGCACATGTTTTTCAGGTCCCATGAGGACGACCTTCCATTGCCGCTTAAAGCCGTGGATGTCAGCGGGATCAAGCCAGAGGATATAGGGCGGAAGGGACAGCCCTAAAATCGGCGCCAGTTCCTTGATATTGATATATTGAACCCGCAGCGGGAAAGAGTGGTTAGCGCCTTCTGTCATGCCGCCCAGACTAAAATAACGCGGCGGCGCATTCAGGACCCCTCGAAGCGCCAGGGGGCCTTGAACAGGCTCTATTGAAGGCAAAATACGCCGGTCTCGATTGGCGGGAACCCAGCCACGGTCAATCAGGATAGCTTTGCTTGCGCCTTCCAGCAAAAAGGGAGTGTAAACCTCATAGCCGAGTTGACCATCCAGGGTTTTGTTATCGAGAAAAATGGGATGTTGATTGTCAAAGCGGCCTTCTAAATAAACCGAATAAAAACGACTATCCTCAGCTTCATTAAAAAGTCTATTATAACCAATAAGTTGCTGTGATTTTCGCTGGGCGTAGGCCTGGATCAAAAGACGTTTTTCCTGGGCGCGGTGGTATTGCCAGAATCCTAAAGATGAAAAAAGCAGGACAAAGAACAACATTAGACCGAAAAATTTGAACGTGAAATAGTAAGCGTTTCCGAATATACTAAAGCGCAGGATCATTAGCGTCGCTCATGTTTTAGTCACGATAATCATTAAGAAGCAAATTGTAAGATGAATCAACTCATAGTGAAAGGTTTTATTATTCTCTTCTTGCTGGCCATCTTTTTTTCTTTGGGCTCGGCGCTTTACTATTTGATGCGTGATCAGGGAAAATCAGACCGAATCGTGAAAGCGCTGAGCTGGCGTATTGGTTTATCTCTGCTGCTATTTGTATTATTATTTATCGCCTTTGCTTTAGGTTGGATTACCCCGCGTTAAGCGGCGGAACCATTATGTTAAGAGAGGTATAAAAATGTTTCGAGGTCTAAATCTGGGTTCCTTATTGATTCTCCTGGCCATTGTGGTTCTTTTGTTTGGCACCAAACGCCTGCGCGAAATTGGCACGGACCTTGCGGTTGCTGTCCGTAGTTTCCGCAAAGGGTTGCTCGAAGAAGAAAAAGAGGAAAACAAGAAACGTGAACATTAGCCTCAGTGAAATTCTGTTGGTTCTGATCGTCGCCCTGGTGGTGATTAAGCCCGAGCAATTGCCGGACGTGGCTTTTAAATTGGGACGTTGGGCCAAGCAGTTTCGAACGGGCATGACCAAGCTGCGTCGTGAATTGGACGGCACAGTGAGTCAGCTAAGTGAAGAGGTTGTCTCTCAAGATGACGCCCGAAAATCATAAGCCTGCTGAAACCTCTCCCTCGCCCCATCCCACGTTGCTCCGCTTCCTCATTGAACTGCGCAGTAGGCTACTCTTGTCCGTCCTGGTGGTCGCCGCTCTCTTTTTTGGCTTGGCTTCTTTTTCGAATCGACTCTACCACTGGCTGGCCCTGCCCTTGCTACAGCATTTGCCGGCTGGTAGCAGTTTAATTGCGACGCAGGTCATCGCGCCTATCTGGATCCCAGTTAAATTCGCCATGGTCGTCGCTGTTTTAGCGGCCCTGCCTTTTTTAATCTATCAAGTGTGGGCCTTTATCGCGCCGGCGCTTTATCACAAAGAGCGGCGTTTGATTTGGCCTTTGCTGTTCATCAGCACGGCCCTTTTTTACCTGGGCATGGCCTTCGCCTATTTTGTCATTTTCCCGCTCTTGTTCGGCTTCCTAGCAAAATCTGCTCCGGCGCAGGTTACGGTGGCGCCGGATATCAGTCAGTATCTGGATTTCACGCTGAAAATGCTTTTTGTTTTTGGCTTTATTTTTGAAGTGCCCATGGCTACGACGGTTTTGGTCTTGGCGGGAATCACGACGCGCGAGCGTTTGGTCAAGCTGCGGCCTTACGCTATTGTCACGGCTTTTATCGTCGGCATGCTGCTGGCGCCGCCGGACGTTTTTTCGCAGACTCTCTTGGCCATTCCTTTATGGCTTTTGTTTGAAATTGGCTTGTTTTGCACGCGCTTTGTGAAAAAATCAGGTTGATTTATAAATTGTTTCATCGTGGAGGCGAGCTACTAGATTTCGGCATTGCCTTACTATTTAACTCGGGAGCAGTCTCCTCGTTCATGACAATGGGGATTGAGCTTGCTTTAAATCCATAAAATGTGTGGCCGTCGTCATCCCTTACTTCACTTCGAACCGGGGTAATGTGGAGCAAGGTTTTAAATGCATTTTCAATCGCATCGCGTTCGTCTTGCGCTTTAAAAACTAAATGAGCCTCTTTGAATTCACTCGCATGCGCTAACAGAGCGGCATCCGCATTCACTAAAAGTCCGAGCGTTTGAATGCAATACGCCAGTTCCTCGAGCGTTTTCGGTTCCTTCATGGGGAAGTGTTCAGCTTTCACGTCGGCTTGCTCTGGTCGCCAAGAGGAGTAAAACCGAGGAGGTCCATTAGTCGGTTCGTTTTCTTTAAATTGACGTTCGTGACTCACTCCTCGGGAGAACCTTCTATCGTCATCGTATTTTTTTCTTTGTTCCTTGTTCGATAATATTTCATAGGCTGCTACTATTCGCTGAAACTCTTGTTTCGCTTCAGGGTGTTTGCTTTTGTCAGGATGCCAAATGCGAGATAATCTTTTATAGGAGTTCTTGATGGTCTGGAGATCAGCCGTTTCGGGTACTTCCAAAAGTGCATAATGGCTTGCATCGGCTGGTTTTGGCTTTAGTCGTGGAGTGGACATAAGGATTTCCCTATCCTAATGTGTTCATTATTGTAATTATAGCATAGTGGATTAGCTGATGTTGAGGGATGAAAAAACGCGTAACAGGCTGGTTCCCAACCCGGAGTTTGACCTTTGCTTTCAAAAGATGCGATAGTATTAAGATATTCAGGGAGGAAAAATGCAAGCTATGTTATTTCCGTTTTTAGCCATTACGACTTCCTTTGTGATTACTTCTTCTACCTACGCAGAGCAGGCTGCTCTCTTTGCCATTAAATCCGCTTCGTTTGTCGATCGAAAAAACATTCCCGCTTTATATACCTGCGACGGCCAGGATCTTTCCCCGCAACTCGCCTGGAGCGGCGCGCCGGCGCGGACTGAGTCTTATGTGCTGATTTGTGATGATCCAGATGCGCCGGTCGGGATCTGGTATCACTGGGTGCTTTATAATATTCCGTCTGCGGTTACGGAACTTCCCGAGGGGGTGGCTGCGCCTTCCGGCGCCGTGTTAGGTAAAAACAGTTGGGGCCGGACGCAGTATAACGGACCTTGTCCGCCAGCTTCTTCCATTCATCGCTATAATTTTACCCTGTATGCTTTGGATATGCGTCTAACGTTGCCCGGAGGGGCTGATGCCCAAACGGTCTTGAAGGCTATCCAAGGGCATGTGCTGAATAAAACGACAATCATGGGTGTTTTTGGGCACTAAGATTTTTAGCGCACAAATTGCTTAAACCCTTTCGCCTTTTTCAATAAAGTTCGCACCTCTTCGTCGGAGGTTTGACCAAAATTCTCATACCAGGCTCCTACTGCGTGAAAATCAAGCGGACGCAGCGGGCAAATGAGTTCATCGACCATGTTGGACAAGGTTGCACACATCGATTTTTCTGCCACGGGCACGGCAATGATGAGTTTTGCTGGATTGTTTCTTTTTAAGGCGATCACTGCTGCACGCATGGTGGCACCGGTGGCGATGCCATCGTCCACTAAAATGACCAGGTGATTTTGCAGGTCAGGAAAGGGTTGGGCGCCGCGATAAAGCGCTACCCTTCGCTCCAATTCTTTTTCTTCCTCCTGCGTTACGCGCGTGAGTGCCGCCGGCAAAATTTTTAAGTCGTGGATAATATCATCATTGAGGATTGAACAGCCGCCCATGGCAATGGCGCCCATGGCCAGCTCCTCATGTCCAGGAACACCGAGTTTGCGCACGACAAAGACATCCAGCGGTGTCTGCAGGGCTTTTGCGATCTCATAGGCGACGGGAACACCCCCTCTGGGCAAGGCCAGGACCAGGGTTTTCGGTCTTTGGGCGTAGTGTTTTAGTTCCTGAGCAAGAATTTTTCCCGCGGCCGCGCGATTGAGGTATCTGTCCATGCATTAAAATCCATAGCTAAAAGAAGCGTGTTGTTTTATTTTAACACAACTTGAGGGTCTGGGGTTTAAAAAAATAATCTTCAAGGTATTATCGCCCTTATACAAGATAAAACGAGGAGAATTTTATGTTTCAACAGCGTGGTCATTATACAAAGGCTGGTCATGCAGAAGACGAGGATCTGCCGGGTTCCCCGCTGCCTGCTCGGAAAAAAAGCAAGCTTTCTTCTCATAGTCCCTCAAAGCGACAGAACAAAACAGCGAATAGAGCAAATCGTTCTCTTTCTCAGCAAAGAAAAGCCCAGCCGCCGGAATCGATTAACGAGCATGCTCTTGATCAAGCCGCTGCGGATCACGAGCGGCGTTCCAAGTATCCGCCTGATCAGAGCTCCTGGCCTTCGCTGGATGCCGGGCAGCAATACCAAAATTATCAGCACCGCCGGCATCTTTATCATCGCCAGCATGCTAAAACGTCACCACTGCCGTTAACGCTGCCGCCATCGTTACAGATAATGCTAACGCCACTGCTACCACGAATGCCATTGTCACCGTTCCCGCCACGGCAACCGTTAACGCCACCGGCAGCGTTCCCGTCACGGCAACCGCTAATGCCACCACCACCGTTCCCGCCACGGCAATCGCTAATGCCACCGCTACCGCTAATGCCACCAGCATCAATGCTGCTAGCGATAACACCGCCAAAGTTAAAACCACCAGCGCCCATGTTAAACCCAGTGCAGGTGTTGCCGTCACCGTTAATACCTGTGTTGTTACCGCTGCCGATAAAACGCATCGCTGAGACTGTCTCAGAGAAAGTAAACAGACTAAAACAGGGGCAGTCACTGTCCGCACTCGCGTTTTTGGCCCAGCCCTTGCGTCCGCTAACGGAGATGAAGGACGATATAGATTATAGCCAGATTGTTTTACTGAAGATAATCAATGGCTATCTCGCTCTTATGCATAAAGACAAGATTTCAGAAGCCGGTTATTGCCATGGAATTGTTTTGCTCTGGTTGACCATGATGGCCTGGGACATGGAAGCCTTGTTTTATAAGATGATCAGGATCATTGCGGAATGTCCTCAGGATCAATTGGTTCAGGTCGGGAACACCATCAATATCTTTCTTGATTTGATTGACGTGGGCCAAAACCCGAAAAAATATAGCAATAATGCCTGCACGCAAAATGACATCGACGAAATCATCGGCGAGGTGTATCCCCTACTTGGGGTGACTGCAAATTATACCAAGGATGCTTTGGGAAAAAATCTGAAGAATCTAAATCAGATAAATAATATGTTGGCCATCATGGGCTGGAGACAGGAAAGAGTAACAGTGATTGAAAACGGTGTGTCGAAATCCACCATCGCGGAAAAAGGTCACACCGTGGGTGTTTTTGTTCGCTCCGGATGTTACCACTTTTTTGATCCCAACCGCATGGAATTAGGGGATGTTCAATACTCTACTGAATCGCCACTAGTCACCCAAATCTGGAAGAAGGTCTTTGAGACTTTTGGCCATCAAATGGGGTCAGGTGGAAGATTCTCACTGTGCGCTGTTCATCGGAAAGAACCATCGAGCCTGGTGCCGCTACAAGTATCGCCGATGCCAACAGCATCGCCACCATCGCCAACAGTATCGCCTCTGTTGCCAACAGCATCGCCACCATCGCCAACAGTATCGCCTCTGTTGCCAACAGCATCGCCACCATCGCCAACAGTATCGCCTCTGTTGCCAACAGTATCGCCTCTGTCGCCAACGGTATCGCCACCGTCGCCAACGGTATCGCCACTGTCGCCAACGGTATCGCCACTGTCGCCAACGGTATCGCCACTGTCGCCAACGGTATCGCCACTGTCGCCAACGGTATCGCCACTGTCGCCAACAGCTCCGCCACTGTCGTTAACAGCTCCGCCACTGTCGTTAACAGCTCCGCCACTGTCGTTAACAGCTCCGTTGCTGGCTATGCCTTATAATCCACGGTTATTCAGAGCGCGGGTGAAACCGCAAATGCAGCCGTCCAAGTTGGAGCTGCAGCTGCCTCAGCTGATGCGGTTAGTGCATGGCTCATAGGTTGATTTGTCAAAAAAACGAGAGATAAAAAAGAGGAGAGTTTTATGTTTGAGCGTCGCACGGGTTATAAAAAAATAGATCAGACGGAAGGCCAGGATTCGTCGTGGATTCTGGTTTCTGCTCGGAAAAAAGGGAGAGATTCTTCTCTTCACCCATCAAACAGTGCCGTCGACGCCGGTTACAACGTGTCAGTCACATCTATTCAAAAGGAAGATGAAACCGCAAATTGTGCTGTCGGAAGCTTCTCCTTCCTCTTTTGTATCGTCAGTGCGTTCTATTTGGGTATAGATTAAAGAGGAGTGGTTTGTCGCCCTTCGGCTTGTCTGCCTGCCCGGCAAAAATGTCGGGCTTGTTATTTTCCAATGCAGAAGCTGGAAAAGATTCTTCCCAGTAAATCTTCTGTGCTGAATTCGCCGGTGATTTCGTTGAGTTGCTTCTGCGCAAGTCGCAGGTCTTCGGCGATCAGTTCGCCGGCGCGGGTGGTTGTTAATTGATGAAAGGCATTCTTCAGAAAATACCCAGCTTTTTCCAGCGCGTTAAGATGGCGTTGCCGCGCTGAGAACCCCCCTTCAGGTTGGGTGGAAAAACCGGCGGCGGTTTTGATGGCGGTTTTGAGGAGGTCAAGGCCAGCCTGCTCTTTAGCGGAGAGGGAGATCAAGGTGAAGCCTTCTTGCTCTAGCAAGGCGGGAGTTTCCTGGGTAAGGTCAATTTTGTTACGGATGAGAATGACCGAGGGGCGATCGAGACGCTCACCTTTGCCTCTCTCGCTACGCAGTAAGGGGAGGTCATTGAGCGTGACCGGGTCTTGGGCGTCTGTTATATAGAGTAATAAATCGGCTTTTTCAATTTCTTTATGGGCACGGCGGATGCCTTCTTGTTCGATGGGGTCGAGGGTGTCACGCAGACCGGCGGTGTCGACGAGATGCAGGGGCAGGCCGTCAATTTGAATTTGTTCTCGCAGGGTGTCGCGCGTAGTCCCAGGGATGTCGGTGACGATGGCCAAGTCTTTGCCGCTGAGGGCATTCAGCAGCGTGGACTTTCCTACATTGGGTTTTCCGGCGATCACGACGCTCAAGCCTTCACGCAGGAGCGAGCCTTGTCGGGCGGTGTTTTGGATGGTTGCCAGCGTCTCCAGCAATTGCTCGAAACGCTGATGCAGCGACTCATGGGCGAGAAAATCAATTTCTTCTTCGGCGAAATCAATGGCCGCTTCAATATAGGTGCGTAGCTCGATCAAGGCTTCGACTAAGCTGTGAATTCGCCGCGAAAATTCGCCTTGCAGCGAACGCAGGGCGGAGCGCGCGGCTGCTTCAGTGGAAGCGTGAATCAGATCTGCGATCGATTCGGCCTGAGCGAGGTCAATTTTTCCATTTAAAAAGGCTCTTTCTGAAAATTCACCGGGGCGGGCCAGTCGCGCCTCCAAGCCAAGAATGCGTTGCAACAGCAGGTTAACGATTACGGGTCCGCCGTGGCCTTGCAGCTCCAGTACGTCTTCGCCAGTAAAGGATTCCGGACCGGGAAAAAAGAGAGCAAGGCCCTGATCGAGAATGGCGCCGTCCCGATCGCGGAAGGAAGAAAAGCAAGCCGTCCGCGGCGAAGGGAGCTGACCCAGGACGGCTTGTGCTATTTCTTGAACGCGCGGGCCGGAGACGCGGACAATGGAGACGCCGCCGTGACCGGGGGGAGTAGCAGGTGCAACAATGGTGTCCAGCTTCCCCATAGGCGAGTTTATTTGACGGTGCGCATGATGTGCCACTGTTGGATGACGGACAAGGTCGTGTTAATAAACCAATAGAGCATCAAACCAGCGGGGAAGTTGATAAAAAGCGCCGTAAAGATCACCGGCATGAACATCATGACCTTAGCCTGTGTCGGATCCGGTGGCGGCGGACTTAAGCGTTGCTGCAGAAACATGGAGAGACCCACCAGGATCGGCAAAATATAGTAGGGATCTTTGGCCGATAAATCATGTATCCATAGAATAAAGGGTGCCTGACGGAGTTGCACGCTTTCTACCAAGACCCAATAGAGCGCGATGAAGACAGGGATTTGAATGAGAATCGGCAGACAACCGCCCATGGGGTTCACCTTTTCCTGGCGGTAGAGATCCATGGTGGCCTGCGTGAGTTTTTGTCTGTCATTGCTATATAATTCTTTCAAGCGTTCCATGCGCGGTTGCAGCTTTTTAAGCATGCTCATGGAACGATAGCTTTTGGCGGACAGCTTGTAGAAAAGCAGCTTGATGATTAAGGTGGTGATGACAATGGCCCAGCCCCAGTTGCCGATGAACTCATAAATTTTTTGCATGAGCCAGAAAATGGCGACGGAGATAAACCAGAAAATGCCGTAATCAATGGTTAATTGCAAGCCCGGTGCAGCTTTTTGCAGACGGTCGGTCAAGGCTGGCCCGGTGTAGAGCTTGGCTTGCACCATTACTTTTTCATGCGGCGGCACGGTGACTGGCTTCCCGATCATGCCGATGGTATAGAGGCCTGCTGGTGTCACCTGGGAGTAGTAATCGGAGGTGCTGACTTTATCGGGGATCCAGGCCGTCACGAAATAATGTTGCACCATGGCAGCCCAGCCACCGGTAATGACTTGGTTAAGATTATTTTTATGCATGTCTTTGAAAGACACTTTCTCGAACGTTTTTTCCGGGCTGGAAATGGCGGCGCCAAAATAGGTGGTCAGGTTCGATAAGCCTTGGCCGCTTGGCGGCGGTGTATCGGTGCGCAGCAATTGATTGTAAAGACTGCCGGTCCAGGGGCGGCTGCCTTGATTGCTGATTTGATAGGCGACATCCACTTCATAGTCGTTGCGATGAAAGGTCAGTGATTTCTGAACGGTGAGGCCATTTTTGTTTTGCCAGAACAGGTTCACCACGACTTCATTTTGTCCGGGTTCCAGGGTGTATTGCAGCTTCTCGGGTTTATAAAGTGCTTTGCCTTGCGGATTGTCCGGGCCTTCCGCGCTCAAGAGGCCGCTTTGCGCGAGATATTCCGTTTTGGGGTCATGGTTCAGTAAAAGATAAGGTGTTTTGGCGTTCAGGCTTTCGGAATAGTCTAATAACCGGGCTTGAATCAGATCGCCGCCCTGCGCGTCAATTTCGACGTCGAGGACATCGGTGGTCACATGAATAATGCGGCTGCTAGGAATGGTGGACGAGACCGGAGTGGCTTGCGTCTGCGTTGGAGCGCTGCTGCTTGCAGCGGGGCTTGCAGGAAGGCTGGGAAGGGCGGTGGCTTGGGGCCCGATTTGCGGGATACTACCTTGCAAAGTCGCGGCTGTCGCCTGCGGCTGTTGTGGATGTTCACTCTGCCAGCTTTGATATAAAGAAAAGCAAACCAGGGCCAGGAGTACGTATAAGCCAATTCTGAGATAATCGAGTATGTTGTCTAACATAGGTCTCACTTCTTTAATGGTACAAAATCAATTCCACCCGGGTGCCAGGGATGACAGCGTAACACGCGGCGCAAGGAGAGGTAAGCTCCTTTGTAAACACCGTGTCTTTGCAGAGCTTCTTTGGCATAGCCGGAGCAAGTCGGTTGAAAGCGGCAGTGAAACCCCAGCCAGGGACTTAAAAAGTAGCGATAAGCCCTGATGATGCTCAGCGCAGTTTTTTGCAGCGCCGATCTTAAAGTGACAGCAATCGTTGCCATAGGGTATCCAGCTCTTTTTGCAGTTTCACCTTGTTTTCAAGCGTGCAGCCTTTGCGTGTCATAATAACGAGGTCGATGTTTTCCAATTCGACCCGGTGAACCCGAAAGCTTTCACGAATCAGCCGTTTCACGTAATTTCGGGCGGTGGCGTTTTTTATGATCCGTTTGCTGATAATAATCCCAATTCGGGGATGGGCTTTCTGGTTTTTTCTATATAAAGCTAAAAACCAAGCCTGGCTTACTTTCAGCGGCTCATCGAACACAGCGGCATAATCTGCTTTTGTGGTTAAGCGGTAGGTTCGCGAAAAGCTGAAAGAAGGCTTGTATACGGCAGTTTTCAATTTAGCTTAAATATTTGATTAGACAGTTAATCTTTTGCGTCCCTTGGCGCGGCGGCGGCTAAGCACAGCGCGGCCGTCCTTCGTTGCCATGCGGGCACGAAAACCGTGGGTTCTTTTGCGTTTGATTACGCTGGGTTGGTATGTTCTTTTCATTTCTCTAGCCTCTATTATTCGCTTTCTATCGACCCGGTATCATAGGAGAGGGGGTGGCTAATGTCAATTAGTTACCGTGAGAAGAGCGGTCTGGTAATTTAGCCAAAAGTCGGTCAAATTCAATCAAATTGGTGTAGTGAAGGATGATTTTCCCTCTGCCGCTCAAGTGGGATTCGATATTGACACGCACACCCAGGCGGTTGGAGAGGGAGTCTTGTAGGCGTTTGAGGTCAGGATCAACGGATTTCTTGATTGTTTGGGAGGCTGGCATTTGCAGATGGCGGGCCAGGGTTTCCGCTTGTCTGGCTGAAAGGCCTTGGTTAATAATGGTTTTTGCCGCTTCTACTTGCAGCGCTTGGGGGAGGCTTAAAAGAGCGCGAGCATGGCCCATTTCCAGTTGGCCGGCCTCGAGCATGGCTTTGACTTCATCACTGAGAGCGAGCAGACGCAGAATATTGGTAATGCTGGTGCGTGATTTGCCAATGGCTTCTGCTACCTGCTGGTGGGTCATTTCAAATTCGTTGATCAATTTTTGTAAGGCGAAGGCTTCTTCGATGGGGTTGAGGCTTTCCCGCTGAATATTCTCAATCAAGGCCATGGCGATGGCGGCTTCGTCTGGGATGTCGCGAATTAACACGGGTATTTCGCTGAGTCCGGCCAGTTGGGAGGCTCGCCAGCGTCGTTCGCCGGCGATAATTTCGAATTTGTCGCTGCCAGCGAGGCGGCGGACCACAATCGGCTGAATGATGCCCTGGGCACGAATGGATTCGGCTAATTCCTGCAGGGCGTCCGGATTCATATCGCGGCGGGGTTGGTATTTGCCGCGTTGGATTTGGTCTAAGGGCAGGTAAGCCAGGCGCTCACCCTGGGGCAGCGCTTCATTCTTGTTTTCACTCTGTGCCAGCGCTGATTCTTCCAATAAAGAAGAAGGCTTGGTTAATAGCGCCTCTAACGATCTTCCAAGACCTCTTTTTTTGGCCATGACTTTACCCTTTAGGATGATTGCATTGATTGTAACATCTTATATAACATCTTAAAGGGAGAGGACGGAAGAAAAACCCCTCTTCTTCATGTGTAAGGAGGTAAAAGCCCAGTGAGCACTTCATTTATTCGCGCCTTTTTTGCCGTTGATCTGCCTTTGGAGTGCAAGGAACAGCTGGGCGTCCTGATGGCGGCCTTGAAGCTGCATTTGAAAAAAAGCCTGAAACACCAGCCGTTTCGCTGGGTTAAACCGGAGAACTTACATCTGACGTTGCAATTTCTGGGGCAGGTGGATCAAGGCGAGACCGCTCACTTGCTGCAAGCGGCTCGCGGGGAAGTGGTCGGCCTAAAGTCTTTTTCGTTGCGCTTGGGCCCTTTGGAATGGTTTCCCAGTCCCCATCGCCCGCAGGTTATCAGTCTGCGAGCGGAGCCGTATCACGCTTTGGCCGAGCTCTCGCAAGCTTTGGGGAGAGGCGCCGCCACCTTGGGCTATATCGTTGAAGACCGTCCCTTCCGCGCTCATCTGACGCTGGCGCGCGTGGAAAGTGTGCGGAATAGGGACCCCGCGCTTTTAGCTTCCTTTTCCGGGGAGGCGTTGGCGGACGTGTTTGTGAAGGAGGTGGTGCTTTTCAGCAGCCAAACGCTGAGCGGTGGGCCAGTCTATACTCGTTTGGATGGTTTGGAGTTGGAAGCTGAGAATTAAAAATTG
>JABDGC010000028.1 GCA_013286215.1 Gammaproteobacteria bacterium
GCTGCATCCGCGTTACAGTTTATATTTGGTTCCCCGGCCGCAGGGGCGCTACCTCATCGGTGCTAGTGAAATTGAAGCGACGGACTATAGTCCGATGTCCTTACGCGGGGCACTGGATTTATTGACGGCCGCCTATAGTATCCACCCCAGTTTGAGCGAAGCCCGGATCCTCAAAATGGTCACGCATTGCCGCCCCGTGTTGTCGGATCATTTACCCCGCATCCGCTATTCGCCAGGTTTGATCGCTGTCAATGGGCTGTATCGTCACGGCTATTTAATTGCTCCCACGTTGGTCAATGAAATTCTATCCTGGCTGCAAGGCGGATTGTCGCGCGTACGTCACCGTGCACTTTGGGAGCAGGCCGCATGATGATCCTTTTAAATAGCCAGCCGACGGCGATCCCCGAAAACTGTGATTTGCTCACCTTATTGGAGGCAACCTTCAGCGCCTGTTTCAGCACCTTTTGTGCAGTTGCCGTCAATCGGCGTTTTGTCGCGCGTGCGCGCTATTCGCAAACAACTTTAAGGGAAAACGATCAGGTGGATATCGTGGTTCCTATGCAGGGAGGCTAGCCATGTGGACCCTTGCGGACAGGCTTTTATCGAGTCGCTTCTTGCTGGGCACAGCACAGTACCCTTCTTTGAAAGTGATGCAGGAGGTGATTCAGGCATCGCAAGCTCAGGTACTGACCGTTTCGTTAAAACGACAATGTCCACGTGAAAACGCCGGAGCAGACTTCTGGTCGGCGCTGCAAAAATTGAATTGCCAGCTGCTGCCCAACACTGCCGGTTGTCGCAGCGCCGAGGAAGCTGTCGCTACCGCTGAAATGGCGCGTGAAATTTTTCAGACTTCCTGGATTAAGCTGGAGGTCATCGGCGATGACTATAGTCTGCAGCCGGATCCCTTTGAATTACTCAAGGCGGCCGAGGCATTAGTGCAAAAAGGTTTTGAAGTCTTTCCCTATACGACGGATGATTTTGTCCTGGGGCAGCGTCTGGTCGATTGTGGCTGCCGTATTTTAATGCCCTGGGCTTCGCCGATCGGTTCGGGAAAAGGCTTGTTGAATCCTTACGCCTTGGCGGTTTTGCGTGACCGCTTGCCTGAAGTTACCTTAATCATCGATGCCGGCCTGGGAAAGCCCTCGCAGGCGACGCAGGCTCTGGAATTAGGCTACGACGGTGTTTTGCTCAATTCCGCCGTGGCGCTGGCTGAAAAACCCGTGCTCATGGCTGCTGCTTTTCGCGACGCGATCATCGCCGGACGCGCTGCTTTTAAGGCTGGGCTGATGCTGGAGAGAAACACGGCCTGTCCCAGTACTTCTTTAATCGATACGCCTTTTTGGCGTCAGGAGCGTTCGGATGAACCCTGAAATCGTTTGTACCATCGCTGGTTCTGATTCCAGCGGCGGCGCCGGCATTCAAAGTGATTTAAAGACCTTTCACTGTTTTGGCCTGCATGGCACCGCGGTCCTGACCGCGGTGACTGCGCAAAATAACCAGCAGCTCAGTGAGCTTGCCTATTTAGCCCCGGAGTTCATCGCGGCACAGCTCGCGGCTTTGCAAACAAACTTGGCGCCCAAAGCCATCAAACTCGGGTTGCTCGGCCGCCAGGAGACGCTGCGCGTCCTGGAAAACTATTTGGCGGGCTATTCCGGCCCGGTGGTGCTGGATCCTGTCTTGCGGTCCGCTTCAGGCGCTCATTTTGTTTCAGTGGCTTTAAAAGGATATCTTGACCGGCTTCGGCGCTTTCTTCGTTTTGTCGATGTGTTCACGCCGAAT
Organism: Gammaproteobacteria bacterium; assembly: GCA_013286215.1. Taxonomy (GTDB): domain Bacteria; phylum Pseudomonadota; class Gammaproteobacteria; order DSM-16500; family DSM-16500; genus JABDGC01. The sequence goes on from JABDGC010000028.1 coordinate 1,780, forward strand.
CGATTTGAGGCCGAGCAACTTTTAAACCGGCCACTTCGCGACGCCCGTGAAATTCAGCAAGGGGCGGAAGCGCTGTTGAGCTTGGGCGCCAAAAGCGTTTTAATCAAAGGCGGTCATTTTCACGATCCGCTTTTCTCGCAGGATTATTGGACCGACGGGAAAACGTCTTTTTGGTTGGCCAATGAACGCGCCTGCCGCTTAAATTACCGCGGTACTGGCTGCGCTCTGTCCGCGGCATTGACGGCTTGCCTGGCACTGGGCTATGAAATCAAAGACGCCTTGGTGGTAGCCAAAATGTATGTGAACCGCGGCATTCGCAAGGCTGCGGTTTTGCCCGGCAAGGCTGCCTGGCTTTACCACGGCGATTGGCCTGAAGAAGAAACGGACCTGCCGTATTTAAGCGATGACTACCAAGCTGAATTAAAACCACCCTTTCCCCTGCTTGAAGAGCGCTCATTGGGCTTATACCCCGTTGTCGACCGTTTTAGCTGGGTGGAGCAGCTATTGCCTTGCGGGCTCAAACAGCTGCAGCTGCGCGTGAAAGACAAAGAGGGAAGTGCGCTTGAGGCTGAAATTCGGCAGAGTGTGGCCTTGGCGAAGCAATACCAGGCCCGGCTTTTTGTGAATGATCATTGGGAATTAGCCTTGCGCTATGGCGCCTATGGCGTTCATTTAGGACAGGATGATTTTCAACGGACTGATTTTGAGAAGCTGCGCAAGGCGGGCCTGCGACTGGGCATCAGCACGCATGGTTATTATGAAATGGCTCGCGCGCATGCGCTGCGGCCCTCCTATCTGGCCTTTGGTCCAATTTATCATACGACGAGCAAAGCAATCAGCCTTCCGCCACAGGGAATTTCTCGCTTAAAACGGTGGCGTCGTACCTTGAGCTATCCCTTAGTGGCGATCGGCGGGATCAACTCCGAAAGAATATCCGAAGTGTGCTCCACTGGGGTGGATGGCGTGGCGCTGATCTCCGCCATTACCCAGGCACCGGATCCTCTCAAAGCCACCCTGGAACTATTAACGCGAGTAAGCCAACATGATCCTCACGCCAAGTGAATTAGAGCGCTACTCGCAACAAATCAAGCTGGATCAAATTGGCCGGGCGGGGCAGCTCAAGTTGAAACAAGCGCATGTATTGTGCGTTGGCGCTGGCGGTCTGGGGTCGGCGGTCTTGTTGTATTTGGCGGCGGCAGGGGTGGGAACACTGGGCATTGTGGATGACGACCGTTTAGAGCTGAGTAATTTACAAAGGCAAATACTTTATAAAGACGCTGATCGCGGAACAGTGAAGACGGAGGCAGCTAAACAGCATTTGCTCGCTCTGAACCCGAATCTTACGATTCATGCCTATCCCGAGCGGCTGATTTTTGAAAACGCGGCACAGTTGTTTCATCTTTATGATATCATCGCGGATTGCTCCGATAATTTCGCCACGCGCTATTTAATCGCCGACCAAGCCCACGCGCTAGATAAACCGCATGTCTATGCCAGTGTCCGTCAATTCGAGGGACAGGTCGCGCTTTTTTTAGGAAAAAAGACGCCTTGTTTTCGTTGCTTATTCCCAGACGCGCCGCCCGCCGAACTCTTTCCGCCCTGCGTGGAAGGCGGGGTTCTCGGTGTGCTGCCTGGCCTCTTGGGCTCGCTTCAGGCGGCGGAGATTTTAAAATGGATTTTGGGGTTCGATCTTCCGTTGGCGGGCAAGTTAATGCTCATTCAGCTTTTGGCGCCGCGCTTCAGTGTTTTGGCCTTAGAGCGGAACAAGGCTTGTCTACTTTGCGGCGGCATGCCGTCACTATCGTGATCATTCCCTATGCCTTCTGGGTTCTTTCACTCATGACAGAATCAAGTTGACACTGTACTAAGGTCTATTCGCTTTTACGACGTCCTCTAAATCCGTGCAGGCCTCTTCGCAGATATTTGCGGCGAGCGTGGGGTAGGCTTTGCTGAATTCCGTTACCTGCTGTTTCAGCTGTTCAACCTCTTCTAATAAGGTCTGGTTAACCTCCCTTTGTTCTCTTTTCGCCCGGGCCTTTCTGGCGAGATCTGTTTTTAAGAAGATAATCAGTCCGGCTACGCCATTAATCCTGGACTGGTAGTCAGCCAGCAGAGGGTCTTGCGCTTTTTCGAAAACCTCCTTGTTTAGTTGATCAAGCCCTTTCAGGGCATGATCAAGCTTCTCTGCCTTTTCTATCTCTTTCTTAGGCATAAAAAATCTCCCCTCAAGTCGGTTTATGATGTAATGTCAATGAAGGAGTCGGCTCTGAGTAGGCTATTTCTATCAGTTTAATTCTCAGTTTAACGCGCTGGTTAACTTTCTGGGCGGATGATGTTTCCCCGAAGACATCGGGGTCAGACAATAATTTTCTACAAGCTTTGCGAACCTCATTATCAATGACGGGTTTGTCTTTTTGCCCTGATGCCGCCAGGCATTCGACGAACTTTTGCTTCACCGAGGCTGGGATTGGCAAGGCAACGCCGCCCGGTTTGTCGATATGATTGATTTGCCTTGCGATATAGGGTATCCAGAGCGGAAATCGTTGCGCATTTTCATTGACCAGGAAGAACTGTTCTTTTTCGGTGTCAATGCGGTATTGCACGAGTTCTTCCAGCGTTTTAAAAACTTTCACGTGTCCGTCGTGCGTGAAGACGACGGTACTCCCCAGATCCTGGGGGTGCTCAAGATTATTATCTTCGTCTGCGTGTTGCAAGGGTCGGAATACCCCTTTTTTAGGCGAGACTGGTGGGACCGCAAGCTCGTTGATGCGGTGCATGAGGTGGGAGCCGTGAGCGGTAATAAAGCCGGTCTCATGATGGAAGATTCCTTCACTGTGCCCAATGTCCTGCGCCGTTTTTACCTCAGCCTCTACCGCATTCACAGGGGGCAAGGGCTGCATTTCTTGTTCCGGGTTCGCCGGACTTTGTTGAGCTGCGTTCAAGGCAACGCGTGCTCTGATTAATTCATACGCGCCCTTCTGCTCAGAAGTGTTAATTCGAGTCCCCACTAAAGCAGCGGCCTTTTCCTTTCCCATTTGTCGAATCGTTTCCGTGGAGCAGCCAAAGCCATTGACGTCGTTATCTGTCGAGATGGGGATGATCTGGGCTTTTTCATTTATGGTGAGATAGACTAGTTCGGTTACAAATTTAGGTGCAGGCTTGCCAGTTTTAGGATCCGATTTAAATTCAACTCTTTGCGCGGGATAGGCGGAAGCCAGCGCTTCACTAAAGGCAAAAGAGGAGGGCCACCAAGGGGGTGGAGTGGTTCCCGCCAAATTCATCTTCCACTTTGAGAGATCGGGTTTTTTGCCGTAGTGGCTCAGGTCGATGCTGTACAACTGGGGTGGGTCCGTGTTGTCTTTTGTTAAGCTGAAAGTCAAGCGGCCTTTGCTGGGATCGCTATATTTTGCGTTAAAGGTATAGCGTAGCTCTCCGTCTTTGTCCCGTAGCGTTAGTATTTTTCCTAGAGGGATGTTATAGAAGCCTTTATAAATGTTGTTCTTCTTCAGACGATCAAGATGTTTATGTTGCTCTTCCTTGTTTTCTGCTTTCTTTGCTCTAACGCAACCGCTGGTAAAGCCCTCGCTTTTGTCGGATTTTTCTTTAATGACCAGCGGTTTGCGTGCCACTTCTTCACCCATCCATTGGATGGGCGCGCCGCCGCGAAATTCGATGGCACACTTTGTTTCCAGGCTGACCTGTCTGTAAATGAGGGCGTCATGTAGAGTCATCCCGTTATTCTTACAGTTGATGGCGTCTACCAGGAGGAAATTCGCTTCTTTGCATATTAAAATGTCGGCAAAGCTAATATTATTGTTTTTAGCAAGGATAAAGGCCTCCTCCAGGCTCATAGGGGGGGTTCGGGTGATGGCTTTTAGCGCCAAGGCCTCCGTTGCGCTAAATTTTTCCCTCCGGCAAAACTCTTTTTCCTCTTCAGTGAGATTAGTCGGTTCTGCCTCCAAGGTTACCTCTTGTGCTGATTTCGTTGAGGCACCGCCGCTTTTTTTCTGTAGTGTTGATAGTATTGATCGGGTAGTTTGAGCGTTGGCCTCCAATGGCGGCTCGGCAGATGCGGCGGGTTCTGCAGGTGTTACAAAGGCTACAGGCGCACGAATTGCATCTCTGTGAAAGCTGTTTCTATTCCGCGCGACGTTGGGAGAAGCCTTCTCCTTCTCTTCAAGGGTGGGCGTATTCTTGGATTTTCTATGCTGCATAAGCTACCCCTATGCGATAAAAGACCTTTCTTATTTAAGTATATCGGGTTTTTTATGAAAAGCGCGGGTTGGCAGCAGAGAGCGAATTGTGTTAAAAATATTTATTAATCAAATGATTATCTTCATTGCCCGCTGCCAATCCTGCCAGGCTTGGGCCTTGTCGCGTGGGTTGCGCAGCAAATAGGCTGGATGGTAGCTCACAATCAGTGGCGTCCGGTCTTTACCATAATGGTGGATTTGCCCGCGCAGCTGGGAGAGAGCCTGTTTGGTGTTTAACAAATAGTGAGCCGCGATACGACCGACGGCTAGAATGAGTTTGGGTTGGATCAAGGCGATTTGCTGGTTTAAATAAGGCGTGCAGAGGGCCACTTCTTCCGGCTGTGGATCGCGGTTATTCGGCGGGCGGCATTTGAGGATGTTGGCGATATAAACCTGGGTTCTCTCTTTTTGGATGGCCTTGAGCATGGCGGTGAGTAATTGCCCAGCGCGCCCTACAAAGGGCTCGCCCTGTTGGTCTTCGTAAAACCCCGGTGCTTCGCCGATAATCATCAAGTCTGCTTTCTGATCGCCGACCCCGAATACCGTTTGCGTCCGTGAGCCATGTAAACCGCAGGCAGTACACTGGACCACGGCTTGTTGTAATCCCTCCCAATTTAGGCTGAGTTCCGGTTCCGCGGGCTTTTTACTGTCGCGTAATTGCCATTGAGCGATGCCCATGGCCACCAGATAGGCATTTTGACGCATATTCATTAATTTTATTCTTTCCTGTAGGGGTAATATCGAGGTTCCCAGATCATGTTATCGATAATATGCTCCAGATCGAGCGCGGGATCAACCTCGGCTATTCCTTCCTCGCGGGCTCTTAGGGCGACCGCCAAGGCGATTTGCCGTCTGATTTTTTTTGACTCGGTCAGTTTAGGTAAAATCGGTTCCAAAGGATGATGGTGAGCGTGCGAAAAATGGCTCAGGGCTTGAGCGGCGGCCCAGAGCATGCCATCGGTGATGTGCCTGGCTTTGGCAGCGATGGTGCCGAGGCCAATGCCAGGGAAGGAAAAGGCATTGTTGCATTGCGCAACGCGAATTTGTTCTCCCTCATAAATGACATCGGGATAGGGGCTGCCAGTCGCAATAATGGCCTGCCCCTTGGTCCAGCGGATTAAATCATGAGGTGTGGCTTCGGATTTGGTCAAGGGATTGGAGAGAGGCATGATAATCGGCCTGGAAACACGCTTGCGCATGGCTTGTACGATTTCTTTGGTAAAAGCGCCAGTGACGGTAGAGCAGCCGATGAGAATCGTGGGCCGCACGTTTTTCACGACATCCAGGAGGCCGACAAAGGGCGAGTTCTGGAGTTCCCACGACGCCAATTCCGATGCTTTGCGTGCGTAGGGTTTTTGAAAGTCGAGTAGGCCAGGCGTCTGGTCCGTTAGTAAGCCGCTTTTATCGATCAGCCAGAATTTAGAGATCGCTTCTTCGGCCGAGAGACCGCTGTGCCGCAGCGCTTGCTGAATTTGATCCGCGATGCCAACGCCGGCTGTGCCAGCGCCAAAGATCACGATGTGATGGCGGGTCAGGGGTGTGCCGCTGGCCTTGATGCCGGCGAGAATGCAAGCGACGGTCACGACGCCAGTGGCTTGAATGTCACCGTTAAAGGTGCAAATTTTATCGCGATAATAATTCAAAATGCGCCGCGCATTGCTGCGGCCCACGTCCTCCCAATGCAAGAGCACCTGCGGAAACTTACGCTTCACGGCGTTGACGAAGGCTTCGATAAAATCATCATAAGCCTGTCCCGAGATACGTTCATGTCGCCAGCCAAGATACATGGGGTCATTCAAGAGGATTTCATTATTGGTTCCCACGTCCAATTGGATGGGCAGGTTGCGGTGGGGGTTGATACCGCCGCAGAGGGTGTAAACCATGAGCTTGGCGACCGCGATATTAATCCCGCCGATACCCTGATCGCCGATGCCGAGCACGGCTTCGCCGTCAGTCGCGACGATTAAATCAACATCAGCGGGAAAGCGATGATCGAGAATCGCATCGATTTTCTTGAGATCGGGATAACTGATATAAAGACCGCGCGGTTTGCGGTGCTCGAGATTGAAATGCTCAACGGCTTCGCCGACGGTGGGCGTATAAATAATCGGCAACATTTCTTCCAGATGCTGCGAGATTAATTTATAAAATAGGGTTTCATTATAATCATAGAGTGAATTGAGATAGATGTTTTTGGATAAATTGGTGTGGTACTCCTGGAATTGCTCATACATTCGGACAGTTTGTTGTTCAAGGGATTCAACTTGATGCGGGAGGAGGCCGGTCAGTTTGAAGGTTTCGCGCTCCTCTTGGGAGAAGGAGCAGCCCTTGTTTAATTTGGATATACGCAGCAAATCATGGCCGCTGAGCGGGATCTTGATGTAGGGTTCCTGGTTGTGATCGTTAGACAGTTTGAATTGAAACATGCGCCCCGTCCCCGTAACAATAATTGAGCTTTATTGATATAATTATACCCTGAGTTGAACGGCCCAGGCTTAATTCTGGTTAAAAATCAATCAAGCACGCCAACGAGAATAGACTATGAAAATTGCGGTTTACCCGGGAACCTTTGATCCCATTACCTTGGGGCACATTGATTTGGTTGATCGCGCCTCCCGCCTTTTTGACCAGGTGATCGTGGCTATTGCCGCCAACCCCAATAAAAAGCCTCTGTTTTCCTTGGAAGAGCGCCGTGAATTAGCGGCTCAATCCTTAGTCCGCTATAAAAACGTGAAAATCGAAGGTTTTGACTCATTGTTGCTCGATTATGTAAAAAAGGAAAAGGCTGGCGTTATTTTACGCGGCCTGCGAGCGGTGGCAGACTTTGATTATGAATTTCAATTGGCGAGTATGAATCGTTTTTTAAATCCCGACATTGAAAGCCTGTTTCTGATGCCGTCGGAAAAATACATGTATATTTCCGCAAGCCTCGTGCGCGAAATTGCCTTCCTCAAAGGGGATGTCAGCGGTTTTGTGCCCGAACATGTAGCCAAGGCTTTATACGAAAAGGGGTAGCGCATGGCTCTCAAAATTACCGAAGAATGTATCAACTGCGATGTCTGTGCCCCTGTTTGTCCCAACGAGGCCATTTATCAGGGCGAAATGATTTTTGAAATCAAGCCCTCTGCTTGCACCGAGTGCGTCGGCCATTTTGCCGAGCCGCAATGTGTCGCCATTTGTCCGGTGAACTGCATCATCCTTGATCCTGAGCATGCGGAAACGCCGGCGCAATTACAGGAAAAATACCGGCGTCTGGTGAAAAAGAATGATTAGCGCTCATTTTATCCGATGGCTAGCCGCCAGGAGGGTTTGGAAATGAGTGCTAGCGTCTTCCGCTTTCGTCCTCCCTTGCTGGCGCATCGTGGCGCCAGTGCTTCCGCCCCTGAAAATACGCTGGCTGCTTTTAAAAAAGCGCAGGAGCAGGGCGCGCGTTGGCTGGAATTCGACGTCATGCTGGCGGCCTGTGGCGAGGTCGTGGTCTTTCACGATGAAACCTTGGATCGCACCACCAATGGCCAGGGTTTGCTGCAGGTACAGCCTTACAGCTATTTGCAGACCCTTGATGCCGGCTCTTGGTTTGATCCCCGCTTCGCCGGAGAAAGGATCCCGCGTTTAAGCGAGGTGCTGGCTTTTTTGCAAGAAGAGCGGCTATCTGCGAATATAGAAATAAAGGCTTTGCCAGGGATGGAAAAAGAAACCGTTACTCACGTTTTATCTCAGCTCGAGCAGTATAAAACCATTCCGACGCCATTGATCTCCAGTTTTTCAATTCCCGTGTTAAAAGAACTCCGGCAGCAGTCCGCTCTTCTTCAGCTGGGATTTTTAATGGATGACTTGGCCATGGATTGGGAAAAGACTTATCGGGAGTTGCATTGCACTTCGCTTAACCTGAACCAAAATCTCTTGAACCCCACGCTGATCCAACAGCTCAAAGCCATCAGCTCGCTCTTGCTAGCCTATACCGTCAATGACCCGGCCCGTGCCGCAGATTTATTCTCCTGGGGCGTGGATGCTATTTTCACCGATTGCCCCGCTAAAATTCTCGCTACAGTGGTCTGAGGATTGTTTGAATCTGACCTTGAGACCCGTGTTTTTGACTATTTTATAATCAGATTAAGGGTCGCTGCTTCACCTCTTAAGAAAGCCTTAAGGTTTCGTGTAGTAGCATTTAAAAAAAGGAGATCAGCTATGGACGTACGTTCCCCAAGCATCTCAGATTTAGCATCCGGTTTAGGAGAAGCCAAATCAATCGGGAAATCCATTATATCCGCCGGCTCTGGTAGTGCCGCGGCGGTCGCTCTTGCCACGGTGACCTCTTTAGTGGTGGCGGGAGTAGTTTATACAAGGTATGAATATAACCGACATCAATCCGAAAAGCACATGAAAAGAGTCAGAGAAATAATGGAGCTCTATAGGAAATACCTTGTTGAGATAACCAGCCCCGGCATGAAGGAGCATCCAACCCTTCCTCCTCCTTTTACTATCCAACAGCTCTCCGACTCAAAAGCCGCTGACTCTAAGGCAGACGAGTCGCCTTACGTTGCCTTAAGACTCAACCAGGCGATTCGCAAGGATCTGATGCAAGATAAATCGATCAGTACGGATACTTTTTTGCTACCCTACAGTGAGCACATCAAGAGTGCAAAGCAACATATCATGGGGTTTTATGATGACCGCTTAGATTCGGGGCAAAGAAGCCTCTGGACTAAAGGCGACGCGAACGATGTGACCTCCAGTGTCTTGACTTATTTATTGATTATACTGAGTGAGCATTGCACTAATTTTCAAGGTTTTGATGTCGACATCGCTATCCTGGATGGAATCATTAGCTTTATCCGCGGCTTTATATCGTTGCCTCGGGATACCCGGCTTGAATCCAGCAGCCCGCAAAAACGCCAGCGGTTTGAAAGACTGAAAGCAACGGTGCGCGAGCTGTGTTTGGCTCAGCGCGTGCTGCGGGATCACAGCTCTGCTCGCACCATGAAGTCTTATGTGGATGAGTTAATGTCTTCTTGTAATAAGGACCTGATTCCGGGGCTTATCAAACTGTTTGCTAAATTGATTGTTCCTGAAAAGGAGTGGAAGTTCGTTGATACGGCAACGACGGACTTGATCGCGGCCGGCCTATTGAGGCCGGCATACGAAAACACACATAATGTTTTGCAGCGCAATGGCGCTGCTGTTCCCATTCTCAATTCTATTTTCAAGGGTTGGCTGCAAAATATCACCGCCTATCAGCTCGACCCCAAAATCATCACTAAATTGCCATTTGAATTAAAGGACGAGGATTTGCCCGGGATTAAAAAGCTTTTCGAAAAGCTTCACCCAAATTTTCTGACCTTAAAGTCACCTCAGCCGAATGCGGCTGGCAGCGTAGGCAAGAATCAATTCGTTACGGTGGGCTTTGATGAAGAATGCCAACTCTCAATCGTGACCAGAATGCCGCGGATTCCGGAGCCCAGTTCTTTCTTGGTGGTGCGGGAGGGGGTGGGATGGAAAGTTTATGAGATCCACGCAGACAGACAGCAGGTGGAGCTTAGAATAGCGTCTGTGATGGGTCTGGGCGCCGCCTTGGACGGCCTGCCGGCGAGTAAGCCAGTGGAAAGTCTGTCTAAAAGGGAGAAACAAGCGCTCAATGTTGTCTTGACGAAGTATCGTAATCGCAGTCAGCTCAAGGCTCGCGCGCAGATTTTTACAGAGTTGGTCTGCCTGCTGGATCAGCTGACGGACTTGGATCAATTTTGCCAAAAACTCTCGGATGCTATCCGGGATCTGGGGGAAATTTACATCACGCATCCCCATCATTGTAATTTCATCTTTGAGTCTCTGTCCGCTTTTGGTCAGGAGATCGATAATGGCATCGGTCGGCTCTTGCATTCTTTTGAAAAAGTGGAAGACAATGAATACAGAGCCCATGATATGCTTCTCAAGGAACAAGCGGAGCTCCGGTCACTGCTGAAAAGTAAATTATTTTATATTCGCGATAAGGTGGCTCGTAATATCGCTGGCATCCTAGATAAGCATCATTTCGATTGCGCTCGCAAGGGTGATCCTAAGGCCGCTGGCATAATTGATTATGATGCCTATGCCGCGAGCCAGAAAAAAATGGTAATCCAGGGTATGTTACTGTTGGCTGCCAAAGTGACTGATAAATATAAAATTGATTCCAGTCGGTTCGAACTGACCTCGGTCAGGCGCGCGGGGAGATCAGGTTCCGTGTCTTCAATCAGCTTGGATTTGAAAGGCGAAGAGAAGCATTTTTTGATAGGGGACTCGCCGCTTGTCGCGCATACCCGTCGCATCGAGGCGAAATACGGCGGCCCGGCTTCGACTGCTCCGTCGTCAATGCCGGGGGAGGAGAAGCAATATTATGAGGTGCCCCAAGAGAGTCCTGAGTTGATTTTGAAAAAGATTCGCAATCGGCTGGATGAAATTTATACCGCAGGGGCAATAGATGAAAATACCAGGGAGGCCTATGAAAGGCTGTTCACAGCCTTGGATCAAATAGATTTAAAAGTGAAAATGATGGAGAAGGAAAAAAACTCTCCCGCACGCTTGGCCAAAGCGGAAGCGACCCGGAAATTGACGATCTTGCTTTGCAAAAAAACGCTCGAGTTTGTCAAATTACCCAAGGAGCAGCAAGCGACTCAGGCCTTAAATTTCACGAATAAAGTCATCAAGGCTGAATTATCCGCATCCCGAAATAATTTTCTGGACGAACATAAAAGTGCTTTCGCAAAATTTCTCCGGGCGGTCAAAGAGCTAGCTCTTTGTTTGGTGGGCTATGGCTTCTATCTGGCCTATAAGCGCGGCGGCTTCTTCGAGACGGACACCCGCGCCGCGGCTCATCAGGTGGCAGAAAGCAGCGCGCAATTGACGACGCAACTGACACCAGTGGAGCTTTGAGTGGAGGTATTCATTAACCTCAACACGGCAACTTACTGGCTAAAACCGTCTGTGCTTCTGTCTCCATGCGTCTGCTAAGCTCAATCAATTGCGCATTATCAATGTTATCCTGCTTTAAAACACTCTCCAAATGCGCGACCGCGTTCTTTAGGCGTGGCATGCCACTGTAACACAAGGCGCCGTGCAATTTGTGAACGCGGCGCAGCAGCTCCGCATAGTCAGCGCGGGCTTGCGCTTGTTTGATCGCTTCTAGCTCAGCGGGGAGTTGTTGAATGACAAGCAATAAAATTTCCTGGGCAACGGCTATTTTATTGTTCGCTAATTTTATGCAGAGTTTCCAGTCAATCGGCGGCAAGGCATTGATCTCTGCGCCTGCTTTCTCGGCGGCTTTTCCCTGATTCATTTTTTCCTTTTAACCTCCATGACGAGAGGCAATTGTTTCAATTGCTCCAGAGTATGCGTAAGTTCCATTGTGTCGTGGATCTGGATTGTAACCGTGATCCACTGGGACTGATTGTGCCCCATTAATGAGCGCATCGCAATCATGTTTATTTTTGCGTTCGAAAAAATACTCGTGATTTCCTTTAATAAATCAGTTCCGCGTTGAGCAAAGATATCCAGGTCCACCGCATAGGCACCTTGATAGGCTTGGTCCCAGTTAATCGTAATGAGCCGGGAAGGATCAATGGCCGTCAAATTGCGGCAATCCTGGCGATGGATGGAGATGCCTCGCCCATACGTGATATAGCCGGTAATGGGTTCATTGGGAATAGGTTTGCAGCAGCGGGCGATGCGGGTTAGGAAGTCACGGGTTCCTG
>JABDGC010000029.1 GCA_013286215.1 Gammaproteobacteria bacterium
TTCCTGTTCGACAAGCAAGGTATCTTTATTAACAATCAGCGTAATGTTTTGCTTATAAAACGAAAGCACGATTTTATTTTTAAATGTGCTAACCAATAAACCGGCTGTAGAATAGCGAGCATCCAGTTCCTTTGTTCGCAAAATCCCACCAGAAATAAGGTCGCGCTCCTCAATGTATGGTCTATAGTGGTAGACAGCGGAAGCAATAGTAGCAATAATATAGATCCTATTGTCATTTGGAAACAAAACCATCTCGCCGTATCTGCCAGGAATTGTTAGTTTTCTTAAATAGGGTATTTCTTTTTCTTCTATACTTCTACTTGCAGCAGAGTTCACGCACCACCTCGATCGTTAGGTTACACCCTCCTGTCTTTCAAACACGAGGTTTATAATGGTTTTACGGTGCGGTTATTATATTCGTTAATAACCGCTTGGGTCTATTTTATTTATTCTTCAACTATCAATAAGTTAAGAGGGATTTCCAGCGGCGCCTGTTTTTAATGCGAAAGCCCTGCCCTCGGGCATTGCAGCCGATCGACTCTTTCTCTAGAATATGCCAATGAAAAATCAATTCCTTATCGAACTCGGCAAAAATAGTTTGGCCTTTTTGGCCGGTGTTTTTTTAACGCTGGCTTGCGCGCCTTTTTATATCTTCCCCCTGGCCCTGGTTTCCGCGGCTTTTTTGCTGGTTTTATGGCTGGATGTTTCCCCAAAAATCGCGTTTTGGCGCGGTTTTTTTTATGGGCTGGGGCTCTTTGGCAGCGGCGTTTACTGGGTCTATATCAGCATGCATACCTATGCCGAGCTGCCGGCGATCATAGCCGGCTTTTTAACCCTGCTCTTTATCGCCTTCCTCGCCCTCTTTCCAGCCTATCAGGGCTACCTGCTCAACCGCTATTTTCCCAAGACCAATAGCGCTAAAATCCTCTGCGCCTTCCCTGCGCTCTGGGTGTTTTTCGAGTGGGTCCGCAGCTGGATCTTTACCGGCTTTCCCTGGCTTTTTATCGGCTATAGCCAAACCCACTCCGCGCTCAACGGTTATGCACCCATCTTCAGCGTCTTCGGCGTCTCCCTCGCCACCGTCTTCAGCGCCGCCCTCCTCGTCAACGCCACGCTCTACCTCAAAGACAAGCGGCGTCTCGCCGCCTATCTCAATGCGCTGGCCTTGATCCTCATTTGGGTCGCTGGTGCCCTGCTCAATCTGGCTTCCTGGACCCAGCCCGCAGGCAAGCCCTTTCAAGTCAGCCTGGTCCAAGCCAATATTCCGCAACAGTTAAAATGGCTGCCGGAACAGGTCCTCCCCACGCTGCTGCAATATAAAAATCTCTCCCAAGATCACTGGGATAGCCAAGTGGTGATTTGGCCAGAAGCGGCGATCCCCGCGCCGCTGGACGAAGTCGCGGGTTTTGTCGATGAAATGTCCGTCACCGCCAAGCAGCACCATGCCCAGCTAATCACCGGCATACCCGTCAAGAATAACGAAAACAACCGCTACTTCAATGCCGTGATCAGCGTGGGCGATCAGGGCGTCGGCTATTACTTGAAACACCGCCTCGTGCCTTTCGGCGAATTCATTCCTTTTGAAAAATGGCTGGGACGGATCTTCGACTTCCTCAGGATTCCCATGTCCGACTTCACTCCGGCCTATGGCCCGTCCGAGCCGCTGATCCTTCACGACAACATTAAAATGCTAGCTTTTATCTGCTATGAAATCGCCTTTCCCGAGCAGGTGCTGCATACGCTAAACGACGTGAATATCCTGCTGACAGTCACCAATGACGCCTGGTTTGGTCATTCCATCGCCCAAGCGCAGCATTTGCAAATGGCGCAAATGCGCGCCATCGAGAATGGCCGACCGATCTTATTCGCCTCGAACAACGGTATCACCGCCATCATTTCGCCGCAGGGCCATTTGCTCTACGCTGCGCCGCCTTTTGAAACCGCTGTGTTAACCGGCAGCATTCAAGCTTACACCGGAAAAACCCCCTGGCAGCGTCACGCCATGGATCCCCTCCTCCTGATCCTACTTTCCCTGGTGATCGTAGCGGTCAAATATCGTCGAGTCTAAACCTATGGAAGAACAATATCATCCGCATAAAATTGAGGAAACCGCGCGAAATTTCTGGGCTGAAAAGGCCTGCTTCCAGGTTTCCGAAGATCTGAACAAAGAAAACTTCTACTGCCTGTCCATGCTGCCCTATCCCAGCGGCCGCCTGCATATGGGCCACGTCCGCAATTACACTATCGGCGACGTCATTTCACGCTACCAGCGCATGCTGGGCAAAAACGTCCTGCAGCCGATGGGCTGGGACGCCTTCGGCCTGCCCGCCGAAAACGCGGCGATTCATAACAAAATTCCGCCGGCCGAGTGGACCTATAAAAATATCGAGATCATGAAGCAGCAAATGATCCAGCTGGGCTTCGCCTATGACTGGAGTCGCGAGCTCACCACCTGCAAGCCCGACTATTATCGCTGGGAACAATGGTTTTTCATCCAGCTCTACGAAAACGGCCTGGTCTACAAGAAAAACGCCGAGGTCAACTGGGACCCCGTCGATCAAACCGTGCTGGCCAACGAGCAGGTCGTGGACGGCCGCGGCTGGCGCTCCGGCGCGCTGGTTGAAAGACGGGAAATTCCGCAGTGGTTCCTGAAAATCACCGCCTACGCCGACGAATTGTTAGACGGCTTGAACGAACTCGAAGGCTGGCCGGAACAGGTCAAAACCATGCAGCGCAATTGGATCGGCCGTTCGGAAGGCGCCGAGCTGCTCTTTGAGGTGGAAGGCGAGGAGGAGCCCTTAAGCGTTTTCACCACTCGCGCCGACACGCTTTTTGGCTGCACCTTTATCGCCATCGCGCCCCAGCACCCCCTGGCCAAGAAAGCAGCGAAAAATTCTCCGGAACTCCGTCACTTCCTAGAAGAGTGCCGCAATATTAAAGTCGCAGAAGCCGATCTCGCCACCATTGAAAAATCCGGCCTGCCGCTGCGCATCAACGCCCTGCATCCTTTAACTCAGCAGCCCATCCCCCTCTGGGTCGCGAATTTCGTGGTCATGGACTACGGCAGCGGCGCCGTCATGTCGGTGCCAGCGCATGATCAGCGCGATTATGAATTCGCGCAAAAATACCACCTGCCCTTGAAGCAAGTCATCCTGCCTCTCGACGGCACCGAATGGGACTTCGCTTTCGGCGCCTATACCGCGCCGGGTAAGCTGCAGGATTCACATTTGTTTTCCGGCCTGGAATCCAAGACCGCGCAGGATGCCATCGCCGGCCACTTGGAAACCCTCGGCAAGGGCAAACGCAAAGTAAGCTACCGTCTGCGCGATTGGAGCATTTCACGCCAGCGCTACTGGGGAACGCCCATTCCCATGATCAACTGTCCGGCCTGCGGCCTGGTTCCGGAACAAAACCTGCCGGTGCTGCTGCCGGAGCAAGTTGAATTTTCGGGCGTGATTTCTCCGCTGCAGTCCATGCCGGAGTTTTACCGCACCGCTTGCCCCCGCTGCGGCGAAGAAGCACGGCGCGAAACCGACACCTTCGACACCTTTTTTGAATCCTCCTGGTATTACGCCCGTTATGCCTGTAAAAAACAGGACCAGGCGATGCTGGACGGCCGCGCCAATTATTGGCTACCGGTCGACCAATACGTCGGCGGCATCGAGCACGCTGTCATGCATCTCTTATACGCGCGCTTTATTTACAAAGCCCTGCGTGACGAAGGACTGGTCAACTCCAATGAACCGTTCACCCGGTTGCTGACCCAAGGTATGGTGCTCAACCAGGGCATTAAAATGTCCAAGTCCAAAGGCAATGTGATCGATCCGCAAGCCTTGATTGAACGTTATGGCGCGGATACCGTGCGCTTGTTCATCATGTTCGCCTCGCCACCGGAGCAAAGCATGGAATGGTCAGACGCCGGCGTCGAAGGCGCTCACCGCTTCCTCAAAAGACTCTGGGCCTTGGCCTATCAACATTGCGAGGATATCCGCAAAGCCAATCTCGCGCAGAACGAAGAAGCGGCGGCAATAAACTGGGACAACGCCGATCCCGCGCAACGCGAGCTCATGCGGCAAATCTACGCCGTTTTGGAGCAAGCCAAATACGACTATGAACGGCAGCAATACAACACCGTCGTCTCCGGTAGCATGAAAATCTTGAATTTGCTCAACGAAACCGGCCCCGAGAGTGACAGCGCTAAAATGCAAACCCGGCGCTACCTTCTCTGCAAGGGCATGAGTATCCTGCTGCGCTTGCTCGCCCCCATCACCCCGCATATCACCCACCAGTTATGGATTGATTTGCATTACAAAGGCTTGATCCTCGACGCCACCTGGCCCAAGTCTGGCCTCGCGGCCCTGCGCTCGGACCAGGTGAGCTTGGTTGTGCAAGTCAACGGCAAGGTCCGCAGCAAAATTTCCGTGCCGGACAACGCGGATGCCGGGCTAATTGAGAAAATCGCCTTAGATGACGCGAAAGTGAAGCAGCATATCACCGGAATGGAAGTGAAGAAGATTGTCTCGGTGCCGGGGAAATTGATCAATATAGTGGCCGGGTAGCCCCCTATGACGAGCGTACAACCATGCTGAAACACGCCAAAATCATTGCCGTCTTTCTACTCCTCCTCGCCCTCAGCGCCTGCGGCTTTCACCCGCGCCAGCCTCTCCCGCTTTCCAAGCCGCTGCAGAATCTCTATGTGCAATCCCGCACCCCCTACGATGATCTAACGCGTAATCTCAAGAAATATCTGCAAATGTCCGGCGTGCATCTAGCGGCCTCGCCGCAGCAGGCTTCGGCTATTCTAAACATTACACAGGAAAGAATGTCGCAAGACTTGATCAGCATTAACAGCTCCCAACAAACGCGACAATACAACCTCCGCCTTGCTGTGACCTTTGAGATCCTGGATCCCAAGGGCACAGTCCTCATTCCGCCTCAGACCCTGACCGAGTTGCGTCCGCTGACCTTGCAATCCAACCAGATTCTGGCTGGCAGCAATCAAGCCTCCCAGCTCTACCACGATATGCGGCACGCCCTGACCTTTAACCTCATGAACCGTCTGGCTTCGAAAGGAATCACCAACGCCCTGCTCCATCCAGAACCCCAGGCTAGCCCATGAAATTGACCCCTGCCCAACTGGAAACCCATTTTAGCCAACCCCTGGGCAAGCTTTATTTGGTCTGCGGCGATGAACTCTTCCTGGTCCAGGAAGCCCTCGCTTTAATCCGCCAAAAAGCCGCCGCAAAGGGCTTCGGCGACCGCCTGCGTCTAGACATTGAAACCGACGCCGATTTAGACGAAATTTACAGCCATGCCTACACCCCGCCGCTGCTGGGTCAAAAACGCCTCCTCGAACTCCACTGGAAGGGGGGCAAGCTCTCCAAAAGCGGCCAGCACTTTTTGCAACAGTATGGTCTTAAACCTTCGCCTTATAGCATTCTGGTGAACCGCCTGGGCAAGCTCGACAGTAAAACGGAGCAGACACAGTGGTTTAAAGCGCTCGAAAAAAATGCTGTGGTGCTTTCGATCTGGCCGCTTTCACAAAACCAATTACCCGACTGGATCCAGCAACGCGCTCGCGCCCAAAACCTCCGCCTCACGCCCGACGCGGTACAGCGGCTTGCCCACTTGGTGGAAGGCAATCTCACGGCTGCCGCGCAAGAGCTTGAAAAGCTAAGCCTTTTAGACCTGCCCAGCGTGGACCGAGCGACGCTCGAAACCCTGCTCGTGGACCAAGGCTGCTTTAATGCCTTTGACCTGGTCGATCACGCCTTGGCCGGAAATGGCGGGCAGGTGCTGCGTATCCTGCACTACTTGCAAAAAGAAGGCGCCGAGCCGTTGATGATTTTAGGCGCCTTTACCTACGAGCTGCGAACCCTGGTCAAGCTCGCGAAAGAGCTGAAACAAGGCGTCGCCCTCACCGCACTCTTTGCCCAGTATCGGGTGCGAATGGGAAAGCAGGCTGGCATTCGGGAATTCTTTAGACGGGGATCTTCGGCAGAGACCTTGTTTAGCCTTTTCCTGAAAGCTGGGGAAATCGATCGGATCGCAAAGGGGGCAAGCCCGGGGAATGTCTGGCTGGCATTGGAAGAGCTGAGTTTGGCTGTGGCGGGGATTGTTCCACAGTTGAGTTCCACTGGGGTAAATGGCTAAAAAAGGACTTTCCGTGAGTGCTTGCGGGTGTAGCAGACCCTCCCAGAACCATATATAATTAAGGTATGCATCAAGCCAAACGAGCAGTTGGAATTTTAGGGGGTACCTTCGACCCAATTCATTTTGGACATCTCCGCCTAGCGCTCGAACTTTATCAAGCCTTCGACCTTGAACATATTCGCCTGATTCCCTGCTTTCAACCCGTTCACCGCAAGCTCCCAATCGCCTCTCCAGAGGAGCGCCTGGCCATGACCAAGCGCGCCGTGGCCACCGAAACCGCGTTCAAAATCGACGAGTGCGAAATCAAACGCAAAGGGCCATCCTACACCATCGACACGCTGCTGGAATTACGCAAAAAAGCGCCGCAGGCGCCCTTCTGCATTCTCATCGGCATCGACGCCTTTTTAGGTTTCACCAGCTGGCATCGCTGGCAAGAGATTTTAGAAAATGCGCACCTGATTGTCGCGCATCGCCCCAATTATCATCTGCCGCAGACCGGCATTGTCGCTAAACTCATTCGGGATCGTTTAGTGGAAGAAGCCACGCTGATCCACCAGAAAACCCAGGGCTGCATTTTCTTACATCCAATTACTTCCCTGGAAATTTCTGCAACTGATATTCGTAAACAAATCGCGATGGGCAAAAATGCGCGTTACTTGCTCCCCGATAATGTTTATGAGTATATAAAAAAACGCGGGACCTATAGTGTAAGTACTCTCTAAGGAGGTAAGGCATGCAAACAAACGATCTGCAAAATCTAGCCATAAAAGCTTTAGACGATTTACAAGCGATCGATACGACCATCATTGACGTCCGCCCGTTAACGACGGTGACGGACCTCATGATTATTTGCACTGGCCGTTCGACCCGCCATATAAAATCGATTGCAGATAATCTTGTAGCACAAGCCAAACAGCAACAAGTTGATTATTTACACATAGAAGGCGACGAGACCAGCGATTGGGTCCTGGTGGATATGGGCGATATCGTCGTGCACATTATGCTGGCGACGGCGCGGAGTTTTTATAACCTGGAAGCCCTCTGGGAGCCCATGGGCGTACTGCAGGCACAGGAAGTGAGATAATAGTGATCCCATGCTGCAGCTTCGTTTTATCACCGTTAGCAACAAGCCTCCAGCCTGGATTAGCGAAGGATTTCGCGAATACGCCAAGCGTTTGTCTTCGACTTGTCATCTGGAGTTACTCGAAATCCCGGTGGAAAAACGCAGCAAGCAAAAGAACATGCAGCCTTTCGTTGAGCGCGAAGGGGAAAAAATGCTGGCTTCGATTAAACCCGGCGGAACGGTCATCGCGCTCGACGTCCAGGGCAAACTGTGGTCGACGGCCGATTTGTCCCTGCGTCTGCAAGGCTGGCTGCAGGACGGCAAGAACATCGACTTTCTCATCGGCGGACCGGATGGGCTCGCACCGGACTGCGTAAAACGCGCATCGCTACGCTGGTCGCTGTCCCCTCTCACCCTGCCGCATTTATTGGTGCGCGTGCTCATCGCCGAGCAGCTCTATCGCGCTTGGACTATTCTGCAAAATCATCCCTATCATAAATGATTTAAACCATGCTGGTCGCCGCGATCACAGAGAGCAGGATCTTCACACTCAGCACGCTGGTCTTATAGCTGCTTTCCCGCTGATCAAGTTCAAGCCGCATCTGCTTTAACGCTTCCAGCGTGTGCTTGGACTCGCCGACTTTCTGGTAGGCTTGCCAAGCAGAATCGAAGCCTTTCTTTAAATAGACGCTATTCTCCTCTTCCTGTAGCACACGGGCGCCAAAACGCTCGGGATCTTGCTCGCGTTGATTGCTGAGCTCGGTAAAATCCGCCTGAGCGCGCAGGACAATTTCGCAGGGAAAACCGGCGTCGGCGACTTGCTCGACGCAGCGGTTATAGCTCTTCTGCAAAGCGGCGGGATGAAGCATTAAAGAGACATACGTCGGCTTTTCCGCCTCGCACGCGGATAGAAACGCCAGCGTCAATAAGCTGATTCCGAAGAGACCTCGATTTCGAAGAAAAGACATTTAATTCACCCCGCCCCATAATACAGTAAAGGGAATGCCGTTTTCCGTGATGATATAGGCAAAAGGCAAAATCAGCAGCAACAGGCCGATGATTAAAAGCCAAACCACGGTGCTAAGCGACACATACAAAGGATTGCGGCGATGCTCGAAATATTTAACAATGCAGGCAAAAAGACAGGACACCCCGACGACCAGACAACCAACGCTGACAAAAGCAGAGACCACTTCCATGGGTTCCGTCATATTTTGTGCCACCACGCCAAAACTCAAGTTATTCGTGGCCAAGACACTCTGTGAAAGAAAAAATATAAGACCCCAATAATATTTACGCATCTTCACTTTCTCCCTTTATTTTTTGAGTGCCAGCCAACGCCAAACAATCAGGAAGGCTCCCAAGGAAACCGCCAAATCGGCGACATTAAAAACCGGCCAATGCCAAGATCGCACATAGAGATCGATAAAATCAATCACATGCTCATAACGAACCCGGTCCCAGAGATTCCCCAAAGCACCGCCTAAAATCAGCGCCAGGCCGACGCCCATCGATTTTTCAGCGCGGGGCAGGCAGGCCAGCCAAAGGAGAATCGCGATACTCACCCCCAAGGCGATCAGGCCAAAGAGGATATTCGGCCACAGGGAGGCATTATCGAGGAAGCTAAAAGCCGCTCCGGTATTGTAAGCCAGGGTCAGGTTGAAGCAGGGAAAAACGGACACGGGCATATAAAGCTCGAGATGGGCATTGGCCAGCGTTTTGGTTCCCCAATCAGCGACAAAAACCAGCAGCGAAATCCATAAAAACCCCAAGCCCGAGGGCCGAAAATTCTTTTTAAGCATATTCACGCACCTCCCCGGGTCCTTCCACATTCAAAATACAGCGGTCGCAGAGGCCGGGATGAGCAGCGTCTTGCCCCACCGAGGGCAGACGGTGCCAGCAGCGTTCGCATTTCGCGGCCTGGGTCGGCTTGACCGTGAGCCAGACATTTTGCAAATCCGTGGCCCTGGCTTCGCCATTTTTCTTGGCCAGCGGCAATACTTCGGCACGGGAGGTGATTAAAACAAAACGCAGTTCATTGTCCAACGCCTCCAGCTGCTGGTGAATGACGCCGTCGCAATAAACCGCAACCTCCGCCTCCAGGGCCGAGCCAAGCTGACCTTCATTGCGCTTTTCTTCAATTTCTTTATTGACGCAGTCACGCAGGCGACGCACTTCTTCCCAATAGACTTGATTCATCACGGCGTCCTCCGGTAGTGCAGCCAAATCCGTATACCAGGTGCTCAAAAGCACCGACTCCTCGCCAGCCTGCTTACCCTTGCCGGGGATATAGCTCCAAATTTCCTCGGCGGTAAAAGTCAAAATAGGCGCCAGCCAACGCGCCATGGCTTCGATGAGGTGATACATCGCCGTCTGCGCCGAACGACGGGCGATACTATCTGTTGGAATAGTGTATTGACGGTCTTTAATCACATCCAGATAAAAGCTGCCCAGGTCCACGGCACAAAATTGATGGAGCTTTTGATAAATCAGGTGGAATTGATAGGATTCGTAGGCCTTGATGATTTCTTCCTGCGTCAAACGCGCCTTGTCGACGATCCAGCGATCGAGGGCCAGCATGTCCGCAGGCTGCACCCGATTCTTTTGCGGGTCAAAGTCGTGCAGATTGGCCAGCAGAAAGCGCGCCGTGTTGCGGATACGGCGATAGGTTTCTGAAGTGCGAGTAAAAATTTCATTCGAGGCATTGATTTCCGCGCGGTAGTCGATGGAAGCGACCCAGAGGCGTAAAATATCCGCTCCCAGGGTTTTCATGATTTCTGCCGGATCAATCACATTGCCGATGGACTTGGACATCTTGCGTCCTTCCAAGTCGATCACATAGCCGTGCGTGAGAACCGTTTTATAAGGCGCCTGCCCTTCGATGGCTAAAGCCGTCAGCAGCGAAGACTGAAACCAGCCACGGTGCTGATCGGAGCCTTCCAGATAGAGATCCGCCGGGAAATGCAGTTCCGGTTTTTTACCGAGGACACAATGGTGGCTGACGCCGGAGTCAAACCAGACGTCGAGGGTGTCCATGCATTTTTCATAGGCTGCGGCATCCGCCCCTAAAAGCGCTTCGGTGGAAAGCGTATGCCAGGCCTCAATGCCCTCTTTTTCCATCCGTTGGGCGACTATTTCCATGAGGCCCAGGGTATCCGGATGCGGCTCGCCGGTTTCTTTATGGATAAAGAGCGACAACGGCACGCCCCAGGTACGCTGCCGCGAGATACACCAATCGGGACGGTTCTCAATCATGGCGGTGATGCGCGCCTTACCCCAATCCGGCACCCATTTGACTTGGTCAATCGCCTTCAGGGTGAGCTCGCGCAAGCCCTTGCGGTTCATGCTAATAAACCACTGCGGCGTGGCGCGGAAAATCAAAGCGGTTTTATGGCGCCAGCAATGCGGATAGCTGTGGGTAATCGTGGTTTGGTGCATTAAATGATGCTGCTTTTTAAGCTCGGCGATCACGGCCTCATTCGCCCGCGTGACGTGCAGGCCCTCAAACAGCAGCGTTCCCTTTACAAAGCAGCCATTATTACCGACGGGATTATGAATCGGCAGGCCGTATTTTTTGCTGATGACGTAGTCGTCCTGACCATGGGCCGGCGCTGTATGCACCGCGCCGGTTCCGGAATCGACAGTGACATGCTCGCCCAAGACCACGGGCACTATGCGCTCATAGAAGGGATGCTTTAATTGCAAATGTTCCAGCTTTTCTCCCCGCACTTCAGCCAATATTTGGTAGTCCTTGAGATCATAGCGCTGCATAACGATGTCCAATAAGTCTTTGGCGATGATCAATTGCGCGCCGCGCGGCACGGCCACGAGCGCGTATTCTAAAGAGGGATTTAAGGCCACCGCTTCGTTAGCTGGCAGAGTCCAGGGCGTGGTGGTCCAAATGGGAATGGCGACGGACGGCTCGACCGCCGGCAGCCCTAAACGCTGGGCCAAATCCGCCGGGTCGCAAACGTGGAAGAGGACATCGATCGCCGGTGAGGTTTTATCGCTGTACTCCACCTCTGCTTCCGCTAAAGCGGAGCTGCAATCCAGGCACCAATGCACGGGTTTAAAACCACGCTCAACGTGGCCTTTTTGGATGATCTTGGCCAGGGAGCGCAAAATAGTCGCTTCAAAATGATAATCCATGGTCAGATAGGGATGGTCCCAATCGGCGGAAACACCCAGGCGCTTGAAAGCCTCACGCTGGAGGTTGATTTGCGTGGTGGCATATTCGCGGCAGGCCTGACGAAACTGCGCAGCATCTACTTTTTGCCCGGGCTTCCCCAGCGTTTTCTCCACGCGCAATTCAATCGGCAAACCATGGCAATCCCAACCGGGAACAAAGGCGGCGTTAAAACCGCTGAAAGTCTTGGACTTGATGACCATGTCTTTCAAAATTTTATTAACCGCGTGACCGAGGTGAATGGGCCCATTGGCATAGGGAGGACCGTCATGCAGGACAAAATTCTCGCGGCCTTTGCCTTGCTCGCGCAACTTTTGATAAAGCTTCAGCTCCTGCCATTTTTGCAGAATAGCCGGCTCACGCTTGGCCAGATCGGCCTTCATGGGAAAGTCTGTTTTAGGTAGATTGAGAGTATTTTTATACTCTTTTTTAGACTCACTCGACTCGGACATCTTTTTTCCCCGCTTGTTTTCGCCATTCGTTTTGAGCTGCGCCTAAACCCCGCTTAGGCTTGCGCAAAGTCAACGATTTTCGTTGATCTGCTCACTAAAGTACGCCCGCGCTTTGATCACGTCCTGCGCGATTTGTTGGCGCAGGAGCTCCGTATTTTCAAAACGTTGTTCATCCCGTAATTTTTTACAGAATTCCACTTTGACATGCTGACCATAAATATTTTGTTCAAAGTCTAATAAGTGTACCTCTAATAAGGTCCGCGTGCCATCCACGGTTGGGCGCACGCCCAGATTGGCGACGCCGGGCAGAGATGACTCCGCCAAGCCATGAACACGGACAGCATAGACACCCTGAATGGGGGTTAAAGCCCGGTGCAAATAAATGTTGGCGGTTGGAAAGCCCCATTGCCGTCCGCGTTGATCACCCGCCGCCACGCGGCCGACCATGGAATAGGGATAGCCGAGGTATTTATGCACCAACGCGTGGTCGCCTTGAGTCAGGGCCTGTCTGAGGCGCGTGCTGCTGACCCTTTCCCCACCGGTTAAAATGGGCGGGATGATTTCCACGGTAAAGCCCCACTTCTCGGCCAACGCCTGGAGCTGAGGAAGATCGCCGCTACGCTTGTGGCCAAAGCGAAAATCTTCGCCCACCATAAGGTGTTTGACACCCAGTTTTTTGACTAAAACTTGATCGACGAAATCCTCGGGACTCAGGGCCGCGAAAGGCGGATTAAAATAGGCGACCAACACGCGGTCGACCCGGCATTGGGCCAAAGCCAGGTATTTTTCCCGCATGCGCGTCAAACGGGGCACCATGATCTTGCCTTTACCATAAAATTCAAGTGGTTGCGGTTCAAAAATCATCACCATGGACAAAGCATCCCGCTCCTTGGCCTTTTGATTGAGCAAAGCCAGCAGGGCTTGATGCCCAACATGAACACCATCGAAATTGCCGATGGTCAGCACCGTCCCCCGATCATGGGGTTGTACATTATGTAGGCCGCGAATCAATCTCGTCACAGGGCTTCTCTCTCTTTAAAGTATCAAGTATATATACATATCCAGAGGCTGTTGGCAACGGTTTGCTCTTGGAAAATAGGGCTTTTAGTCAAGGAAAAGGCGTTATAATGAAGAAAGAAGCCGCTCTTTTCACGAATGAGGTGAAGGTATGAGCAAAGACCGTTCAGCACAGCCACGTAGCTTTAATACCAAAGATATTCTGCTTCATTTTATCAACCTGATGAATACGGATCTTGCGAAAGTAGACAATCATACCCGTGCCACCTTAGTCACTTTAGGGAATCAAATCGCTCAAATCCGCAAAGAAGTGCAAAACCCTTTCCCCCGCGTCATCGAAACCTTGAAAACGCATATGGGTAAACCCGGAAGAGGATCCAAAGGCGCGGACCTGGTGGCGCAGCTGGATGCGTTTGAGAATAACGTCATGCCGACCCTCGCTATTCAGCAAGAAGAGCTCCAGAAGACCCAAGCCCTGCTCCGAACCCAGTATGAGCTAATTATTGC
>JABDGC010000030.1 GCA_013286215.1 Gammaproteobacteria bacterium
GCCTGGAACGATCCAGACAGTCATATTTCGCTCGCGAAAAAGTTGCATGCGGAAACACCGAATTCCTACATTCTCGATCAATACGCCAATCCAGCCAATCCCCAGATTCATTATGAGCAAACTGCGCAGGAAATTCTGGACGACTTCGGGCAGGCGCTTGCCATGGTCGTGCTCACAGTAGGCACCGGCGGCACCATTACCGGCCTTGCCAGGCGACTGAAAAAAGAAGTCCCCGAAATGCAAATTATCGGCGTTGATCCCTATGGCTCTATCCTCGGCGGCGGCTCCGATATCTACCCCTATTTGGTCGAGGGCATCGGCTATGACTTTATTCCCTCGGTGCTCGACAATAGCCTGGTTAGTGAATACGTCAAAGTGACTGACAAAGACGCCTTCCTCCTGGCGCGGCAGCTGATTCGGGAGGAGGGCTTGCTGATCGGCGGTTCCTCCGGCGCGGCGGTCTGGGGTGCTTTGCAAGTCGCCAAGCGGCTTAAGAAGGGGCAAAAATGCTTGGTTATTTTGCCGGACGGTATTCGCAATTATCTAACCAAGTTTGTCGACGACCAGTGGATGATTAAACACGGTTTCCTGGAAAGCCTTTCGGAGAAGTCGGAGAAGGATGAAAAAGTAAAATGAAAAAGAACCAGCAGCTCGGAACGCGCGTGATTCATGCCGGCCAAGCGCCGGACCCCAGCACTGGCGCTGTTATGACGCCCATTTACGCCACCTCGACCTATGCCCAGGAAAGTCCGGGCAAGCACAAGGGCTTTGAATATTCGCGCACCCTGAACCCCACCCGACAGGCGTATGAGCGTTGCGTGGCCGATTTAGAATCCGGGAAATACGGCTTTGCCTTTGCCTCCGGCATGGCGGCCATCGCCACCGTACTGGAATTGCTAGAGCCTGGCGATCATGTCCTGGTCTGTGACGACGTGTACGGCGGAACCTATCGCTTGTTTGAAAAAGTTTTGAAGCGCTCCTCCGGCATTGAAGTCACTTTCATGGATTTTTCCAAGCCTCAGGCTATTGAAAAAGCGCTGCGGCCGCATACGCGCATGCTTTGGGTGGAGACGCCGACCAATCCCATGCTGAAATTGATCGACCTGGAGCAAATCGCGAAGCTTGCCAAACAACATAATTTGATCGCGGTGGCGGACAACACTTTTGCCACGCCGATACTGCAACGGCCGCTGGAATACGGCTTTCATATCGTCGTGCATTCGGCCACGAAATATTTAAACGGCCACTCCGATGTGATCAGCGGCGTCGTCGTCGTTGGCGACAACGCGGACCTCGCGCAAAAAATCGCTTTCCTGCAAAACGCCGTCGGTGGCATTGCCGGGCCCTTCGATAGCTTCCTGGTCTTGCGCGGCATTAAAACCCTGGCCGTGCGCATGGAGCGGCATTGTTACAACGCGCAGAAGCTGGCTTACTGGCTAGAATCCCAGCCCAAGGTAGCACGCGTTTTCTATCCGGGTTTGAAAAGCCATCCGCAGCATGAACTGGCCAAGCGGCAGATGAAGGATTTTGGTGGAATGATCTCTGTCGAGCTAACTTGCAGTTTGCGTGAAACACTTAAGGTGTTAGAGCATTGTCGTATTTTCACCCTCGCAGAAAGCCTGGGCGGCGTTGAAAGTCTGATTGAACATCCGGCCATCATGACCCATGCCAGCATTCCCACGGTGCAGCGGGAACAGCTGGGGATCAAGGACAATTTGATTCGGCTATCGGTGGGCATTGAGGATATCAACGATTTGATACAGGATTTGTCGGATGCGTTTTCGGGTAAAAAGCCCTATAATGGTTAGCTTATAAAGTAAGCAACCCGGGGGCTAGGCATGAGCTATGAAGTGACACATTCTCCTTACTTTCAAACACTGGCCAGCGAGAATTGGCAGGCGGGGTTTGATGAGACGACGATGGCCAAAGCCATCCAGGCTCTGGAACAAGGGCAACTCATTTATTTCCCACACTTGGCTTTTCATCTATTCCCGGCTGAAATGCCCTTGCTCACGACGCGCTTTTCAACGCGGAAACGCAAGAACATCAGCTATAACCGGATGACCGACGACTTACACGGGACGAAAAAGACAACGCTGCTGGAAGCAGAAGCATTGCAAAGTCTGTTGAGTCGCTTTGCGGAGCACGCGCGCCAGCTGGTTGAAAACCTCTTTCCGCATTACCAGCCTGCCCTTATTTGGGGGCGCACCAGTTACCGTCCGGTTCAAATCACCCACCGGCCCACTTCCTACCGCAAAGATGACAAACGTTTACACGTGGATGCGTTTCCCGCCTCTCCCAATCAAGGGAAGCGAATTTTGCGCGTTTTTTGCAATATCAATCCCAAGGGCGAAGACCGGGTCTGGCGCATCGGCGAACCCTTTGAATCCGTCGCCGCTCAATTTCTACCGCGCCTCAAAAAGCCCATGCTGGGCAGTAGCAGACTGCTACAACTTTTGGGTCTCACCAAAGGCCTCCGCACCTTGTACGATCATTACATGCTGCAAATTCACGACCAAATGAAGGCCGATCTCGCCTACCAAAAATCGGCGCGGCAAACCGAACTGCGCTTTCCGCCGGGCAGCTCCTGGATCGTGCAAACAGACCACGTTTCTCACGCCGCCATGAGTGGACAGTATATGCTGGAGCAAACCTTTTATTTACCCGTCGAGGCGATGCAAGATCCGCGCCTGTCGCCATTGCGGGTTTTGGAAAGAAAATTAGGGAAAGAACTCATTTAAGGAAAATGAACCATGCACTATAACAACCTGGGAAAAGCCGGCCTTAAACTCAGCGAGCTTTCTTTTGGCTCTTGGGTTACCTTCGCCAATCAAGTTGATTTCACCGAAGCTAAAAAACTCATGCACCTCGCCTTTGATCACGGCATCAATTTTTTTGACAACGCCGAGGCTTATGCTCACGGCGGCGCGGAGACACTAATGGGCAAGGTTCTGAAGGACTTTCGCCGCGAGGCTTTGGTCATTTCCACGAAAATTTTTTGGGGCGGCGAAGGGCCGAATGACAAAGGGCTTTCGCGCAAGCATTTAATCGAAGGCACGAAGAATTCCCTGAAGCGCCTGCAGCTGGATTATGTCGACCTGCTGTTTTGCCATCGGCCCGACGCGGACACGCCCATCGAGGAAACCGTGCTTGCCATGGATGCCTTGGTGCGCGGCGGCCAGGCTTTTTACTGGGGAACTTCGGAGTGGTCAGCCATTCAAATCGAGAGTGCCTATCAAATCGCAGAAAAGCTACACTGTATTCCACCGTCGATGGAGCAACCGCGGTATAACCTATTTTATCGAGAGCGTCTGGAGAAGGAATATTCGCCTTTGTTTAAAAAGCACCAGATGGGAACAACCATCTGGAGCCCCTTGGCTTCCGGCGTTTTGTCCGGCAAATATAATCAGGGGATTCCCAAGGACAGCCGCTTCGCCAAGGAGCCGCACCTGATTCCGGAGAACTTGAATAAACAAGTCGAGCAGGTCAAGGAGTTGGCTAAATTGGCGCTGGAGCTAGGTGGAACCGTAGCGCAATTAGCAATCGCCTGGTGCTTGCAGAACCCGCATGTGAGCTCCGTGATCACTGGGGCGTCCCACATTGCGCAGTTGATGGAAAATCTAGGAGCGCTGCAGGTGAAAACCAAGCTGACGCCGGAGGTGATGAAGGCGATCCATAAAATAATGTCGAAAGAGGCGGCGTATTAGGGCCTATCGCTTATTTTTTAACAACACAGACTTGCCAGCCCTTGTAAATCAATTCATATTGACCCTCGAAGCAAGCCAGCCAAGCGTCAATGGCAAGCTTTGGGTTTCTTTTGGGGTCACCAAAAGTTTCCAGCATATAATCATCAAAAACAAGAAGTCCCCCAGGTTTTAATACGCGAAAAGAAAGCACGGCATCTTCCAAAACAGCGTAAGCTTCATGGCAACCGTCAATGTAGATAAAATCAAAAAAATCGGGACAAAATAAGTTAGGATCCGCTCGCAGTGCCTCTTGGGAAAACCGCATAAACACGGTAACTTTGTCCTGATAGGGTTTGATATTATGGTTAAACCGCTCTTTCACCTCCGTCATGACCTCCGTAAACCGGTCAAAAACATCGATACAGTAAATTCGGGAAGCGGGGTGCGTCAGAATATTCTCTAACAACCAGCGGGCCGACCTGCCTTCGTAGGAGCCAATCTCTAAAAATTGCAGATCGGGCATATCTTTGAATTTGTTGAGCCACACCTTCCAGTTATCAATATGCTCTGTAAACCAGTCTTCTGGGGAGTAAATAGGATCACGCTTGCGATGTAATTTGCTTCGCCCGTTTTGCATCAAGGATTCGACAGACATTTTTAGCTCCATAAAGAGAGAGGCCGACCATAGTTTAACATGTAATTAGCGCTTGCGTTCAGAAACCATTTCAGGTACCAGTTAACTATGAAGCACGATAGGAGCCTTCATCTCGAACATGAATAGCGTTATGGACACCTTATTGTTGTCGGTGCTTTCTTTCAAACAGCTGGTCTTTCTCTTATTGATTTTGATCGCCGTCGTTTGGACCAAGAAAAGAGCCCTCGCCCAAAAAAAAATTATCCTCAATAGCATTTGGTTTTCGGAAGACGGCTCTATCGGCGAAGAAGCCCTGCATAATTTGCGTCAATTAGCCAAAAAAATCAGCGCCCATCGCTATGGGGCTTACTACCAACTATTTCTATGGACGGATGAGTCGAAACTTCAAGCCAGCGCCAGAAAAACCTTGCAAGGTCATGGCGTCGTGATTAAAGATTTTTGTCGGCTAAAACCCCGGGATCCCATTTCTAAAAAACTGTATGGCTGGATTAAAGAGTGTCTTATGCTCGGGAACGCGGACAATAAGTTTTTTTATTGCATCGCTTCCGATATCCTGCGTTTTTATCTGCTCTTCAAGGAATTCCCCGACAATTACCCAAACTCTGTCACCTGCTACTTTGATTGCACGGATGTTGAAATTTTAGATCTCCCCTCTCCCGCTGTTTTCAATAACCTCCATTCCGCGGCCTTTCCTTTCTACTATGGCCGGCTTATCCCTCCCCTTGGAAAGCTCCTGGGTTACGAAAATCTTGCCCAAGCGAATTTTAATAATGACCTGATACTCGCCGCCAACAAGAAGAATCGGGAGCAGCTTGACCGGATTTTCAGGGCTTTTTTCAACAACCTGAATCATATTGATCAACTCATTGGCGGAATATTCCACAAATTAACAGCGACGCGCGATGCTTTACAGGTTCAAGATCAGGATCTAGCCTTGGTGATTGTCTTTGGACTCACGCACGTGATCAATTTTATCCGTCTTCAAGAAAGCCTCGGTGAGCCTTTTCTGCTGGAATATGAAGATCACGGCCTGCAAATGACCTGCATGAAAATGCTGGCGGAAACGCGTGATTTTATCGATTTCAAATTAGTGCATAAAAACAGCCTCACCTGGGCAAAGAGTCCGCTCGATAAGACCACGGTTGACGCAGGGAATGAAGAGCGTAAGTTCTGGTATGAATTTTTTCCTCGCCGTTACCATGCGGCAAGCAACGCCATGAATCAAGCCATCGCGATGGCGAATCTAGCCCCTCTGTTGAAAGCATCTCGACTGGATTAAACAAAACAACCTTGCGCATCGGTTTAACCTGAGGGTTCAAAGCAGCCTTCACTTACTTCTTCCAAAATCGTCTTCACCTGAGAAGCGGCGTTTTGCCAATTGAGGCGGGTTTGGTATTCATTAAAAGAAGAGAGAGCCAATGCTTCGTATTGCTCGTAGTTATCCATTAACTTGACTATATAGTCGCAATAATCATTGGCGGTCGCCTCCAGGGAAAATTTCATGCCGTTCACGTGGTCTTTAACGACGTCGGGAATACCGCCCACGAACGTGGTGAGGCTGGGCACGCCAAAAGCGCTCGCTTCACAGAAGACCATGCCAAAGGTTTCCGCCATTGTGGGAAGAACCAGAAAATGAGCCTCGCGATAGAGTTTTTTTAATTTGTCCATCGCGGCAGGATCTTTCTTTGAAAGATAGGCTTCACAGCGCACATAGGATGGCAGTGGCTTGAGGTCGGGATACTTGCCAACCAGGGTCAATTCGACCGGCAAGCCAGCGGCGTGAAGCGTGGCCGCCACGTCTAAAACCAGCTGTCCACCCTTTCGATACCAGTCCTTGCCCACAAATAATAGTTTAATGGGCCTGCTGGGGCGGGCTTTTATCATGGCTCGCACATCGGCAAGAGAATGAGAAATATCCAGATTAGGGCCAAAGGGAACCACGCGGATTCTATCCACCGGAATACCATGAAGTTCCGTTGCCGCGCGCGCCGCCCAGTGGGAGGAAAAAATCAAGCGTGCGGCCCGCTGCAGACAGCGCTCGGTAAGCTCGCAACCGTCCCGTCGGGTCTGGGTGTCGTGAAACAGATATTCAGGATAAAAGCCGAGAACCATCTGATAGGTAGCGTCTGTCCAGTAAACAATTGGCACCTGGGTTTCCAGCATCGCCGTGGCTAAAGGCGTCATGGAGGTCAAGATAACATCCGGGTTGCTTTTTTTAAGCTTTTGTCCAATCCGCGTGGAAGCCTGTTCCCAGCGCTTGGCATACCACGCGTGCGGCCTTTGAAGTCCTCGGGTCACACTTTGCCACCATCGTTTGATTTGAAAGGTCAGCTCTTCCAGTGGCGGCAGCAAGGTTTCAAGCTGCGTCAGATTCACATCACTAAAATCCAGTCCCTGGTTTCTTAAACTTTTTGAAATCCACATTTGTGTTCCTGACAGGGCGTCAGGATTTAAAGTGTCCACCGTCGAAAGATGCGTAACTTTCATGTCGCGCCTGCTTTTATTTGTCCTTTTTACCCGGTTTTGTGGGTCCATTCCGCTTGGCCCTCACCAATTAAAAACCAGTGTAGCATGCACGAGGACGCCTTGGTACGCCCCCGATTGGACTGATTTAAACCACCATGCGCTTTGGTTTAACCCGGTAGTCTTCGAGCATTTCGCCCATGCCGAGGAAACGCTGTTCGTCGCCGATCATGAGGCGGACGAAGCCTTGGGCGGGGGCGTTGGTGACGCGCACGGGTTGGCCCATGCGAATGTAGAAGGCCGCCGAGGTGGACAGTTTGACGCTGGGGAAGCCGGCGACGGAGGTTTCGATAGGCAGCAGGAAGCGCTGCAAGCCTTCGGCGCCTTCGCGGCGGAAAGTGTCTTCCAGAACAGGCAGGCTATACATGGGGTGGGTGTTATAGGGCGCGACGGCGGTACGGCGCAATTGGAAAACATGGGCGCCGCAATTTAACAGTTCGCCGATGTCGTCGACCAGGGTGCGGACGTAGGTGCCTTTGCTGCAATGGATATGGAAGCTAAAGCAGTCTTCCTGCAAGGATTCCAGCTGCAGGGAGTAAATGTGGATGGTGCGCGGCTCACGCTCCACTTCGATGCCCCGGCGCGCCAATTCATAAAGAGGCTTGCCTTTGTGCTTCAACGCGGAAAACATTGGGGGAATTTGTTGGATTTTGCCGAGAAAAGGCTGGAGTACTTGTTCCAGGCTAGCGCGGGTGACGTGGGAAAAAGAGCGTTCGGAGATCACTTCGCCTTCGACGTCGCCGGTGGCGGTTCGTTTGCCGAGCTTGGCTGTCACGTAATAGTATTTGTCGGAATCCAGGAGGAACTGGGAAAATTTGGTGGCCTCGCCGAAGCAAAGCGGCAGCATGCCGGTCGCGATGGGATCGAGGCTGCCGGTATGGCCGGCACGCTTGGCGGCGTACAAACGCTTGACCTGCTGCAAGGCGCCGTTCGACGTGATGCCGGCTGGCTTGTCCAGTAAGAGAATGCCATTGATGTTCTTTTTCGCTGATCGTGGGCTCAACATTTTTTATTAACTCCTGGTTTTTTTACTCTTTGTTCGTGTTTTTTAAGGCCTTGTTTAGTAAATCGACGATTCTTTGTCCTTTCACGCTGGAGTCGTCGTAGTAAAAACGCAGCTCCGGGGTGACGCGCAGTTTGATGGCTTGCGCCAGATTATAGCGCAGGGATTTTGCGGCGCGATTAAGCACGGTGGTCATTTCTTGGGTGTCCACTTCGGGCATAAAGCTGACATAAATCCGCGCGTGGTTTAAATCGCGTGAAACGGACACGCGGGTGATGGTCACCTCGTGGAAGCGTTTGTCTTCCAGGTCCTCTAGCAGGATTTCGGAGAGGGCCGTGCGGATTAAATCGGCGATGCGTTGTATGCGGAAATCTTTGGGCATGGGTGGGGTACTCTTTGGCTTGCTTTGGCTTTGGTTTGGCTTTGGCTTGGTTTGTTTTTGGGTTTGTCTTTGGTCTTTGTCTTGTTTTAGGGTTCTTTAGTAAGTTTAGGGGGGAGGGGTTTTACCTCCTCTCCCTTACCCTCTCCTCCACCAAAAGCGTGGAGGAGAGGGGACTTTGGACTTGCTTTCGCTTTTAACTTAGTTAGGCTTTTAACTTAGCTAGGCTTTTAACTTAGCTAGGCTTTTAACTCAGTTAGGCTTTTAACTTAGCTAGGCTTTTAACTCAGTTAGGCTTTTAACTTAGCTAGGCTTTTAACTCAGTTAGGCGATTTCTCGTTTTATTTCAGTCCTTTCAAAGATTTCAATTTGATCGCTTGCTTTGACGTCATTAAAATCTTTTAAAACAATTCCGCATTCCAGGCCATTGCGAACTTCGCTCACGTCGTCTTTGAAGCGGCGCAGCGATTCCAAGCCTCCTTCGTAGACCACGACGCCGTCACGCAACAGGCGGGCGTGTTGGTTGCGCTTGATCACGCCTTCCAGCACCATACAGCCGGCCACCGAGCCGGTCTTGGAGGAGCGGAACACTTCGCGCACTTCGGCGACGCCAACGACCTTTTCCTGAATGTCCGGAGCCAGGTAACCGCTCATGATCCGTTTCACTTGATTGATCACGTCATAAATAATGTTGTGGTAGTGCACAATCACGTTGGCGCCTTCCATCCGCTTGCGCGCTTCAATGTCCGCGCGCACGTTAAAGCCAATGATCACCGCTTGGGAAGCAATGGCTAAATTGACGTCGGTTTCGCGGATGCCGCCTACACCGGAGGAAATCACCTTCGCGCGAATCTCGGGCGTCGACAATTCCGATAAGGCATGCTGGAGGGCTTCGACGGAACCTTGCACATCGGCTTTTAAAATCAGGTTGAGGACTTGTTCTTCTTTCTCTTCGCCCATGCGCTGCATCAGGTCTTCCAGCTTGGGAGTGCCTTGTTTAGCCAGCTGCGCCTCGCGGTGTTTCTGTAGTCGGAAGGCCGCCACTTCGCGGGCGCGTTTCTCGTCCGGCACCACCATAAAGTCGTCGCCGGCTTGCGGTGTGCTGGAAAGGCCGAGAATTTCAACGGGGATGGAGGGTCCGGCTTTTTCGACCTGCTTGCCTAATTCGTCAAAGAGCGCTCGCGCACGGCCATATTCAAAACCAGCCAGCACGATATCGCCTTTGCTTAAGACGCCTTGCTGAATTAAAACGCTGGCCACCGGGCCGCGTCCCTTGTCGAGGCGGGATTCAATGACCACGCCCTTGGCGTACCCTTCAGGCACTGCCTTCAATTGCATCATTTCAGACTGTAGCAAAACGGCATCTAACAAATTGTCGACGTTTTGTCCGGTTTTTGCGGAAATGGGAACGAACATGGTGTCGCCACCCCACTCTTCCGGCAACAAACCGTGCTTACTGAGTTCCTGCTTAATGCGATCAGGATCCGCGCCGTGCTTATCGATTTTGTTGACTGCGACCACCAAGGGCACATTCGCTGCCTTGGCATGCTGAATCGCTTCGACCGTTTGCGGCATGGCGCCGTCGTCCGCCGCGACAACCAGAACTACGATATCGGTCAATTTGGCGCCGCGCGCACGCATCGCGGTGAAGGCTGCGTGGCCGGGCGTATCGAGGAAGGTGATGCCGCCTTTCGGGGTTTCTACATGGTAGGCGCCGATATGCTGCGTAATGCCGCCGGCTTCCTGCGCCGCCACTTTAGTGCGGCGAATGTAATCCAAGAGCGTCGTTTTACCATGGTCAACGTGACCCATAATGGTGATGACGGGTGAACGCGGTTTTAATTCGCCTTCAGTCTTTTTCAGATCTTTGATCAATTCTTCTTCCAGCGCTTGGGAGCTTACCGCTTTGGCCTTGTGGCCCATTTCTTCCACGACAAGAATCGCGGTTTCCTGGTCAATGACCTGGTTGATGGTCACCATTATGCCCAGCTTGATGCAGGTTTTGATCAGATCCGCCGCCTTGACCGACATTTTTTGCGCCAAATCAGCGATGCTCATGGTTTCCGGGATGCTCACCTCATGGATCATGGGGGCGGTTGGCCTGGTAAAAGCCTGCACCTGGACCGCGCCTTGCGATGAAGCGCCTTTTCGACCTTTGCCACCACGGCGGCGAAAATGTTCGGTTTCTTCTTCTTCACTTTGATTGAGGACGATTTTTAAATTGCCGCCATGCCGCAGTAATTTTTCAAAGGCGGGGCCCGTGGTCGGGCTACGCGTCGCGGTCCGGGCTTTCTTTTTCTTTTTGCGACGCTCTTCCTCGCTGTCTTCCAGCTCAAATTCATCGCCCACGCGCTTTTCTTTGCGTTTGACTTCGCCGGCTTTGGCTTTTTCCGCTTCCGTCTGACCGGGAACCTCTGGAGCAGCCGTTTCTCCCGCTGGGACTTCGCCTTGCACGCTGGGTTCGATTTCTTCAACACGTTCAGAAGATGCTTCCAGGGTTGGCGGTGTTTCTTCTTTAAGCACATCCAACACTTCGGACTGCTCACCTTCGAACTGCTTGGCTTCAAGGCCCGCTTTGCCTTGCTTGGTTTCCAACTCCAGCTGTTTTTTCTGCTCTTCTTCCTGAGCAGGACGCTTCACATAGGTCCGTTTCTTGCGGACCTGAACGGAGACAGTTTTTCCAACGCCATGGCCGCTGGTGATTTTGATTTCACTGGTCTTAGCACGGCGCAACACGATTTTTTCCGGCGCAGCGTCGCTTTTGGCGCCGTGATGGGTTTGAAGATAATGCAGAAGCTTTTCCTTGGCGTCATCCGCCAGGATGTCCTCGGGACCAGAAGCGCTGATTTTCGCGCTTTGAAGCTGCGTCAATAAACGCTCGACGGGGATGCCGATTTGTTTTGCCAGCTGCTGAACGGAGATTCCCCCCGTCTTGGCGGCGGGAGCTTCTTTTTTCTTCACTACCGTCTTCGTTGTTTTCGATGTGGTGACATCGCGCTTTGTCATTATATGCTCCATCAACTGTCAAACCAGATTTTACGCGCCGTCATGATTAAAGTGGCGGCCGACTTCTCGTCGAGGCCGGGGATTTCCAATAAATCATCCACCGACTGTTCGGCTAATTCTTCACGCGTGGCGATGCCATGATTGGCTAGGACATAGGCCATATGCTTGTCCATGCCGTCCATCGTCAACAGATCTTCAGCAGGCTCGCGTTGTTCCAGGGCCTGCTCCTCGGCAATGGCCTTGGTCAACAAGGCGCCTTTGGCGCGTTCGCGCAAAGCATCTACCAATTCCTGGTCGAAGCCTTCCACTTCCAGGAGTTCTTGGGTTGGAACATAGGCAATTTCTTCCAGCGAGGAAAAACCCTCGGAGGCGAGGATCTGAGCAATCTCGTCGTCGACACCGAGTTTTTCCTTGAAGAGTTCCACGACTTTTTGATCTTCGGCTTCCGCCTTGGTCTTGGCTTGTTCTTCCGTCATCACGTTGATGGTCCAGCCTGTCAGTTCACTGGCCAGTTTGACGTTCTGTCCGTTGCGACCGATGGCCTGGGACAATTGTTCCGCCTTGACGGCGATGTCCATTGCATGGGTATCTTCGTCGACAACGATGGAGGCCACTTCCGCGGGCGCCATGGCGTTAATGACGAGCTGGGCGGGGTTATCGTCCCACAGAATGATGTCGATGCGTTCGCCGCCCAGTTCGCCGGAAACGGCTTGAACGCGCGCGCCACGCATACCGACGCAGGCGCCGATGGGATCGATGCGACCGTCGTTGGTTTTAACGGCAATCTTCGCGCGCGAGCCCGGATCGCGGGCCGCGGCCTTGACTTGAATCAGCTCTTCACCAATTTCAGGCACTTCAATTTTGAATAACTCCATGAGCATTTCGGGACGCGTGCGGCTCAACAGCATTTGCGGGCTGCCGCGACCGTCGGTGCGGATTTCGAATAAGAGACCGCGTACGCGGTCGCCGATGCGCATGGCTTCATGCGGAATCATTTCACTGCGTGACAATGTGGCCTCGACGTTGTTGCCCAAATCCACGATGACGAAATCGCGCGTGGTTTTGCGCACCAGACCATTAACCAAGTGGCCGACTTTTTCTTTATATGCGTTGACGATCTGGGCGCGCTCGGCCTCCAGCACCTTTTGAATGATGACTTGCTTGGCCTTTTGCGCCGCGATGCGGCCGAATTCGATGGATTCCATCGGCTCGAGAATCGATTCGCCGGTTTTGATCTTGGGGTTGCGAACCAGAGCCTCGGTCAGGGTTAACTTGGATTCGCCAGCGTCGCCCAGCGTTTCTGCTTCGGCGTCTTCGATTACGGTCCAACGGCGAAAGGTTGAATAGTCGCCGGTCTTGCGGTCGATGTCGACTTTGACGTCGATGGTATCGGTCGCTTTTTTACGCGTCGCCATTTCCAGAGCCGCTTCGATCGCTTGGAAAATGACTTCTCTTTCCACGCCCTTTTCATTGGACACTGCTTCAACTACCAGTAAAATTTCTTTGTTCATAGAGCCCCCATCTTACTTAGCTTTTTAAGCTGACATCCGCAATGACATTCGCCTTTTCGATATCGGAAAACGGCAACATCACTTCATTTCCCTCTTCGAGCAAGAGGCAGATCTGCCCATTCTCAACTCGCTGTAAAACGCCCGCAAAATTTTTACGCTGCATCAAAGGTGTGTGTAAGCGCACCTTAATGCGTTGACCCACCTGCTGCTCATAGTGAGCCAGCGCGTACAAAGGACGATTCAAGCCCGGCGAAGACACTTCCAGCCGATATTGGCCTTCGATCGGGTCATCGACATCGAACATGGCGCTGATCTGGTAGCTCACCTTGGAGCAATCCTGGTGCGACACGCCGCCCGGTCTGTCAATAAAAAGACGAAAGATTGCCCGGCGGTTCTCTTGGCCAAATTCATAGCCAACGAACTCATAGCCCAGGGTGGTCACCAAGGCCGCCAGCTTCTCCTCCATCGTCGGGTTAATCTTTCGCATCGCCTTCTCTCTTTCTATATAAAACAGTT
>JABDGC010000031.1:0-8372 GCA_013286215.1 Gammaproteobacteria bacterium
GCGAAGGGTAAATCAAAATGATATTTCGGAAGCAGTTGAAAGGCTGCTTGGAAACAGTCGGCAATTGTTTTTGACTGGGAGCAGTGCTCGGAAATCTCTCTTAAAATACAATTGCGACGCTCACTCAGCATCTGCGCTGTTGCTTCTACGACGGGGTGAAAGATCCCTTCAACTTTCCCCGTTTCATCGAGAATCGGACTATATGAAAAAGTAAAAAAGGCTTCTTCGAGATAGCCAAAACGATTTAGAAAAACCCGAAGACTGTCTTGATAAGCTGCCTTCCCCCGACAAGCTTGCTCGAAAAGATCACCGATCGTAAACCACATCTCTGCCCAGCATTCTCTAAAGTCCTGCCCCAGTGCTTTGGGATGCTTATCGCCACAAATAGAAGCATAGGCGTCATTATAGATTTGTATGTAATGAGGCCCCCAGGCCAGGCAAATGGGAAAGTTTGAATTTAAGCAAATACTCACGGCTGTTTTTAGACTTTGGGGCCAACGATCGATGTTGCCAAGAGGGGTTTTAGACCAGTCCTTGTTTCGGATGAACCCCGCCATCGTGCTGTCACTCAATAGCCAATCCATGGGCTTCTCCATTCATCTGAAGCAATAGTACATTATTATATACTATTGTAGCGGATGTCTATTAAACCCAGTAAAAACGCTCACTCTACGCGTTATGCTGGCACAGAGCTTAATTGATGCCCCAGCCGAGATTAGCGGCTAAAAGATAGGTATTTTGTGGCTGAGATCCGTTTAAACGCTGCGCGACGGCCCAGCCGGCGCCGAGTTGAAAGAGGAGTTTTTTGGTGGAAGCCCAAAAGGAAGGCGTGAGATAAATTACATTGCCGCCGGAGTTCGGATCCAGGCTGCCTTGGACTCTATCTTTTTGGGTGTAAGTGCCGTCGCCTTCCAGCATCCAGGCCAAAAGCCAGCCGTTGATATTCGCAATGTTTCTGCCAAAACCGCCCTGATAAAGGTAGCTATTGCCAAATTTTGTGCCCGTTTTGGCTGTCGTGAAGGTTGCGCCGGGAGAGACAAAATAGTACCAGTCCACGAAGGTCCGGCTAAAAGTCGTACCGAGGAAAAAACTAGGGGAGCCAACACCAGTCGATGGATTTTTTTGAATCGAGCCCGTCGGAACAGTGACATTGGCGACCACAGTGGCTTGGTCGGCGAAGCAGGATGTTGATCCGTTATAGAAGGCATACTCGAGCTGAACAAAGGCATCTTCAAAGCCGGTGGATTTGTTGGAGCCTTGTTCATAGCTGGCTGCGTAAGGCATGTTGAGGAAAAGTGACAAATTATCCGTTATCCCATAGAGAACGGAAGGAATGAGGTCAATCGAATGTTTATTGACCCCTGCATAATCATCCGCGAATAAAAACAACTGCACCTGGTTTTGCAGCAGAATATTCTGCCCGAAGCTCACTAGGGGCCCGAGTTGTTGCGAGGCAGGCAAGGCAAAATTGCCGATGTCCGGAGGAGCCGCTTCTTCCTTAGCTTCACAGCGCAAGCAGAAAAGCAGCGCAAGCAGGCCAACAAAAAGTATCTGGAGTAAGCCGGGACGGCATTGACAGCTTTTTAAAGCCCACTCATAGGGCATAGCTTGCTTTCCTTTTCGCTTAGGAGAAAGGCCTAGAGCTCAGCAGCCTTAGCCCAGTTTGACCATTATGTATCGTATTACATATTACGTTAATTTCTATAGAAATTAATACAAGCCAATTCCAATGGGTGCAGAAAATGCGCCACCCGTTGTGTTGCAATTGTTTAAGACACCTGTGCTGGGACTGACTGTACATAATGAGACGGTACTATCATAAAAATTAGTGACATAGGCTCTCGTGCCTGCCGTGTTTAACGTCATATAACTCGGGCTATTGAATCCATTGCCTGTCGATTCGCATTGACTGAGATTGCCATCGCTTGTATCAACAGCACAGAGGAAAATGGAAGAGCCATCGACCACATAGGCAAAAGTGCCTGTGACATTTAAAACGATTCCCCCAGGATTGGTAAACCCATTACCTGTTGTATGACAGGAGTTTAAGTCTCCTGATTGAGGGTCGACAACGCAAACAGTGATAGTGTTTGTTCCGAGGTCTGCGATATAA
The DNA here is from genome assembly GCA_013286215.1 of Gammaproteobacteria bacterium. Classification (GTDB taxonomy): domain Bacteria; phylum Pseudomonadota; class Gammaproteobacteria; order DSM-16500; family DSM-16500; genus JABDGC01. The sequence goes on from JABDGC010000031.1 coordinate 2,114, forward strand.
GCAAAGTTTCCTTGAGGTGAGAAAGTGATGCCAATGGGTTTCTTAAAGGCAGTTGAGCTTGCATGACAGTCGGATAGGGTTCCATTGTTTAGATCAATTGCACAACGAAAAATAGTTCCAATTGCAATATCTCCAATATAAGCAAAATTTCCTGCCGGATTGATGGCCACCGCGAATGGGCAATCAAACCCGCTCCCTGTTGTAGTGCATCCGCTTAGCGCTCCCGTCTCAGGATTGATATTGCAAAGTTCAATGGAATGATCTGTGGTATAAAAATAAAAACCGATATAAAGAAATTTGCCAAATATTGCCGTACTTGCAGGTGCGGCCAAAGTTTCAATCGTATTACAGCCTGTTAAAGTATTATCACTAGCACTAATGGAACACAAAGACACATCGTTTGCATGATTCCTGGCAACATAGGCGAAGGTATTAAAAACAGAAGGTGTAACGATAACTTCAATCGGGATTTGCACGGAATCTACGGTAGGCTGAGCCCATTCTCTCAGCTCAGTAGAAATAGTTTGTGGCGTGAGAGGTGCGATTAATTGGACTTGTATCGTACAAGAGGCATTCGGAGCCAAGGCGGCGTTGCTACAGGTTGTTGACTTGATTGATAACCCGCTAGGAAGTTCGCTTTGATCAGCGACAATGACGTTGGCTTGGCTAGCGATATTCGTCACTCGATAAGTTGCGATATGCGTGGACCCTGGAATAACCTTATCCGGAAAGGCAAAGACAGTAGAAATAGACAGAAGGTGCGCAAAAGCGGACGCTGGGAACAGTAAAGCCAAGCAGAACAAAAATTTAATCCCTGTGGAAAACATGCTTCTATCCTAAAATAAGTGCGTATAGCTTAGAAAAACTTCATAGGTTGTCAATCTGCCTGAATTGAGTTGGTAAGGATAAGCACTTCCACGAGTCCCCAGCGATGCTTGGCCTAAATCTACGTATTGATAGCCTAGCGAAAATCTTTCATGCTTAAATCCAGTTTGCGATTTCATGATATTAAACACACAACTGACTCCAAGCCCAGCCTGATAGGCTATATTGGCACTGGTACGTGATTGGAAGGGCGAAAGCGGTGTAACGCCCGTGCTATTGACGGAAGACTCCGTGTAAGAACTGGTGCGGTTCCAGCTCGGGCCTACACCAAGGTTAATAAAGGGGGAGAATGTACCAAGGAGCCAAGTTAATTGAATTTCCGCCATAATCCGGCGGCTATCAAGGTCGTATTTGTAATTATAAAGTGTAGAGCTAGGGTCGGGAGTGGCTGTTTCAACCACCGTGCCAGTAATAGAGTATTGACCCGACTGATAAGCGCCAAGCCCTAAAGCAATGGCAGGCCTCCATTGGGATTCCAAAAATTCATATCCCCCGTTTATACCGCCGATAACCGTTGAAAGATGATTATTATTGATTGGATAGCTATCAAGAATCATGGTGCCGCTAAAATAGCTAATTTGCGGGTAAGTGCGTTCCATTTTACCAATACTAGCGCCTAAGGAGCCGCCAATATAAGGGTGGCCATCGAAAGAAAAAGCCACACTCGGCATAATGCACAACAAGAATAAAAAACGTCTAAGCAACAGCGCGAAACTATCCATGGGGTCAACCTTCTTAATGCTGAAATTTCAGCTGTCCATATTTGTAACGTAAATATTCGGTTCACCTCCCCATAGCCCCCTTCCTCCACACGGTTAGTGGAGGAAGGGGTTTAGGGAGAGGAGGTACAAATCACAGCTATTATTGACCCCCTCTCCCTAACCCTCTCGGAAGAGAGGGTAATTTGAATGAGAACCGAATAGGTACTTTTCAACGGTTCAATATATTAAAGCTATGAAAAAAAACAGTCAATGATTTAATTTTAGGTTCATGACTGAATCTAGCTAAATAGGAGGTGATCGATTAAAATGACGCGCATTTTCTATTTCGAGCCTATAAGGATTAATGGCGATGAATTCTGCGACAATTAAAACTTTACTACGGAATCGCTCTGCACCGATGGATGGTGCAATGATCCTTCCTGCAATAAGCTATGGCTTAAACGCGCTTAATAGTGCCTATACATTGACAAATTACTATTCTCCTCCTCTCGCCGCGCACGTTCCACTGCGGGAAGAGGCAGGATATTGGTATAAACCTTTATTAGCTATTACACCGATTCTCCTCGCTTTTGGCTGGGTTGATTTTTTTAAGGCTGTTAGTCGCTATTTACAAGCGGCTGATAAAGATTGGACATTAGTGCTCGACATCATTTTCCGCTTGATCGTCGCTTCAGGTGCCACCCTCGCTACCCTTTTTATGCTGACCAGTCTTGCTTATATCGGGCCTTATATTTTAGCAGCGCTCCTGGGTATGAATAGTATTATTGGGCTCTATTCCATTTGTCACTGTTTAAAATTGGCCTACCAAGAACCGGGCCACCGTTGGCGGCATCTTAAAATGGCGGGAGAAGCTTTTCTGGGTATCGCGATTAATACGCTGGCGATGGCTTTAAATTTTATGATTTTTCAATCGGCAACTTTAATCTTAGGGAGAATTAAGGAGTTTGCCTCCTCACTCTTTGACATTCTATCGCATTTAGAGGATTTAATGGTTTTTTTGAATGGCCCCGTGAATAAGGATATTGCTAATATTAAAATCGTTGGTCTTGCCTGGCTTGCAAGCGTAGGGGTTAAATTGCTGATCTCTGCTTGGCGAATAAATCGGCAAACATGGAAGATGCTGCTGAGCCAACCTCATGAAAAATCGGGTATGCCTTATGACATGGAGGCGTGGCACGATGTTAAGAAAATTTTCTCTGCCCTCGGAAATAGTGATATAGATTCTGGAACAAAGGTTGTGTTAAGCCTGACACTACCATTTTATCTTGCAACAATTACGCTTTATGCCATCCTATTTCGCCCTGTTGCTGCACTGGCTCTTGGCCTGCCTCAATTGTTGCTGAATGGCTTTTGTTATTTGGGAACGAGTAAAGATTCGGGTAAAAAAGGGGGTGGAGCTCCGGTAGAAAAAAGAGAGGCCACCCCGTTAGGCTTAGAGGAAGGGATTACGACGCCACTCCCACCCGCGAAGCGTGATTTTGTGATGAGCAGTTCTGCTACTAGCGGTAGAACTGAAAGTTCAGATTCTCATTTTACTGAATGTTCATCGAGACTGCATCAGCGAAAACCACCGCCGCAGGGCGAGGAAACCTTGGGGTTGACTGAGAGGTTGCCTCCTCCCTCAATGCTTGGGTCAAATCTAAATACGCGTGGATAGACGCGCTTTTTGCGTCGTAATCCACCGACTCTAAGGCGGTTGAGCATTTGATTTGGTGGATTATGGCAAAGAGCGCCTAATCCACATTATTCAAAGTATAATCAATTTAATTGATGACACAGAGCCTCTTCATCGGGGATAGTTCATTGATGATACGATTCTTGATTTAGAGCGTGGTTGCTCACAGGTAGTTGCAATACCGACGTTTCACTTTCTGCCCGCACTTCCACAGAACCTGTTATACAATCATTTGCTACTGTTTTTCCTCGTAACATAAAATAATTTACAGTACTTACGCAAACCAGATCGCCCCAGACGTTCACCATACTACGAAGCCGATCTAAGATACGGTCAAAGGGCAGCAATAAGATGATCGCACTTGCGGGGACATTAACACTCTTCAAGATGATCAACAGGGTAATTAAACCACCTTCTGGAATACCAGCGGCACCGATTCCAGCGACGATAGAGATAAAGAAGACACCGACCTGGGATAGAATGGAAAGATGCATGCCCAAGACTTGGCAAAAAAATAACACCGAAACGGCTTCATACATGGCCGTCGCAGAGAGATTGATAGTGGAGGTAAATGGCAAAACAAAGTCAGCGATATCTTGGTCGATTTGTTCTTCTTTTGCAATGATCAGCGTTGTTGGTAAGGTAGCCAAGGAGCTTGAAGTCGCAAAAGCGACCAGCATGGCTTTTATGCTACTGGTAAGAAATTTTCGTGGGTTTCTTTTGACGAGGTATTTAATCACGGCATATTGCCATAAAAACTGGCACAAGAGGCCAAATAAAAAGAGGATAATAAAAATAGCGAGACCATGAATGCTTTCCATTAAAATATTTCTTGTATAGGCTTCAGCGATAGCAGAACCTAATAAGGCGAATAAGCCGATCGGAGTCAGAAACATCAGCCATAAAATGATTTTGCTAAATACATTTCGAAGAGCAATTAGCAGAGCAACTAATGGTTTTGCCGTTTCACCCACGGAAATACAGGCAATGCCAAAGATGACACTAAAGAGGATGATCGGTATAATTTCAAAGGTTGAGGCGCTATTAATTTTGCTTGAAGGCAGCAAGGTTTTAAAGAAAGAGGAAGAAGAAATGAGTGTTTCGAGTTGTGATGGACTCACATGGAGAGTAATGAGCGTAGCGGAGACACCCTCCCCAGGATTAAACAAATTCACAAAAACAAGCCCAATGCTGACGGCAAAACCCGTGCTAATTAAGACATAACCTAAGGTATAAACCCAGATCGATTTTAAGCGTTTTATGCTTCCCATCGATATAACTGCGCTGACGACCGCTGAAAATACAAGTGGGATGACGATCAGTTTAAGCACGCCAATAAATAATGCATCAATCCATTTAATGTTAAGCATTTGTTCTGGAAAAAATATACCGCCGATGATGCCCAAAGCAGTGCTTAATAACATTACATAGAATATTTTATTATGCATGTAAACTCAGAAAAAACAAAAGCCGTTGGTGCCTGATTCTATTTCCTTAGAAGCGCAGGGGGGGCAACTCTCTAATGCTTTACTATTAGGAGTTGCTTTAATACTCCATGTATAAATTTTATGATGTCGGCAGGATGACTGGGGTGCACTACATCGAATTAAGTGTATCATAGTCAAGGTGTTAAGTCTTGAACACGCGGCCTCGCGATGACACACTTTTGCTCAGGTTAGTGGTATTAACCTAAAACCGATAAGCTAAGCGGAGAAAGGCGGAATAAAGAAAGGGCAAATAATCCTGGGAGGGATTTAATTCAGATTCGCCGTAGCCGCCAGTATAGCGGGCGCCGAGTTCCGTCATGATATGCGGAGTGAAATTATAGTTGAGTCCGATGCCAAAAGTGGGACTCAGACGCCAGATGTCCGCCAGCTGATCATAGCGGTGTACGCCGGCGGCACCAAAACCAGAGTAGGCTCGTAGCTCGGTATGCGGAATGAACAGCATAATTTTGGCGAGCAAGCTCAGCTCTTCGGTGTGCGTATTGAGCGTCGTTTGTCCGCCATTTTGAAAACTATAAAGACTGCGCGGACTAAAGTTCACGCTGGCATTGGGATAGCGTAGGTAACTGCCTTCCAAAGCGAAAGCGGGGATAAATTCATAGCCGCCAAAGAAGCCCCACACCAGTCCACCTTCTTGGATCGAGGTCGGAGTTGAAATGATGGTCGCGGCGTTTTGATTGCTTTGCGTTGGCACTAAGCCTTCCCAGGTTGTTGAACCGTAGCCGCCGGTCACGCCGATATAAAAAGGGTAACGGAATTTATCCATTGGAGAAGCGGCGGCGTAAGCGAGGTTTTGGAGAATGAAGAGGAGCGGAAACAATAAGGTCAGGAGTGATTTAATCATCGTGTTTAATCAATTTAACATGGATTGCCGCTCGCGCTGCATAAATTACCTTGGGAATCCCTACCGCCGTAGCGATAACAGTTCCAATCATCGATGCAGATCTGTTGCAAAGTATCCTGTTGGTAGGAGCAGACCTGTTCAACGGAATTGAAGATGGCGAGCATTCGATCGTAGATCTCATTGATATCTTGGCACATGCTTTCTGGGAGGCCTGATAAGGCGCAATGACAAGCTGCTGCTGCTTTAAACGAAGTGCAAAAATTAGGGCTGGTCACAGGTTCTGCTGGGGGACAGGAGGTCATGGCCGCGAAGCTTGGAAAGCTTACCATCCACGCTAAAATGAGAAAGTAACGCATCGCTCCTATTTCCTCTTAGTCCTTTAAAATGAAAAGCGGTTTTTACTGTATCCTAACTATCCTATAAGTTCAAGAAAAAGTAACGCCGGATGCCAAAGGCCGTGCTTAATAACATCACCTCAGTTAAGATATCAGTAAATATCCGGTTCACCTTTTAAATTCCCCTCTCCTCCACGCTTTTGGTGGAGGAGAGGGTTAGGGAGAGGAGGTATTATTAATTACTACTGATTATTAATTTTATACCTCCTTCCCCTTACCCCTTCCTCCACCAA
>JABDGC010000031.1:8382-12821 GCA_013286215.1 Gammaproteobacteria bacterium
GGGGAAGGAGGTATAAAATTAATAATCAGTAGTAATTAATAATACCTCCTCTCCCTAACCCTCTCCTCCACCAAAAGCGTGGAGGAAGGGGGATATGGAGGGGTGAAACGAATATATACGAATATATAAAAAAATTAAGGAAATCCTGATGTTTCTAATCTTCCTTTCCATTGAAGGGGTTCTTTTTGACAGAGCCATTGAATCGAGTAATGGTAAGTTCAAATATATGGATAAAAACTTTCAAAAATATGGCTATTCAGAACCAAATTATTCTCCTGCCGCTTTAAGTCAAGTCATGGTGGATCTCTGTTCAGAAGAAGCCAGAGCAAATTTAGATTTATTAATTAAATGGCTTGAAGACAGGGGAAATTCAGTAGGAATTGTGCTATTCGGTTCCTGGGTAGACGATGCTTCAACAGCTGAACTGAGGGGGATTTTCAAGCAATATGCGTTTTCTAGTAAAATTATTGGCAGGGTCGATGATCTGATAAATTTATACGTTAAAGGAGAGTACATTTCCTCTCATGACGCTATCGGCGAAAAAATTGATGTCTGGTTACAAACCCGCAAGGAAGAACTTGTAATAAATGATTATTTAATATTAACTGATAATGACACCGGTATCGGTGGTACTATTCCTCGATTATTTAAAGGAAAGTTTATTAATTGCCCGAAGATTTTTGGAGCGACCGAATTAAATGCGGCGCTGATCCAATTGGACCAGCGAGAAAGCGTTGTCCCCGAGGAGAGTTCTTTTAGAACAGCTGCAATATTTAACAAGCTGTCAATACGAGTTGCATCACAGATCAATGGAAAAAGAGAGGAAATGAAATTTTCTGATATTCCTCTGCAAGTGAGTTACCCGGTACGCCACCGTGCTGTAACCGAATTCTCAAGAGCCGCATTAACAGCAAACCAAACCGAGCCTTTACTTTTAAAATGGACTCTGGGATACGTACCGAGGGGCCTTGATGAGATCATTGCAGACTATGACCGCGATGACCTAAGCCCGTCGCACGATTCGCCTCACCAGCCTCCTTTAAAGCCATAGGCCATCTTGCTCAGGGTGGCTTTGGCGTCGTCAAAGATCAGCCAGGTGTTTTCCTGGAGGTAAAGATCATTTTCAATACCCGAAAACCCCGGATTCATGCTGCGCTTGCAGACCAAGACCTTCTTCGCTTTATCGACATCCAGGATTGGCATGCCATAAATGGGACTGGACTTGACCAAGCGGGCGGCGGGATTGGTGACGTCGTTGGCGCCGACCACCAGCGCGATGTCGGCATGGGGAAACTCGGGATTAATGTCATCCATGTCGTATAAATCCGTGTAAGGTACATTCGCTTCGGCCAAAAGCACATTCATGTGCCCGGGCATGCGACCGGCAACGGGATGAATGGCATATTTCACGTTGATATTCTTGCTTTTCAGCTTGTCGACGAACTCTCGTAGCGCATGGTGGGCCTGCGAAGCGGCCATACCGTAGCCAGGAACCACAATCACTGATTTGGCTTGCTCAAAGAAGGCCAATGCTTCTTCGGCAGTGAGGGATTTGACTGGCACGTCCTGAGCACCACCGGCCTGATTGTTCTGCGTGCTTGCTTCCGTCTTGCCAAAGGCACCCAACAAGACATTCCCGATGGAACGGTTCATAGCCTTGCACATGAGCATGGAGAGAATGAAGCCGGAAGCGCCGTCGAGGGCGCCCGTGATGATTTGAATGCGGTTGGCCAGCATGAAGCCCATGATGGCGCTGACGAGACCGCCATAGGCGTTGAAAATAGCGATGACTACCGGCATGTCGGCTGCGCCGATGGGTGTGACCAGGAAGACGCCGAATAAAAGGGACAGGCCCAGGATGGTGTAAAAAGTGGTGTTAAGGGCAGGATTCAGGATGAGATAAAGCAGCAGACCCAGCATCAAAGCAAAAAGGGTAAGATTCACAAAATTCTGGCCTTTATACGTAATCGGCCGCGCTGGCAGGATGCCGTGCAATTTGGCGGCGACCATCAAACTACCGGTAAAGGTGAGAGAACCAAGCAAGACTTCTGCTCCGATTATGCCGGCGTTCATGCTGTCCAGCGAGGCGCTATAGCGATAATACTCCGCGATGCCAATAAGACTCGCCGCCAGCGCGCCGCCAGCATGGGATAAAGCAATCCGCTGCGGAATTTTAGTCATGGGGACCCAAAGGGAAATCGGCAGGCTAAGTAGGGTTCCAAGGACTAAGCCGCCGATAATCCAGAAATAGGTCACAATTTCCGCGTTAAACAAGGTGCCGACAATGGCGATAATCATGCCGAAGAGCGCCAGGTGCATGCCTCGTCGGGCAGTCTCCGGCGAGCTTAGAAACTTGATGCCTAGAATAAAAAGAACAGCGGACAGCAAATAGCAGCTTTGAATAATGCTCATGGCTTCTTTTTACCCTCTTTTTTAAACATTTTTAAAATACGGTCCGTGATGATAAAGCCGCCGACCACGTTAATGGTGGAGCAGGTGACGGCGATAAAAGCTAACAGATTGGTGACCAGGCTATAATTTTGTCCCGCGATGACGATGGAACCCACCAGCGCGATGCCAGAGATGGCGTTGGTCGCAGCCATCAAGGGCGTGTGCAGCAGGGGGGGGATGCGCAAGATGAGTTGAAAACCCAGAAAACCGGCCAGAATAAAGAGATAAACATCAGAAATGCCCAGTACGTTTGTCATGGTTTAGACCCTCTCTGCTTGCTGCAAGGCTTGCTTCACTGCGGGATGCACAATTTCGCCTTGATGTGTGATCAAGGCACCTTTGACGATCTCGTCCGTGGCATCGAACTCGTTTTTTTCAAGCTGTGGCCGGATGTAGGTTAGAAAGTTAAAGAGGTTCCTGGCATAGAGTTGACTGGCATGCACCGCGAGCGTGCCGGGTAAATTCAGGAGGCCGATCAGGGTCACGCCGTGCTTGACCGTAATTTTGCCGGGCTCGGAAAGCACGCAATTGCCTTCCTGTTCGACAGCCAAGTCGACCAGGACAGCGCCGGGCTTCATTTCTTTCACCATTTCCTCGGTGATTAAAACAGGCGCGCGCTTGCCGGGAATCAGCGCCGTAGTCACCACGACGTCAGCGTCCTTCAAGTAGCGCCGCAGAATGTCCTGTTCTTTGCTATAAAATTCCGCCGATTGTTCTTTGGCATAGCCGCCGGCATCCTGGGCCTGCTCATGCGAGACCTCCAGGCTGACGAAATCGGCGCCGAGACTTTTGACTTGCTCGCCGGCGGCCGGCCGGGTGTCAAAAGCAAGAACCACACCGCCCAGCCGCCGCGCAGTCGCGATGGCCTGAAGTCCGGCGACACCGGCGCCAATCACAATGACTTTTGCCGGCTGGATGGTGCCTGCTGCGGTCGTCATCATCGGAAAGAGTTTCCCCAAATGGTCAGCGGCTAGAATGATGCTCTTGTAGCCGGCAATGCTGCTCATCGAACTTAAGACGTCCATGGCTTGCGTGCGCGCCAACCGCGGCAGCAGATCCAAAGAAAAAGCAGTCACTTTCCTGCAGGCCAGTTTTTTCAGCAGCTCCAGATTGCGGAACGGGGCGAGGGGAGCGATGAGACAGGAGTTTTCTCGCAGGAGTTCCGCTTCTTGCAGAGAGGGGCGGTTAACTTTTAGAATGACCTCGCATTGTTCATATACGTTTTTAGCGCGCGACTCAATTTTAGCGCCCGATTTTTCGTAGTCCGCATTTGAAATGGCGGCCAGCTCGCCGGCGCCACTTTCCACTAAAACCGTCATCCCGGCCTTCACCAGCTTGGAGGCTGTCTCGGGCACGGCCGCAACGCGTTGTTCCGGCGCGAGTTCCTTGGGTATGCCTACCTGCATGAAAAAATCCTTTCGTATCCAGTTTGCCTATCTTATCCTATCTTTTTTTGTATAGGAATCGTTGTATCGCGCGTGGGGCCGTGATAGCAGCAGCGTTTGGTTAATTTTGTCCTTGCGCATGACCCTTGTCCTCCTGCATGACAAAGGTCATGCGCAAGGACAAAGGTTATGCAGGATGACAAAATTAACCGAATGCTGTTAGTGTATAATAAGTTGATCTTTTGCTAGGACACTATATGCATATGGAAAATGCGAGCCTCCTCCAACTCGGACTTCATCTTTTAGCACTCGTCCTCTGTGTGGTGCCCCTCGGCTGGTATATGGCCCAGGTCTATGAGGGAAAAACGTGCGGTCTGGATAAACTTTTTAAACCCCTGGAACATTTTATTTATCGCCACTGCGGCGTCCAGCCAGAAAAGGAAATGGACTGGAAAAATTATTTGTCCGCTCTGCTAATTTTGAACTTTCTGCTTTTTCTGCTGATCTATGCCGTGCAACGCACGCAATTCTATTTGCCGCTCAATATCGAACACTTTACCGCTCTGGCGCCGGACCTTTCTTTTAACATTGCCGCCGGTTTTA
>JABDGC010000032.1:0-12195 GCA_013286215.1 Gammaproteobacteria bacterium
CCTTTACCAAATACTGGCGCGAAAGAATAATCCTTTTGCCCAATATCAATTAGGCTATCTTTATCTTCACGGCTACGCTCTGAGCAAAGATACTAGACTGGCGGCTGAATGGTTCAAAAAGGCGGTCGATCAAAAGCTGCCAGAAGCGCAATTTGCCTTGGGTTTGATGCACTACTATGGCCTGGGTGTCCCTCAGGATTTGAGTTTGGCCGTGTCGCTGTTTCAAGCCTCAGCCGCTAAGCCAGAGCAAATGAATTATCCAGCTGCGGCCTATATGTTGGGTTATCTTTCTTCCATGGGTTATGGTTTGCCGCGCGATCCCGAGGCGACTGTGCAGTGGTATAGCAAGGCAGCCGCGTTAGGCCAGGCGCAAGCGCAATATAATCTGGGCCTGCTTTATTATCGCGGCAATAGTGGTGGCAGCAGCACAGCGCATCAAGATTATGCCAAGGCTTTAAATCTATTTTTAGCGGCGGCAAACCAGCATCTAGTCAAGGCGCAATTTATGGTCGGGCTGATGTACAGCTTGGGCCAGGGTGTTGCCGCAGATAAAAAACAAGCCGCCTTTTGGTATGCGCAGGCTGCTTCCGCCGGCCTGGACCTGGCTCAATATAATCTGGGCGTGATGTATTTTACGGGAGAGGATCTGCCTCTCAACCGTTCCTTTGGTATTCAACTGATTTCCAGGGCGGCGACCAGCGGGCTGCCTCTGGCGCAATATCTCATGGGCTATATCACCATGAACGGCCTGGGCGTCACGACGGATATGCCGCAGGCCTTGAAGTGGTATCAGAAGTCGGCCCAACAAGGCTTGGGCGAAGCGCAGTTTGCCCTGGGCTATTATTATTACAAAGGGGTGGGGGTGGAACAAGACTCTCGTCAGGCACTTACCTGGTTCTATGCCGCCGCCAAGGCCGGCATCGTGAATGCGCAGTACATGATTGGCTTATTCTATCAGGAAGGCATTAGCGTCGCTGCGGATCAGAAAATGGCGGCTTACTGGTATAACCAGGCCGCTTTGCAAGGCATGGAAAATGCCCAGCTGATGCTGGGTTTAATGTATGCCCAGGGGCAGGGTGTTCCCCATGACAATAAGCTCGCTTATGCCTGGTTTAATCTCGCGGCGGCTTCCAATAACCCGGCCTTTCATGCTTCCGTTCTGCAAGTGCGTGAGGAAATGGCGAAATCCATGGGACCCGCTGAAATTCTCTTGGCCAAGCAGTTGTCGCTGCAGCTGGATCAGAGAATAAAAGCGGCACTACCAGTTTAAAAGCAGCGTTTTGTCACTTGATTAACCAAGTCGGCTCCACTTCAAATTCTTGCGCGATTTGGTTTAACAAAGCTTCATTGGGAATTTGATGGCCTTCCAAGAGCATCCAGGCTTGCTGGCGGGGAATTTGCAGCATTTTGCTGAGAATGGCGGACCGCCCCCGGACATCGGACGGCACACCTAACTCGTCTAGGCACTTATTCAAGCGCTGGGCAAAATGCTTGCTTTTAGCGGCATGCAGCATGATAACTCTCCTGATGATTATTCGTCCTTTAGGGTGAGTATACTGAACGCTAAATCAGGGCGGCAATGGGTAGATACCCTCGGTAGGCCTGGGGTTTAACGAATTCCCAGGCCTTTGAGGTCGGGTGTGATTTCCAGATCAAAGGGTTCGCTGACTTCTCTGCCGTTCTGTCCGCCGTGGCTAAAATGCCAATATTCCGTGTCATGTGGTAGAAAGCCAGCCCCTGTCAGGATGGCTTGCAGGAGCTGACGATTTTGGTAGGCCTCGACCCCAATTTCCTGGGCTGTTGCGTTTAAGTGGGATTTCTTGTCCATGTAATCATAAACCGTGCCATGGTCCAAGGTCGCTTCGGTGTTAAAGTCGAATAAGACGACGTCAACGGTATTGCCATAGCAGTGATTGCTGTCTTCAGCGAGATAATGGAGCTCAAGGAATTGGCTTTTTTCGACCTGGGGGTAGTGTTTTTCTTTTTGGATCAATTCCCATTCATCTTTGACGGGTTCATTCATCCAGCGTAATAATCCTTTGACGGCTCGCTTGGGCCGGTAAGAATCATAGATGAACAAACCAAGGCCATAGTCACGGATCAGCTGATTTTGTGCCTGGCAGAGCGCCTTTGCGGCCTTGGGAGTCATTAGACAAACTTCCAGAGCCTCAGGATGATAGCCCTCCAGGATTTGGCCGGTGAAATTGTCGGTGGTGGCATAAGCCAGCTTGCCGCGAAGGGCTTGTTCACAAAGCAGCTTGGATAGCGCGATGACATCGAGTAACTGGCTCATGTGTTTTTCCTTCCAGGTTAGCGAAAACAGTTATCTTAAACTGCAGGCCGTTGCTGTAAGCGGGGCCGGCACAGGCAGACTTTCCTGCGGAATCGGAAAATCGCTTTTTCTTTGGCAACAACATCCCTCCGCCACGCTTTCCCTTTTACTTTGCTCTGAGTGCGGCTGTGGATAAGGGAAAGCGCGTTTAAGCTGGCCCGTGGTGCTATTCCAGCCGGGTTTGCTCTGGTCTGTCAGCACAGAGTCATTGGCATAGGGCAGTTTTTCATTTTGGAAGCGCCGCAAATTCGCCATAATCAGGGCCGACTGGATAAACATCAACGCGGCGCCGATGGCTGGATTCAAGACAAAGCCAAGGCCGACCAAAAGGCCGCCAATTACGAGGGCAGTTAGTAAATTATAAGAAAGACTGATTGCCAGATTCCGATTGATGTTTTTCACCGTTTGATCAGCGATGGCAAAGGCGCAGAGAATGGAACGCAGGGATAATTGGTTGTTAACTTTATGAATCACTGCGCCGGCTTTTTTCTGCGTGATTTCATGGCCGTTCGCCGATTCAATGGCAATGCTGAAATGACTTTCTTCGAAGGCGCGGCAGTCATTCAAGCCGTCACCAATCGTGGCGACCTTGCGTCCCTTTGCTTTTAACGCTTTGACATAAGCTGTTTTCGTGTTTGCCTCTTTGTCTTTGGAGTCCGGCAAGCAATTCGCTTTAATTTGATTGTTTGGGATGGGAAGGGTGCCAAGACGCTCTAATTTACGGGCATATCGTCTCGCGGTTTCTTCGTCGGCTCCGGTGCAGATATGCACTTCTTTGCCCTGATTCTGTAGTTCGCGAATCACTTCCGGTGCTTCTTTGCGCAGCGGATCGCTTAATAAAATGCAGCCCTGGATTTTCCCATTGCGAGCCAGGTAAATGACATGCTCGGCTTCGTGGTCCGGGATCTCCGCCGCGCGAATCTCTTCTTCCTGAAACCCAAGATCTCGCATCAGTGCTTTATTGCCTACAATACAGCGCTCACCCTGGATGGTGGCGGCTTGGCCCGTTTGAAATTTCTCGGGGTGGGTTGCCGCAGGGCAGAATTCCCGGGGTCGTCTCAGTTCGCCGTGAATGTACTGTCGAATGGCTACGGCAAAGACATGCTCAGAGCAGGCCTCAATGGCTGCCACACAGTCCAGCATTTCAGGCGAGAGATTGGTCGGTGGTTTATGCGCGAGACCGGAAGTAACGCGGATTTCGCCGAGGGTGAGTGTGCCGTTCAAATCCAAGTTGAAGGTATTCACCTCGGACGCAGCCTGCAGGCTTTCGCCATTTGCAAAGAGGACTCCCTGGGTATTGGCTTTGATAAAAGCGATCTTGATCAGCAGGGGGATAATCAGCCCCAGGGTGCAGGGACAGGCTGAGGCCAGCATAGTTGCCACCACTTGCAGGGCGGTCAAGGGGGTGAATAGGATGCCGATGGCCAGGGCGGAGAGCGTCGCCAGAACCAAAACTGTCGGCACAAAATAATGTAAGATTTTGGCCGCCGTGGTTTCCAGAGGCGCTTTTTTGGCGAGGGTTGATTTTGATTGGTTTTCCAAAAAGGCTAAATTGGACTCCTCCTCGTTGGCGATGACTTCAAGATCAATAAAATCCACATCATTGGGAACGACGCAGCCGGCTAAAATGGTGTCTCCGGGTTTAACGGCCTGGGGTAGATTGCTGCCGTTGTAGGGATTGATAACGGACGTGTTTTTTTGTGATTTATCTTCCGGAAGATAACGGCCATCGAGTCCGATCACCTGGCCCTTCGGAATCCGGATGATCTTGCCAGGCTGGATCGTGTTGATAAATTCGTCTCTCAATTCACCACCCGGGGTTTGAACGGAAATTTTGAGCGGCGCCAGAGAGCGATAAGAGGATGCGCGGTTAATGCTGCGCTTCGTCGATTTCTCGAAAGCCTTGCCAATATGAACGAAGCCAAAAATAAGCAGGGCGGTATCGAACATCATGGGCAGCCAGGGAACAAAGAAGGAAGCAAAGGAAACGCCGATCGCCATCAGGGTGCTGATGGAAAAGAGGCTGTGCATGGTGAGTTCTTTATTTTTCAGTTTCTTGAAGGCTTCCGTATAAGTTTCCTTGCCCAGATATAAAGTCAAGAGCGTGCCGACCGCGCCGAGGATATACAGGGCCAGCAGGGGCAGGCCAAAGCCGGACAGGCAGAGACCCAGCATCAGGGAGCCACTCAGTAAGCCGAGCAGCCCTTTGAGAATATGTTTGCGAATTTCAACTTTAACCGGCACGACATCGGTGAGTTCAAAGCCAACGTCTTGCAGATGCCCATTGAGCTCTGCTTTAATCGCCTCGGATCCCAGGCGAGCAAAACCGCCGTTCGCGCTAATTAATTGTTTTTCCTGTTCTGTCGATAGATGAAGGGTCTGGGCTTCTGAATGAAGTTCTTTAAGCACGGCGGAAAATCGATCAAAATCGTTGATTTTTACGGGTTCAGCCTGACCGCTATAATTGACGTAATAAAGCTGATGATGGATCACAATATAACTGTCCTTATATTGTGATAAGTCGGGTGGAAGCGCGGTCCTAAAATGAAGGTCACAATTCTCCTTCATCTCTGCCTCAACGACGACGAAAGCCCGGGGCGGTTCATAAGTCAGATCAATACTGACGGAGCGGATTCGGGGCTGGAGCAGGTTCTCTTTGCGTACATTTTCCAATGCTCTATCAATGGTACCTGTGCAAACCGAGCAGGTAACGCCGGGAACCGAATACTCATATAGTAGGGTGGCCATTTTTTGCTCCAGAGCTTATTATAAGCCGGCGCTATTATCACCCCGAGCCGCTTGCTATAGCAAGTTCCTCCTTGCCGGGACGAGCGCTCATGTTCTCGCGGCTACCCTATCCCAAATTCTTGGAAATAAACTCCAACGACCGATCATACCGATAATTAATTTTCATATGTGTATCTTCAAATTCCTCATAGGCATGCCGAATCCCCAATTTCTTCAAGCGCTCCGAAAAAATCCGCGCCCCGGCATAAAGCCTGTACTCATCCCTCGTGCCGCAATCCACAAAGAGCTTCACCTGCTTCAGCTGCTTCTTGTAATGCCCGCACAGATGCACCGGGTCCCAGGCTAGCCACTTATTCCAAATCGTTGGCAGGATTTCCCCTGTCTTGAGATTGAAAGGCAGATCAAAGCCCTGCGTCTTGTTTTTCGGATTGGGTGAATAAGCCGCTGCCATGGCGATAATGTTCAAGGTCAGAAAAGCGCTGCCCTTTTTTTTGAGACCATAAAACTTCTTCATAAACTGCGGAATCCCACCGCATTTTTCCAGCTCGATCAGTGCCTCGGGAAAATCCGGCTGATAGCAATATTCAAAGCCCATATCCCCGCTGTGACAAGCGGCGATCCCGAAAATATCTGGGTGTCGCATGGATAAAACCAGCGCTCCATAACCCCCACTGGATTTACCAGCCACGGCCCAGGCGCGACGATCGGTTTTGACGCGGAAATTATTTTTAATGTAAGGCACCAGTTCTTTAATCAGATATGTTTCGTATTTCCCCAGGGCTGGGGAATCAAGGTATTGGCTGCCGCCATAGTAGGTGAAGCAGTCCGGCATGACGACAACCATGGGCTTGATCTTGCCGGAGCCGATGAGACGGTTGAGTTTTTCATCGATGGCTTCGGAGAAGGGTTCGCGGTTGAGCAGCATGAAGCCGGCGCCGCTGAAACCCGGAAGTAGAAACAAAACCGGATATTTTTCACCCGAGGTCTCATATCCCGGCGGCAGGTAAATGGTCAATTTCCGGACGTGGGGGTCTTTTAAAGGATTGTTTTTTAAAACCGAGCTTTTAAAAGAATGAATGAGAACTTGGCCGCTGGTCATGGTGAGTGCTCGCTTATAAGAAGATGGTGGGTGATAGTGGGATCGAACCACTGACCCCTACCGTGTGAAGGTAGTGCTCTACCGCTGAGCTAATCACCCGAATTGGTTTGCCATTCTATTGGTCCTGAGGGATCAGGTCAATCTCTACTGCGCATTATTCATGTGAACTGCTACAATACAGCCTTTATTTTGAGAGAGGAAGCAAAAGTCCATGTCCGTGGTTACCCGCTTTGCCCCCAGTCCGACCGGCCACCTCCATATCGGCGGTGCGCGTGTGGCTTTATATTGCTGGTTATATGCTCGCAAAATGAACGGCAAGTTCATTTTGCGCATTGAAGATACAGACACGGAGCGCTCCACTCAGGAGTCCGTACAGGCTATTTTGGACGGCATGCATTGGCTGAATTTGGGCTATGATGAAGGCCCCTATTATCAAACCAAACGCTTTGACCGCTATCGCGAAGTACTGGACCAGCTGGTGAAAGAGGGCAAGGCCTACCGTTGCTATTGTTCAAAAGAACGCCTGGAAGCCTTGCGTGCCAAGCAAATGGAAAAGAAAGAAAAGCCGCGCTATGATGGCCTTTGTCGTGAGCGCCACGAATCTCAGCCCGGACCCTTTGTTGTGCGTTTTAAGAATCCCCCGGATGGAGCGGTGGCGTTTGAAGACCTCGTTCGCGGCCAGCTCTCTTTCAACAACACCGAATTGGACGATTTAATCATTGCCCGCAGCGACGGGACGCCGACCTATAATTTCACCGTGGTGGTCGACGACTGGGACATGAAGGTGTCGCATGTCATTCGCGGCGACGATCATATCAATAATACTCCGCGGCAAATTAATATTTTGCGCGCCCTGGGGGCGACACCGCCTTTGTACGCTCATTTGCCCATGATTTTGGGTCCCGATGGCAAGCGTCTTTCCAAGCGCGAAGGCGCCTCTTCGGTGATGGACTATCGCGATGAGGGCATTTTGCCCGAGGCCCTGCTGAATTACCTAGTGCGTTTGGGTTGGTCGCATGGGGATCAGGAGATTTTCGCCCTCCGCGAAATGATCATGCTCTTCGAAATAAAAGAGATTAACAAAGCGCCAGCCGCTTTAAACCCTGAAAAATTGCTGTGGCTCAATCAGCATTATATGAAAACGCAGGATCCGGAAGAGGTCGCGAGACGGCTCTATTGGCATATGGAAAAATTGGGCATCGACACTGAAAAGGGCCCGGCCTTGGTGGACATTGTCAAAGCCCAATGTGAGCGAGTCAAGACACTCAAGGAAATGGCCGAAAAAAGCTGCTTTTTTTACGGTGATATTGACTATGACGCCAAGGCCCGGGAGCATTTGACCCCGGAATTAGCCCAGCCCCTGGCGGCCGTACGCGACCAATTGAGTCAGTTGGCGGAGTGGTCACCCGAAGGCATTCATCAGGTCATTACCGGCGTCGCTGAGCAGCACCAGCTGAAATTAGGCAAGCTGGCCCAACCCCTGCGCGTGGCCGTGACCGGCGGAACCGTGTCTCCGCCCATTGACCAGACGCTTTATCTGGTCGGCCAGGAGCGGGTTGCGAACCGCTTGAACCAAGCTTTGTCTTTATAATTGCAATTATAATTTGACAAATCCCGGGTGCCTTCCTAAAATCGCAGGCTCTACTGAAGATTAAATGGGGCTATAGCTCAGCTGGGAGAGCGCTTGCATGGCATGCAAGAGGTCGTCGGTTCGATCCCGTCTAGCTCCACATTTGAAGTCTTCATCACGATATGGAACGTCCCCATCGTCTAGAGGCCTAGGACATCGCCCTTTCACGGCGGTAACAGGGGTTCGAATCCCCTTGGGGACGCCAAATTAATCAAGGCGTTACAAAACGGCCTGCGCGAAAAATAATCAGCTTCCTTCCTTTTTCCTTACTATCCTGTTTTTAAAAAGATTTTCTAAGTGGGTTATTAGAACGAGGGACTTAGAGTTGCTGCTGATTGCAATTTAATTCTAAGCCTTATCTGGGTAGGTGATTATTCCGAGATTTTCAATAAAAAATGCTTGTTGCCATTCAAATATTTTAACGCCTGAGAAATCAAGTTTTCTTACATCAATATTTCTTATCTCAGCATTACGCAAGTCCGCTTTAAATATGGACAAACCATCATATTCATTGGGTGCAAAATCGGTGGTTGTTAAATTTGCTTCTTCCAAGTTTGCCCTTGTAAAAATGACAGCTACAAACTTGCTTTCAGATAAGTCACATTTTTGTAAATAGACTCCTTCAAAATTGGAGTATCTGAAATCTGTCTTGGTAAGATAAGCGGCACTAAACAAGGCGGTGCGACTCACAATATGAACAAAATTAGCAAATTGGAAATTACACCCTTGAGCCCGAGAGTCATTTATTGTGATTTGAAATACGTTTGCCCGTTTAAAATTGCTCATTGATATATTACAGCGATGAAACTCAGTTCGCCTTAAATCTGAAAGACTAAAATTACACCCCTGTTGATTTTGTTTTTCATAAAATGAACAATCTTCAAAGAGGCCATCTTGTATGCTTGCTTTTTCAAAACTAGTATTGAATACGTTACAGTTCTCAAGACGTAACCCATCTAAATTCGAAGCGGCAAAATTGGAGTTAATTATTGTGCAATTTTTAAAGATAAGTCCTTGGTGATCTTGCTTGCTCCAATCTAAGTTAATAAAACTTCTATCAGTGATTAATGTGGTTCCTTTCGGTATGATTAGATTTTCCTCTTGTTTTGTAGGGGCTGCAGAGTGATTTGTGTCAGGGTGTGCCATTGGGGTTTCAATTTTTTCAAGGGATGATTTTTTTGTGTTTTCTAAGGTATGTGCTATGTGCTTATCGGCATTGGTTTTATCAGACATCGGACTTGTAACTCCTAGGAAGCCTAGAAAACGAATTTTTTAAATCCAGTGTTCTTGCTTGAGCCTTTCTATGGCAATCTGAATATGTGCTGGCTTCATGGCATTTTTTTTGTGCTGATTCCATGCTTGTATTTTGCCAATGATCTCGTCTTGATTATCCGCTGAGACAGATTCATGCTTTACTAGCCAGTGAATAGTTGCTAATAACTCCATTCCTAAAGGAGATTCAAAGCCAATAATTAGTTTTTTTACTTTCTCCAGGCGCTCATTATAGCTGCTAATATCTTCATGCTGCTTGAGGTAGGCTTCTGTTTCTTCTAATGCACCAGGTAAGATTTTAATGGGTGTCTGAGGCTTGTTTAAACCTTCGCCAAAACCTTCTGTAAAATGGCTTTCAAATCGAGAGAGTACATGCCTCACATTGTCGGCATAAGGGCCATAATGATATTTTTCAAAATGGAGTTTTAAAGGTTGCCCTGCTTCTTGTAAAAAATAGAGAAGTTTTTGAATTTCGAGAAGAGTTAATTCATATCCCAAAATACAATATTCTTTTAAGAGCTTTAATACCATTGCGCGCCCAATGGTCATGTGTGGGCGTTTAGTTTTATTAGGCATCAGGGCTGCAGTCGGTGCGCCGAGTGGTGGATAGAGCATAACCTCTACATCGGGTATTGATTCGAAGGTGGTTTGTATAAGTGGTAGTACTTCTTTCCAATTCAAGCCGCCTTGTCCACAGCCAAGAGGGGGGATTGCAATTGAGCGAATTTTGAGACTTTTCACTGTTTCAGCCAATGACTTTAAGCCTGCTTGGATATATTCAATGCGTGAGCACTTTTTCCAGTCATCTTTCGTTGGAAAGTTAATAATATAGTGAGGGCCATTTGTTGAGGTGCACCGGAAGACGTGCACTTTTCCAATGCGGACTTCCCCTGCGTCACAGGCCTTTTTGTATGAGGTAAATACTTCAGGAAAGGCCTTCTTAAATTGCAAGGCGATACCCTTACCCATAACACCCTTGGTGTTAACGGTATTAACTAATGCTTCAGTAGGCGCCTCTAAAATATTGCCTTCAGTTAGTCGTATCATGTTTAACCTCTAGTTGAATAATACCATTTTTTCTCAATTGATATAGGTATTGAATGTGAATCTTTGGCTAAAATTGATTCAACGGCCATTTTCTGTTCTTGGCCAAAGACACCGATTTTATCTACCCATTCTAAGGGAAATGACTCATATGCTAAAAACTCTGCTTGTTTCCTGCGTATGCGGTCGTTATCAGCAGGGGTATTGTTCCAGTGCCAGTCTTCAATAAGCTTCCAGTCGATATTGGTCAATTGCGCCTGGTTGTTATAAAACAGGGTTAGTTTTTCAATAGCATGGCCGTCAGTAAAGCACCAGGGTCGCTGATTTTGAGCAATGACTTTTTCGGCGGATGAGATAAGATAAATTATATTTTGTTGAGTTTCCGTTGTTCCAGTGACACCGCCTTTGTAGATTGCACAAAGCATTGGTGATCGTTTGCAAAAATAGAAAGGAACATAGTTTGCCAATGTTCCGCCAACGCCAATTGGGACTGGTGTTGTAAATCGGCGCTGCTTTATATGCTCATAAGCTATATTGGTGGGGGTGTATCCACGATTAATACGCTCTGCATCGCTCCACAAAAACTTATCCCTTAAAATAGAGGAAAGGTTGTTAATGTGGGTGATATGGTAAATAAGAGTACATTTTTCCATGGCCTTACACTTCTCGCGATTTTATTTAACGATCGGGGTGATTCTGCACAGGGTAGCCATTTTATATCAGCCAACTCATGCAAGAAAGTAGTTCTAGAAATTTTTTCAATCTTATAGAAACAAGGAATGGATTAAAGACGTTATATTAGAAATAAGGTTTAGACATCCGCTGAGGGTTGCAGCGCTCTCAGTAAACTGCTTAATATTGCCCCATAATTTTAGTATCACCTGTTTGTCGGGCGCAGTTTTAGACAGTTGGTTTTTTAAACTTTCGATGTCGCTGGATAAATTTAGCCTCTGCTCGTCATTGATCTTATCGCCAGACAAGATTTTTCTATGCAAGGCATCTACTTGACTGAACAAGCTTTCATATTTTTTATTAATAATGGTGTTGAAATTACCCACAGTAACAATGCCAGAGATATTATGAATATTGATGTTGGATATAACATCGGTTCCCTTAAATCGCGAAGGCCCTTCAATATAGTCAATACCATCAGCAGCTATCCGATATTTTATTGACTTTGGGTGTAGGATGGTGCCCCTTTGTGCTTTAAATTCTCTTTCTGTGGTTTCGATAACAACCCATTTTCGGTCAATTAAGTAACTGACATTTTCGGAGACTTGCTGTTGCTTATATGAAAAACGGTTTTTTAATTCACTTTGGAGTTCTCTTATGCCGATTGCAGTT
Source organism: Gammaproteobacteria bacterium (assembly GCA_013286215.1). Classification (GTDB taxonomy): domain Bacteria; phylum Pseudomonadota; class Gammaproteobacteria; order DSM-16500; family DSM-16500; genus JABDGC01. The sequence goes on from JABDGC010000032.1 coordinate 11,470, forward strand.
GCAGTAGGAGAGCGGCTTTTCTTATTCAATTCGTAAAGGTACTCAAGGATTTTTTCTCTAATGAGATCATTATCGTTCATAATGCTACTCCTTAAAGAAATTCTTAAAAAAAGTTATAGCGAAAAAAAGTTATACCGTAGGTGCCTTACTTGAAGCCGTGACCCTATTCGCTGAAATACCCACCGGACTTTTGGCAGATGTCTACAGCAGAAAATGGTCTACGGTTGTGGAAACCATGCGTTGGACGATTTGCTAGAGGCATCAGGATAGTCAAACAAAAGGCAAGATTAGCCTAGTAATAGACTGAAATCGATAATGTCAGAAAAGTAGGCGCTTGTTACGACGTCCTCATGCACGCCATTAACATGAATCAGGATGGGTCTACATGAGAAACCTTTAGGATATCTTAAGTTGTCTATTTTTTTATTCCTTTCACTGATTATTTCAGTGCCGATTTCATTTTTCTTAAATTTTATTTCGCAAATATACAGCGTTCTAAATTTTGTTTGAATAAGATAGTCAATCTGGCAGCCGGGGAGGCGAGCCGTTGTTCTTTGAAAGAACGGGTTGTCCGAGACCACTTCATCTGGATTTATTCCTAAGTGTTCCTTGATAAATCCTCTGTTTTTTAACACAAGGTTCTCGAATTGAAGCGCCATCATTATTTCCCAATGAGGGAGTAATGATAATGATTTAAAGGCGAACTCATTATTATCAATTTTACTT
>JABDGC010000032.1:12251-12752 GCA_013286215.1 Gammaproteobacteria bacterium
TTTTACTTCGATGTTTATCGATATATTTTAGATAGAATCGAAGATAATTATCACTGAGTCGAAAATGACTTAATCGTGAGTCTTCAAGAGATTCTAAGTGCCAGGTGTAATCGCGAGTTACAAAACCCGATAGAATAAGATTGTCTAAACATTCACTAATAAACCCTGTTTGCAGGATTCCAAGTTTTTCGCAAAGATTTTTTAATGTTTAAGGAGCCAGAGCTGAGTGCATAAACAATTTTCTTATAAGTGGGGCTTCGTGTGGAGAATAGATCAGAAAAAATCTCATTAAATTCGTTAACTAAAGCCCCGCCTTTTGTAAAGCACAGGTCTTTAATGTTTTCTTCAGCGCTCAGTGTGGGTTTAATTTCTTCAAGGTAGCGAGGAATCCCGCCTGTCACAGCAAGTACTTTAAATATCTCGTGGGGTGAGATGATGCCGCCTGCATTTGCCCAGAATTTTTTGCAATCAGATAGGGGAAGTTCTTCGAGAGTAAGTCGA
>JABDGC010000033.1 GCA_013286215.1 Gammaproteobacteria bacterium
TAGTTTCACGACTTCCGGCAATTCGCCGTCAAGGCGAAGTTCTTCTTTTAACCACAAGCTGCGACTTTCTTGCCAATGCGTCTCAGCCCATAATTCTATTTTTTTGCCCTGCCCCACCAATACGGCCCGTTTATCTAAACCGGCATATTCCCTCAATAAGGGGGGCAACAACATTCGTCCCTGTGCGTCTAATTCTACTTCAGTGGCATGCCCAATCAGCAAACGCTGAATACGGCGTGCTTGCGTGTTAAAACTGGGTAAAGTCGCAAGCTTGCCTTCAATTTCCTCCCAAACAGCCTGAGGATATAGCAACAAACACCGCTCTTCGGTATCAATGGTCACTATGCCGCCACTGTGCAGGCAGGCACGATAGCGCGTCGGCATCACAATCCGGCCCTTGGCATCCATGTTTGCTACATTCGCACCACGGAACATATGCACCTCAGCCTCCATACCGAAAACACCAAGACAGCTGACGGAAGGCGGATGGCAGAACCTGCGCTAATACGGTTAAACCCCGCTGCACTTGCTCTGCCATCCAACCTCCGTCTTTCATCTTCCCTTCGGAGCAGCCATAACAGCCTATAGCTAAAAATATACCACAATCTCCCACAGTAAACCACTATTTACCACGAAACTGATATATTTCACCACCTTACGCCAATATAACGTGGCGGAGAGGGATTTTGTACAAAAGTTAAATAAAGCGGATTTCCTGCTAAAGTCCCCTTTCCTCCACGCTGTTGGTGGAGGAAAGGGTTAGGGATAGGAGGTAAAAACCCCGTTAATTAGCCTCTACCGATTATTTACGATAGCACCTTGACGTAAGCAAGCAAAAATAAACAAGATTAACGTCAGCCAGTAAGCCGGGTTCTGTCGAGGACAGTCATTCATCTTGGCTGCCTGTCGCCAAGCAGCTCATGCGACCTACCCGAACTCGGCGCGGGCCGCGCTGTTGAGTCTTTTTACAAAGACTCGGAGTTCCTATTTGGTCTTGCTCCAGGTGGGGTTTGCCTTGCCGCAACGGTTACCCCTTGCGCGGTGCGCTCTTACCGCACCTTTTCACCCTTACCTTACCGAAGTAAGGCGGTTTATTTTCTGTGGCACTCTCCGTAGGCTTGCACCTCCCAGATGTTATCTGGCACCTTGCCCGGTGGAGCCCGGACTTTCCTCCCCATTTTTTCAAATAGAGCGACTGTCTAGGCTAACGTTAGCTTGTTTATCTTCGCATAAGGTTAGCGGGATTCGCTCGCTTATTTACATGAAGAACTGCTTTTTTACGCGATCTTGGTTATTTTTTCAACTCATTTTATGGGGAGGAGGTAGATATTCAGCTCTCATTCCAAATTTCCCTCTCCTCCACGCTTTTTGTGGAGGAGAGGGTTAGGGAGAGGAGGGAAATCAATCGCTTTGATTTGTACCTCCTTCCCCTAACCCCTTCCTCCACCAAAAGCGTGGAGGAAGGGGGATATGGAAGGGTGGAGCGGATATCTACGGTTTACTTCTTCTCTAGCGCTTGTTTGTAGAGTTTATTACGCTTCTCACCGGTTAGCTCACAAGCCAGCTTCACCGCTTGATTAACGGGGAGTTCCTGCAAGAGAATTTCCAGAACTTTTTCGGCTGATTGATTGTCCGAGCCTTGTTCCAGAGTGGGGGCGCCCTCCACCATTAATACAATTTCGCCTCGTTGTTGATTGAGGTCCGCTTCAACCCACGTCAGCAGTTCACCGAGGAGGGCGCCATGGATCGTTTCAAATAATTTAGTCATTTCCCGAGCAATAACGGCTTTTCTTTCGGCTCCAAAAATAGAATTCATGTCTTTTAAGACCTCCCGAATGCGGTGCGGAGCCTCATAAAAAACCAGGGTACGGTGCTCCTGGGCCAGCTTTTCCAGATGTTTTTGTCGGGCAACGGCTTTGATCGGGAGGAAGCCCTCAAAAACGAAGCGGTCGGTGGGCAGGCCGCTGGCGGACAGGGCAGTAATAGCGGCGCAGGGGCCGGGGATAGGGATAACCGTCACACCGGCAGTGCGGGCTTCCTGGACCAAGTGGTAGCCAGGGTCACTGATCAGCGGAGTGCCGGCATCGCTGATGAGGGCCAAGGAGGAGCCTTTTAATAAACGCTGAATCAGACTCTCGGTTTTGGCTTTTTCATTGTGCTCATGCAGGGAAAGAACCGGAGTTTGAACGCTATAATGGCTCAATAATACTTTGCAATGACGCGTATCTTCTGCGACAATAAAATGTGCTTTTTTTAGAACGTCAATAGCCCTGAAGGTCATGTCCTGTAAGTTCCCAATGGGAGTTGCGACAATGTATAAAATGCCTACAATAGAAGTATTCACTAACCCTCTCCGAATCAAAAGACCTATGAAAAAACTAACTCTTGCTTTAGCGTTGTTTACGTTCAGCCTGACTGGCTGTAATTCCATTAAATCTGCTGGCTCTTCTTCCTACTCGCCTCCAGGTGAACAGCTAGCCTCAGTGGCTTCGGTCAACGACCCCGGGAATTGGGGTAAAAGCTCGAATGCCACCTGGCATACCCTGCAGCATACGCCTTTGCACACTTTACAAGAAGCGGCGGCCACCAACCCGGATCCTAACGCCAAAGGCTGGTTGAATTTGGCAATTATCAGTAAAAAATACAGTACGCATTCGCAGCAACTGATCAAAGAACTGCAAGCCTGGCGCAGCGCCTATCCCGCGCACCCCGGCGGCCAACTTTTTCCCGGTGACAACGACCTGAATCAAATCCTCGCGGAAGGCCAGCCAAAACACATTGCCGTCCTGCTCCCCTTGCACGGCTCCATGGCGGCCTCGGGCCAAGTCGTCCGCAGCGGCTTTTTGAGCGCCTATTACGATAACATGGGGCACAGCGGCGAAAAACAAGCACTGTCCTTTTATGACACCAACGACAGCTCCGATCTTGGCTCGCTTTATCAAAAAGCTGTCGATGAAGGCGCAGATCTGGTGATTGGGCCTTTGACCAAATCCGAAGTGGAAACCTTGCACAACTTTAATCATTTCAATGTGCGCGTTTTGGCGCTGAACTACAGCACTTCCTCCTTTTTTAGCTCCCTGCCCACCAACTACTATGAGTTTGGCTTGTCTCCGGAAGAAGAAACGCAGCAAATGGCTGATAAAGCACGTCAAACCGGCCACTCCCATGCCTTGGTCATCGCCTCGGACGATGCCTGGGGCCACCGCGTGACCTCAGCCCTGAGCTCCTCCTGGAAGAGCAAAGACGGCGACATCATGGACACGCTTTATTTCACCAAGCAATCCAATCTCACGACGAGCATTGCCGCTCTGATGCATATCAATCCAAAGGAAGATCAGGATTTAACCCGGGAAGACAATAGCAAATCCGTGCTCGCGGAACAACGCCGCAAAGATTTTGACGTGATCTTCCTGTTTGCCCAGCCGGAAATGGCGAGACAAATCGTCCCCTTGCTGCGCTTTTACTATGCCGGCAATGTGCCCGTTTATTCTATTTCCGCAATCTATTCTGGACACCCCAACCCCCTTAAAGATAGAGACCTGAATGGCGTGACCTTCTGCGAAACCCCCTGGCTGATTCAAATGGCGCATTCCGCCGGCAGCCCGGCCCAGTATGACCGACTCTATGCGATCGGCCGCGACGCCTATCTCTTGAGTCAGTCCATGCCGCGCCTGAGCGCCTTGCCTAACTTCCCCATCTATGGAGCCACCGGCGCGCTGGACATGGACCAGCAGCGAATTCACCAACGTTTGCCGTGGGTCACCATGCATGGCGGTCGAATTTAAGGCCTGTTCCAAGGCCCACCAAGAAGGACAAGCCGCGGAACTGGATGCCTGTGCCTATTTACAGAACCATGGCTTGACGCTTATTGAAAGCAACTTCCGCTGTCCCTGCGGAGAAATTGATTTGATCATGCGGGACGGCGACGAAGTCGTCTTCGTGGAAGTCCGCCTACGGCGTCAAGAATATCTGGGCAGCGCCATTGAATCCGTCACCCCCTCTAAACAGCGTAAGTTAATCAGGACTGCCACGCTTTATTTGCAAAAAAAACAGTGGCTAGACCGGGTAAATTGCCGCTTCGATGTCATAGGGATTGACGAACAGAATCAGTTTGACTGGATTAAAAATGCCTTCAGTCGCGGCTTTATCTAGGGCGTTAGGGCGTGTCGTCCCTTAAATTGATTAAGGCACGAATTCAAATGCGAAGTGCAATGCCCTCAGCTGGATTCTATCCTGAATGTAGCGCTGAAGGATCTTCGTATATATTCGGTTCTCATTTTAAATTACCCTCTCCTCCACGCTGTTGGTGGAGGAGAGGGTTAGGGAGAGGAGGTATTATTAATTATAACCCGCTGATTATGATTAATTTCATACCTCCTTCCCCTAACCCCTTCCTCCACCAACAACGTGGAGGAAGGGGGATATGGAAGGATAAACCGAATATTTACGGATCTTCACAGCTAGTGTTAAAAATTATCAGTCGATCCGTGAACAGGAGGCGCTGCGAACTTCCTCTCACTGCCTGTCTTTGATCTATGCTAAAATCCGCAAACTCCAGTAGCCAAGGCGCTCAACCTTATGAATGAACTCTATGACCGAATTAAACATCAGTTTAGTGAAAGCATTCAAACCAAGATCCTGGCCGCGGACGTATTGCTACCCACCTTGCTTGTGGCCGGCGAAAAGTTAACGGCCTGCCTCTTAAATGGGCACAAAGTGATGAGTTGCGGCAACGGCCCTTCCGCTTGTGACGCGCTGCGTTTTGCCGGGCAAATGTTGAACCGTTTTAAAGGAGAACGTCCGCCGTTGCCGGCGCTGGCCTTAACCTCCGACACGTCCGCCATCACCGGCATCGCCAATGATTCTGCCTACCAGGATATTTTTGCCAAACAAATTCGCGGGCTGGGTCAGGCCGGCGATATCCTCTTGGCAATCTCCACCAGCGGCAACTCGGCTAATATTTTGCACGCCATCAAAGCAGCCCACGACCGCAATCTGGAGGTCATCGCCCTGACCGGCGGGGATGGTGGAAAATTGAGCGAAGTGCTGCGCGAATCCGACGTTGAAATTCGCGTCCCATCGAGCGATACTGCTCGGGCTCAGGAAACCCATATTCTAATCATACATTGCCTGTGCGACATCATTGACTATCAATTATTTGGGCACGGAGAAAGTGAATCATGAAAAAGTTAAACCTTCTAGTGCTGGCTCTTATTAGTTTAAGCCTGCAAAGCTGCTTCTTTATTGCCGGCGCCGCAGTGGGCGCCGCCGCTATTGCCATCGTCTATGACCATCGCACCGTGGACAGCATTTTGCAAGATCAGCGCATTGACCGTGAAGTCCTGCGCAAAATTCACGAGAACCCTGAATTACGGGACGACACGCATATTAGCGTCACCAGTTTCGGTCAGGTCGTTTTATTGACCGGCGAAGCGCCAACCGCGGAACTGCGTAAGAAGGCTGAAGAAACAGCCTGGACCGTGCACGGCATTAACCGCATTTACAATGCCCTTAGCATTCAAGGCCCCACCTCCACCTTGAGCCAGACTAATGACAGTTGGATCACGACCAAAATCAAATCCGAAATGCTGGCTACCAAAGGGTTAAAATCCGCCTCTATTAAAGTGGTCACTGAAGATGGCACCGTCTATCTCATGGGAACAGTGACCAAAGCCCAGGAGCAAATGATCGTCGATATCGCTCGACACACTTCTGGGGCGCAAAAAGTGGTGAAAATTTTCCAGTATGAAGAGAATGCAGCTTCACCCCGCTCACCCAAAGATCCACTGAAATCCGCGGATTCCACTCAAGCAGAGAGCGCTTCTGCGACAACGCATCCGGTGGAAGACACTGCAGCCCTGATTTCAAACGACGATGCAACAAACTCCTAAGCCTGCCTGAACGGGCAGGCTTAGTGATTCGCCAATTCGGCCCTCTGTTTCAAATGGCGAGTTTTGATTTGAGTAAAGTGCTTAAGGGTGCCATTTGACAGATGGCGAATCTGATTGGGAAGGTGACTCCGGTGTTGATGATGCCGAAGGTGACTCCGGTGGTGATAATGCCGAAGGCGACTCCGGTAGTGATAATGCCGAAGGTGACTCCGGTAGTGATAATGCCGAAGGCGACTCCGGCGATGATAATGCTGATGAAGGTGACTGCGGTGGTGATGATGCTAAAGGTGTTACTATAGAACTTTTCTCATCAGCACCGTCAATTGAAATTTTCAGATGTTTTTGACGCTCATTTTCTATTTTAATCACTTCCTTAAGATAACGAGCAAATGCTGCATTTGCCAAAGCACTGATTTCTTGGCTTGAGTTGTTTAATTTTTCTAAGTTATTTTGAACAAGCATTTGCATTGCGTAATGGTCCTTTGGTCGTTTTGGGTTTCTTAAAAACAGAGATTGTAAGGTTTCTATAAGTGAGATTACCGAAATGTTCTGTATCTTTTCTTTTTTAGTGCCAGCCAATCCAAACTCATCCGACGACGTCATATCGATATCAATAGGAACTCCATTCAGAGGCGTAATACGGTATTTATGCACCATAATCGAACCGGGCAGCTTTTCAACTTTTTGAAACATTGCTATATTTCTTTTTAGCGCGCTCGCAAGCAGATCACGAGCTTTAAGAAGATTAACTGTGCTAACATCTATGTCTCCTGGAAAATCAGCAGGCTTAAATTCCACGCCATGCACAAAACAAGCGCTGCTACCATAAATCGCATAAGTTGGTTTTGCTGCGGGTTCTTTTTCATTCAGGGCGTAGGCTATAAAGCGAAGAACCATTGTAAAACTATCAACTTTATTATGTTTTCTGCCGTACATTTTAACCCCCCTCGCTTTATGGATTGAATAAGCATTGAGCTATCACTTAAAGTATGGTTCAAAATACGGCAATTTCAACCTAGTCAAAGTGGTTGATTAATATTCATTTTTATGCATTGATTTTTATAAAGTAGTGGGACGTGTACACAGAATATTTTCTAATAATCTTTTGAAAAGTCAGATGGAAATAAACGTGATTAATGAAAATCGATTTATTCAACAACACCCAAAAAGCATGAAGGAGAGACTAATCTCTTACCTTACAACTGGCGCCGCCGTTGCTCTGCAGGGGAAGCAGGAACGGGTTTGGGTTCTTTTAGTGCTTCTAGTAAATGTATATTCTTTTGTGCATATCGCTGATCTTCTCCCTCTTGCCTTATAAGATATTTTTGCCCTAAACTGATTAAAGAAGAACTACTACCAATTGAAGCTTCTCTGGTGCGAAGTAGCTCCATTGCTGCTTCGGGATCGTTTGCCTTGGATCTTAACGCCGCAATAAAAGCCCTATCCTCTGGATTACTAAATAAAGTTCGCACAGTGCTAAACCTGCCCGTGGTCATTTCTTTCACTACGCCCAAAATTTCTGCTTTGGTAAGCACAGGGTAATGGTTAAAATCCACATGTTTTCTAAATTTCTTTACCAAGGCGCTATGCTCTCTGCCAGCGTCAAACTCCTTTTTGCTTTGTTTTGTATTAAAGTGGTCGTTTAAAGATGTGAGTCCCCTGACATGATTGATGGCTACTGTAACTGGACTAGATACGGCTTTGTTAAGAGGTCTTGAGTCATGTAATAAAATATTGACATTCAGTAATGCACTTAACTGACCCATGTCAAGATCGCCTGCATAGGTGGCAATATCAGCTAGACGCTGAATATACATAGAGTAGTTGGATGATGGGCTTAATGAAGTTGGGGCTTTCACAGAGGGAGATTTATTACTCTTTTCTGGAGGGCTGCATATGATATTCAATAAGCCGCTTAACTGATTTTCTTCAACATTTACTCCCTCTGATATAACTTTTGAGGGCTTTTCAGGATAAGTGCCTGTCGCACTTTAGAGAATTTAGGGCCTCAGAGCCTGCCGTTTCAGGCAGGCTCTGAGGCAGGCGGGCTTAGGAGTTTGCTGTGTCGTCGTTTGAAATCAAGGCTGCAGTTTCTTCCACCGGATGCGTTGTCGCAGAAGCGCTCTCCGCTGCAGTAGTTAATTTCACCGCAAAGCGATAGAGCACCTCAATCAAGTGTTCATGCAAAATCGGCTTAGCGATGATGTCACTCATGCCGACGGCGAGGCAGCGGTCTTTGTCGCGTTCGAGGATATGGGCGGTCATGGCGATGATGGGAATCGTTTTCAGCGACTCCTGCTCACGGATGGTTTTAACAATATCAAAGCCATTGCAATCCGGCAGGCCAATGTCCATAAAAATCAGCGCAAAGGAAGGGTCGTTGTAGAGATAATTCAAGGCCTCGGCCCCGTTACTCGCTAAGCTTACCTGGCAGCCCTGATCTTCCAATAAAATTTTAGCGACCTTTTGATTAATCGGATTATCTTCAACAACCAGGATTTTTAAGTTGATCGACTTCACCTTGCGCTTTTTCATTTTATCCTGCTTTTTGCGCGGCACTCTTTCTTCCGTGTCCAGCTGCAAAGGCAAGGTAAAGCCAAATTCAGAACCTTTCCCCACGGCGCTTTTTACCGTGATTAAACCGCCCATTTTTTCAACCAGCTCCTTGGTGATCGCGAGGCCCAGTCCAATGCCCTGATTTTTGCGGTTATAGTCCGAGTCAATTTGGCTGAATTTCTCGAAAATAAAATCGAGCTTGTCCTCGCTGATGCCCATGCCCGTGTCTTTAACCGTGATGCAAATCAACGCTTGCTCACCCATGATTTTCAGACAGGCCACTTTTACCTTGACGCTGCCCTGCTCTGTGAATTTAATCGCATTGCTTAATAAATTAAGCAGAACTTGTCGAATGCGTCGCGCATCGCCCACCAATTGAACCGGCGTTTCTTTTGGAACCCGGGTTTCCAGCGCCACTCCCTTTTCTTTAGCCTGAAAAGACAGGCTTTGCATGATTTGCGTGACCAGAACCCGTAAATTGAAAGGCTCCTGGGTCAACGAGAGCTTACCGGCCTCCAGGCGGGCAAAATCCAGGACATCATTCACCAAGGACAAGAGCGTGTTCCCGGCGTTGGCGATGGTGTCAACATATTCCTCCAATTCAGGCGGGATCCCTTTTAAACGCAAAATCTGCGCCATTCCCAGAATCGCGTTTAACGGGGTACGGAGCTCATGGCTCATCGTGGCTAAGAATTCTGATTTGGCGCGGTTCGCAAGCTCCGCGCGCTGTTTAGCATCGCGTAGTTCCTGCTCGTACAAAACCTCTTCGGTCACGTCCTCGGCAATGCCAGCGAAGCCAAGAAAGTGATCCTCCTGATCATGAATCGGAAAGCTTGTGTCTTTAATCCAGAGGCGGGTGCCATCGGGGCGTACAATTTGGTAGCGGCTATCGTAATTAATAGCCGGTCCCAATTCTTCCAGGAGCTGCAAGCGCACCGAAGAAACATGCTCGCCCTGGCGATCTTCCTGAGCCAGCGTTTCAACCCAGGCATTGGGATTGGTGTACAAACTTTCGCAGCTTCTCCCCCACACCTTTTCATAAGCTGGACTGACATAAAGCTGCTTATTGCATTTCGGGTCGCGCACCCAGAAGACTGATTGACTTTTCTCGGCAAAAAATTGAAAAAAGTGACTCGCCGTTTCCAGCTCTGAAATGCGCTGTTTCTCCTGCGTCACATCTTTGGCAATGCCCGCATAACCAAAACAGCGCAATCCGTGATCAAAGAGGGGGAAGCCTATTTCCTGAAGCCAGCGAACCTCCTGGTCTGAGCGTATAATACGGTAGCTTAACTGGTAGGAGTCTTGTAAACCAGGCTGATTGCGAAAACGGTCAATTTCCTTTTCCACAAACTCTTTGTCCTCCGGGGAAACATGCTGGATCCAGGAAGACGGGTCCTCATATAAGCTGCGGCAGCTGCGCCCGGTAATGTGTTCATAGGCTGGACTGATATAGAGCTGTGTCTGATAATCTACGCTGCGAATCCAGAAAATGTCCTGGCTTCTTTCGGCAAGATTTAAGAAGTACTTTCCAAAGTTTTCGGCTTGGAGTTCTGGTATTTTCATTTTACAACCCTTTCGAGTATACTTCGGCACACACCTTCAGACGATGAACAATATAAGAACAGCAAACCTTTTAAAAGAAACCCCTTATTATGTCAGACGCACGACGAATCAGATTATCAGACGCTCAATTAAGCATCTTGTGGTTTGAGAAGCACCACCCCGGCACGCCCGCTTATCACCACACCATGCTTTTTGACCTGGATGACACCGATATCGGCCTGCTTCGAGCGGCCATTTCCGACTTAGCAAAACGCCATGAAAACCTGCAGTATAGACTAGAGGAATCCGGCGGGCAATTCTATTTATCGCCGCCTTCCTCGAGCAGCTCCCTTTCTTCTACCGATCCACTTTCCGAGTTTGACCTCCGCCACAGCGCTAGGCCCCCTATTGAAGAACTGCGCGCGACTTTAGCGGCAAATAATTTAGAACACTTCCTCACTCAGCCCTTCAATTTCGAACGCGAAGTGCTTTGGCGCTGCGCCATCCTGCGGTTCGCGGAAAACCGCTATCAATTGGCATTAATGGCCCACCATCTCATCGTTGACAAGGTCTCAATGAATATTTTGATGCGCGACATAAACAGGCTTTACCAGGCCCATCGGGAACATCGACCCCATGATTTGCCAGCGCTGCCCGATCTTGCCAAGCTCAGGCCTCCCGAGGTTGACGAAAAAAATATTGAGCTTTGGAAAACAAGACTGCGCGGCCTGAATCCCCTGATTCTAAGAACCGACTTCATGCCGCAAGGCGAGTTTAAAGCCCAGGGTAACCACGTTTTTTTCACGGTCGATAAAGACCTGGTGAACCAGCTTAAAACCCTGGCCACGACTCTCGAGGCCACGCTGCATCGCTTATTTTTAGCGAGTCTTTTCATTGTGCTACATCGTTACACGGAACACCAGGACATCTGTATCGGTACTGCCTCGGCAAATCGCCGCAATTATTCCGCAGACGTGGAACAGGTCGTATCCGACTTTGTCAACACGGTTCCCCTGCGCGCGCCCATTGAAGGGCACCTCCGCTTCTGCGAGGTCTTGCAACTTCTTTCAAAAATCTGTAAGGATGCCTATAAAACGCAGATTCCGTTCAATACGCTCGCCACACAAGCCATGGGGAAAGCGGAAAAACTCAGAACAATCAGCGCCTCGCCCTTCGACATTATCTTTGATTTAAATACACGAAAAACAGCTTTCGAGCCCGTGGGCGGAAAAGCCAGTTACCCCAGGGAAGTCCATTTTAGCCACACGAAGTTCCGCTATTTTGGCTTAAACCTCGACGAGCAGCCGGATGGAAGCTATCGAGGCTATATCGAATACAATACCGAATTATTCAAAGCAAGCACCATCACGCGCATGAGCCGTCACTTGCAAAATATTTGGGCCGCCATCGCCACTGATCCGCAAGCCCGCATTGAAGATCTTCCTCTATTAACGGCTGAAGAGCGCGCCCTTTTTAGCAGCGTTAACGATACGAGACGGGATTTCGTCTTTGGCGACAATTTCGTAGTGGATATGTTTCGTGCAGCCGTCAAAGCCCATCCAACTCGAAATGCTGTTGTTTTTCACCAATCCCCCACGGCAGCCAAAGCGCTCACTTATAGAGAACTGGATAATCAGTCTGAAACTTTAGCCGCGCTTCTTCGTTCCTACGGTGTTCGACCGGATAAAAGAGTGGGCGTTTGTCTGGCACGCTCCCCCCATCTACTTACCGCCTTTTGGGCGATCTTGAAAGCGAGGGGAGTCTTTCTCCCGCTGGAAACCGATTCCAGTGAATTATTGAACCACAAAATCAACGAGAGCCGCTCCAAAGTCCTTATCGTGGACAATACCACCAAGGATTTGGAAATCATTAAAAGCAAATCAATTCCAATCATCAATATCGATGATTGGCCTAAACTCCGCAAGCAAGCAACCAAGCAGGGTATCACATCAAACCTGGAGGCCCTGGAACTGCATCATCTGGCCTATATTACCTATACCTCGGGCTCCTCCGGCGAGCCCAAAGGCGTCATGAGTACCCACCTTGGCCTGACCAACGCAGCCCTCGCAATCAAGGACCGCCTACTCAAAGCTCGCAGCAAAGTGCTGTGCACGGCCAAGCCTAGTTTTGATTGTTTCATTTTCGAAGTCCTCGAGGCCCTCATGACCGGCGGAGAATTGCATCTTGTTTTTGAGGATGGACGTCTCTCCCCCGCTGTTTTACAGACCCTCATTAAAGATCATGCGATTAATGTCGTGACCCTTTTACCGCTGGTCGGCAACCATTTGGATTTTTCAAAGCTTCCCAGCTTAAATGAAATTCTCTTTATGGGCGCGATCGCGAATGAGGAGATGATCAAGCGTTTAGGCGTTTTGGTTGAGCAACGCCGAGCAACGACCTCGCCCCTGACCGTACGCATCGAATACGGCGTAACGGAATTTGCTATCTTTTCGACCGAGCATCGCTATAATTTCAGCTCGCCGCATACCGTCATTGGCTGGCCAATTCGCAATACCCAGCTTTATGTCCTCGACCCAAAGGCCCAATACGAAAGTCCAATCGGCATTCCTGGAGAACTGTATATCGCAGGCCCAGGACGTGCACGGGGCTATGTGGGCAAGCCAG
>JABDGC010000034.1 GCA_013286215.1 Gammaproteobacteria bacterium
TTGCTTTTGGGCGCCCTCTTGGGTGCCGGCAAATGGTTTTTGCTGATCGTGGGTGCAGTGCTCGTTGCTGAAGGCTTGGTTGGCTGGTGCAGTATTCCACTGATCGTTGAGAGACTGAAAAGCTTAAAAAAATAGCGTTTGTGCAGCTGAATTTTAAAGCCCTTTCGTTCACTGGTATTTTTTGCTAGGATCAGCGCCTCGAGAAAAATTCCAGCAACTAGTGCGAGGAGAGGAAAATGCCAACGCTATTACAAAATCTGGCGACCGGTTCCAATTTTTCAATTGACGCCTATGTCAGTGAAGACTACACCCACTATATTCAAATTTCCATGCCGTCAAACGGGCGTATTTTGCAAACCTTTCCCTTTGATCCAACGGACCGAACCGTCGCGGGTGCGATTTCGCCTGAGACCTTACAAGCCCTTGGCGAGCATGCGCAGGAGTTTCTGGCGAAATTTGCGGAAGTCATGCCCAGACAGATGGGTGCAAAACAATTTTTTCTGATTCCCTCTGAAGAAAAGCTGGAAGGTTACGCCCAGCCTGAAGTCTCGGGTTTTCCCCGCCTGCGTCATTGTGATCTCGCCAGCCTGGTGAAGGAGAGCAAGGACCGTCTTGAGTCGGAGGAGTACAAAGAACTGACCGCAGCATTAGATAAAGACTATGCATTTCTCGTGGGGGAGCACGCTTTTCTGGATGGTCAAGAGGAGATGAACGGTGATACGGAGCTCGAACTCTATGCGCAAATCAACGATATTTTAGAGAAAGCGGATTTTACTCCGAGTAAACAGCAGGAGTATAAAGAGGAAGAAATGCAAGGCAAGATGTCGCGCTTTAAAAGTGCATTTGTCGAGCCGATTTTGATGATGCATAAAACGACTCGCCAGATTGGCGGCATGGTTAGAGCTTTACGGATGGGATCAGAGTTTGTTTATTTGTCCGATGAAGTCATGAATCAACAGTTAATTGTACTGGGGGAGAAAGTTCCAGGAAGGACCGAGCATGAGAAAGAGAAAAACCGAGAGACCTTCCTTCTGGCCTACCTGATGAATAGGGCCTGCACTCTCAGCCTGAAAGGCCAAAAGCATCTCTTCATCATTGCAGCCGCTAAGCGTGAAAAGATCTATGAAGACGCCGGCTTTAAAAATTTCCCCTTGGACTTGGATGGTTGGCGTTGTGTCCTGAAACTAGGTGCGCCCGGCCCTGTTATTGAAATGACGCAGAAGAGGCTTAAAGCCTTGTCTTTGAAAGGCCACAAGTCTGCCGCAACGCAAGAGGATAAGGCATCGGCACCGGTAGCGGCATCGGTAGCGGTAGCAGCACCGGCATCAGCACCGGCATCGGTATTGGCACCGACACCGGCCAAGTCAGCTCCTAGCAAAGCTTTGAAATATGGGGCCTTGGGGATAGCAGGTTTAATTGGCTTCGGACTCGCCCTGTATTTATCGAAAGAGAGAAGGTCGCCTGCAGCAGCAAGCGCAACGCCAGCGCCAAAGCTGCCACTGCCGCAACCTGTGTCCAGTCGCTAAACTTGTCTTTATCAAGGTCCTGACAGCGTTTTTTTGGCTGGATCGATAAGTGAATATTTATGAGGATTCTTCAGGGATCCTCTTTCCAAGGAAAAGTTTTAGTTATAAGCTTGGAAATATCAAGGGTTAAACAGATAAGGAGCGGCCGTGAGAAAGCAATTATGGGTAGATTTAGTAATGATTCTTGGAATCCTGTTTTTAACGGGCTGTGAACATACCTTTAAAGGGATGAAGCAGGACATACACGAAGATTCAGCCAGCTTGTCTCAGAATCAAAAGAAGCCGGCGAAAAAGCCCCAAACCCTAAATATTCAGACGCCTGCACCCAGCGCTCAGACCTCGGCACAAACTTCAGCGCAATAAACCATGAAAAACCACCCACAAGTTGGCATTGGCGTCCTGATTTTTAAAGGGCCGCGTCTTTTGTTGGGCAAAAGACAGAGGGCGCACGGTGCCTACAGCTGGGGGCCGCCAGGCGGGCATTTGGAATTCGGCGAGAGTTTTGAAGACTGTGGCCGGCGCGAGGTCAATGAAGAAACCGGGTTCATTTTATCGGGGCTGCATTTCATTGACCTGACCAATGATATTTTCCTGGAAGAAAACAAGCATTATGTCTCAGTCTTTTTAAGCGCCACCTGTCCCTTGGGGCAGTCGCTTCAAAATA
Organism: Gammaproteobacteria bacterium; assembly: GCA_013286215.1. Taxonomy (GTDB): domain Bacteria; phylum Pseudomonadota; class Gammaproteobacteria; order DSM-16500; family DSM-16500; genus JABDGC01. The sequence continues at coordinate 2,191 of JABDGC010000034.1, forward strand.
GGGAGCCTGAAAAAATCGCCGCTTGGGACTGGTTCGATCCTGGGGCCCTGCCGGAACGACTCTTTTTGCCCTTGCAGAATTTACTTGAAAAAAGAGGGCCCGACTTTTTGCGCTGCTTGGCGGCCTAATTATAGGCTAACAGCTTTGCCCCACAGCGAAAGCCGCTTAAAAAGCAGGATGGATCAAAGCCCTAATCTCCGATGTTGATGCACCGGAAAATCAGTCCGTAGCTGCTTCAAATAGTCTAGAGAAATCTCGGCCTCAATCACCCCCGTCTGCGAAGGCAAGGAAGCCAGGACTGTTCCCCAGGGGTCAATCAGCAGCGAATGCCCAAAGGTCTTGCGTCCATTCTCATGTGCGCCGGTCTGGCAGGCGCCAATCAGATAGCAAAAATTCTCAATTGCCCGTGCGCGCATCAAGACTTCCCAATGGGCTTGCCCGGTTTTGACTGTAAAAGCGGTGGGCACGGCAATTAGTTCCGCACCTTGCGTTGCCATGGCGCGAAATAATTCAGGGAAACGGAGATCATAGCAAATCGCGAGACCCAAACGGCCAAAGGGAGAATCCAAAACCACGATGTCCTGCCCTGGGCAAACCGTATTGGATTCTTCATAGACTTCAACGCCGGGTTTCACCTGCGCGTCGAATAAATGGATTTTTTTATAGCAAGCCACCTGGTCGCCTTTCTCATTGTAGACGGTGCAGGCATTATAGGTCTTGTGCGGTTCCGGGCTGGCCAGTGGCAGGGTTCCGCCCACGAGCCAGATCTTATGCTTGGCGGCTTGGTTGGCTAAAAATTCTTGAATGGGTCCAGAACCTTGTGGTTCGGCAGCGCTGAGTTTGTCGGCATCAGCGTGCGCCATCAAGGCGAAGTTTTCCGGCAGCACCAGTAGCCGCGCGCCCTGGGCACAGGCTTGTTCAATGAGTTCCGCTGCGGCTGTCAGGTTGGCTTTCACCTGGGTGCCAGAGGTCATTTGGAGGGCTGCGATCTTGGTTCGGTTCATTCTCTCTGTCCTCTTTCTCCTATATAATGATAACATTAAAAATGGATTAGTGTTTTAGGTCTCAGGGAGAAGTCATGATCGATTTTTTGTTTCACTTACCCGATTTAACCATCTTTCTTATTTTATCCAGCATTACGATGGGTTTCTCGATCATTGCAATTCTCATTAGCAAACGCTTTATTTTTTACCGGCTAAAATACCGAGACAATGTGACCATCGGCAGCATTAGTTCCTTGATTGGCATCATGTATGGCGTCTTGGTCGGGTTTATGGCGCTTTATCTTATTGATAATAATGATCATGCTAGTGATGCTGTGCTGCGGGAGGCGAGCGCTGTGGCCAATGTTTATCGGGATAGCCAATGGCTGAAGGATCCTTTTCCGGAGCAGATCCGCGCACAACTGGAAAAATACATTAACAAGGCGATCACGGTGGAATGGCCAGTCATGCGTGAAGGCAAAGATGTTGATGCGGACGGCGATTATATTATTCAGAATATTTCAAATCTCATGAGAGGCTATTCGCTGAGCAGTGATGCGGATAAGCTTATTACCCAAGATATCTTAATCGAATTGAAGTCACTCTATAATGCCCGCCATGAGCGCATTAGCATGAGTACCTCCCAGCTTAGCCCCGAGCTTTGGGAGGTGATCTTGATTGGAACCATCTTGCTCATTGGGATCAATTACGCTTTCCGGGTCAATTTTTATTTGCATCTCTTCGCCATTAGCGCCTTCTCGATCATGGCGGCGTCGATGCTCTTCCTGTTGGTGACCCTTGATCGCCCTTTTCAGGGGGAATTTATTGTGGAGCCAGACGCGCTTCAAGCAGTCATGACGTTCATGAAGACCGGCAAGGAGTCAGCTCTTAAAAGCGCTGCTCACTTCAGGCATCACCATATTCACTCATTTCATAGAGCGTGGGAGCCAAGTCCTTCGGAACAGGCTTTGACTTGATCAGTTTTTTGGGCGTCGGCGGAGCCAGGGGAGCGGCCATGACAACCACGGGGGCGGCGGAGGCCGCAGCAGCAAGGCCGGCTTTTTCTCCCACGTAGGCGCAGAGAACATTCGTCCGGGTGACAATAATTTGCTTATTAAAGTCGCACCAGGCGGCGACTTGCTCGTCCAGCATGGGGGCGATGATATCCCCGCGTTTCTTGCCGGGCACGCCGGGCTTGATCGGCGGTAAGCGCGCTTCAGCTAAGCTGCTCAAGCCAAACGAGCTTAGTATCAGAAGGGTTAACAGTCGTTTGCAGGTCATGAAGTCCTCCAGGCTAGCGGATGAAACAATCTCCCTCATTCTAAACTTTAGTTCTGCCATCTTCAAATGGTCTGGCGTAAAACAGGCCTAATACTCATCATACTTTTTGCAGCTTCCTTTCACCAAGGCCACTGGATAGCGTTGTTCGATAATCGACATTTTGTCCCGGATCGCTTCCGACAGATTCACCTGCATCAATCCGGCAAGCCGAATCAGATTTAAGCTGATATCCGCCAATTCATGCGCTACTTTCTGCTGTAGCGCCTTTTCCTGATAGGCTTGCGTCGACTCACTTTCCGGCATCCAGCGAAAAATTTCTAGCATTTCTCCAGCTTCGCTGGCGAGCGACATCGCGAGATTTTTGGGATTATGAAATTGATTCCACTCGCGCTGGTCCGCGAAATCTTGCAACATGGTTTTAATTTTATCTATATCTAAAATGTCAGCCATTATTTATCCTCATGATCATCCGTTAGTATTCATGTTAATACAGTCGACTCAGTCCTGCTATCTCTGTAAAATGAGGCAGGTGGGGCAATCAAGGCAGGGAGTTTAGGATGAATATCAAGTGGTACCTAGCATTCTTTCTGAAGACGGTGCTAGTGGTTTTTCTATTGTCCCTGACCCCTTCTGCTTGGTCGCAGTCCTCGGCGGACCAAGGGGGAGCACCGGTTGCCGGCAATTACAAAGGGGAAGGTTCGGTTCCAACCCGCAAGTTTTACAAAGGCGAGGAGGAAACCAACGACTACGCTGCCAACTATGTTCCCAAAGAAGGAAAATACGGCGGGCAAGTCTTTACCAGCGAGCTTTATCAGGGCCCCTTGGAGGGTCCGGGTTATTCTCCCTCCGGCACGCACAGTTTACACGATGGTTTCTATATGGGCCTTCAGGGGGGCTATGATTCTTATAAAATGCACAGCAATATTAATTCCTTTGTCAGTGGTGTGAACGTCTTTCAACAAAACCCCGATTTGAACGCAGTGGGCTTGACCTACGCGTTGCTGGGCGGTTTCGGTAAGGTCTTCGATAATCCGCTGTATTTAGGCGCCGAATTTTTCTATAACTATAGCCGCGCGAATACCAGCCAGAATATCGGCCTTCTTGAAGGCTATGTTGGCGTCTACAATATTAAATCGGAAATTCTGCAGACGTATGGTGCAAGTTTTTTACCCGGGATCAAGCTGGGTGAAAGCGTGCTATTTTTTCTCAAAGGCGGCTATACCCGTTTAGAGACCAAGACTTATGAAACCTCAGGGGCCCTGGGCCTCAATAATGGCCAAAGCAACGGCACCAATGGCATTCATTTTGGTCTGGGTTTGGAAGCCGATATCTATAAAAATTGGAGTATCCGCGGAGAGTATACGCATGTTAATTTTGAGCAGTTCACGACGCGTCTGGGAACCGCAATAACGCCATCGAATAATCAATTTTTGGTTGGCGTGATTCTGCACTTCATCTAAGGCTCTGCGCAAGAATAACTGCAAAATTCTAGCTTAACAAGCGTAGCCAACGTTGGCTGATCCGGTTGAGGCGAAACTCTTCCTTGCCTTGAAGCTGTGGCCGTTTTTCCCGCCATTCGGCTAATTTATCCAGCACGGAAAAGAGGCTGCGGCCATTCACCAATTGGCCGGCGTGACTTAAGACTTCGCGCGCTGCGCCGGCGTCGTGAGCCAACACTGGCGTGCCGACGGCATTGGCTTCGGCGTAAACGAGACCAAAGGTCTCAACGCGCACCGCCTGCGGATAGAAGACACAAAAAGCCTGTCGCAACTCTTGAATAATCTGGGGATGCGGTAAGGCGCCGAGAAAACGGGCCTGTTTAGGAAGTGAAAGCGCCATGTTGTTGTATCCGGGATTGGCGATGAGCAGTTCATATTCTGGAAACTCTTGTTGAATGGCCGTGAATAAACGGAGGGTTTCCGCCAAGCCTTTGTGCGGCGAGCTCATAAACAGCAAGCGATTCGCTTGAACCGGCGTGGCGTCGGGGCGGAGGGCATCGTCGATGGGATTGTAAATTACTTCGATCGGCAAGGATTGACGCTTGCGGGAATGGGGTAGGGACAAGAGCCGCTGGAACCATTTTCCCTGCAGTCTTTTGTCGATTGCCGTACGGTGAAACCGCGAGACGGCAAGCACCTGGTAGCGATGCTGGATCAGCGCCTCCCGCGCTGCGTAAAGCTCACGCGAGGGCATATTGTGTAGCCATAAATAGCGCTTTGCTTTTGGAAAGCATTGCGCGACCTCTTCCAGCTTGCGATATTGCCGCAGCAGAATCACGACGTCGGGCTTCAATTGCTGGGCAGCTTCGAAAGAAAGATAGTGAACGCCTGACTTGTCGGAGAGGTTGTCCTGAGAACGGCACTGTTGGGCGACGGCAACCGAGTGATGTTTTTTTAGGGACTCAGCAACGCGGATGACGGTGGCTTCGGTGCCGCCAAGGGCCTGGGTCAGCGGCATTGTCGCATCGTAGGCATAAGGCGTCATGGGATCATAAAATAAAATTTGCATGAGAGTCCCTTTAAGCCCGGGGTAAGAGAGGGTCCCAGCCCTTGTTTTCCATCCAATGCTGCAAAGACATTCTGAATTTTTCGCTCAGGGATTTTTTGATTTCATAGTTCAGCTCATAAATTTCCGCCGTGGTGCTGCGCTGCAGGAGATAGGCGTCGCTGGTGATCAGAGTGTCGACCAGCTTGAGTTCCAGGGCCTGCCGTGCCAGCCAATGTTCGCCGGTCGCGACGCGCTTCAGGTCGAGGTCTTTGCGAAATTCCGTGATGACGCTCTTAAACTGCTGATGGATTTCTTCCAACTCTTGGCGCAGTTTTTCTCGCCCTTCCTCGGTGTTTTTGCCGAAGATGGTCAGGGTGCGCTTATAATCTCCCGCGGTGACTTGCTCAAACTCAATGTGTTTGTCCTGCAGCACCCGATTAAAATTCGGCAATTGAAAGACCACGCCGATCGAACCGATGATGGCAAAGGGGGCAGCGAGAATACGATTGGCCACCGAGGCCATTAAATAGCCGCCGCTGGCCGCGATTTTGTCGACGGCGACCGTCAGGGGAATGTGGTGGTCGCGGATGCGCTGGAGTTGCGAAGCCGCGAGTCCGTAGCTGTGCACCATGCCGCCGCCGCTTTCCAGTTTCACGACTACCTCGTCCTGGGGAGTGGCAATGGTGAGAAGGGCTGTGACTTCCTCACGTAGTCCGGCGACCGCCGAGGCCTGGATGTCGCCCTGGAATTGCAGCACAAAAACCTTGGGCTTGGTGATGGGATTTTTCTTTGCCTCCTTGTGGCGTTTTTTCTTCTCCTTGAGGAATTTTTTGAACTCCTCTTTGGGTAAGGTTTCGCTAAGCAAATCTTCTTTTATATCGTCCAGTTTTTCATTAAGATTGCGGATGGTCAAACGTCCCTTCACTTTATCGCGTGCTCTGCTGATGATCACCAAAAGCATCACGACTAAAAATAAAACCAGAAAAATGATGATCAAGGCTTTCGCCAAGAAAAACCCAAGATGTCCAAGGCCTGACAGCATAGGAACTCTCCTACTTATCGTTTATAGGTAAGAATAATATGTGTTTTTCAAGAAGAACTCGAGGATTTTCGCTGTTTGAACTGCTGATCACCTTGGCACTGCTCGCCATTTTATGCGGTATGGCTTGGCCTTCCTGGCAGCTTTTTTTTTCACCGTACCCAGAGTCAAGCTCGGTTAGAGAAGCTGGAACAGACTTTGTATTTTGCCCGCCAGGAGGCATTGCTGCGGCAGGAAACCGTGACGCTTTGCGCCAGCCGCGACCAGGAAAACTGTGGCGGGGACTGGCAAGCGGGGTGGTTGCTGTTAAGCGAAGCGGAGGGTGGGGAGCCGCAAATACTCCGCGCCTTTCACTTTAGCCAATCCGGCGGCCTGCTGCATTGGCGCGCTTTCCCCCATAATCGTGAAATCTGCCAATTTCTTCCTTCTGGCGCGACCAATCATGAAAACGGAACTTTCTGGTATTGCAGCGGAACCCAAGCCGCCTGGGCGCTGACGCTGGGTCAAGCCGGACAGTGGCAGGTGCGCTACCCCAATCGGAGAGGAGAATTGCGGGACGAAAGAGGGCTGCTGCTGCCTTGTTAAATGGGCGGCACTCAGGATGACTGGGCAGTGCTCAGGAGAGCAGCGCTACCAGCACTCATTCAAATTCCCATACCCACCGATATGTTTTTCCCCGTGGGAATTGAGGATGAGGCTTCCACAGCGCGCGTCATTGCGTGCTTGTATTTCTTGCGGCAGGGCCGCGAGTTTAAACTGTGAGGCGGAGGCTTCTTGAATGACCAGTCGATAATGGTTTTCCGCGACCTGCTCCGGCAAGTTCAGACTGTTGAAATTGGCTCCTTCATAGCTGTTGTGCTCGGCGAAATACGCTTCCATATGCCCCGCCATTTTCATCAGCGCGGTTTCCGCCATTAAGCGGCGGGTGCGTGTGAGGTGATCGTTGTAGCTGGGAATGGCGTAGGCCAGTAAAACGCCGGTGATGCTGAGCACAATCAGTAGCTCAATTAAATTAAAGCCCTGTTGTTTCATGGGGGCGCTCCAGTTTTTTGGCGGTTTCAGCGAGGCGTTTCCCGGCAGCGAAACAAAGCCGTTTTTCTTCTGCCAAAATCTCGTTTTTGCCTTCCGCTCCGGTGTGGTGCGTCGGACCGTAGGGTGTGCCGCCGCTGCGGGTGGTATTTAAATCACTTTCCGTATAAGGCAGGCCCAGTAGGACAAAACCGAGATGGAACAGCGGCAGCATCATGCTGAGCAGGGTGCTTTCCTGTCCGCCATGCAGGCTGGCGGTCGAGCTAAAAACAATGGCGGGTTTATCAACCAGTTTTCCGGATAACCACAGGCTGCTGGTCGTATCAATGAAATATTTCATCGGCGCGGCCATGTTGCCAAAACGGGTCGGGCTTCCCAGGGCGAGGCCGGAGCATTCTTTGAGGTCGTCCAGGGTGGCATAAAGCGCCCCCTGTTCCGGAATGGCCGGTTCCGTGCCTTGAAGGTTGGGAGAAACCGGCGGCACGGTGCGCAGGCAGGCTTCCATGCCGGGAACCGCTTCCACGCCGCGCGCGATCTGCTACGCCATTTCTTTAACCGCGCCGTGGCGGCTGTAATACAAGATTAAAATTTTACTCATACTTTGATGCTCGGCACGCCTGTTTAGGTCAATTTAATAAGAATCCAGTCTAGCATGGGTTCGGACAGGAAGCGCCTTAAAAGTGAAAAAACCTTGGCTGAAGTCCCTGTATAATAATGTGTTTTAGGATACTTGCTTTCCAAGGCGTGAATCAGTTGTTTCACGACAGCCTCCGGCGGCTGGGTCAGACGCTGTTCCTGGGGGGACGGTGGCTGCTCGCTATAACGTTCCTCTATGCGTTTATAGGCGGCTTTATAGGCGCTATCGGGCTTGATCCGTTCGCGGTTAAAATGCTGCTTGGCATTGGTCCTTAAGTGGGAGGTGATGGGGCCGGGGGCGATGATGCTCACCTGAATCGGGCTGCGTTTTAATTCTTGGCGCAGGGTGTGGGTAAAGCCGTCCAGCGCGAATTTCGAGGCGTTGTAGGCACCAACAAAGGGAATGGTGACTTCGCCGAGCATGGAGGAGTTTTGAATAATGCGCCCGTGCCCCTGCTTGCGCATGACGGGAATCACCTGCGTAATCAGCTCGATCGGGCCAAAAACATTGGTTTCAAACTGGGCCCGCATTGCCTCACGGGAGAGGTCCTCCACCGCGCCGGCCTGGACAAAACCGGCATTATTAAAGAGCGCATCCAGGGTTCCTCCGGTTCTTTCGAGGATTTCAGCCAGGGCGGTTTTGATTGAATTTGAGTCATTTATGTCCAGCTTGAGGCTTTCCAAGCCTTGGGCTTTGAGACGTTCAACGTCGCTTTCCTTGCGAGCGGTGGCAAAAACACGATAGCCCCGTTTAAACAGGGTTTCAGCGGCGCACAGACCAATACCGCTCGAGCAACCTGTAATGAGAATTGATTTTTTCATGTTGGCTCCTACTACCATCAATGAGGGAATCTGATTACAATAGCGAGCATTGTAGTGTATCCATTTCAACTGACAAGAGCTAGAGAGAGGTAAGAGTCAGAATGCCTATTTATGAGTATCAATGTGCTGCCTGTGGTCATAAGCTGGAAGCCATGCAAAAATTGTCGGATAAGTCCTTGAAAACCTGTCCCTCCTGCGACAAGAATCAGCTACAGAAACTGGTTTCCGCCGCGGGGTTTCAGCTGAAGGGCGGCGGCTGGTATGTTACCGACTATAGCGCCAAGGGTAAAAAGAAAGAGAAAAAGGGAGGCGGCGAAGGCGAAACTAAAAGCGCTGCAAAAGAACCCAAGACAGATTCCTCCTCGTCTTCGGGAAAATCAGATCGTTAATTGAAAAGGTAAAAATCAAATGATGGCAAGTCTTCGACGTTATTTTATTTCCGGCTTATTGTTCTGGCTGCCAATCTGGGCGACCTTTGTCGTGATTCGATTTTTGGTCGATATATTAAATAACACCATCTCGTTGCTGCCGCATCGCTATCAGCCGGATGTGTTGCTCGGTTTTCACATTCCCGGAATCGGCGTCATCATCACGTTGGCGGTGATTTTGTTGACGGGTTTGATGGTCGCGAATTTCATCGGTAGAAAACTGGTCGGATTGTGGGAGCGCATCGTGAGCCGCATTCCCCTGGTGCGCACCGTTTACACCGGCGTGAAGCAGGTCCTCGATACCTTGTTTTCTCCCGGAGGCCAGTCTTTCCGTAAAGTTTTACTCGTGGAATACCCCCGTCCGGGCCTGTGGAGTTTGGCTTTCCAAACCGGTGATGGAACCCAGGAAGTGGAAAGCGCTGTGTCGCAAGGCGCGATGGTTAGCTTATTTATTCCCACTACGCCCAATCCTACCTCGGGTTTTTTGATGCTGGCCCCGCGTAGCAAGGTCATCGAATTAAAAATGAGCGTTGAGCAAGCGTTGAAGTACGTTATTTCCCTGGGGGTCGTGCAGCCGGAGCACGCGGTTAAAAAAAAATAAATTGAAGGTCAGGTCAACATGCAAATGAGAACACAGTACTGCGGTCAGGTCACCAAAGCCTGTCTGGACAAAGAAATTCAAGTCGCCGGTTGGGTGCACCGCCGTCGCGATCATGGCGGCATTATCTTTCTGGATTTGCGTGACCGTGAAGGTATGGTGCAGATCGTTTTCGCGCCCGAAAAACAAGAACTCTTCGCCAAGGCGGAAGGCTTAAGAAACGAATATGTCATTCAGGTGAAGGGACGCGTGCGCCAGCGTCCGGCCGGGACGGTCAACCCCAATCTCGCCACCGGCGAAATCGAGGTGGATGCCGAGGACCTGATCATCTTTAATCGCGCTGAAGCCTTGCCCTTTCCGATCGATGAATATCATGAGGTCAGCGAAGAAACGCGCCTGCATTATCGCTACTTGGATTTGCGTCGCCCTGAAATGCTGGAGCGCATGAAGTTCCGCGCCCGCGTTTCCCGTTATCTGCGTCACTATCTCGACGAAAATGGCTTTATGGACGTGGAAACGCCCTTTTTAACCAAGGCGACGCCGGAAGGGGCCCGCGACTATCTCGTGCCCAGCCGCGTGCATCCCGGAAATTTCTATGCTTTGCCGCAATCACCGCAGCAATTCAAGCAAATCCTCATGATGGCCGGCATTGACCGCTATTATCAAATTGTGCGCTGCTTCCGCGACGAAGATTTGCGCGCGGACCGCCAACCCGAGTTTACTCAGCTGGATATTGAAATTTCCTTTATGAATGAGCTTGAAATTCAAAAGATGATGGAAGACATGATTCACGGTCTGTTCGCTGATTTATTAGCAGTCGCCTTGCCCAATCCCATCCCGCGCATGACCTACAGCGAGGCGATGCGCCGCTATGGCTCGGACAAGCCGGACTTGCGCATTCCA
>JABDGC010000035.1 GCA_013286215.1 Gammaproteobacteria bacterium
TGCTCCAAGTTCTCCTGGGAGAATTCAACGAAAAATTAAAGCGCCTGCAAAACCTCGTTCCGCGAGACGCCCAATTCCCTGACGCCCCGAATAAAATTAAAGTGGCTATTGGCATGCGGCGCGCCGGTAAAACGTATTTTCTCTATCAACAGGTTCTAAAATTGATTCAGGCCGGCATCAGCAAATCCACTGTTCTTTATCTCAATTTCGAAGACGATCGGCTGCTGCCTCTCAGCCAACCGAAGCTCGCGAAACTCATCGAAGCTTTTTATTCACGCTACCCCGAGAATCACGAAAAAAAATGCTATCTTTTTTTGGATGAGATTCAAAATGTCGACGGCTGGGCCCTCGTGATCAGACGCCTACAGGACAGCAAAAACGTCGAGATTTTTTTGACGGGGTCCTCGGCCAAACTTTTAAGCAAGGAAATTGCCACCAGCCTGAGAGGCCGGTCTTTAGCCCTTGAAATTTGGCCCTATTCCTTTAAGGAATTTCTCACGGCTAAAAAGACGACGCTGAACCAAAGCCTCTATGACAAAAAAACGCAAGATCATCTCACCCGACTGTTTCATCAGTATCTATCCGAAGGCGGATTTCCAGAAGTGACGCCATTTAACGTCGATGTCAGACGACAAACGCTGCAGGAATACCTGGATGTTGTCATCTACCGGGACATCCTGGAGCGCCACAACCTTAAAAATCCAGCCCTGATCAAATACCTGATTTTGTCGATGATTCACAATGTCGGCAAGCCCTTTTCCATCAATAAATTTTACAATGACGCCAAAAGCCGGGGCTATTCAATCAGTAAAGATCTTCTCTATGAATATGCGGACCACATTGAAGACGCCTATTTAACCTTTTCGATGAGCCTTTATGATCCATCCATCCGCAAAGTTTATTCCAACCCCAAAAAATTATATGCCATCGATCCAGGCCTGATTCGAGCCCTCACGCTGGATTATGAAAATGACCTGGGAAAACTTTTCGAGAATGTGGTGTATTTGGACTTGAGGCGCCGTGGCTATAAAATCAATTACTATTTGACCTCCGAACGCTACGAAATTGATTTCATAACACAAACCGCCAGAGGACAGAAGAAGTTATTTCAAGTCGCGTGGAACATCGAAGACGAAAAAACACAGGCGAGAGAACAACGCGCCTTGCAGGCGGGCATGCGGGAATTAGGCATTGACGGGGAAATTATAACGCTCGACTCCTACTTAAGCGAAGAAACCCAGTTCTAATTTTACCTCTTTTCCAAAACCCTTCCTCCACACACAGCATGCGTTGCTGAGCAAATCGGATTTGACAGTAAAGCGTGGAGGGAAGGGAGTGTGGTGCAAAAAACAACGCCTTTTTGTGGAGGAACGCGAGAAGCGGTAAAAAATCACACTGTCTTCGGAATCACCTTGCTCGTTTCCGTCTTCATCAAATCCAGGAAAATCATCAGGGCCAACTGATCTCGCTCGCGCAATTGCTCAAAAGCCAGGTCCTCGAACATCGCCTTGGCGTGTTGTTCCAGCCATTTCGGCGCAGCAAAGTCGGAGAGAGTGGCAAGCGCTTCGTCCCAGCTTGCGTTTTTGGCGTAGTTTTTCGTCGCCTGGTCGATGGGCTCCCGGAAAATAGCGCGCAGAAAGGCGAGCAGGCCGATGTCCTGCAAGGTGATCTTCTGTAGATAATGCTGGCAATCCTCATCAGCGCCCCAATCTTTCCAGGCAGATAAAATCGGTAGCAATTGCGGGTGCTCCACCAGCCGATCGATGCGTGCCCAGAATTGAATGCGCTCCACCGCGAGCTTGCGCAGCACCACCAATTGCTCGGGCGTGACGGTGTGGTATTGCGGCGCCTGCGCGTCATCTGCGCCGACCTCGTGCTCTCGGCCCAGGGCCCGCACTTCCTGCACAAGGATATGCAGGCTTTTAGTCGCCTTGAGAATGGCGTGGCGCAGCAGGGAAAATCGATCCTCCGGCTTTTCGTAGCGCTTCAAGAGATTATGAATGATGCGGTGTGTGCGCATCGCGGTGTCGAAGCGCAGCGGCGAGCTTTCGCCTTCCGGAAAAAGGTCGCCATTGTCCAACAGCGCGTTGATCATATGACCGATGTTTTCCTGCGGAATCTTGTTGGTGGTCGTGCTATCCAATAAGTCCAAAAATTTTTCGATGCGGCCGTCCTGATTGAGGCGCGTCAGGGCTTGAATAAAAACGTCTTCGTCAGCGGCCAGCTGCAGAATCGTCTCCATTTCCGGGGTGGAAATATAGCCGGCCTGCAGCGACAGCCGGAAATAAGCCTCGAATCGCTCCGGACAGCAAACCCGGCGATTTTTTCGCGCCAAACTTTCAGAATGGAAAAACGCTTCCTCGGGCTGATAGATTTTTTTCAGGCGCGGAAACAAAAAGCTCAACAAGCCCAGCAGAATTTCCCGGTTGAGGCGCTGCGCCCGATTCATGATCTCGTCGCAACGCAGCCGGTCCTTCCTGCGGTTTTCCGGGTCGAATTGATAAACACCCTCAATCAGGTCGGTGAACAAATCTTTGTTATCGCGAATGCCGGCATAGACTTCCGGCAAAAACACTTCGATGGCGGTCAGCGCGAAGAAATCCACCGCGTTGACAACGTCTTTCACGCGCGGATAGCCAAAACTCAGCGCGTTGAGATAGCGGGTAATGTCCCGACAAGTCTCAAAGAAATACCGCAGAGAAGAATAATAAACCTCGGCCCAGTCCGAGCTGTTCCAGTCTTCCGCGGCCACGGCGGGCATAAGCGACTGGAGCTTATCCAGAAAAATATTTTCCAGATCCTGGCGGGTAATGGCTGGAACGTCAAAGGAGAGTTGCACAATTTTTTCCAGTAACGCTTCGCCAGCGCCGCCCTCGATGCGATTGACAGCGCTGACCACCTGGTCCTTGTCGAGGGCCAGCAAATAAATGGTGTTGGCATAGTCGCCCATAGACTTGATGATTTGGAACATTTGCTTAATTTCCTCGTCATAAAGACGGGAAATATTGTCGATGATAATGATGATCTTGTGCGGCTGCTGGCGCAGCAACTCGTTCAACTCCGCCTTCACCTGCGTCAAATCGCGGCCAGACTCCCAGCCATAGGCGTCATTCCGGGCCCGCCAGCGCTGCCATCTATTTTGCCGGGGCCGCAAGGCCTTGGGTACCGGTTGATGGGTAAAAAAGGAAATATATAATTCCAGAAGCGGGATGATGCTCTGCGAACCTTGAAAATAAGATGCTGAACGCAGGGCCGAGGAGAGGCGCCGAAAAAAACTATAGATGAGCTGATTTTGCCCTGAATAACTCCAGGGGCTAAAATTTAAGACAATTGGCTTTTCATCGTCTAAGGTATTGGTGGAAGCAAATTCCAGTTCTTCCAGAATGAGATTGATTAAAGACGTCTTACCCGAGCCAAAACCGCCATATAAACCAACGACCAGACTTTGCGGATCCTTGTGATCCAAGAGGCAGCGCGCAAGATACTTAGCAAAAACCGATCTGTTTAGCCTGTCTTGATCACTTTTTGATATGGGCCGATCAGCATCAAACATGGATAGCTTCCTTTATCCCTGCCGCTTCTTTAAGCTTAACTGAATCAGGAACAAGATGATAGCAACGCAAACCCTAAAACCAAAGGCCTGCAGCCGATATAACACAACCCCTGCAGGCTGCTGAACGGCATAAAACGCGCAGCGTTGCTCCATTCCCGTGAGAAAAAACCCTGGGTTGTCTCAGAACCTCGGTTTTCATCATCATTTCCTTTTAAAATGCCCTCGTCTTATCGTAACATCGACATAAGACCTTAAGAGACAGCCGTCATGGACATCATCCGATCAACCATCGCCATCATCGGTGCCGGAAACATGGGCTCTTCGCTCATCAGCGGCCTCATCAGCCAGCATTATCCCCGCAACCAGCTCTGGGCCAGCGATCCCTCCGAAGAAAAACGGCAGTTTTTACACCGGCAATTTGGGATTTCTGTCACCCCCCGGAATGAAGAAGCCCTGCAAAACGCTGAAACCGTGATTTTCGCCGTCAAGCCGCAGGCCATGGAAGCCATGGTCAGAGAACTGGCTACTCCCATTCAAAGCAAGAAACCGCTGGTGCTTTCCATCGCCGCCGGCGTTCGTGAGGCACGCATTCAAGAATGGCTCGGGGGTAAAATCGCCATTGTGCGCGCCATGCCGAACACCCCAGCCTTAATTGGCTGCGGAGCCACCGCCCTCTACGCCAACCGCTTTACCTCACCCAGCCAGCACAAATTGGCCGAGGCCATTTTGCGCTGCGTCGGCCTCACCGTGTGGTTGGATGAAGAAAACCAAATGAACGCTGTGACGGCCCTCTCTGGCTCCGGCCCGGCTTATTTTTTTCTCCTCATCGAAGCACTCCAGCAAGCCGGAAAAGCCATGGGGCTGCCCGAGGAAACCACCCGTCTCCTCTCCCTGCAAACCGCTTACGGCTCCGCCCGCCTTGCCCTGGAAAGCGACGAACCCGTGGAGAAATTGCGTCATCGCGTGACCTCACCTGGGGGCACAACGGAGCAGGCGCTGCAGATTTTGGAGAAGGGCGCTTTTCATAGCTTAATCACCCAAGCGCTCGCCGCGGCAAAAAAACGTTCGGAAGAATTGGCGGAGAATCATTAAGGAGAAAGACGGATGCTGGAACCTATCGTGAACGCGCTGGTATTTTTAATCAACATCATCGCCGATCTCTATGTCTTTATTCTCATCGCGCGAATCATCCTCGTCTGGGTCCATGCCGACGATTACAATCCCATGACCAAATTCATCGCCAAACTCACCGACTTTAGCGTCCTGCGGCTCAAGCGCCTTATTCCTAACATCAAAGACCTGGAGACAGCCTCGCTGCTGTTAATTTTTCTAATCGAGATCGTCAAATTCTTCCTGATTGGCGTGCTCGCCTACAGCATGCCGAACGTCTTCGGACTGTTGTTGCTGGCCTTCGCGGAAACCTTGAAACTCACCATCAACGTCTTTTTCTACGCCATCCTGTTACAAGTCATTCTCAGCTGGTTTCCCCACACACGCAGCGATATTTACAATCTCTTGTCCATCATCACCGCGCCCATCATGCGGCCCATCCGCCGTTACCTGCATCCCGTGCACGGCTTTGACCTTTCGCCAATTCCAGCCCTCATTGGCCTGCAGTTGATTGTCATTTTGTTTGTAGACCCTTTGTATTCCGCCGGCATGCATCTCGCTTTCGGCTCATTTTAAACAAGGACGACGGTCATGCCCAAAAAGGAAAAAAGCATTTTCACTCCCCGGAAACAATACCTCCAGCTGCCCACCCCCAAAAAACTCGGCGCCTTTAAACAGCCTTTGTTCTCGCTGCGCTCCAGCTGGCCGCAGTTGCTCATCATCGCGATTTGCGTCAGCCTTTATTACACGATGATCCATTTCTATCTTTTCTTTGAATGGGGGTTTTATATTTACTATGCCCTTAAACTGGTGATCGCCTATGAAATTCTCTCGGCCGCGCTCCGCTCACTGCTGGTGCCACTCTGTTCCCTGATCTTGGGTGTAGCGGTTTTACTATTTACAAACTGTCTCTATCTCCATACTCTTATGAACACGGATACCGCCTGGCAATTGGCCACGATTGGGTTTATCGGCATTTTATTTGCTCTCTTTAATAATAAATTAATATCTAGAGGAAAATAGTTATGATTAAGAATTTTATAGTTTTAATTTTATTCAGCTTGGGTGTGATCTTCGGGGTCAAGCATATTCAGCCCACCATTCTATTGCTGGTTTCATCGCGAGACTGGATTTCGCAGCTGTTGCTGCAGGTTTTTTCCGGCGGAGAAATCGGCTCAGCGGTGCGCAATTTGATTTCCTTGCTGGTCATCCCGCTCGTTATCGCAGCAATTCCAACGCTGGTCTACTGGTTGTCCAAGGGTCGCCTGTTTCCTTATTTCATGCATGTGGTGTGGGCGGTTTGGTTGCTGCAAACGACGGCGATTGTGGTGTTACATCACCCTTTATGATCTCTCTGAATCTCGCCCTTTAAGGACGTAGACTTGATACTACTTCAAAGCGAGTTTGCGGTACAACTTCAGCATGTTTTTCTGCCTCTCTTAGCATGACAACAAGCTCTTCTGCTTTTATCCGGGCGTCTCTCAATCTAGCTTCTTGATCGCGACTCCTCTTAGCTCCTGCTGCCCCAATTGGTGTTAGTCTTTCTTGCACCTGTGTTGTTGTACTAGTAGGATGTCTTTCCTCCATCCTTGCTGCCCCCGATGAAAACAGCCCGTTTAATCCGCGCCAGATCATGCGAAAAGGCCATGTTATAAAAGCAATAAACCCGCGGCCTAATTCACCAAAAAAATTTTTCACTTGATTTGCAAACGATGGCTCTATCGCTAGCGGAGATGGCAACACCCGTTTTGGAGCGTGTTTTTCTATAACATCTAATAGACCTTTTCTAAAGGCTTTACTGACATCGGTAGCCATTTTAGCAGATACTTCAAAAAAGGGCAGGCCATACCGATCGGCCAATGCTTTTCCTCGGTCTGTTTCTACCACAAGCTCAGCAACCAAGTCGGTTTTATTTCCGATTAAAACAAATTGAAACTTCTGAACCTGCTCGGGATTATTTTCCAAAATCGCCTGAATATATTTAAATGATTCTTCATTAGTAGCATCATATACTAAATAAATAAGCTCGGCCCCACGATAATGAGTAGAATTCATCTTATCAAAAAAAGACTGCGATTCTTCTCTTTCAGAAGAATAATCCCACAGTTGGGCGGCTACTGGTTGGCCGAACGAATCTATTATATCCGGATATGATTTTTGTCGAAAATCGACTCCTAGAGTGCTAATACCGCTTGAAAACTGATCCTCTACTTCACGAAGCATTAGCTTGGTTTTACCTACACCTTTAGCACCTACTATGATTGCTTTGATTCGACAACGATCCCTTGTTCCTGCCATCGTTATTTCTCTTAAATTAAAGTTATCTTAAATTTTATACTAATAAGCTTAAAGCAATATTAAGGAACAGAATACAGCAGATCGCCCCGAATTAACGCAAACTCTATTACCGAAGGGTAAATAGAAAATAGCTCAAAAAGACTAAAAACTCTCAATCCATTGATTTTTAATTGTTTTAATCGTACTAAATATAATAGGCCGTTCTCACCATCACCCGCGACACCCAGCTCATCAACTTCTGCACCACCTGCGGTAAAGTCGCCGCGCCAAGATGGACCGCTTCTTGCCGATGTTTTTCCTCGTCCCACTGCATCTGCTCCAGAATCCGAATACTCTTTTCATCCTTCTCCGGCAATTGCTCCAAATGGCCTTTCAAATGCTTCACCACCTGCTTTTCCGTCTCCGCCACAAAACCCAGGCTCCAACGATCACCGGCCATACCCGCCGTCAGGCCAAGGCAAAAAGAACCCCAATACCAAAGGGGATTGAGATAACTGGTGTGACTTCCCAGTTCCATCAGTCGCTGACTGCACCAAGCTAAATGGTCGCCTTCTTCGATCGCGGCCTGCCGCAATTTTTCACCCGTGGCCGAGCCACGGGAACCCAGTGCCTGGCCGTGATAGAGTGCTTGGGCGCAAATTTCGCCGGCATGATTGACGCGCATTAATCCAGCCGCATGTTTGGACTCAGCCGGCGTCAGGACGGCGCCTTTTTCAGAGCCGCCGGGATAGGCGCGACCCGTCGTTTTAGGGCTGCCTGCAATGGCCCGCAGCAAGGGGTCAAAGCCCAAACAGAGCTGGTCAATTATTGTGTATTGTCTTGCCATTTTCATGAAGAATAGCCACCAAAGCGTTGAAGGTATAATATAGCACCCTTCTTTATCGCCTTAAATTGAATATGACAAACGAAACCAGACAAAATCGCTTTCATTCGGAGTTGGTCAAAAAGCACAAAACACTGCCGGCCCGGGTCATGAAAATTTCAACGCCCCATGGCGAGGTACAAACACCGACTTTTATGCCCGTTGGCACACATGCCCTCGTCAACTATATGACGCCGGATGATTTACTGCGTACCCGTAGTCATTTAATTTTAGGCGGCAATACCTATCATATGCTCATCAAACCCGGCCTGGAAGTCATTGAAAAGGCTGGCGGCATGCATCCCTTTATGGGCTGGAAAGGCGCCATGCTCACCGATAGCGGTGGCTTTCAAGTGTTGAGTCTGGCGCAAAAAGGCGGCTTGTGCCGCATTGACGAAGACGGCGCGCATTTCAAACATCCGATCAGTGGGCAAGTGCTGCATCTCACGCCGGCTTCCTCCATCCAAACGCAAAAGAGTATTGGCGCCGACATCATCATGGCCTTCGACGAGTGCACGCCAGAAACCGGCGGCCGTGACGCCGCCCTGGCCGCCTTGAAACGCACACATCAATGGTTATTATCATCGAAGGAAGCGCATGAAAAAAACACGTGCTCGGTCTATGGGCATCAACAAGCCCTTTTCGGCATTATCCAGGGCGGCAGTTTTCAGGACTTGCGCGAGGAAAGCGCGCACTTTGTTCTCGATTTAAATCTCGACGGCATCGGCATCGGCGGCGAAATCATCGGCTTCGACATGAAGAAAACCGTGGAAATCATCCACTGGCTGCGCCACCTGCTGCCGGAACAGAAAATCCGTTACACCATGGGCGTCGGCCTGCATCCCCAGGATCTCATCGACGTGGTCAGCGCCGGCGTGGACATTTTCGATTGCGTGGCGCCGACCCGCAACGCGCGGCACGGTTCACTCTATCATGGCAAGGTGGTGGAAAAAGAGGGACGGCTGCAGTTCGAGCACGAAGGTGAAAGCAGTCACATCCTCATCAAGAAAAGCCTGTATGCCAAAGACCCCAACCCCCTGCTCGAAGGCTGCGGCTGCTACACTTGCCAAAACTTTTCACGCGCCTATCTGCATTATTTATTCAAGGAACAGAAGCTGGGGTATGCCCATCTGGCCTGCATTCATAACATTCATGTGATGCAGGATGTTTGCCTGCACTTGCAGCGCTGGGTGTTGGAGAGTTAGATCATCGACAACTTTTAGAAATTCATCTCGTGAATGGCGACCCGATGAGGCAATTTTTTTTAGATCACGTTTAAACTGTGTTGACTTAATTATTTCTCGCACTCGTCATCCCAATCTTTTTTAGTTGTTTAACAGAACTCGGAGGTGTTTTTATCTGAAACGCGATATGATAAGCTAAATTCACGGAGATTCCATTTTAAGGATAAACCCGCATGCCCACCTGGTCCACTCACTTCGAAATCGAAATGGTCCTGCGCATCGCCTTCGCCTGCTTTTTGGGCGGCCTGCTGGGTTGGGAACGGGAACGCCATGGCATTTACTCTGCCGGTATCCGCACCTATAGCGCGATCGCCATCGGTGCCTGCGTCTTCGGAATTATTTCTCTCTATATCGCCCACGACCCAACGCACGTCGCCGCGAACGTCATCACCGGCATCGGTTTTCTCGGCGGCGGCATTATTTTTCGACAGGAAGGAAATTATGTGGCCGGCGTCACCACCGCGGCCACCCTCTGGGCCGCCGCAGCCATTGGCCTCTCGATTGCCTACGGCATGTACCTGATCGCCGTCTGCACCACCATCCTCATTTACCTCTTACTCTACCTGCCACGACTGCCATGGTGGCACAAAATTTCCCACCCGCGCCAACACCACCATCGCGCGAATGCGTCGGATTAAAGCAGGTCTTTGAGTAATTCCTGCAGTTCGCCGTTTTCATACATTTCGGCCACGATGTCGCTGCCGCCGATGAATTGCTGTTTGACGTAAACCTGGGGGATCGTCGGCCAATTGGAATATTCTTTGATGGCTTGGCGAATTTCCGGGTCTTCGAGAACATTCACCGCCGCGAAAGGCAGGCCGCAGGCCTTCAAGGTGTTGGCCGCGCGAGCGGAAAAACCGCACTGTGGAGCGTCCGGCGTTCCCTTCATGAAAAGGATAATCGCGTTGCTTTCGATTTGCTGTTTAATTTTTTCTAACATGGACATGGTTACTTTTCCTCTCTTAGTGATAATAACAACGTTGTTGAGTAAGTCGGATTTCCTGCTAAAGTCCCCTTTCCTCCACGCTTTTGGTGGAGGAAAGGGCTAGGGATAGGAGGTAACAACGATTTATCGAGTTAACATTTGGCATTTTTTACCTCCCCTCCCTAACCCTCCCCTCCACAAAAAGCGTGGAGGGGAGGGGAGGGGGTAAGGAATGAACTCTTTTATAGTAGACCGAGCTGTAATCTCGCGACCTCCGTCATCTTCTCTCTATCCCACGGCGGATCAAAAACCAAATCCACCTTCACCTCGGAAATTTCCTTAATCGCTCGCAGTTTTTCTTGAATATCATTCACCAACACCGGCCCCATCCCGCAACCTGCCGCGGTCAACGTCATCTTGATTTCCACGCCAAACGCGTTCTTTCCTAAAGGCACAAGCTGCCTTTCATAAATCAAGCCCAGATCCACAATATTAACCGGAATTTCAGGATCAAAACAGGTCTTGAGCTGCGTTTCAATCTTCTCCTCCAGCGTGCCCGGCAGTTCATTAATGTCCGGCTCATCCAGAATCACCAGACCCAGCGCGTCGCCGTCCTTGCCGGCGATGCGAACCAGATTGCCGTTAACGTAAACCGTATAGGAATTCCCTAAAGCCTGCGTCACCATGACAAAGCTGCCCTGCTTGACCGACACCTTCGCGCCCGAAGGAATCAGTGTCGCCTCGCAATCGCGCTTCACTTCAATCGAATCCGATTTAAACATGGAAACTCTCGCCACAGCCGCAACGGCTTTTTTCATTGGGGTTAATAAAAACTAATTTCTTCTGCTTGAGACCGCCATCCTTTTTTTCCTCGATATAGTCCACCGTCAAGCCTTTAATATAGTCCAGGCAAGCTGGATCGAGATAGACGTTCATATCCTGCTCCACAAAATGTACGTCACCCTCGACCGCCTCGCTGACAAGGGTCGGTGCGTAGCTAAAACCAGAACAGCCGGTTTTCTTCACGCTCACGCGAAAACCATGGCCCTGGTTTTTCGCCAGCATGCCTTTGATATATTCCGCCGCTGCGGCGGTAAAATTTAATCGTTCGCTCATCTGCTACTCCACAAAATCACTTGTCACCCGTCGCCCGGTTATTCTTTGTCACCCTGGCTCAGCCCTCGCAGCTCTTGTCATCCTGAGCGCAGCGAAGGATCTTACTCCCTAAGCAGCAGAGAGATCCTTCGCTGCGCTCAGGATGACATAATCAAGTTGATACCGTACTCGGTACCACCCATCCTCACTCCGTACTCACCAGCTTATCATCCTCCGCCAACGCCGCCCGCAGCGTATGCCAGGCCAGCGTGGCGCATTTCACGCGCACGGGGAACTCGGACAAATTTTTAAACGCCGCCAATTTCCCCAACGTTTCTTCCAATTCCGCCGGATGCTCTTTCTCCGTCACCAGCCAATGAAAGTCAGCAAAAACCTTCTCCGCCTCCGCGACCGTCTTGCCTTCTAGCGCTTCCGTCATCAAGGAAGCCGAGGCCATGGAAATGGCGCAACCCTTACCCTGAAAGCGCAGGGCGCGAATCACGCCAGCAGCTTCATCGACATAAAGCGTCACCTGATCACCACAGAGCGGATTATGCCCCTCGCGGCAATGCGTTGCCGCTTCCAGAACGCCGAAATTCCGCGGCGCGCGGCCGTGGTCGACGATCATTTCCTGATATAAACTTCTTAAGTCGGACATCTATGCAAAAAACCTCTTGGCCAGCTCAATCCCTTTCACTAAAGCATCGATATCTTCCTTGCTATTATAAAACCCCAAAGACACGCGCGCGGTCGCCGGCAAGCCCAACCTTGTCATCAAGGGCATGGCGCAATGATGGCCGACACGGATC
>JABDGC010000036.1 GCA_013286215.1 Gammaproteobacteria bacterium
GAAAATTCCCATTGAGTTGATTGATCTCTTCGTAATACTTGCCAGTGATAACGCGCAGGTTTTCCCGGTCCGTCAGGACCCGATTTTCAGCCGTGATGCAATCCGCCACTGCCGAGTCATAATTGGCCCGGGTCGCGTAAACGTCGGTAAGGGTCTTGAGACCGACACGATATTGCTGTCTCACCTGATCGAGCAATTTGGCCAGCCAGGTTTTATTGGATTTGCTATAAACGAGATTTTCTTCATCTTGCAGGATGGTGAAATAGACTCGGGCGACGCGCGTCATTAAATCTTGTGTCGCTGCGCTCAGGGTGGCATCCGCCTGCTTTGAAAGGGCGCGCGCACCCATTAAATTGGCAATTTTACTGAAATCAAAAACCGTTTGATTCACATTCAAGCCAATTGTATAACCTCGATTCATGATGTTGCCGGCTTCAAAGGTCGCTGCGGCGCCGCTAATTGTTTGTTTGCTGATCGCTGGGTTGAACTGTGCGCTCAAACTGGGCAGCAAGCTGGAAAAACTAATGGGCACCCCTTCCTGGGTGGAAAGGCGCTGAGCAAGAACCTGCTGGTAGGTTGGATCACTGATTAAAGCCTGCCGAAAAACCTCAGATAAATTGGCGGCCTGACAAGGTGATGACAGACTGAGGAGCAAGGCTAAGAGAGTGAGACCGTATTTTTTCATATGGAAAGCCGTGGAGTCAGTTTTTTGAATCTAAAGGAGCATTATACGGTGCTTGCTTTACGGGGTAAATGTTATTAACTTTAGAGTCTCGGCGCATGACAAAAAATATAACCGCTCGCCAGCTATCTTTGATCAAGAGGGGTCAATATTTATAACGTTATAGTGGAAAAATGAGGGTTTTTATGACGATGAGACGACTGAGGGGCTATGTAGCACCAACACCAACAGCAGCACCAACAGCAGCACCAGCACCTACACCCGAGGTTAAAGCATTAGCGAGGGAATTGCGGAACTTTCTTCCCGAGATAGGCGATTCTATAAATCAAATTGCGTTAATTCGTATTTCAGGAAATCTAGAACTAATACAGACATTGCTTTCAATTCATAAGGGAAAATTCGCAGCATTTGTTTTTTTTGAAATTGCCTATTATATGTTCTATAATAACAGCGAAAGCTTGCCTGAACGTGACAGGCATGCGGAATATCTCAATTGGGAACCGCTAGACGCTGACCTATATAATAACCTTCAGTTCTTTATTCAATCATGTATCTATTCTACATGGCAGGCATCATCAGTTGGTTCTGCGTTGCGCGAAAAAATTAATCAAACACTGACATTAAGCCTTGCAAATGATGAGCGTGATTGCGCGCACCAGGTCATCATTGACACTTTAGAGAGCTATGTAGCGCAATACAGGGATAGTTTCACAGCTTGGCTCAAGGCGCTTGCTAGAAATAGGGATCATCTGGATAGAATTTTTCTGAGGGCCGGGATTATTCGTCCCAGCTCCCTAGACCTGTTTCTCTTTCTTTCCACCACAAACAGTAAAAGGGCAGCAATTGCGCAAGCAGATGACGAGCTTATCCCTCAAGGCTTCAAAGATCGTAGAAGGGACAGGTTAGATAGAGCCTCTGTAGCTTCTACTCTTATAAGTGCTTCCGGGGGCTCGGTAGGAGATGCTTATAAATATTTTGAATGGCTCCTTTCTGTGCAACCTTGGGGTAGTCAGCCCCCACCGCCTCCTTTTGCTTCGAGAGACGGGCTTGCATTGAGGGGTGAATTTTTTTTAAGGGAGGAATGTAATCAAGGTTATCTATCTGCTGTTTCCTCTTCGGTACATCGGGTCATACCAACGAGAGGTCCGCATACATTGCGTGAGCTTTATTTAGGGTCGCCTGCTGCTGTTGGCTATGCACCTGATATGTCTGAAGGAGCTGGCGTGGGAGGTCATGGGTCTTCTGTTCCAGCTACGCCTGCTGCTGCGCCTGATATGTCTGAAGGAGCTAGCGTGGGAGGTCATGGGTCTTCTGTTCCAGCTACGCCTGCTGCTGCGCCTGATATGTCTGAAGGAGCTGGCGTGGGAGGTCATGGGTCTTCTGTTCCAGCTACGCCTGCTGTTGCGCCTGATATGTCTGAAGGAGCTAGAGCGGGAAGTCATGGATCTTCTGTTCTAGCTGCGCCTGCTGCTACGCCTGGTCAGAGTCGATTTCGTTTACCTCCTTCCATGTCATCGCTTATTTCATCGCTTATTTCATCGCTATTTTATCACTCCTCTTCCTCTGCTAGTTTCGAAGAAACATTTGTTAAAGAGGTGTTGTTTGATGGCATTATCATAAGAAATCGAGGTGAAACAACAGAAACCTCATTTCGACAGCTTTTGGATGATTGCTTGGATATGGAGGCAAATGGAGATCCTGATCGACGAAGGAGGATGCAAGAGGACTTATGCGCGGAATTAAAACATCCTGATCATATAAGAAAACTTACAAAAAACCTTTGGTTCTTAATCGATTGTTACTCTAAAATTGACTTTAGTCACCGAGCCGATCTTAGTTTAAATCCAGATTTCGATCTTGTTGATTATCCTGAGAATAAACAAGAAGGAGATCATCATTTAAAGCCGCTATATATGGCCCTGCATGAGTCAGTTATGCGTGTTGCACAGGTAGAGAAGTATAAGAGTAGCCCGGGTAGTTTGCGTAGAATGAATGCAAATCTTCTTGCCACCTGTGCCCCGGCAAAACTGAGGCTTTGTTTGGCTCAGCTCGTAAAAGACTTTATCGCAGAGTTAGCAGCAGGTGCTCCTGGGGCTGGAGTACCACTACCGAGACCAGGAAAGAGGAGTTAATTTTACACTAAAATGAAAATCTGGAAACGTGAAATAGACCTCACACGCGTCACCGAGCGCTGTAAAGGCACAATGGTGGATCACCTTGGCATCGAATTTACCGAAGTGGGCGATGATTTTTTGATTGCCTCGATGCCAATTGATCAAAGAACGAAACAACCTGTCGGTATTATGCACGGTGGCGCTTCCTGCGCTCTGGCCGAAACGGTCGGTAGCACTGCAGCTAATTTCTGTGTATTAGAGGGTTATTATTGCGTCGGCTTGGATATCAATATAAACCACCTGCGCGCCATACGCTCTGGCTTGGTTTTTGGCACCGCCAAGCCCTATCACCTCGGCCGAACGACGCAGGTCTGGGGTATTGAGATTTTTGATGAAAAAAAACAACGGGTGAGCGTCAGCCGTCTAACGATGGCTGTTTTAAAAACACCCTAAATATAAATACTCGCGGTGATGCCTTAGGCAATAACGCTGAACTGAATTGCTAAATCAAGCGCCGCTTTCAGGCTGCTGGCATCGGCTTTTACAGTTCCAGCAACATCCAGGGCCGTGCCATGGTCAACGGAGGTGCGGATAAATGGCAGCCCCAAGGTAACATTAACCGCTTTGCCAAAGCCCAGCGCTTTAACCACGGGCAGCGCCTGGTCATGATACATTGCTAGCACAGCGTCGGCTTGCTTGAGGTATTTTTCAGTGAAAAGGGTGTCCGCCGGAAGAGGGCCGATGAGATTCATCTGTTCGCGGCGCAACTTTTCCAAGACTGGTGTGATCACTTCGATTTCTTCCCGGCCAAGATAGCCTCCTTCGCCGGCATGCGGGTTTAAGCCGCAAACGAAGAGGGTCGGGTTGTTCAGCTTGAATTGCGTGACCAGCGCTTGCCACAAAGAGCGCAGCGTTTCTTCCAAGGTTTCCGCGGTGATGGCTTGCGGCACGCGCGCCAAGGGAAGGTGGGTGGTGACGAGCGCTACCTTGAGTTCGCCTTTCTTCCAGGTTTGGGTCAAAGGCGATTGCACGACAAAGAGCATAACCGCTTTTTTGATGCCAGCCGTCGCTGCAAAAAATTCGGTATGGCCTTGAAAGGGCAGTCCGGCTTCGTTAAGCAGGGCTTTCTGCACCGGAGCGGTGACCAGGGCGTCCACTGTTTTAGTCAATGCCGCTTGGGCCGCTTGTTCCAGTTGATTTTGCACATAGACGGCATTTTGCGGATTGAGCTTTCCCGCCTCGCAGGGTTGCCGCAGCGCGATAGGCAGCAGTTTTAAATAGCCGGGCGGAAGCGGTTCAGGCTTGGCTTTTGCATCGAACGGAAGCAGAGTCAGCGGCAGCTTCAAGTGCGTGGCGCGCGCCACAAGCAACTCCGGATCGCCGATGACGCTTAGCTCCGCCTGCCAGGACTGCTGCGCCACTTGCGCGACCAGGTCCGGGCCGACGCCGGCCGGCTCACCTGACGTCATCAGGATGCGGGGGACTTTCACACGATGGCCTTATCATAGACTTCAATGAAGGCCTGCCCCCGAATTTTGGCCAGCCAGCCTTGCATGGCTTCCTCGAACTTGCGCTGGAAAATGGCCTGTGCAATCTCTTCGCGCTGCGGTTTCGTGGTGTGTTCGTTCAGACTACGCAGGCCCACGAGATGAATAATGTGAAAGCCATTCGAGGTTTGAATGGGGCTGGAAAAGCTGTTTAACTTCATGTGCGTGACCGGCTCTGTGAAGGCAGACGGTACTTCGGCGAGTTTGCGCCAGCTTAAATCGTTGTCTTGCACTGAATCGGCTTCTGCGGACGCCAGCTGATTGGGCGGAGTCCCTTTGCGCAGACGGACGACGATATCCTCGGCGAATTTTTTAGCGATGGCGATTTCCTGAGGATTCGGAGTATCCGATACAGGGATGAGAAGATCCTGAATGTGATATTCCTTTTCTCCGGCGGTTTCCAGCTTGGCTGTTCTCACGCTGTCATTGATTTCTTCCGGCGAGACAGTGATGTGCGAAGCCACTTCCCGCTGTTGCAGGTGCTGCATGGTCAGGGATTCGCGAATTTGCTTGCGATAGGCTTTGGCGCTCAAGCCTTCATGTGCAATACGTTCATAGAATTCTTTGACAGTGAGGTGATTGTCCTGGGCGATACGATTGACTACCGAGTCCATTTCCGCATCGTCGACATGAATCCCCGATTGCTGCGCCGCATCCAATTGCAGTTTGTTGTTGATTAAGTGCTGCAAGATTTGTTTGCGCAAGGCTTTGGGCGTTTGCGGAGGAAGATTTTCCGCGGTCATCTGGCTTCGAGCGATGTTGACAGCGCGGTTGAGCTCGCTCTGCGTGATAACGGAGTCGTTGACCACGGCGACAATGTTATCGAGAGCTTGTTCGCCGCGTTTTAAAGCGGCATTGGCGTTAAGGCTGTGCGTGAGCCCAAAAATGACCAGCGCGCTGAGCGCGAGAGTCCGCAGTGTAGCTAAGCAAGAGGCTGTCATATTTATATGTCCTGTCCAAATCGTGAGTTATAACCGGAAATGTTATTTCTCAATGCTGCTGTTGGATCACCTCGCGGGTTAAAAGTGCCTAACCCTTTTAAGATGACCTGAAAATAAAATTGGTTACTGTACTGAGGTCGGGTTTCCTGAACGCCCGTCAGCGTTCTACCAGCGACAAACTGAGCAGCCCAACAACAGCTGTCATATTGTAAACCATAAAAGAGATTCTGGAAATGCAGGGCATTCCAGTCCTCGCTCCAGCGTCCGACCACACCCCAGTTCTCGGCTAGATGCCAACTAAATGATAAATCAGTCAATTTTAAGATATTTTCATTGCCAATTCCCGGTACGCTAGCGTTGGAATTGAGCACGATGCCGCCGAGCGGGTCGGCGTTGCGCACATAGCTAAACCCCAGATTGATCACTCTTTCGGGGTCCCGCCGGTAATGCAGGGTAATTGTTTGGTTGCTTAATTCTTTGGTCTGCGGATCCCAAATGGCGTCCGCGGTCGCACTCCACTTCGTGCTGGCGTTGTAGTTGAGTGTTCCCGAGATGGGAGAGAGACGGCGCTTATTGTCGTTGTTATCCGGATAATCTGTGCAAATAGTTGGATTTTGACAAAGGGTCACGGCACGATTTTTAAAATAAATGATTTCACCGATGCCGGCGCTCAGACTTTGCACGCTGGTCTCTGAATCAATAAACCGGGAGGTGATTCCTACGCTAACATGATTGGCGTCATTGATACGGTCAATGCCGCTGAAGCGGTTGTAAACAAAGAGTTGATCATAGATGAGCGTGTTGACCGTGGTGTCAAAAATGGGGATCTGCGACTGATTGCGATACGGGATATACACATAATAAAGCTGAGGTTCCAGAGTTTGCTGGTATTCATGATTAAAAAAAGTCAGGTTACGATCGAGATAAACGCCAGTATTGAGATCGAAAATGGGCAGGCCGCGGTCCTGGTGTTTGGGTGTGACATTATCCACATGGCCGAGCTCATATTCACTGAGGGCGAGTTGCGCGCGCGGTGTGATATAGAAAGCCGGCCAATTGAGCGGTAACTCGACGCCAGGCTGCATGTGGATGCGGTCGCCGATGGGGAATTTGGTGGTGTCGCCCGGTGTGTTTTTAATGCCGAAGTGAGTCGCCTCATTGCTGATGAAATAATGCAGGCCTCCCCATTGGTCCGGATAATCGCCGTCCAGAAGTAATTGCGGCAGGCGTTGATATTGATTGAAGAAAACGGAGTCGACGTCTGCAGGATGCAGGGTTTGATAGCTCTGGACCCGGCCGATAAAATTCCAGTGCTCGCTGTCATACCTCAGCTCGCCTTGTTGCGGCAGGTTGTTTTGCGCATTTTCCGTCAGGTTTTTGCTGAAGTCCTCCAGGTAGTAATCATCGCTCACATAGTTGTAATCAATAGTGGCGGACCAATGATCGTTAAAGCGGGTTTCATGTTTCCAACTCAGCGAGGAGCGCGTGTTGTGCGTATTCAGGAGGCGAAATAATTCAGCTTGCTTGAAAGGGTCGGTCGAGCCCGCGTATTTTTGCTGCAGTTTTTCTTTGAAAGTCGGGAAGTATTTATCATCGGGGAAAATACTGACGTGCACGTCGCCCTCGCTTTTGGGGGTGAGGTAGCGGAATAAATCGGCCAGCTGGAAGCCACGCTCCGTGTAATAAGTCGGCGTGAGGGTTGTGTCGTAGTTCGGGGCGAGGTTCCAGTAAAAAGGCAGTCCGAGATAATAGCCGGAGTAAGAGTTGTTCCGGTTTACCGAGCCGAGCGTTGGCCATAAAAATCCAGTCTTGCGACGAGCATCGATGGGAAAATTCATATAGGGTGAATAGAAAACAGGCACACCCTTGATCAGCAGGCGGGCGTTCGTGGCGCTGCCTCTGCCGGTTTCCTTGTTGAGATTGAGCTTGCTGGCTTTGACCTGCCAGAAACTGTGCGTCGGTGGGCAAGTGCTGTAGCTGACATCCTGAAAATGGTAAATTTTAGGCTCCGATTGAGAATAGCTTTTAGCCTGTCCCCAGGCGCTCAATGGCTTGACTTGACGCGGCTTGACCAGGGTTTTAAGCGCGACCGGCGATTTCTTCTTCATCGCTTCGGTGTATTCCGAGTTATTCATCAGATTGCCGTAAATCGCCGTGCGATACACGATGCCAGACAAGGCGTTCGCCTTGGTTTTGAGGTCAAAATGGCCTTTTTCAGCCAGGATCAGGGTATTGGGTTCGCGTAAATGCAGCGCATCGGCGAGGTCAACGCCAGTCAATTTACCGGTGACCGGATCGCGATAAAGATAGGCTCGATTCGCGGTCATTTGCCGGGAGCCGTAATTCACCGTGACCTTCCCTTCCAGGATCGAGGTGCCGTGTTGGTTAATAGTGTATTGATTCGAGGTCACCTGCAGCTTATCCGCCTCCTTCAGGCTCTCGGCCGATAAAAAGGGATCTTCGAGATAATAACCTCCACAATGGCTTCCCGGGCTTTCCACCCAACCAAGCTGCTCAGCTAATTCCCGAGGCTTGGGCGCCGGTGTTTTGACAGACTGAGCCTGCAGGGAACAATTTAAGCCAAAGAAGACCAAGCCTAAGAAAATAAGCGAAAAAAGCCCCTGTCGATAGCTGAGTTTATAATGTGCCATTATTTGATCCATTCCAACCCGAGCAGTGTAGCGAAAAGTATTGGGGGAGGGAATCAATAATACCTCCTATCCCTAACCCTTTCCTCCACCAAAAGCGTGGAGGAAAGGGGATACTTAGTTCAGCCTTCTCTAAAAAGGCGCCAAGCTAAAGGCAACCCAATTAAAGAGAGCCAAGCTAAAGGCAACCCAATTAAAGAGAGCCAAGCTAAAGGCAACCCAATTAAAGAGAGCCAAGCTAAAGGCAATCCAAATTAAAGAGATCCAAGCTAAAGAGTCCCCTTTCCTCCACGCTTTTGGTGGAGGAAAGGGTTAGGGAAAGGAGGTACTAAAAAATCAATCCCACCTTAAATTTGCCGTCCCCCTCTATAAATTGCTAGAATAACCCCCACTCCTCCCAAACGCCTATTTAAAGGAGAAGAAGTGAGCCCAACCAACCCCATTCTGAAACAATGGCTGCAAGAAAATTGCGCACTCCCGATTGACGCTCTGCAAGAAATCGCCGGAGACGCCAGCTTCAGGCGCTATTTTCGCTTAAAAAGCGGAACCCAGTCCTATATGGTCATGGACGCTTCCCAGCAACGGGATAGCTTTGAGCCCTATGCGGCCATTGCCCGCGCCCTGCTGTCGCTGGGGGTGACCGTTCCTGAAATTATGGCCCAAGATCTAGCCCAGGGTTTCATGCTGATTTCCGATTTCGGTGATCAGCAATACCTAAACGCCTTGAGCAACTCAAACGCGGACAGCCTTTATAAAACGGCCCTGGACTCACTCGCTCGCTTACAAACCTGCCGCGAGGTCCGAGATTGGACTTTACCCACTTTTGATCAGCGCTTTATGCAGCGGGAGTTGAGCGAATTCAAACACTGGTTCTTAGAACGTTACCTCAAGCTTTCTTTTTCCGCACCAGAAAACACCCTGCTGCAGACCACATTCAACCAACTCTGCGTCGCCGCGGAAAAACAAACCCAAGTCTTTATTCACCGCGATTATCATTCAGCGAACTTGATGGTGCTACCTCAGCAAGCCGTCGGCATTCTCGATTTTCAGGACGCCTGCATCGGGCCAGTCACCTATGACCCAGTTTCGCTCTTACGGGATTGCTATATCGATTGGCCTGACGAAAAAGTGCAAAGCTGGGCGGCTTCCTATTATGAGCGGCTGCGTGCCGACCAGCAATTGTCCGAAGTGAGCCTGGAGCAGTTCATGATCGAGTTTGACTGGATGGGCCTGCAGCGCCACATGAAAGCCCTGTTTATTTTCGCGCGTAAATATTTGCGCGATCATACCCCGCGCTATTTGAAATTCCTGCCGCGAACCCTGAATTATGTCGTGCGAATCAGCGCGCGTTATCCGGAACTGCAAGCTTTTCACGCTTTCGTGAGTGACTTAAGTCTGCCGGTCCATGAAGAGGAGGTGGCACAATGCGGGGGATGATTCTAGCCGCCGGTAAAGGCGAGCGCATGGGGGCGATGACAGAAAAGACGCCCAAACCTTTATTAAAAGCCGCCGGCTCCTATCTTATCGAACATGCCATTCAATCCCTAATGGATGCCGGCATCACAGAAATTGTCATTAATGTTTCCTACCTGAAAGAGCAAATCATCGCGGCCTTAGGCAATGGTACGCGCTATGGCGTCAAACTCTTTTATTCGGAAGAAGAAGAGCGCCTTGAAACCGGCGGCGGCATCGTTAAAGCGCTGCCTTTGCTGGGCAGTGAACCCTTTGTAGTGCTCAGCGGCGACCTCATTACCGATTACCCGATCGTGAAACTCTTAGCAAAACCCCTGAGACTGGCCCATCTGGTCTTGATTGAAAATCCGTCTTTCAAGCCGCAGGGCGATTATTGTCTGAATGACAAGCAGGAAATTGAATTCGGCCCAGGAAAAACCTTTACTTTCGCCAATATCGGCCTCTATCGCCCCGAACTCTTTGCTGGACGTCAACCGATTTACAGCCGACTGGCAGATTTATGGAAGGACGCCATTATACAGAAGCAAGTCACCGGCGAATGCTACCAAGGCCTCTGGTATAACGTGGGCACACCACGCGAACTGGAGGCAGTGGAAGAAGCGATGAGCGCTTGATAAAAAAGAATTTATCTAGGCTCTAGTAGAGCGTCAACTTGATTTTGTCATCCTGTGCAAAATCTCTGTCATCCTGAGCAATGTCTCTGTTATCCTGAGCAATGCCTCTGTTATCCTGAGCAATGTCTCTGTTATCCTGAGCAATGTCTCTGTTATCCTGAGCAATGCCTCTGTCATCCTGAGCAATGTCTCTGTCATCCTGCGCTGCGCTCAGGATGACAGCACGCGAAACGGCAGTGCTTGTTTTTAAATCTAACCTTTGCTAGAGTTCGCTTACCTCATAAAAACCCCCATGTCATCCCCTGAATAGCCGCCTCGGTAAAACTTCCTCTCCTCCACTAAATATCCCTATCATTATCATCCCCTTTCCTCCACGTTTTTGGTGGAGGAAAGGGTTAGGGAAAGGAGGTATTAATTTAAATTATTCACTCACTAAGGCCAGACGCACTGCTTCCAGTTTTTGCATTTTAGCGGCGCGCAGCACTTCATAGACTTCCGCTAATTTCAAAAGGCGTTCTCCTTTGATGCGCTTTTCGTTTGGATTCGCTTCAGTCAATTGGCGCACTTCGCGTAGGACCCCTGCCAGGCCGTCCCAGTTATAGGCGTATTTTAAATCCGCAGGAACCGTGCCTTGTTTGCTTTCAGTGACTGCGGTATTGCTCGGATCCGTCACCAGCGCCTTATAACGTTCAGCCGCTTCTAAGAGAATTTCAATTTTATCGTCCAGTGGCGTATTGACGTCTTTTTTGAGGTCCTCTTCATAAGGATAAAAATTAATAGGCATAAACTGCGCTCCTTTCAGTTATTCCCGCTCATGCGGAGATTATATACCGATTACACTAATTATAGCTTAATCCAAACAAGTTTTTTTGTTTATCCAGGCACCTATAAAGCAGGGCTTCGCTGACCTCCTCCGCGGCGATCCCGGAACCGGCCTTCAAATCGGTGATGGTTTGCGCCAGTTTCAGAATGCGGTGATAGATGCGCGCAGAGAAATGAAATTTATCCATCACACTTTGTAAGATGCGTTCTGCTTCGGGCTGCAAGTGGCAGAATTCCTGCAG
>JABDGC010000037.1 GCA_013286215.1 Gammaproteobacteria bacterium
AGTAAACCTTGGGTGTGTGCGTAATGCCGCCAAGGGCTGCCCAGTGGCCGAAGATAATTCGCAAGTCTTCATTGGCACGCTCCGGCAGGCGAAACCAGGGGAGAATGCGGGATTGTGGCGAGTCTGCCGGGCCTTTATCAGATAATTCCAGGCGTCCGTCGGGATAGCAAAAACGCACCCGGGTGAAGTAATTGGTGATGGCTCGCAGCCGGTCCCAGCCGTTCAGGGTCTCGTCCCAGGTATCAGGTTGGTCGCCGTACATTTGGCCAAGAAATTCGGCTATCTGTCCGCTTTGCAATACGGTCTCGACTTCTTGTGAGAGGGTCAGGGCTTTCTGAGCGTCCCAGGAGGGAGCCAGGCCTGCATGAACCAGGGCGTAGCCCAGGCTGGGATCATAATGAAACAGAGCTTGATGACGCAGCCAGTCGATCAGTTCCTCGCGGTCGGGCGCAGCTAAAATATCGGAGAAGGTGTCTTCTTTCCAGCCGGGATGTTGTTGATAGGCGCAGGCCAAAAGATGCAAATCGTGGTTGCCGAGAACGGTTTTCTGGCTTTTCCCCAGTCCCTTCACCAAGCGCAACACTTCGAGGGAGTGTGAGCCGCGGTTGACCAGGTCGCCGGTGAACCAGAGTTGGTCCCGCTCGGGGTCAAATTGGATGTGTTTTAATAATTTCTGCAGCGCGATAAAACATCCTTGAACATCGCCAATAGCATAAGTAGGCATGACTAAAGTCTCTCAATCTTTAAGAGGTGTAGTTGCTTAGGTTGACAAACTCTTCAACAGTGAGGTTTTCAGCGCGCTTTTGCGGATCGATGTTCAGCGTTTTCCAGGCTTCATCGGGAATGCCTTGTTTTAACCCGCTTAAGCTGTTGCGCATGGAAGGGAAGCAAACAAGGTTAAACTCTCTCCCACACCATAAAGCTATAAGAATAACGATTCTCTTCGTCCGCCGCATGGTCCTCACAGCTCGTCTGCCGCCATTCCGTCAAATTCAGCTCCGGGAAATAGCAGTCTCCTTCAACCTGGGCATGCACAACGGTCAGATAAATTCTTTGCACCCGGGGTAGCAGCTCGCGGTAAAGCTCGGCGCCGCCGATCAGCATCAATTCATCGGTCGCTTTCAGGCTCTCCATCGCCACATCAATGGAAGACACCACCTCCGCTCCCTCCGCTGCCTGAAAGCCTGAATTCCGAGTCAAAATGATATTCCGCCGCCCGGGCAACGCCCTGCCAATAGACTCATGCGTCTTGCGTCCCATCAAGACTGGCTTCCCCAGGGTCAGCGCCTTAAAATGCCGCAAATCCGCTGGCAAACGCCAAGGCAGCTGATTATCTTTCCCGATAACGCGGTTTTCCGCCATCGCTACGATCGCTGAAATAAGCATCCTTTCTTCCCCTTACTTCAATGAAACCCTAGCGTCCCACCCGTGGAGAAAGAGAGGGAGGGGGAGGAGGGGAGGGAGAAATCTCTCTATGCAGAACCGATGGCGCACCCGGCTCGAGCTCATAATCTGCTGGCGGAGCCGACGGTTCATCCTGCCGGTGGTAAGAATCTCTGCGTGGTGCCGGTGGCGCACCCGGTAGGGGAACAGAATCTACTGGCAGAGCCGACCGTTCACCCAGTTGGGAATCAGATCCTCGACGAGAGACTGGCTTGAAATTCCTTTCGTATTCCAACAAGAGTTCTACACTCACTTTGTCAAAATGCGGTTGCTTAAGCAGTTTTGCAATTGGCTTTTGAAACTCCCGATTGACGAGAAGAGGGTTAGCCTTATTTCGCAACAGAAATTCGATCACCCAAGTCAGATTGGCCTCTGCTGCCCAGTGTAAAGCAGTATTTCCCTTGTCATCCGCAAGGCTCAGGTCAGCGCCACCATCTCGAAGCTTCATCATGATTTTTTGCATCGTCTCAGGAGGATACTTGGAATAGTGTCGAACTGCCAAGATCATCGGCGTTTCATTATGCGGCACATACTGAACATTCTCACTGGCCCCGGCAGCCAAAGCCACTAACACATTTGTCGCCTGCCCCTTCTCAATAGCCTCTTTCAAGAGCTCGTTCGCCATTATCGAAAGGCCTGGTTCTGTGGACGCTGGCGGTTTTTTACTATCCGAAGGAATAGATCTGACATTACTACGGGAGAAAAAACCCGGGCTATCTGACGACATGGGTAAAACAGCGGTTGGAGGATAAGGGTCTGGAATTGCAGCATCGGACTGAGAGCGAGGTAGACTACTAGCCGCTTGAACGCGCGACCGCCTTTGGGCCGAAGTCGCCTCAGAAGCATGCGACAGGGAACTAACAGGACCGCCTGGCGGAGCA
Source organism: Gammaproteobacteria bacterium (assembly GCA_013286215.1). Taxonomy (GTDB): domain Bacteria; phylum Pseudomonadota; class Gammaproteobacteria; order DSM-16500; family DSM-16500; genus JABDGC01. The sequence goes on from JABDGC010000037.1 coordinate 2,325, forward strand.
GGAACATGGCTAGCCGCCGCTGGCCGATAATGGAAATGGAGGGAAGAGAAGGCAATTTCGGGTGGCGATACTAAAGCGTCTGCTGCTTGATGTTCAGGAACGAGAGCAAGGCCGTCACTCGTGGGCAGAGGAGGAAAAGAAGTCGGACCGAGAACATCGACTCGAGATCGAGGTACATCATATCGAGACCGAGAACGAGAGCGAGAGCGAGACCGAGAACGAGAACGAGACTGGGATCGAACAACAGGCTCGGAATCTGGCGCTAAGACTAAAGCAGAAGAACTCGATGGCAAAATATAATATCCCCTCGAATCATGAACCCTCACACCGCCCCCCGCCCTCGGTGACCCAGCACTCGCTGGCAAAGGAGGGACAGAACCCAAAGCGTGATCTAGCAGCGCGGATAAAGCATGGTCCGTGGAATAATGCCCTGGAGCTAAGACTGAAGTTGCGGCTGGGGCTGGTGGAGCTGACGGTCGAGGTGGCCGGAGCTGTTGGAGTTCCTGATTTTGACTCTCCAGCATGCTTCTGAGCGCCATCTCTCTTTGAACTGCCTGATCCAAAGCCAATCTCAATTGTTCCACTTTTTGCTGCTGACGCTTAAACTCTTGTTCTTTTGCCTCTTGCCCGGTTGTAACAAGCGTGTATTGCGCTTCTAGACTCTCTAACGCTTTTAAACGCTCTAGTCGGGGAACAACTTCCCGCTCATATTCTTTTACCGCTTCTTTAATGGTGATATTATCTTTGATTATCCGTGATATCAAAAGTCTGCCTGTCTTGGGGCTAGTCGCTTGCGGGTACTTAACCAGCCATTGTTGAAGCGCGATATGATTATAAGTGTAGCCATCTGAAGCAACGACAGGATCTGTAAAACGCTGATGGGTAAGAGGGCAGTTAAAACTTTTCATACGGAAAATATCTTTCTGGTCGGGAACCAAGCTACCTTGCACTTGACTCTCCATCGGTGATCGACTAGCCATCGCCCTACTCCCTTAAGTCAGGTTTCAATTCCCGAAAAGCTTACTCGAGTCTTAGATTGAGAGCAAGTTATATACACCCTATACTCGCACCCGCAATTCTTGTACCATGCTATTGATTCTTGCTAACAAATTGGCCCTATCTTATGAACGGACACAAAGAATTTCAAAAACGGCGGACTGCCCTTTTAAAAAAAATCCACCCGCAGGCCCTGGTTATTATTCCCACCGCTCCCATCGCCATGCGCAACGGCGAATATGAATATCCCTTTCGGCCCAACAGCGATTTTTACTATTTGACTGGCTTTGAAGAACCGGAAGCCATCGCCGTGCTTGCGCCCAAGCGCGCGGAAGGCGCGTTTATTTTATTTAACCGCCCCCGACACCGTGAAAAAGAAATCTGGGAAGGGCCACGCGCCGGCCAGGCGGGCGCGCGCAAACTTTATGGTGCCAATCAGGCTTTTTCCATTGAGGAATTCGCGGAAAAATTACCGAACCTCTTGATTGGCCGAAAAGAAATTTATTGCCTGCTTGGCATCAACCCCCGCTTCGACGAAATCTTATTCGCAGCGGCGAACAAAGTCCGCGGTCGCATTCGCAACGGTCTTTCCTACCCCGGCGCCCTGATCGACATCGGCGATCTGCTCCACGAAATGCGTCTTATCAAAAGCACCTCGGAAATTAAAACCATGCGCAAGGCGGCTGAAATCGCCGCCGCCGCTCATGTCCGTGCGATGAAGGCCTGCAAGCCAGGCATCCCGGAGTATCAGCTGGAGGCCGAATTGCTCTATGAATTCCAGCGCAACGGTGCCCGTTATCCAGCCTATACCTCCATCGTCGGCAGCGGCGCCAACAGCTGCATTTTGCACTATAACGCCAACAATCAAATCATCCGGAACGGCTCCCTGGTCTTGATCGATGCCGGCGCCGAATATCACTACTACGCCTCGGACATCACCCGCACCTTTCCGGCCAATGGCAAATTCTCGCCAGAACAGCGCGCTGTTTATAATGTCGTTCTGGAAGCTCAGCTGGCCGTGATCAAAATCATCAAAGCCGGCCTACCCTGGGAAAAAATGCACGAAACAGCCCTGCGAGTTTTAACCAAGGGTTTGGTCGGCCTGGGCCTCTTACGTGGCAATGTTAACGAGCTCCTCGCCAAGCAGGCTTATCTACCCTTTTACATGCACCGCACCGGACATTGGCTAGGATTAGACGTGCATGATGTGGGACACTATGCTATTCAGGGCAAATGGCGTAAATTACAAGCCGGCATGGTGCTCACCGTGGAACCTGGAATTTACATTTCCAGTGAGCTTAAAAACGTGCCCGCACGCTGGCATAACATTGGCGTGCGCATCGAGGACGACGTGCTTGTGACCTCTAAAGGTTGCGAAGTGCTCTCCCGAAAAGTACCTAAAACGGTTGCTGAAATAGAAGCCTTGATGGCCTGATAAAATGCATTACGACCTTATTATAATAGGCGGCGGCTTAGTCGGTAGAAGTCTGGCTTGCGCCCTGAGCCAAGCGCCTTTAAAAATTGCCTTGATTGACGCCAACGAGCAGAATCTGCCCGACCCGCGCTTAATCGCCCTGAATTATGGCAGCGTCCATTTCCTGGAAAAGCTCGGCCTTTGGCCCTGCCTGGCCCCCCTCAGCACCCCCATTCACGAAGTCCATGTCTCCCATCGTGGGCGCTTTGGCGCGACGCGCCTCAGCGCGCAAACAGCGCACTTGCCTACCCTGGGTTCCGTGCTGCGCGCCAGCGATATCAATCAAGCCCTGGACGAGACACTCTCCCAAGCAAGGAACCCTGGCCAATTCACGGAATGGCGTCCGGCCCGTGTCACGACGCTGACGCTGCATGAAAAAAAATCCACGCTGACCCTGGAATACCAGGGTGTGGAAAGCCGCTTGACCGGCAACCTCATTATCGCCGCTGATGGCAGCCATTCGACTATCCGGCGCTTATTGAGCTTTGACACTCACACAGTCGATTATCAGCAAAGCGCCCTGGTCACAACCACCCGCCTGGGCCGCCCGCATGAAAACCGGGCCTATGAACGCTTTCTGGACGAGGGCGCCCTGGCCATGCTGCCCTTGAAGGATAAAGAAACACAGGATCGCTTGTGCGCCACGATCTGGACCGCCGGCACCCCAGCCATTGCCGCGCTGCAAAGCCTCGAGGAACCCGCCTTTTTGCAGGCCCTGCAGACCCAGTTCGGCTATCGGCTCGGCCGCTTGACAGGCATTAACCGACGCGCGGTCTTTCCTTTGCAGTTGATTCAAGTCAAAAACCCCCTGCAGGGAAACGTGCTCCTAATCGGCAACGCCGCCCACACGATTCATCCCATCGCGGCCCAGGGTTTGAACCTCGCTTTATATGAAATCGCCCATCTCAGCCAGCTGCTCCTGCGCAATCTGCGGGAACAAGAGCCGCTCGGCGCCGGCCTGGCTGAAAACCTCAGTCGTTTCCAGCCGAAAATGAATCTGTTATTTTCGCATTACCTCAGTCAGATCTTTGCAGCTGGCTTTTGGGGCAGCAATTTTGCCCGACAACTTGGCATGGTAGGCCTGGATCTCTGTCCTCCCATAAAGAAAAAACTCGGCCGCCGGATGGCGATGGAAAGTATACAATGGTTGACAAGCTAAAAATGGAAAAAGAACTCATCACCCTCGCCCGCGCCTTGCTGGCGGAAACCACCGATGCCCATCTAAGCCGTGAGCTCACGCTCCAATCCTCCTTGCAGTATCACCTGGGCCTGGACAGTCTGGGACGCGCGGAATTATTCCGCCGCATCGAAAAACAGTGGAAAGTGGAATTGCCGGACCGCCTGCTGGTAGAAGCAGAAACCCTGGGCGATCTCCTGGCCGCCATCCAGACCGCCCGGCCCGCCGTCCTGCAGAATGAAAATCGGGTCGGCAGGACCGAAAAAGCCGAACGCTATGAAAAACATCACTCGCAAAAAATTGCCGATGTTTCACGCGCCGACTCCCTGGTCGAAGTCTTGATGGAACACGCGCAAAAAACGCCGGACCGACCGTACATTTATCTGCAAAATGACAAGGGCGGCGAAGAAATACTGACTTATGGCCAGCTGCTGTCCAACTCATTCAAAGTCGCGAACGCCCTGCAAAAACGCGGCTTGAGCCCAGGTGAAACCGTCGCCATCATGCAACCAACCCAGCTCGGCTTTTTTTATACCTTTTTCGGCGTTCTTCTGGCCTCGGGCATCCCGGTGCCCATTTATCCACCGCTACGCCCTCACCAGCTCGAGAGCTACGCCAAACAAGAAGCCAAAATTTTAAACAACGCCGAAATCCGTTTTCTGGTCACCTTTGAACAAGCGGAATTGCTCAGCCGTTTCCTGCAAGGCTTTATTCCCAGTCTGCAGGAAGTGCTTACCGTCGACGATTTATTGAAGAGCGGCAGCAGCCTGCTCTTGCCGCTCACGGCGAAACAAGACGACGTCGGCTTAATTCAATACACTTCCGGCAGTACCAGCGCCCCCAAAGGTGTGGTTCTCACCAACAACAACCTACTCTCCAATATTCGCGCCTTCGGCAAAGCCGTGCAAATCACTCCCGACGATATCGCCGTCAGCTGGCTGCCGCTTTATCATGACTTTGGCTTGATCGGACTCGTTCTAGGCACGCTTTACTACGGCTGCCCCCTGGTGCTCTTCTCGCCGCTGGCCTTTCTGTCACATCCGGAAAAATGGCTCTGGGCCATTCACTTGCATCGCGGCACCCTGTCCGCAGCGCCCAATTTCGCCTATGAACTCTGCGTTCGCAAAATCGCGCCGGAAACAATCGAGGGCCTCGACCTCCGCTCCTGGCGCATGGCCGCCAACGGCGCGGAAACCATTTATCCCAAGACCTACGAACGCTTCGTCGAGAAATTCAAGCCCTATGGCTTCAAGGCTGAATCCTTTTTCCCGGTTTACGGACTGGCTGAATCCACTGTCGGACTCGCCGTCTCGCCTTTGAACCGCCCGCCGCGCGTCGACACGATTGACCGCATCGCCTTCGAGAACGACAAACAAGCCATCCCCCTTGATCCTCACGCCGCCCAAGAGAAACTGGAAATCATGTCCTGCGGCCAACCGTTACCCGGTCATTTTGTCCGCATCGTGGATGAACAGTTTCAACCCCTGCCTGAACGCCGCATCGGCCAGTTGCAATTTCAAGGCCCCTCCAGCATGCGGGGTTATTACAACAACCCCGCTGCAACCGCCCTGGCGCACCGCGGTAATTGGTATAATACAGGTGATTTCGCTTATCTGGCTGACGGGGAAATCTTCATTACCGGCCGTCAAAAAGATCTTATTATTAAGGCCGGCCGTAATATCTATCCGTCCGTGCTCGAAGAAATCGTCAGCGACGTTCCCGGCGTACGCCGCGGCTGCGCCATCGCCTTTAGCGTGAATGACAAAGAAACGGGGACGGAAAACATTATTTTGGTCGCCGAGACCTCGGAAAAAAATAAGTCCAAGAGAACCGCTTTGCGTAACGCCATCACCGATGCCCTGGTCAACGCCCTGGATCTGACGCCGGACCAGATTATTTTCGTCGCCCCACGAACCGTGCCAAAAACCTCCAGCGGAAAATTGCAGCGCTCGGCCTGCAAAAATCTGTACTTGGAAGGCAAACTCCGACCGGCCCCGGCCTGGGTACAAATGGCGAAGCTGGGCCTGAAGTCTTTCGCGCTGAAAAGCAGGGCCACTCTGATTAAAAGCCTGAAGCTGATCTACACTCTCTATGTGGTGCTACTCCTCGGCCTGGCCGCACTCCCACTCTGGCTCAGCATTAAACTGCTGCCCGAAAAACAAGCAGGAAACCTTTGCCGGCAAGCCGCCCGTTTATTATGCCTGGCTTTCGGCTGCCCGATTTCGATCGAGGGCGGAAAGTTTTTGACCGCGGCTCAACCCCTTATTTTCGCAGCCAACCACGCGAGCTATATTGACGGCCTGGTAGCGGCTGCCATAGCCCCAGCCGGCACGCGCTTCATCGCCAAAAAGGAAGCCTTCTCCTGGCCACTGCTGCGCGACGTGCTGCGCAAGCTGCGCCATATCCCCATAGACCGTCTTGATTTCCAAAAAGGCTTGGAACAAACTGTGAAAATCGAGGCCACGCTGCAAAGTGGCAGCTCTATCTTTATTTTTCCAGAAGGGACCTTCAGTTACGCTGCTGGCCTGCGTCCTTTCAAACTGGGAGCCTTCAAGATTGCCGCGGAAACCCAAACGCCGGTTTGCCCCCTCGCCATTCAGGGAACACGCCGGATCTTGCGGGGCGATTATTATCTCATGCGCCCTGGCCGAATTAAGGTCATCATTGGCGAACCGCTTAATCCCGAGGGCGATGAATGGCAGAAGATTATTCAGTTAAAAAACAAGGTCAGAAGCTTTATCGCGGCACATTGCGGGGAGCATTCGCTGGATTTTAGCCTGAGCTAAGGAGCGCCATGAAAGCAGTTCAAATTTCGGCCGGCTTGAAGGGTAAACTACCCCTGATTAGCTGGTGTATTTATGGCTGGGCCAGCGATACTTTTCCGGTGCTCATCACCACCTTTGTTTTTTCAACCTATTTTATTAACCATATCGCCGTCGACAAAATCATCGGCACCTATCAATGGGCCAACGCCAGCGCGATCGCTGGCTTGTTCATCGCCTTTGGCGGCCCGGTCTTTGGCGCCCTCGCCGACCAAGGCGGCAATCACAAAGCCTGGCTCGCCTTTTTCACATTCTGCTGCATTATTTGCACCAGCTTACTCTGGTTTGCCTACCCCTCCCCGCACTACGTGCATTCCTCCCTGGCGCTCTTTATCCTGGCCACAATCTGTCTGGAAATCGCCGGTATTTTCTACAATTCCTTTTTACTCTTTCTAGCGCCTCAGGCGTATTTTGGCCGGATTTCAGGCTGGGGTTGGGGTATGGGCTACCTCGGAGGCATCCTGGCCCTCGCCATTATTCTCGAAATTTCTGCGCTCCACCCCGTCCCGTGGCTCGACCCGAAAACCTTCGAGCAGATTCGCATTGTCGGGCCTTTTTCCGCTGTCTGGTTCGCGCTCTTTTCTCTGCCTCTCTTCCTCTTTGTGCCAAATACGCCACCGACGCGGCAAAGCCTCGGCAAAACCGTACGCGCCGGTTTTCGCCGGTTAGGGACCACCGTCAAAATGTTGTTTCAGGAAAAAAACATCCTGATCTATCTGCTGGCGCGCATGATTTATAACGACGGTCTCAACACCCTCTTCGCCTTCGGCGGTATTTTCGCCGCCGGCACCTTCCATTTTACTTTTACTGATATCCTCCTTTTTGGCATCACACTGAACACCCTGGCGGGCCTCGGCGCACTCACACTCGCCTGGCTGGACGACTGGCTAGGCTCCAAGCCGACTATTTTAGTCTCGCTGACCATGCTCATCCTCTTTAGCGTGGTCCTCTTGTTAACCCAAGGTCGGTTTTGGTTCTGGCTGACGGCCTGCGGACTCGCTCTCTTTATCGGCCCAGTGCAAGCCGCCAGCCGCTCTTTAATGGCCCATCTGACCCCGCCAAACAAAACCTCTGAACTCTTCGGTTTATATGCCCTCACCGGCCGAATTACCGCCTTCTTAGGCCCTTGGATCCTGGGACTGGTCACACTGCACTTCCAAAGCCAGCGCGCCGGCGTAGCCACCATCCTAATTTTCTTTATCTTCGGCTGGCTGCTCTTATGGCGGGTAAGAATTGCAAATTCAGGTCAAAGAGGTAAAATTGGGTGATTGTTTTTCTTCAAAGGTGATTTCATGAGCAATTTACAAGCAATTACAGACGATTCTTTCGAAGCCGATGTGGTCTCATCCAAGATTCCAGTTCTCGTTGATTTTTGGGCCCAATGGTGCGGTCATTGCAAGGCACTGGCCCCCATCATTGAGGATGTCGCGAGAAACTATACGGGCAAGGTAAAGTTTGTCAAACTCGACGTCGACAGCAACCCGGCCACGCCACCCAAATTTGGAATTCGCGGCATTCCCACCCTGATTTTATTCAAGGATGGTCAGGTAAAAGCCACCCAGGTCGGCTTGTTAACCAAAGCGGAATTACAGCAATTTATCGACACCCACGCCTAGGGCCTGTCCAGTCCCCGATAAAAAATCAAGACGGGCTTCCAGGGGACTGGAAAATCAACCTCAATAATGATATAAATTAGTCAGCCTCATATCTATCTATCGATTTCCAAGTGAGATATCTATCAAATTCCGTCCTGAACCAAATCACGCTCAGAGGGAAGAACCAAGTGCATATCTTACTAAGCAGAGGTGTTTTTTTAACCCAAGCGCTGTTGCCATCAGAAAAAAGGTATAACTATGAATTTAACTGAATTAAAGAAAAAAGCAGTTCCGGACCTCGTTAATCTTGCCGAACAACAATATGAGCTGGAAAACATGGCCCGCTCACGCAAGCAAGATATCATCTTCTCCATCCTCAAAGCGCATTCCAAACGCGGGGAAGATATTCATGGCGATGGCGTCCTGGAAATTCTGCCTGATGGCTTTGGCTTCCTGCGCTCCGCCGAAGGCTCCTACCTCGCCGGACCCGACGATATCTACGTCTCTCCGAGCCAGATTCGACGCTTTAATCTTCACACCGGCGACA
>JABDGC010000038.1:0-2089 GCA_013286215.1 Gammaproteobacteria bacterium
CAACGGGCATAGGTCGATTTGCCCAGGCAAATCACCAGCACCTGCCGGGGGATACGGAAATATTCCACGCTGCGGGCCAAAGCAAAGGAATTGGGTGGGATAATACAGACGTCGGACTGGACGTCGACAAAGCTGCTGGGGCAAAAATTTTTGGGATCGACCACGGCCGAGTTGATGTTCGTGAAAATTTTAAACTCATTCGCGCAGCGGACGTCGTAGCCGTAGCTCGATACCCCGTAGGAAATCACTTTTTTCTGGTCTCTGGATCTCACCTGGCCAGACTCGAAGGGCGTAATCATACCCTGCTCGGCGGCCATTCGTCGTATCCATTTATCCGATTTAATGCTCATAGCGTCATGCTCCTATAGAGGTTCAGTTAAATATTTTGGCGGTTTTTGCCAAAATATTTAACTGAACTACCTTTGATTATTTTTTCAGCTGAATGGTTTGGTGCTTTTTACCAAAGCATTCAGCTGAAACACTCTATTTTATAAACCGTTTTTCTCTACCTTGATCTGTGGAAATTTATGCGAATAGCTTTTAGCTTGCAAGGAAAGTCGCGCGGCGACCTGGCGGGCTAAACGGCGAAACTGTCCCGCGTAAGCACCCTCGGGGGACTTCACCACGGGTGGCACGCCGCTGTCTGTTTCCTCGCGCAATTGTTTGTCCAGTGGGAAACGAGCCAAGACCTGTGTGTTAAATTTCGCGGCCAAGTGTTCGCCGCCGCCTTCGCCAAACAAGGCGTCGGTCTCTCCGCAATGAGAACAAACATAGCCGGCCATGTTTTCCACGATGCCCAAAATTGGCACATTCAATTTTTCAAACATGGCGCAGGCGCGACGCACATCGCTCAAAGCCAACTCCTGCGGCGTCGTCACTACTAGCGCGCCGCTGACTGGAATCTTTTGCGACAGGGTCAACTGAATATCGCCGGTACCCGGCGGCAAATCAATCACCAGATAATCCAACGCTTCCCATTGCGTGTCGTTCAAGAGCTGCTGCAGGGCCATGCTGATCATAGGGCCGCGCCAGACCATGGCAGCATTTTCATCCACCAATAAGCCGATGGACATAGCCTGGATGCCATGAATGTTGATGGGCATAATTATTTTCTTATCGCGGATTTCAGGCCGTGTTTTAATTCCCAGCATGGTTGGCTGGCTCGGACCGTAGATATCAGCATCCAGGATGCCGACTGCAGCGCCTTCTTGAGCCAAAGCCAGAGCCAGGTTAACAGCAATGGTTGATTTCCCAACACCGCCCTTGCCGGAGGCGACGGCGATCAAATTCTTGATTTGTGGCAAAGCCTTGACCGTGCTTTGGCCGACATGCGTTTCAATTTGCGTTATCAGTTGCAGTTCAATTTTTTTACCGGGAAAAGAGGACTCTAAAAAGGAGCGTAAGCCAGCCAACCATTGTTCACGGATACTATGGATTGGAAAACCCAGGACGAGATCCAGTGCGATCACCTTCTCGCTCAGCCGGATATTTTTGACCGCTTTCGCCGTGACCAGGTCACAGGATAAATCTGGATCGATATAAGCACGTAGCCTGGACTCAAGGTCAGAAGTGGTTATAGCATGCACCATGGGCTAGACCCTCGTTGTGCCCGCTAACGCGGGAATTATTTACCAAATTGTTTAGGGCGCACGCTTTGTTGCATAATTTGTCATCGCAAGCCGGCGAAGGAGACGGGGCGATCCAGGATGTGGTCAAAGTAGATCATTCAGGCCACTTTGTGGATTGCCGCGTCGCACATAACGCTCCCCGCAATGATGGCTTTTTGCAAAAAACGATTTATGCAACAATGCCAATTGTTTATATGCTGCGCCTCAGCAAAACGCTATTAAGCTTTGGCAAAAAATACACTAAAATGCTATTTTTAACAACAAGGATGGCATCATGATTGAAAACTTCAAACCGCCGGGCTTTATCAATCGACATGCGCTTTGCGACGACCCGCGGAGTGAGGATTTCATTTTTAATTTTCGGGAAAATAGCCTGCTCTTGTTGAAAAACGGGGCGCTGCCGCGTGGACAAGACCTTAAACCCTTGATTATCAATGAAGCCCCAGAATGGTATTGCTTCG
>JABDGC010000038.1:2099-10045 GCA_013286215.1 Gammaproteobacteria bacterium
GGAGCAAACGCGCTGTTTACTGGTAAATGGCCTTTCCGAAAAAATAACACTTCATGAACGCTTTAACCTGCGCAATATCCGCACCTGCAATGAAACACTCAGCGAGCCCTTATTCCGCATCGCAGGCCTAGCCCGGCAGCTTCAATATTGGCGCAGCACGCACATCCATTGCGGCCATTGTGGCGCCCAGACGGTCGATAAAAGCGACGAACGCGCCAAAGTCTGCCCACAGTGCCAAACCCTTTCCTACCCTCAACTCTATCCCTGCATCATTGTCCTGGTGACGCGCGGGCCGGAGCTCTTGCTGGCGCGTTCGCCTCACTTCCCAGCCGGCGTCTACAGCACGCTAGCCGGCTTTATCGAGCCCGGCGAATCCGCGGAAAACGCTGTTTTTCGCGAAGTCCGAGAAGAAGCCAATATCGCCGTTAAAAATATCCGCTATCAACTTTCACAACCCTGGCCTTTTCCTAACTCGCTGATGCTGGGCTTTCTGGCGGAGTACGAGAGCGGGGAAATCGCAATTGACCGACTGGAACTTGAAGACGCTCAATGGTTTAACCATGCACAGCTGCCGCCCTTGCCAAGCGCCTTGAGCATTTCGCGCCTTTTGATTGAAATGCATTTAAAAAAAAAGGATGCACTGCGATAAATTGAATATATTGCATTATACGCACAATCGATTTTACTCCTTTTCGACAACATTTTTTATGCGAAAATTCATTCGCTTGCCTTATCTGTCACTTGCCTTATCAAGCAAAACGAATACCCACTGCTATAATTACAATAATCCGTGATAAATAAGGCGATAGGATCCTATCGCCATGATTCAAAAAGAGGATGAGGAGTGAGAGGAGACTCGATTATGGCATTAGAACGCAAAGCTTCTGAAAAAGAGCGGGGTGACAGAGTCACTATTGGTTTATTTAGCACAGAAAAGGAGGGCGGGTCTTTTGATGTGAGACTTCTAGCGCAAAAGAGTAATATTGCCGCTATAAAAAAGGGCCTTACAGACGCCGCAATAAAACAAGGACGCAAGCCCCCTGAAATAGTTGTTTCCGTGTTATTAGTACCCGACTGGAAAAGAGAGGGAAATAGCTACAAAGATCGAACCTACCAAGCGGTAAAATCAGCGTTTATAACGCGTGTGAATGAGGAGTTTAAGAGCCTGGGCGCCACAATAGAAGACTTCCAGGAGGAAGGGGGTCTCACTCCCGCAGAAATAAGTTACATGGAACAATTAAAAGCGAATGGCAGTAGTGCTGATATTATTAAAACACGCGCCATCATCAATAATCAAAATCGGAGGCACTTACAGCTCGATAGTAATACAAAAATTTATAATTACGAACGTTTTTATAGACAAACCTTTGGGGCAGACGATCAACGAGATGCGGTATTTGCTTGCTGTTACGCATCACATTATGTGTCTTTGCAAAACAAGGTCGTCTATACTCCACCCGCTCCACAGGGAAAATTTGCGCCTCTATTGATGAGAGAATATCTGGATTATTGCTCTAGAAATCAAAACAACGAGGCTGAGAAAGCCGCAGACACTAATTCAATATTTGACTATCCATATATAGAAGCCGCTAGCCAGCTAGCCTTAGTCAAAAGAGCCCACGTACAAAAAGCGGATGGAACTTTTAAGGCTTTTTGTCCTTCCACACTGGAAGGACCGGAGTATCGACTCACCCGAGAAGTTGTCCCTGTCGTGGCAATGTCATGGAGAGCGAGCAGCGGCGAGCCCGACCCTTTAGAGGAACTTAAAAAATTAGGCGAAGTGCCGGTAGGCGATACGACTAGTGATTTTGGAAGTTTTACTTATTTAATAAAAAAATATACAATCTCTCTTCATTATCAATCTTCGGTTTTTGGTGAAGCTTTTAATCCTCGCACCAAGCTTCTTGCGCTTTCCGATCAACCCACCGATATGCTTATCCTTTCAAGATTTCTTCAGCATGTGCATAGGACCGCTCCTGATAAGCTTGCCCAGTTAGCTAGAGTCATCCCCACCACTCGAGAAGGGGATGAGTTAATGCGCGAGTTATTTGAATATCCCGAAGAAAAAAGTGCTCAACCCGATGGCAGCTTAGTGGCCGCTTTTTATGATGATCCGAGTGCTAAAATACCTCTATTGAAAATTCCCGCAATGGCAGCAGAAGAAAAGCAACAGCTACCTGCGCCAGTAGCAGGCGCAGCAGTTGCGGCAGCATCCGCAGCAGACGCCGCCGCGGGTAAACGCGCATCTTCTGGCGGACCTGAACCTGAATCTGAAAAAAAGTCCGACTTGCATGCTTCTCCTGACTCCCATCAATTCCGCGAAAAACAACCGGGGGTGTCAGGCAGTTCATCCGAAGTGCTTCGATTCCATAAACCTATTCAACCTGGTCACGCGCATAGAAAAACACCTGGGAGTCATCATCCCGTAGCTGCGCAGAAAAAAAGAGGGAAGCCGCCGCAGTAGTGGAAAGCGTGAAACAACAATTTGGCTATAAGGCGGATTCGCGATATACTGCGGGACTTCAGCTAAGTATTGTTGGAAATAAACAGGAGGAGGCCATACAATGAGATCAGGTGTTGCTCTTATCGAGTGTGTTTTTCTAGGCCACGAAGAAGCCGTTAAGAAATTATTGGACGCGCGTTGCGACGTGAATCAACGGGGTGAGTTTGGAGGAAGCGCTCTTCTCTTAGCAGCTTGCCGTAATGATTGGCCAATTTTTAAACTATTGGTTTCAGCGGGCGCTGATGTGAATGTGGAAGACGATTTTGGGAACTCCCCGCTCTCATGGGCCAAAAAACACAATAATCAAAATATGCTTGCCCTTCTACTAACGCTTGCCCAAAAAGAACAAAAAATCGAATCGGCAACAAAATCGCTGAGTCAACCACGGTTCACTTAAGGTGATCCCACTGTTTTTCTAATTTCGGTCTTTGCCAAGCACCTTGAGTGTTTGGTGTCTTTTGATTGAAAAGAATTTTAATGTCAATTTTACACCTAACATTCCCATTTGCACTCCCCCAGCTTATCCACTAATATCTCCAAACCCTTGACTAACATATGCTTACCGAATTATGCGCAAAATTTTAGTAACTACCGCCCTCACCTATGCTAATGGCCCCATGCACCTGGGCCACCTCGTCGACAACATCCAGGCCGACATTTGGGTCCGCCTCCAGAAAATGCTGGGCCATCACTGCACCTTTATCTCCGGGTGCGACGCCCACGGTACACCCATCATGATCCAGGCCGAAAAAGTGCATCTTGCCCCAGAAGCCCTGGTCACCCAACTGCGCCAAGAGCACCACGGCGACCTGCAAGACTTCCTAGTGGAAGTCGACAACTATTACACGACCCATTCCCCCGAAAATCAGGAACTGGCGAACCTCGTCTTTGAACGTCAAAACCAGGCTGGCAATATTGGCAAACACCTCATCAAACAAGCTTACGATCCCGAAAAAAAAATGTTTCTCCCAGATCGCTTCATCAAGGGAGAATGCCCGCGCTGCGGCGCCAAGGATCAATACGGCGACAGCTGCGAAGTCTGCGGTGCCACCTATTTGCCGACGGAATTAAAAAATCCCTATTCCACCCTCTCCGGCGCCAAGCCCATCGAGAAAGAATCCGAGCATTATTTTTTCAAGCTGCAAAACTACGAAGCGACGCTTCATGCCTGGACCCGCGGCGGCCACCTGCAAGAGCAAGTCACGCACAAGCTGGACGAATGGTTTACCGAGGGTCTGCAAGAATGGGACATTTCCCGCGACGCGCCTTATTTTGGCTTTAAAATTCCCGGCGAAGATAACAAATATTTTTACTGTTGGCTGGACGCGCCCATCGGCTATATGGCCAGTTTCAAAAATCTCTGCGCCCAAAGAAAAGAGCTGAGCTTCGAGGAATACTGGAACCAGGGCAGCGGCACCGAGCTCTATCACTTCATCGGCAAGGACATCATGTACTTCCATGCCCTCTTTTGGCCGGCGCTGCTCACCGGCGCCAACTTCCGCACGCCGACCGCCATTTTTGTTCACGGCTTTCTCACCGTCGACGGCCAAAAAATGTCAAAGTCCCGCGGTACCTTCATTAAAGCGCGGACCTATCTGAACCATCTCAATCCGGAATATTTGCGCTATTATTTCGCGGCTAAATTATCAAGCCACATCGAAGACCTGGATCTCAGCTTCAATGACTTCTTGAACCGTGTAAACGCTGATTTAGTCGGAAAATTTGTCAACATCGCCAGCCGCACTGCGAGCTTCCTCACCCGTTTCTTTTCCGGTCGTCTCTCCGACCAACTCTGCGAACCTGGGCTTTATCAAAGCTTCGTGGACGCCGGCGACGAGATCGCTGAGAAATTCCAAAAGCTCGACTATAACCAGGCGATCCGGCAAATCATGGCCCTGGCTGACGTCGCCAATCAGTATATCGACGAAAAGAAACCCTGGGCCTTAAGCAAAGACGTCTCCAAGCTAGCGGAAGTCCAGGAAATTTGCACTGTTGGGCTCAATCTGTTCCGCGTCCTGGCCATTTATTTAAAACCGGTACTTCCCCGAACAGTCAAGCAAGTGGAGGCTTTCTTAAACATCGCGCCCTTGACCTGGAAAGACAGCAAACAACCGCTCCTTAACCATACTATTCAGGAATATAAACCGCTTATGACCCGCATCGAAGAAAAACAAATCGTCGACCTTAAGGCCGCCGCTCAAACCGATATCGACACCAGCCGCGCACCCGAGGCTGCCGTTAAAGCACCTTCCGCCGCGACGGTCAAAGAAGTCGTTTCCATTGATGATTTTTCCAAGCTTGATCTGCGTGTCGCTAAAATCCTGAGCGCAGAACCGATCGAAGGCGCGGACAAGCTGCTGCGTTTGCAAGTGGATCTAGGCGACCAAAAACGCCAGGTGATCGCCGGGATTAAATCTGCTTATCAGCCCGAACAGCTCATCGGACGCCATGTGGTGGTGGTCGCCAATTTAGCGCCCCGGAAAATGCGCTTTGGCGTTTCTGAGGGCATGGTTCTGGCAGCCAGTGACGGCAGCGGCGACCTGTGGCTAATCTGCCCCGATGCAGGCGCTCAGCCCGGCATGGTAGTCAAGTGAGCGAGGCCGCCCGGCCACGGCCCCTGGCTGTCATTCGAGAAAGCGAATGCATTGGCTGCGCCAAGTGCATCCAAGCTTGTCCGGTGGACGCCATTCTTGGTAGCCCCCGAAAAATGCATACGGTGATCGCTGATGAATGCATCGGTTGCAAACTCTGTTTACCGCCCTGTCCCGTCGACTGCATTGATCTGCTCCCACCGGCTGAACCCCTGCCGGAGAAAACCGCTCCAGAAGCGCGAAAACAGCAAGCGGCGCGCATTAAAGCGCGTTACGCCGCACGTCAAAAACGCTTGCAATATAACGCGGAACAACAGTACCCTAGCTTGGCGAGTCTGCTGGATTCAGACCCGGCGTCTGCGCTCGATGAAAGAAAAGCCTATATTCAGAACGCCGTCGCCCGAATGAAACTGAAAAAGTTATAAAGAGGAAACCATGAAACAAGTCGCAAAACGCCTTAGCACCATTCAACCTTCCGCCACGCTGGCGCTCTCCGCGCGCGCCGATGAAATGATGGCCCAAGGCAAGCCAGTCATCAATCTGACTCTCGGGGAACCGGATTTTGACACGCCGCAGAACATTAAAGACGCCGCCATCCAGGCCGTTCAAAAAGGCTTCACCAAGTATACGGCCGTTGACGGCATCAAGCCTTTGAAGCAGGCGATCATCGCCAAACTAGCAACTGAAAATAAGCTCGACTATCAACTGAAACAAATCCTGGTTTCCTGCGGCGCCAAGCACAGTTTATTCAATCTCTTCGCCGCCCTGCTAAACCCCGGCGATGAAATCATCATCCCGGCGCCCTACTGGGTCTCCTATCCAGACATGGCCAAAATCGTGGAAGCCGTTCCCGTGACTATCAGCACTGGCATCGAAACCCATTTTAAAATGACCGCTGCCCAGCTCGAGGCGGTTATCACCCCCAAAACCCGGGCGCTGGTCTTGAACAGCCCCTGCAACCCCACCGGCATGGCCTATACCGCCGATGAATTGAAAGCCTTCGGTGACGTCCTGCTAAAACACCCCGACGTGGTTGTGATTTCGGATGATATTTACGAGCACATCCTTTGGCATAACGGCCCCTTTACCAACATCCTCAATGTCTGCCCGGCTCTCTATGACCGCTGTGTCGTTGTGAATGGCGTCTCCAAAGCCTATTCGATGACCGGCTGGCGTATTGGTTATGCAGCCGGCCCGGAGAAGCTCATCGCCGCCATGAAAACCATCCAGTCACAAAGCACCTCCAATCCCTGCAGCATCGCGCAAGCTGCAGCCGTGGAAGCCCTCAGCGGCGACCAAACCAGCATCGCCGTCATGGCACGCGCCTTCCGGTCACGGCATGACTTGATCCTGCCGCAGCTGCAAAAGATGCCGGGAATTAAATGCCTGCCCAGCGACGGCGCATTTTATTGTTTTCCTAGCGTCCAAGATGTGTTATACCAATCAACAACAATGACCAGCGATATTGAGTTTGGCGATTATTTACTAAAAGAAGCCAACATCGCCGTGGTCCCCGGATCGGCTTTTGGAGCCCCCGGCTATTTTCGGCTTTCTTTCGCCACCTCCACGGAGAACCTGGAAGAAGCCATGCAACGAATGGGAGAAGCTATTAGAAAATTAGGAACGTAACAACGACGTTCAGTCGTCATTGCGAGAAGCGCTAACGGCGAAGTAATCCGGCAAGATTTGCCCTCGATTGCTTCGCCGTTAGCGCTCCTCGCAATGACAGAATTGATCGATATTAACCATGCTGGCTAGCGAAGCGTCCTCAGGGCGAAAGTGCCAAGCGGCGACAATTTTGGCAGGAGAAACATCATGAATGACTGGTCCATTGAAGACGCTAAAGAAGTCTACAACGTAGAACATTGGGGCGACGGCTTTTTTAAAATTAACGAACAAGGCAGCCTGATGGCCTATCCCAGAGGCGGACAGGACCCTCACAGCATCAATCTGCAGGAACTCAGCGAGAGCCTCTTAAAAAGCAACCTGACCTTTCCCGTTTTAGTGCGTTTTACCGACATCCTCAAAACCCGCCTGGATCAACTCTGCCATGCCTTTGCCCATGTCATTCAAGAAGCGAATTATCAGGGTAAATACACCGCGGTTTATCCCATTAAGGTCAACCAGCAATCCTCCGTGGTGAACGCTATTTTACAGCACGGCGACAATCGCATCGGCCTGGAAGCCGGCTCCAAGCCAGAGCTCATGGCCGTCTTGGCCCTGACCCAGCAGCCCAATGCCCTGATTGTTTGCAACGGCTATAAAGACCGGGAATACATTCGCCTGGCCCTCATCGGCCAGGCCTTGGGAAAACAGGTCTATATCATTTTGGAAAAACTTTCGGAGCTCGACCTGGTACTGGAAGAAGCCAGCCGCTTGGGCATCAAGCCCTCGCTGGGCATCCGCATCCGCCTTGCGACCGTCGGCGCTGGACGCTGGCAAAACACAGGCGGTGAGAAATCCAAGTTTGGTTTCTACGCGGAACAGATCCTATATATCGTCGAAAGCCTGCGCGAAAAAGGCCTCTTGGATTATCTGCAAATCTTGCACTTCCATCTCGGCTCGCAAATCGCAAATATCGCGGATATTCAGCGCGGCATGCACGAATGCGTGCGTTACTACGCTGAACTCCGACGCCTGGGCGCCAATATTCACACCGTCGACGTCGGTGGCGGCCTGGGAATCGACTACGAAGGCACGCACTCCCGCAGCTTTTGCTCTAAAAACTATTCCATGCAAGAATACGCGAACAACATCATTTACACGCTGATGGAAACCTGCAACAAGCACAATCTGCCGCATCCCAACGTGATTACGGAATCCGGCCGTGCGCTCACCGCGCACCACGCCCT
>JABDGC010000038.1:10055-10177 GCA_013286215.1 Gammaproteobacteria bacterium
ACATCATCGGCTGCGAGCAATACTCCGCAGCTGACCAGGCTGCCTTTGAAGCCCTGGGCCCGGTGGAGGCGGATGCGCCGCAAATTATCAAGGATATGCGCTATAGCTTCGACAATGTATCC
>JABDGC010000039.1:0-3452 GCA_013286215.1 Gammaproteobacteria bacterium
ACTCGGGGTTGGCTTTTTGAGCCAGGATATACCAGGGCAGCACAATTGCTAGCATGATGCCGAGGCCACCAATGGGACGCACCTTGCGGATGTTTTCCCATTTTCCTAAAAGCAGGGTCCAGCTGCCGATAATCAACACAGGAAATGCGATGCCAATGAGGCCTTTGGTTAAAATGGCGAGGCCGGCAAAGACATAGGCCGCATAGATCCAGAGACGGCTGTGCCGCGCTTGCTCTGCTTTGAGGCCGAGTAGAAAAAAGAGTAAGGTTGTGCTCACCAGAACGCCCACTTCCAGATCCAGGTTGGCGTAATGAGCAGCGCCATAATAAAGCACGTTGGTCGCCAAGAGTAACGCAGAAACGATTCCGGTGCGGCGATTAAACAAAAGACGGCCGCTGATATAGAGACTGAGACAGCCCCAGATTCCGATGAGCGCCGGCCAGAAGCGTAGGGCGCCTTCGTTCAAGCCAAATAATTTCATGGCGCTGGCTTGCAGCCAGTAATATAAAATGGGTTTATCGAGGAAGACCACGCCATTGAGGCGTGGGGTAATAAAATCACCCGTCACAATCATTTCGCGCGCGACTTCGGAATAGCGCCCTTCATCCGGCGTAAATAGAGGATAGGAGCCGAGGCCTAAAAAATAGACGAGGGCGAGGAGTCCCGCGATAAATGCGAGATCCCAGACCCAGGAAGCTTCCTGGGTCCAGTGGGAATGATTTGCTGTGCGGATCTGATTTAATCCTTGAGAGTCTTTAGCCATTATTCTATGCTTTTGTTATGAAACCCATACCCCTGAAAAATATTATTCTTTGCGCCGATGATTATGGATTAAATGCCTCCGTTTCTCAAGGCATTATCAATTTATTACAGCGCAAACGTCTCTCCGCAGTGAGCTGCCTGACTACCTCTTCCTGCTGGCCGGAGCAGGCGGTTTGGTTAACCCCCTTCCAGGGACCGGTCGGTCTGGGGCTGCATTTTAATTTAACAGAAGGCAAAGCGCTATCCCCGGCTTTTATTCGAAAATACGGTGAATCTTTATTCCCGTTATCACGCTTGATTATTCAGGCTTTTTTACGTCAGCTGGATGGGGCTGTCCTGGAACAGGAGTGTCAGGCTCAGCTGGATTGCTTTGTCGCCGCCGCGGGCTTTTACCCTGATTTTATCGACGGCCACCAGCACATCCAGCAGCTGCCCCAGGTACGTGACGCGTTACTCCGGGTCTATGAGCGCTCTCTCCGCTCTAAAAAAGCCTATCTCCGTTCAGTCTCAAATGCGGTAAGCAGCCCAGATTTTAGTTCAAAAATAAAACAGTCTATTATTTACTTTTGTGGCTCCCCGGGTTTTCAGCGTCTCTTAAAAAAACACGCTATCCCGCATAATGCCGGCTTTGCCGGAATTTACGCCTTCCCTCAGGCTGCCGCCTATTCGCGCATTTTGCCGCATTTTTTAAAAAACATTCAGGACAAAGGCTTGATTATGTGCCACCCCGGCTTGATCTCAACTTCGGACCCCCAGGACCTCATTGCGGCGGCACGTTTTCAGGAATACAGCTATTTGGCAAGTGAACAATTTACCGCCGATTGTCAGTCATTAGGCGTGCGGCTGATTCAATTTCCAGCTTAGTACAGTGTCCGCTTGGCTTTGTCCTCCCGTTCCGCTTGCTGTCATCCTGAGCGCAGCGAAGGATCTCACTCCTTATGCAGCAAGGAGATCCTTCGCTGCGCTCAGGATGACAGAGACTTTGCACAGGATGACAAAATCAAGTTGACGCTCTACTAGCCATTCCCGCCAACCCTGCGTAATTTCACTTTGAGCGTTTTTCTGATACTATTCGGTAGCTTCGAGCATAGGATCAATGAGGTTCAACTGAGTGACTAAACCTTCCACCATCGAGAAAAAATTACTGCATTATACCGGGAAAGCCATTCATGAATTTAACATGATTCAAGACGGCGATCGGATCATGGTTTGCCTGTCCGGCGGCAAAGACTCCTTCACTATGCTCAAAATGTTGAGCCTCTTGCAGAAGCGTGCCGATTTGGACTTTGAGATTTTCGCCTTCACCCTGGATCAAGCTCAGCCCGGTTGGAATGATACGGCGCTCCGGGCCTGGTTAAGCGACCACAAGCTTTCTTATGAAATTTTAACGCGCGACACCTATTCCATCGTCAAGGAAAAAATTCCAGAAGGGCAGACCTACTGCTCGTTATGCTCCCGTCTGCGGCGCGGCATCATTTATAATTACGCCGAAGACCATGGCTTTAGTAAAATCGCCCTGGGCCATCACCGCGACGATCTCATCCGAACGCTTTTAATGTCGATCTTTTATACCGGCGATATTCGATCCATGCCGCCTAAATTGCTAACAGACGATCGGCGTCATATTGTGATTCGTCCGCTGGTCTACTGTCAGGAAGAAGATATTATTGAATACGCGAAAGAGCAGGCCTTCCCGATCATCCCTTGCAACCTCTGCGGCTCCCAGGAAAACCTGGTACGCAAAAAAATGAAAACCCTGATTGATACCCTGGCCAAGGAAAATCCAAAAATCCCGAGCAACATGCTGCATGCCTTAAGCAATGTACGCACGACACAATTAATGGATAAAGACCTGCGTGATTTTAAAAACCTCGAAGCCGGCCTAGCAAAATACGATGCCAAGCCCGAGTTAAATAGCGAAGTCTTAGTGAAAGAAGGCTGTTCCTAGCTGAATTTATAGCTTGCATCCACCATCAGTGGAATGGTGATTCCTGAATTATTCGAAGAGAGCGAGGCATTTGAGTAATGCACGATATGCGCTCCCAGTGCAAACTGCTGCTTGCTTCCCATCGTTATCCCGACGCCTCCGCGATCCTGAAAGGCAAAACGCATTCCCAGGTTACGATTGGCAAAGCGTGTATTCGATAAATAGGAGGCGCCAATACTGAACTCGAGATAGGGCGTTACGCCAAAATGTTCTTTAAAGAGGTAGCGCACCACCGGAGAGATGGCGAGAATATTAATGTCATGATAAGTCGTAGAAGGCCCCGAGACCCAGTAATGCGCGCCGAGAACGTCAAAATACAGATGGAATTGCCGCCAAATTAATGTTTCTGGGTCGTACCATAGACCGAAGTTGAAGCCATGCAAGTCATTGGGATCTTTCGTAATGACGGGTAGTGAGACGGTAACGCCTTCACTCCAGGCAAAAGCGGTGAGCGGGAGAGCTTGTAGAAAAAAACTAACGAGGCCAAATAATAAAATACAGATACGATTCATTCGCATGTAAATCCGCACTCCTTGCTAGACGAACCCACATTGTAACTGCTTCACCGGTGTCATACCAGCTGTCTTTCAAGAGCGTGGCGGAAAGGGGGCTTTAGCGGGAAATCCGCTTTACTCACCAGTGAGAGTCTCCACCATTTCCGCCAGGGCGGCAATGTGTTCTGCTTCCGCATTTCGAGCCGGTA
>JABDGC010000039.1:3462-6525 GCA_013286215.1 Gammaproteobacteria bacterium
TTAAGAATTCATGGTTACCGCGGATTCGAATTTCTTCCAGTGTTTCCAGGCAGTCGACTGAAAAACCGGGGCAGACAACCGAAATTCGGCGATGACCGCGCTGGGCTAAGTTCTTCAGAGTTTCAAAGGTATAGGGCGAAAGCCATTTACCGTAGCCGAGACGGGATTGATAGGCCAGCGACCAGCTTTCATTGGGTAGGCCCAGTGATTGAGCCAATAAGTTGGCTGTATACTGGCAATGTTCAGGGTAAGGATCCCCATGATTGGCAAAATACTGTGGCAGACCGTGAAAGGAAAATAATAAATGTCGATCAGGGCTGTGAAATTTTTTAATCTGCTTTGCCAAGGCGTCAATATAGCGCGGATCGTCGGCATAATGCGAAATAAAGGAGTAGGGGCGTTCAAGTTTCGGTGCCGTCCCTAAATGGGCTTCCACCTGGTCTCGCGCGGCTTCAGTAGTCGAAGTGGAATATTGGGGAAAGAGAGGCAGGACGACGAGCTGCTCAATCTTTTTTGCGCGCAGCCGGGCGAGGGCATCCGGAATGGAGGGCTTGCCATAATGCATGCCGGTTTCAACGTAAACAGGAAAAGGGACCCGAGCGGTGAGGTAGGCCTCAAGTTCAGCGCTCAGCGCCAGCATGATGGTCCTGAGCGGGGAACCTTCAGTGGTCCATATTCTTTGATAAAGCTCGGCGGAGTAAGAGGCTCTCCGCGGTAAAATCACAGCGTGAAGCAGCGGTTTCCACAAAAGCCTGGGCAAGCGCACCACGCGCGGATCCGATAAAAAAGCTTTTAAATAACTTTTTACATCAGGAACCGAGGGTGAATCCGGCGTGCCAGTGTTTGTGAGTAAAATACCGAGTGATTTTTTCATAGTCTGTCGCGAAATCAGTGGGTCAATTTCAGGCCTCATAGCAGCTTATACCCATTACACTTCAAGATGTGATTTGTCATCCTGAACGAAGTGAAGGATCTGCTTAAACTCTAGATATTCTTCGCTTTGCTCAGAATGACAATTTCGCATTTCGCGGCGCAATGGTATCTCTGCCAACATTGTCACCCCGCGCGGCTTTTGCGCAGGAACCAGCACCTTTATAGCGGTGGCTGAGTTTAAAAAACAGAGTGTATCATACCACCAAAAAATGGAATAAAAAAATGGGCTGCATCAAAACAGATAATAAAATTTTTATCGTTTATTCATGACCTTATCTCTATGGTGGTCGGTATGAAGGTCCACACGAACATCCTGAACGGTTATACTGAGGGTAAGCCCTTCACAAATAAGATAGGAACAAATTACATGCCCTTAGATATCAATAACGCAAGAGACCAAGTCTACCAGGCAGGCGCCGCGACAGAGAAGGTTGCCAGGGAATTTCTCCGCGCGCATCCCCCGTCTTCACAATGGTTAAGCCCTCAGTCCAATCGCGAAATGGCCACGAGAGCAATTCAAAGTGTTTTGTCGCTGCTGCATGTTTTTGACGAGCAGAGTTCAGTTCCGGATCAGGTGAAACAGCAGGCGTACCTTCAATTTGTGACAACGGTATCTGGGCTAGCCCAGGCCCCTGGAATTTTTCCGGAACAGTTGAGAGAAAAAAATGTTATGAATAAGGTTTGCGAGAGTCTCGGGAAGTTATTTTATGAGAGGCCCGAAGTGGCAACTCAAATCATGGCGTGCGTCGATGCGCATGTCAATATAATGAAGGCGACCTGGAATCCCCCTCAATTGGAGCAAAGATTCAATCTTCGTCGCGACTAAGTCGCAAGAGCTTACACTTTCTCGACAGGAAACTTCTCGAATAAATAATCCACCCAGAGACGGGTTATATATTCGTGCAGGCGATTTTGCACGAGGCGGGCGTCGATGTGCTCAATATCGATGATTTCCAGGGGCTGATCGGGCCAGGAGCAGGCGAAAACCGCTTTGGTTCGCAGCCCAGTTTCCGGATCCACCTGCCACTGCAGGCACTGAGCGCAGACGCCTTTGAGCATGCATTGCATGTGGCTATAGACGGAGCCATGAATCTTAGGGTCTTTGAGCAGATAGTCTTTCAAAAACGAGTGTCGCGCCGCTTGGAAGCGGCGCAGCAATTCGCTGCCGCCAATCAGATAAATGCGATCGATGTCGCTGAGCAAAATTTCCGGCTGGTTTTTATGTGCCGCGAGCTTGCCTTGTGCATAGCGTTGCAAGCTTTCCAGAGCGTCCCCAGTCACCGCGTAATCCTGCGGACGGGCCGGCTGGAAGTGTTCTTCTTTTTCAGTGGCCCAAATAATGAGATCAGCCGCGTTTTCCAGTGCTTGCTGGCAATAAGTAAATTCTTCTTTATTTTTGAAGGCCCCAACATAAATTAGCCGGCTGCCATTGGCGCGCAGGGTCGGTCCATAGCTCAACACGGCGGGAATGCTAAGCGCGTTACCCATGATGAGGACGGTTTCGTGACCTTCGGCGATTTTATAGCGTACGCCAGCAGGCCCCATTAGGGAAACGGGTTCGCCGGGACGGAGCAGTGAGCAGAGCTTGGAACTGGCGCCGACCCTGCGCAGAGTACGCTGCGCTTTATCGTCATTGAGGCCGGCGCCGGCCGCGATCAAGGCCAGCGGCTCGAGTTGCAGCAAGGTGTTATGTAGCACGGGTGCGTGCGTTTCAAAGTTCTGCAGCCGATAAAATTGGCCCGGCTTAAAATGCCGTAGCGCCAACGGCGCTTTAATCGTAAGCTCAACCACATTATGCGCTTTTCTTTCCACTTGCATGATTTCCGCTGAAAAAAGTTCCCGCATCCGCTCCGCAAAGGCTTGGTATTCCTGCGCATCGCCCGCTTTACCCAACTTGTGCTGCAAAACCGCGACGATCTTGGGGTAGGTGCGCAGGCCAGAGGCAATGGCCTTAACCACGTTGCCATGAAAGACCGGATGACTATCGCCGATCAGTGAAACGCGATAATCATTTTTTTTGTAGGAAGTGAAGGGACCAAAATGGGGATCTTTGGCGTGTTTCACGCCGTGGGAGATGACGAGCTCGCCGTTTTCATCCTCATAATGTTGATAATGCAGTCCTAGACGGGT
>JABDGC010000039.1:6535-9933 GCA_013286215.1 Gammaproteobacteria bacterium
TCCCGTTGCGACAAAAATAGAGCGGGCTGGCAGGCGCAATTCCTCGGCATCGGTGACCCATTCCTTATTTTCATTGCGGCTGCGCCGTCGGCAGACCAGCGTTTCACAGTGTCCCTCGGCGTCGAGGTCAACGGCCGCTGGGTCCAGCCCTTCGCGGTAATAGATGCCTTCTTCAAAGGCTTTCTTGAGTTCTTCATGATTATTAATATAGGCCGGCGATTCCTGCATGCTGCGGCGATAGACAATGCTAACACCGCCCCATTGTTGGAGGAGCTTGATAAACTGCGGTCTGCGACCTTGGGCTTTCGCTTGCGCCCGTTCTTCGCGAACGAGTCTGCCATGTTCCAGATACTCTTGTAGAATTGTTTGTGAGCCTAAATCGAGATCCTTGAGAATTTTTGCTTCGCTATAGACGCTCTGCAATTCTTCGTAACGCGCCACTATTTTTTCCACCTGGGTCAGATAATAAGCTTGGACCTCCGTGGCGGTATCGACACCTGTGAGTCCGCCGCCGATGACGACGGCGGGCAGACGGACTTGCAAATTGGAGAGACTGTTTTTCTTGGCGGCATTGCCGAGTTGCAACGCCATCAGAAAATCGTTGGCCTGACGCATACCCGGAGCCAGGCTACCGGGTATGGCCAGTGTTTTCGGCAAGCCGGCACCGACGGCCACGGCCAGATGATCAAAGCCCAGCTCCCAGGCGTCTTCAACGGTCAGGGTACCGCCAAAGCGCACACCGCCAAAGACTTGAAAGGTGGGACGCCGCAGGAGTGTGAGGTAGATGAGCTTGAGAAAATTTTTGTCCCAGCGGACGGTGATGCCGTATTCAGCGACGCCGCCGAAGCCAGCCATGATGCGCTCATCGAGCTTTTCTTTTAAGTCGGCAAAACGATAAATGGGTTGGCGCAGCCATTTTTCGGTGAAGGGCTCAATTTTCAGGCCGTCAAAACCGACGACCGCAAAGCCTTCCATTAATAAGTGGTGCGCCAGGGTAAAACCGGCCGGGCCCATGCCAGCGATGAGGACCTTGAGCCCATTGTAGGGTTTCATGAGCCATTGTTTTTGACGCAGTGGGTTCCAGCGGGTTAAGAGATCATAAATTTCAACGCCCCAGGGCAGGTTTAAAACGTCAGTCAAAACCCCAGTTTCAATCTGTGGAATGTTGACGGGATCTTGTTTTTGATAAATACAGGCCTTCATACAGTCGTTGCAGATGCGGTGCCCTGTTGCCGGGCACATCGGATTATCGATCATCACGGTGGCGAGCGACGCGATGCTGTAACCGTCTCGCTTTAATTGATGCATTTCTGAAATTTTTTCCTCGAGCGGACAACCGGTCATGATTAGGTCGAGGGGATTTTTTTTCAGTCCTTGAGATGGGTCGCCTTTTTTGACGGGAAAGCCTTTGGAACAAAAATCACCTTCGTGGTCATGACAGAAGACACAATAATGAATTTCATCCTGGATTTCACGCGCACTCATGCGCGGATCAGTTAGCTGAAAGCCGTCGCGCTGCCGCCATTGTTGTTCTTCATAGGCCTGACGCCCACAGGCCTCACTATCCAACTTGGAAGTCGGAACCAGATTTTGGTGGTCAATGCGCTCCGGCAAGCGAAAACTGGTCCAGGAGCCAGTGGCGGCTTTACCTTCAACCGTATTGAGCGCTTGAACACACCACTGAGCCAGTTTTTCCAGCTCTGGGGCAGCCTGTTCGGCTTGACTGAGCCAGTTGTCCGCCAGCAGAGCAATCGCCAACTCGCGGTCTTTGCTTTGCAAAGGCGCTTTGTCTAGTTCACCGCTGAGCCATTGATCCAAGTCCTGAAAAGACGGAAGCCCTTGGGTTTGATGCAAGAGTTTTTTAATGCGGCGCAAAATAAAATGTTTTTTAAAAAGCGCGACCGGATTGTGACCGAGGGTTTTCATTTGCAGAAAATGCGCTTCCTCTTCAATATTGAAAAGCTTCAACAGAAAGGCTTCTAAAATCGGGGCAGAGGCCAGTATCTGCTCGCTCGCTTCCAGGGCGGAAAAGCTCCTTGTGTTCAGGCGATAGGCCAGGAAATTTTCAGACAAAGAGGGGCTCTTTTCATGCAGAAAAGCCAAAAAAGCCTGATCCAGCCTTTGCAAGCCTTCCGCATGAAAGAGGTCTGCATAAGAGAATTCTTCTAAGTCTTTGAAAATTTTGAATTCTAGCGTAGGAGTCGACATTATTATTCACAGGGAAACGAAAGACTGAATTATAGAGGTTGAGCGAAGAGGGAGCAAGCAAATGTTCAGTATATATCCACCCTCCATATCCCCTTTCCTCCACGTTTTTTGTGGAGGAAAGGGTTAGGGAAAGGAGGTAAAACCAATACTAAATCTTCAAATCTAACGCCCGCATCCTCCCCATAGGATATGTGAATATGCGGCAGCAAAAAGAGAAGTCTTATTATATTATAGCCTATAACTTCACACCTGCGTTGATGGGGAAATACTGTAAAATCATATCCATACATGCTTTTTCGGCGGTGCTGGAAGAGCCCTGCTACTCACCAAGAAAATGTCAAAAAGCCCACTATAATTAAATGAGGACGATAACCCCTACTAACAAAGGTTAATACGAGCGGAGTGACCATGTCCGATTACAGTCACGCACATCTCATGAATCATTTTAAAGCGCTGGGCTATGATTTACCAGGGAACGGTGTCTGTGCCGGCCTGGCTCAAATGTCCATTCAAGCTTTCCTTGGCCAATATCGCCGCGAAATTTGGGCATACAGGCATTCTCGATCTCATTAATACAGTAAAGCCGGGAGCCTTAAAGGAGGGCGGCTCATGGGGTAACACGCCGCTCCATACGGCGGCTACATTAAATCTTTCGGAGGTTGTAAACCAACGTGCGGATGAAAAGGGTGCTTTGGAGACAAAAAACAATGCCGGACAAACTCCTCTATGCCTGGCTATCCGTGAAAGGAGCATGGAAGCAATGACCGTTATCCTGGGGAAAAAACCGGAACTAGCGTCTGCTGCAGTGGCCGACACTGGGTGGCTTCCGATTCATGTTGCGGCTGAAAACAACAATGTCGAAGCAATAAAGTTGTTAGTGGCCAAAGGCGCAAATGCACGTGCGGAACTTGCCGGCGGTTGGTCGCCTGTTATGGTTGCCGCTATCAATGGACAGACGGAGGCATTGGCGGCCTTGATTGCGCTTGATCCAACAATCAACTTAGAAGCAAAGTCCGATGACGGAACAACACTTCTCATGGTGGCTGCGAAAGAGGGCCATGCAAAAATAGTCAAATGGTTGGCAGAAAGGAAAGTCGATTTAAACCAAAAAAATGACGCTGGAAAGAGCGCCTTGCACTGGGCAGTAGAAAAAAACCAGCTTGCAGTCGTCGAAGAATTAATTCGCGGAG
>JABDGC010000040.1 GCA_013286215.1 Gammaproteobacteria bacterium
CGATTTCGATGCTGCCGAGTTCATCTTGTAGGTTTAGCAGATAGGCAGCATTCAAGGTTACGGCGCGCAAAGCGTCCGCCGCTGAGATTCTTTCTCCCGCGCCGAGCACGCGGCCAGTCGCCGTCACGCGATTCATAGCGGCCCACATGGAATGCAAGGGGCCTAAGGGCGTGACCGGTGAATCCGAGTGCAGGGAAAAGATCAAACCCTGGCGCAGCGCCTCGCCAGCGGCGTCCATCCGATTGGCACGATCCGGACCGAGCAGGATTGAATAATGTTGATCACCCCAATAGTAAATGTGATTGGCGAAGAGGTTCACATAGGCACCCAAGATTTTAGCCTGCTTAAACTGCTCGGGACTGGACATTTGGTCATGTTCCAAAACAAAGAGCGCTGGCTTGCGTGGGGCCAGGCTTTGCAGCTGTTGTAAAACCTCCAACACCACTTCAGTAGCCTGATTACCGTTGACATGCACATGAATGAGATAGCCTGCCTTCCAATAGGGCAGAGCGGCTAATTTCAACTCCTTGCCCGGCGTATTAAAGATGCCGTTCGGCGCTCCGTCAAAATAGCCCGGCCATTCTAGACGCGCCGTGTAACCCTGTATCGAGCCGTCGCACACAAATTTAACGCTGCCAAAATTCAGTTTGGGGGAATTTAATTTCATCAGTGCATTGAGATGCGCGAAGCTCTGACCTGCGGCTTGCTTTTCCATCATCGCCAGCAAAGCGCCGTCATAGACCAGCACCATGCGCTGGGGAAACTGAGGATCATGGGACGCCTCGTTAATAGCCTGCACCATTACCTCTTCACCGGGTCCGCCGAATAATAAATCAGAGAAGGTCGTCAACCCAAGACGATGGGCGGTATCCGCCAGACCGTAGAGATCTTGTTTAAAAGTCTCAGCCGTGAAGAGTTGTTTATAAAAAAGCATGATAACGGGCCCGGCGGCAGCCATTTCTTCTAAAACACCGTTGGGCTTACCATCCTTGTCTTTCCGCACACCAGGAATTTTAGTCTGGGCGGTGTAGCCCGCTTTCTTGAGCAAAACGCTGTTGACGTAGCCAATGTGTTCGCTGGCATTTAAAACAAAAATGGGACGCGTCGTGGAGATGGAATCTAAATCAGCCGCGGTCAGGTCGGCATTATTGAAATAGATGGGATCATAGCCCCAAGCAAAGAGAACCTGATTCGGATCTTTGAGTTTTTTATCCGCTTCACGCAGACGGTCCAAGGCTGCGGCCTTGGATTTCGAGGCCGGCAAAGTGCCGCCTTTAAAGCCGGGAAAATCCCAATAGCCAATGTAGGGCAAGCCCATAAAGATAGCGAGCATCGTGAAGTGACTGTGCGCCTCAATCAGGCCGGGGGTGATAATGTCATTAGCGAAAGTGTCGTTGACGGTATAGCTGTCCGGCTTCATCCAGCTTTTCATATCCGCCAAGGAACCGACTGAATAGATGCGGCCCTCTTTCACGGCAACCGCAGTGGCCGCGGGTTGCATGGGATCCATGGTAATTATTTTTTTAGCGATAAAAATGGTGACGGGTGTTTGAGTGGCGGCGAAGGCGGTTTGAATGAATAAAAGGCAGAGTATAAAAGATAAAAACGTTTGATAGCGTCTTCCTTGCATTGGTTACTTCTCCTTAATTGGTTTCAAACTCTGCTAAGTTCTCTCATATTATGGATGATAAGGATGAATTGCAAATCCGGGGCCTGGGCTGCTAACCGTAGCCGGCAATAGCATGCCTGCGGAATCGAGACTTTGGCCCCGTGGCCCTACACCCACTGCCATTAAGTTAAGCTCGTCATTGCGAGCGAAACGCGGCAACCCAGAGGGATCTTTAGCGGAAACTCTGGATTGCCACGTCGCTGCGCTCCTCGCAATGACAACTTTTTTCCTTAACTTAATGGCAGTGGGCCCCACACCCTCACCTTGTCTAGGGTTAAAGCGTAACGCCGCTTTTGCTCTTTTTTTAGTCTTTTTCCAATCCGGCTTGATGCAACAACACCGAAAAAAAATGCTTTATTGGACTCTTTTTTGGCACAATAGAGGATCCTTAAAATGTGTGAGTGTATTGTCTTATGGCATGGCTTTGGGAAAAAATTAAATCAGCCGCTCGTTGGCTAGGCAGAAAAATTGTAGCAGGGCTTCGATGGGCGCGAGGCCTCATTACGGGTGCACCGGCTGTCACAGAGTCCGTTGTCGTGCCGCAACAACTGGCCCCCGCTGCCGTGGAGTCAGTCTCCTTATTAAGAGCC
Source organism: Gammaproteobacteria bacterium (assembly GCA_013286215.1). Classification (GTDB taxonomy): domain Bacteria; phylum Pseudomonadota; class Gammaproteobacteria; order DSM-16500; family DSM-16500; genus JABDGC01. The sequence goes on from JABDGC010000040.1 coordinate 2,260, forward strand.
TTTGCACAGGATGAGCATAAAAAAGTTGCAGGCGATGTATCCGAGGGTAAATCGGCCTCCATGTCTCCTTCCAGCAGCGCTCCTGCTGCGCTCGATTCTGTCGCCATGGCCTCTTCGGAAATCAGGTCAAGCTCGTATCTTTTACATCACCATTTTCAACCGATCACCGAGAGCGGCAAGCTACTGAAGGCCGTTGAGTATGCCGATTATGTCCAGGTACAGCAGCTGATCGCAAAAAGCCCTGCTTTAATGTTTGAGCCTGTTAATTTTCGTTTCCGCAATGGCCGCATGGAATGCATTAGTCCTTTGAAATATGCTTTTTACGTGTATGACACTTACATGTGGGGTCTGTTTTATCAAATAATAAAAGCGCAGCCTGCCGCTCGACAAACATTTTTAGCGCAAGCGAATGAACAAACAACACATATTAATTTGGATCCCCTGTTTGAAGCCTATCAGGAGTATCAGCGACAATTCGTCCGTTGGGAGAACGCTGAAATAACCAATCAAGCACTTGACGCGGCGTGGTTGACCTTCGGTCAAGTGCAAAAGGCACAATTGCCGGTGCACCTGTTAAAGGAGTTTTCACGAGAAGAAGATAGCTGGCGTGACACCTGCGCTTTTGATGTTCGGGTGATGCCAGCGCCGATGAATGGCTCGCTGTATCATGGTAGTAAGGGCGAATTGCGATCTTTAACGTCTCTTTTACAGGATCCGGATTGGGGAAGACCTTTTTCATTCGTGAGAGGGCTGTGGCAAAAACCCTCGATCCTCTCGAATTGCAGGCGCAGATGGTCTATCCATAGACACCATGATTTGGAGACCTTTCGGCGCCTCTTTGAAATAAGAAAGAGGGATCTTGCAGAACAGATCGCTTTGATGAAGCGAGGTCCCGATAAAGCCTTGGAGCATAAAAGTCAAAGCTCGTCTTCGTCCTCTGCCAGTCGCGCAACCCCATAGCAGAATAGTACTTCGTTTAAACATCCAAATTCACCACGGCCAAGGCGTTCGCTTCAATGAAGGCGCGGCGGGGTTCTACTTCGTCGCCCATTAAGGTTGTGAACAATTTATCGGCGGCGACGGCGTCTTCGACATTCACTTGCAGGAGACGACGCGTCTCAGCGTTCATGGTGGTGTCCCACAATTGATCCGGGTTCATTTCGCCCAAACCTTTATAACGTGAAATAGTCTGGCCTTTTTTCGCTTCCACCAACAGCCAAGAGACTACATCGCGGAAAGTGGCAACAGTGGCTTGTTTATCGCCGCGCTTGATATAGGCGCCGGGGTTTAACAGGTTATGCAAGTTCGAAGCCAAACCAGCCATGCGGCGATAATCCGCGGATAGAAATAAATCTTTTGAAATCAACAGGTTATGATCAGCCCCGTGACTGGTAACAACAGCCTTCGGTTGCCAGAAATGACGCTCGGTATCTTCGACCAGATCAAAATGATAGCGCACGGTGCCCAGCGTAAGCGCATTGAGCTTTTCCTCGAGACTTTTGCTGAATTTTTCCATGAACGCCCGATCACTGAGGCGCGTTTCGTCCAGGCTTTCGCTCTCTAGCAGGGTTTCGAGGATTTGCTGCGGATAGCGCTTAGACAAGCGATGCTGAATAATGGACATCAATTGCTGATATTCATGAACCAGGCCTTTGAATTCGGTGTCTGCCAGCGGCGCTTTGCTGTCGGCGCCGACAAAAAGCGCGGCTTCGTCGAGCGCAGATTCAATCAATAAATTATTCAATGCCTCATCATCTTTAACATATTGTTCCTGCTTGCCTTTTTTGACCTTATACAAAGGCGGTTGCGCTATATAAACGTAGCCGCGTTCAATGAATTCCGGCATTTGACGGAAAAAGAAGGTCAGCAACAGTGTGCGAATGTGCGAGCCGTCGACGTCGGCGTCGGTCATGATAATAATGCGATGGTAGCGCAGTTTATTCGGATCGTATTCTTCCGGTCCAATGCCGCAGCCAAGTGCGGTAATCAGGGTGGCCACCTCGGTGGATGACAACATGCGGTCGAAACGCGCTTTTTCAACGTTGAGGATCTTGCCCTTCAAAGGCAGAATGGCCTGTGTGCGTCTGTCGCGCGCTTGTTTCGCTGAACCGCCTGCGGAGTCTCCCTCGACAATGAAGAGTTCTGACTTACTGGGATCCTCTTCCTGACAGTCTGCCAATTTTCCGGGCAAGCCCGCCAAATCCAGCGCGGATTTACGACGCGTGAGATCACGCGCTTTACGAGCCGCTTCGCGGGCGCGGGCCGCTTCAATGACCTTAGTCGCAATGGCCTTGGCTTCCTGAGGATTTTCCACCAGAAATTCGTAAAATTTTTCGCCAGTCAGTGATTCTACGACCGCTTTTACTTCAGAAGAAACCAATTTGTCTTTCGTTTGCGAAGAAAATTTGGGGCCGGGCATTTTAACGGACAAAACGGCTGTCAAACCTTCTCGAAAATCATCGCCCGTCGTCGCGATTTTAGCCTTTTTCAAATAGCCTTCTTGTTCAAGATACTGGTTCATGACGCGCGTGAGACCGCCGCGAAAACCAGCCAAATGCGTGCCGCCATCGCGTTGCGGAATATTGTTGGTATAACAGAAGATCTTCTCGATAAAGCTGTCATTCCACTGCAAAGCCACTTCAACAGAAATGCGGTCCTTCTCGGCGCTAATACAAAACACTTTGGGATGAATGGGGTTTTTATTACGATTTAAATCTTCAACGAAAGCCTTGATGCCGCCGCTATATTCAAAATTATCGGTACGGTTTTCACGTTCGTCGGTTAAATTAATGCGAATGCCGGGATTTAAAAAGGCTAGTTCTCTCAAACGCTTAGATAGAATTTCGTAATGAAACTGAATGTTGTGAAAAATATCAGGGCTGGGATTAAAACGAATCTCCGTGCCGTGGTCGTTGGTGTCGCCGACCGGGGCAATTGGCGCTTGTGGCTCGCCCATTTTGTAATGTTGTTGATAAACCTTGCCGTTCACGCGAACGGTGAGCTGTAAATCGGAGGATAAAGCGTTTACTACCGAAAGACCAACGCCATGCAAGCCGCCAGAGATTTTGTAAGCATCATTATCAAATTTTCCGCCAGAATGCAGCACTGTCATGATGACTTCAGCAGCAGAACGGCCTTCCTCGGGGTGAATGTCGACGGGAATGCCGCGGCCATTGTCTTTAACCGTGACCGCATCGTCGCTGTGAATAATAACGTCGACGGTATCGCAAAAACCCGCCAAAGCTTCGTCAATGGAGTTATCAACGAGCTCAAAAACCATGTGATGCAAGCCAGTACCATCATCCGTATCGCCAATATACATGCCGGGACGCTTGCGAACCGCATCTAAGCCGCGCAAAATTTGGATCTTTGATGAATCGTATGCTGATTTGTCAGTCTTCATGAGTGAGGTATTCACATTATCTCCACAAGTTTACCATCTCTTATGTTTCACGTGGAACATTTTTATGAGGCATCTTCTCTATCATCACAGAACTTCTAACCGATTCCCCTGAGGAAGCGCGATAGCGCCGTCTCGAAGGGCGCCATTCTCAGAGTAATCGGATGGAGTTTTTATCCTGTTCAGAGGAACTCATCTCCGTTATCGTGCCATGTTTCACGTGAAACATTTTTACAGGGCTGCCCACTTGAGCGAGAATTCCACTCATCGCTTCCTGCTCCACAGCCGTCACAAAAATCTGTGCTTGCTGCTCCGCCAGGGTGCTGATTAACCAGCTGCGGCTCTGTAAATCCAGTTCCGCCGGTAGGTCGTCAATTAAGTAAATTGGCCGCTTATTTACGAGCTTCGCCAAGAGTGCGCCTTGCGCGAATATCATACCACAAACAAGTAATTTTTGCTGTCCTGTTGATAAGACTTCTTTCGCAGAAATTCTATTAATTTTCAAGCATAAATCAGCACGATGCGGGCCATAGTGGGTATGGCCGCGCTCAAGATCTTTGAAAAGCGTGGCGGCCAGGAGTTCAGAATAGGATTCGCGTAAATCCCAACCCGGCTGGTAATCAATGCTGAGCTCGGAAAGATCCAGGAAAGGCGAGAGTCCCTTGCTTAAAATAGCCCTTAAAAAAGGAAGAAGTTGACCCAAGTAGTCCAGCCGCAACTGATGAAAGCGGAGAGCCGCTTCGGCAAACTCCCCCGTCCAGCTCAACAGTTCGCCTGGCGAGGCCCGCATCCGCAAGGCCGCGTTACGCTGCTTCAGCAGACGTTTAAAGCGTAACCAAACCGCATTAAATTCTTGATTGTGATAGAAAATACCCCAATCTAAATATTTTCGGCGGAAAGAGGGGCTGCCCTCCAGGAGGTGGTGGCTGTGTACATTGATCAGCCTGATTGGTAAAAAAGCGGCCAGCTCTGAAATAGTGGCGATATCTTCGCCATTAATCCGCACGCGAAAATCACCTTCCTGCAAACGCTCAACCCCCATGGGAATCGCCTGACCATTTTGGTCATTAATGCTGCTAAAAACATTAAATCGATCGGAATTATATCGAATCAGGCGCTCGGCGCTCAGACAGCGAAAGGAGCGACGGTGGCCGAGGTAATAAAGAGCCTCTAAAAAACTGGTTTTCCCGCTGCCATTTTGGCCATAGAGAAAATTAAAACCCCGCGTCAAAGGCTGCAGTTCGACTTTGGCTAAGTTTCTGAAATCATTGATAAATATTTCGCTTAAGGCCATTCGCCTCGCTCCCGTGCTTGGGTCTTATAAAAATTAGCAGGGTAAGGCCTATACTTCAATATATAGATAGTAAGCAAAAGGTACTGCGATGAACCCTCTCATTAGACATCTGGAAAAGGTGCTGAAAGATCATAGCTCTCTAATAAGCAATCCCGTTAACGGAGACGACGTACAACTGAATCGTATTTTCCAGGATAAATCCAATCCTTTATCTGGCGAAACAAAAGCAGCGGCGGATGAGATATTCACAAAAGCGATGGCTATTCTTCAAGAACGGTTAAAAAACTTTAACCCACAGAGCGCTGGGGATGCCATTCTTAAACTTGAACCCATTATAGAAGAATTTTTAAAACCGCTCCGCGAAGATGTGGACTGGAAAGCGTTTTTAGAAAAGCATTTTCCCGCTGAAAAAAATCGCAAAAAGTTTGAGCAGGCCATTTACGACGCCTTCATTTTCAAGGTCATTAGCCCTCTTATTAATAAAGGGATCCCTCAGAAGGTCGGCGAAATGATCATGATCGCCGGCAACGGAAAGCCGATGAAAGAACGAATAGCGCAGCTCCGCACCAATCCAAAAAAACCGGGACAACCATCAGCATTACCTCCAGTCACCGTCACTCCGACGGTTTTCTATTTCGCCGGCAAAGGCGATATGATGCGCGGGGATCTAACTCATTTTGGACACGTCGCCGTCGGTGTTCTCTCGAGGGATGTGCCGCATGATCTGCTGATGAGCGCCAAGCCGCCACCCTTGGATGAAACTGAAACTGATCCAAAATATAGTAGCGCAGACCAAACTAACCTCGTCTTGTGGGAAGCAGACGCTAAAGCAGATAACGACGCCATCTTCAACGAAATAATGGAGGCAAGAAAGACTATTCCAGAATATGGGACTAAGCCCTTTCTAATACGACAAACAATAGGATCCGTTGTTAAATTGAAAATATTCTGCTTTGCTCCAGCGCCCTCTTCTAAAACAGGGCAGCCTCAATTTGAATGGCAAATAAAAAATTTGGACGATTTAATCCCGGAAAAGGAACAAGAACCTTTTCGTGCTTTGCCATTTGGTGCAGAAGCTCTGTTGACAAGTAGCGATCCCCTCCTACAGGGTTTCATCAAAGCGCAGCATACCACGGAAATTCAAGCCTATATAAGCCAGTTGCCTCTCGATCCGCACCATGCCGCTTTTCTTGTCGCAGGACAAGGTTGCGACCTCGTCTTATGTGAGTGTTCCTATCCTCTGGACGCGAAACACGACGATCTTATAGGATTGGAAATAGATAATATGAGAAAATTGCCGCTATTGCAAAATCACAAGCAGTCTCCGTTTCTAATACGACAAGGTGAAAAATTGAGAATTTGCAGCTTCGTTCAAAAAAATAAAAAGGGCCCACCTCAGTGGACACTACAAGATATAGCCCCTGAACATGTAACCGCTCTGCAAACTTTGTTTCCATCCACTCCCCCTCCAGTTACAGGTCTTGCGCCCACGCGGGTCATGAGCGATGGCGATCCCGCATTAACAAGCCGTATAGGGGAGATCCTCGAAAAATACCACATCCGTGAAAGCAATTTGTATTATATATCGAAAAAAACCGACGATGGCCCTTGGAATATTCGCCGCGTACGGCCCCCGAAGATCGAGCAATTTAAAAAAACTTTCTTCAAGGAAAACCTGCCGCCCGATGAGGGTATCAGATTCTTGTCTCATTTATCGCGGGATGATTCGCACCAAGCTTATGAAATGTTAAAAGACCACCTACCGCGGTTCTTCTCTTATCTGAGTTACGGCAACACTCATAAACCCGCTACTGATATTGTACCTGCCGGGATAGGCGGTGAGGCTGAGTTTAATTTTGACAAAAGCACTTATGGAGATGAACTGTACTCACTAACCCTACCACCTTGCGACAGAGAGGCATTCAAGGCCGCTCAAAAAGAATTCTCGGAAAGAGACAGAAGGGATTACTTTGTCCTTGGCAAAAACTGCGTCGACGCCGTTTATAATTTCATGATCAGAACGGGACACTTTCAACCGAGTAGAGGACTGCGCATCATCCCCAGGCCCGCTCGTTGCGCTTCGCGCGTCTGTCATCTCATTAGAGCCAATATCAAAGAATCCAGAACAGCGACTTTGGCGGACACCAACCTGTCGGCAGCAGAAAAAGCGTGTCGTCTTATTCAATTTGAAATCGACCGTCTAAAAATCCAGATCAGCCATGATGCCATCCGGCATTATGCCTGGAAGAGAATGCCGCTGAGAGATCCCAAGAAAATGTTGGATGAAATCACAGCCCTGCAGGCGCTGCTTCTTAGGATCAGCAAGTCCACCGAACTTTCAGCACAGCGAGCAGCGCTGCAAGAAGCCATTAACTCGAAAACTACAAAGCTCTCTAAGGACTCAACGCTCGCTCATTTGCAAAAGTGCCTCGATGTTTGCTTTCCAAAGCCCGCGGCAACAAAAATAACAGCAGAAACAAGAGCAGTAGCAGAAACAAAAACAGCGGCAGAAACAAAAACAGCAGGTGTCACCATCCAAGCTCCCCCCTCTTTCCTCAATGGTCAAGCCACCCGCCGCCCCCCCACTGAGTACAACAACACCGCCGCCTTATCCTCAACCTACTCAATGGGTCAGCATCGCCGGCAGAGCCGACGCTCA
>JABDGC010000041.1 GCA_013286215.1 Gammaproteobacteria bacterium
TTATTTTCTTTAAGATGGTGAATATACTTATTTAACACATAAGTTTTACCTGAACCGGCTGCACCAGTAAGAAAGATATTTTTCCCCAGTTTCAAAAATTCGAGTGCTTGATCTTGTTGCATAAATAACTTGTCTCCTCAATACGTTAGTCTGATAGCGGTGGTTTTACTAACCTATTTTTATCCCCGTGATGATGCTATTATTTGTTCTGGGTTTCCCGTTCCTGCACCACCTGCATCGCCTCAACGAAATGATGCTCAACAGGTGAGACTCATCCACAACTAAACTACGCTCTTGATCGAATTCCGCTTGCGCCTGGTCAACCGCAGAAGCAGTGAAGAGGGCCATCTTGTCTAACGTTGGCAAGATCCACAATATACCGTGCTACGCTGTCCAAGTAGCATCCGCTCTAACGTTTTACCACAGACCATACAGGGACTACCGTTCCTACCATAGACTTTAAGCTGCGAAGAAAAATAGCCTGGTTTTCCTTCACTATTAACAAAATCTTTCAACGTGGTTCCGCCGCGTTTAATCGCTTGCCGCAAAATCAACTTAATGCATTTCACTAATTTATCCAGCCGCTCGATCGAGAGCGATTTTGCGGGCACGGCTGGATAGATGCACGAAGCAAATAAAGCTTCCGCAGCGTAAATATTACCGACTCCCGTCACAATGGCATTATTCATCAGCAAGGTTTTAATAGCAATAGTTCTGCCTTTTGCCTGTGACAGCAAGTATTGACCAGAGAATTCCTTCGTCAACGGTTCAACTCCTAAATTCCTTAATAAGGGGTGCTCATAAGGGTCGCCTTCAACCCACAAAAATGCCCCAAAGCGGCGGGGATCGGTAAAGCGTAGTATTTTATTGTTATGGAAGATAAGATCAAGGTGCTCATGTCTTTTCGGCGGGGTGGGTTTAGTTAATATTCGTAAGTTTCCAGACATCCCTAAATGAATAATAATGGTTCCCGAGTTTGTTCGAAGTAAAATATATTTTCCCCTGCGCTCCAACTTAGCAATGCTTTTATTGGCCAAAAGCTGCTGAATATTCGCGGGGATGGGCCAGCGCAGCTGATATTGCCGTATTATCGCTTTGGCAATCGTTTGCTGTTTAATATGCGCGGAAATACCGCGCAATGTTGTTTCAACCTCTGGCAATTCTGGCATAGCCTAGTTTAACCTCTCTAGCTCAATTAGCTTTGGTTAGTCTTATTTTTCTGTCTTGCTGTCTTCGATTTGACCCTTAAGCCGAAAGTCGCTGTCCCGACGCTTGCTGCGCATGAGGGATTAAAACAGCCATTGAAAAGCAACTCAGAAGGCGAGATAATGAAAACAGATTTTATTCGATAAAGGAAGCTCGAATGTTTGCACTGGATCTCCATACGCTTCAGCTTTATATTCAGCAGGTCATTTCACTCGCGGGTATTCTGATTATTTTATCCGGTGTTTTGTTGGCAATTGGCCAATATAGTTATTACCTCATCACCAATAAATTACTGAAACAAGCCTCCAAGGTCAACTCCATTCGCCTCAACTTAGGACATATCTTACTTTTAGGCCTGGAATTTATTATCGCCGCTGACCTCATTGGCACAACCACCACGCCAGATTATTATACTGTTGGCATTGTGGCCAGTATTGTCATCATCCGCACTGTCTTGAGCTTTACCATTAATCGCGAAATTACCGCCTTAAGCAAAGAAAGAGCGTAAAAGACGCTGGTGCAGCGCGACGCTGCGGCAAAGAGGCGCGCATCTTGATTATGAGGCTGTGGTGAATAATACGAGTCTCAATAATAGCCTTTACCCCCTAACCCCTTGATTATTAGTAATCAGCCTTCCCGCCATCGGCCCCAAAAGCAGCTTTCTCCACGCTAACAAAGGGTTAGTCTCAATTGCCTCTTATTCAGCTTCACTATAGAATAAAAGTAAATATTCGGTTCACCCTTCTACATCCCCCTTCCTCCACGCTGTTAGTGGAGGAAGGGGTTAGGGGAAGGAGGTACAAATCAAAGCTATTTACCTACCTCCCCTCCCCAACCCTCTCCTCCACAAAGAACGTGGAGGAGAGGGGAACTTGAGCAAGAACCGAATAGGTAAAATAAACAATGGATTGTTTCTTAATGGCAAACGGCATTCATACTCGAGTTCTAAATGAATAGCACTAGATGGCAAGTCGACTTTGTCCAGCCTAGCAAGGAGTTGCTCACCATCAGTATGTCTGGTCATTGGTGCGCCGCCGATAACCTGCCATCGCCTGAACTCCTTGTTGAAAAACTTCATCGTTTCCCCAATTTAAAAAAAATTGCCTACCATACGGAGAATATCGCTCATTGGGATAGTGGATTACTCTCTTTTATCGTTATGCTCAATAAAATATGCCGACAAAATTCTTTGGATGTTAGTACGGATGGTCTCAGTAAAAACATGCAGTCCTTGCTAACACTCGCGAGTGCCGTTCCGGAGAGGGAGAATACCAAATCAGCTCCAACTCAATCGACGCTTGCATCGCTAGGTCATCATACCAAACAGCTCTACTTTGAGTTTGAAAAGATGATGGAATTTATAGGTGCCATTACGATCAGCCTTTCCATTCTTTGCCGCGGAAAAGTTAAATTTCTAGGGAGAGACCTTTTCTACTTCATACAGGATTGCAGCGTCACTTCGCTGCCTATTGTTCTCATTATTAGTTTTTTAATGGGTCTGATTTTAGCGTTTATTGGCGCCATTCAATTACAAGCCTTTGGTGCGGGCATCTATGTCGCAAATCTTGTCGCCATTGGCATGTCGCGTGAAATGAGCCCTTTAATGATAGCGATTATTATGACTGGACGAACTGGTGCCTCCTATGCAGCACAATTAGGCAGCATGCAAGTTAATGAGGAAATTGACGCGCTCAAAACCACCGTTATTTCGCCGATCGATTTCCTTGTTCTACCGCGGATAATCGCCCTCGTCTTAATGATTCCGCTATTATGTTTGTATGGTGACTTAGTCGGCATACTGGGCGGCATGCTGATCAGCAACACTTTTTTGCATATTTCAGCTTCCGCCTATATTCACCAAACAACCTCATCTATCTCCATGGTCGATGTTCTCGTTGGCGTAGTCAAAAGCCTCTGCTTCGGTTTGTTAGTAGCCATTGCAGGATGTTACCAAGGCCTCAACTGCGGAAGAAGCTCGGATGCAGTCGGAAGTGCCACCACCAAAGCAGTCGTAACCGGTATTTTATACGTCATTATCGCTGATGCCATTTTTGAAATTATTTTGAATATTTTAAAAATATAGAGCCCATTATGACAATGAATGTGATGCCTATTGAACAGCCACCAATTCAAGTGAAACATCTTGATATGGCCTACGGGGGCACTATCGTGCAGAAAGATATTAATTTTTCAGTACAAAAATCTGAAATATTGGTCATTATGGGCGATAGCGGTTGTGGCAAAAGCACGTTAATGCGTCATATGGTCGGCTTAAAAAAACCCGTCGCAGGCGATATCTTCTATAATAATGAGCCCTTCTGGAGTGGCGGCATCACCCAGCGGGAAAACAGGATGCGACATTTTGGCGTCATGTATCAAAGCGGCGCGTTATGGAGCTCGATGACATTAGCGGAAAATATTTCTTTGCCCTTGCAGGAATATACAACGCTCACAGCCAAGCAAATCAAAGAAGTTGCGGCTTTTAAATTATCCTTGGTAGGACTTGCCGGCTATGAAGATTTTTACCCCGCTGAAATCAGTGGCGGCATGTGCAAGAGAGCAGGCATTGCTCGCGCCATTGCGCTCGACCCCGAAATTATTTTTTTTGATGAACCGTCAGCCGGCCTTGACCCCATTAGCTCCAAAAGATTAGATGACTTAATTCTTGCTTTACGGGATGGTTTAGGCGCGACGATCATCGTCGTCACCCACGAACTAGCCAGTATTTTCACAATAGCCGATAACGCCATTTTTTTAGATTCAGAACGCAAAACACTTATAGCCAATGCGCCTCCAAAGGAGTTACTTAAACATTCGACGGATGCAAAAATTCAGAGATTCTTAACACGTGGAGCAGAAGGAGTCATTCAACCATGAAGCCGATCAGTGAAAAATCAATTGGATTATTCGTGCTCGTCGCAATTGCATTAGTTGTTCTTGCTATTGTCATGCTTGGCTCTTTTTCTCTCTTTAGCCAAAAAAGAACCTTTGTGATGTATTTTACCGATTCCGTCAACGGCTTGAATGTGGGGGCGCCCGTCAAATTTCGCGGCGTGGTGATTGGCAAGGTGACCGAGGTTGCCTTGCAAGTCGACATGAAAAATCAGACACTTCACTTGCCGATCATTATCGAAATTGACACTTCTCATTTTATAATCACGAACAAACTAACGGCAAATAAGTCCCGATTTATGGCCTATTTAATCGACAAAGGGTTACGGGCAAGACTAAAATCAGAAAGCTTAATTACGGGGTTGCTCTATATTGAATTGGATTTTCATCCCGAGATGCCGCAAAGTTATCAAGGCAATTCAACCCCCTACTTTCAGATTCCCACGATCCCCTCCACCTCTCAAGAAATGACGAACGCCTTTGAATCCGCAAAAGATGCCTTACAAGCCGTGACCGAGTTAGCTCAGTCCAAGGAGCTAAAAAATGCGCTTGTTTCGTTTAATAACACCATGAATGCCCTTACCAACCGTGTCGATTCAAAAGATCTCACAAAATTAATTATCTCTGCGAGCGAGGCCTTCAATCAAGCCGATTCCACCTTTACCCATGTTAATGCGAAAGTAGACCCGGTTATGATTGATTTAGAAGAAGTATTGGATAAAGCCAGAAACGCACTCAGCTCGTTTACCGATTTAACGGATTATTTAGCAAGACATCCTGAATCAATCATTCAAGGAAAAAGGGGCAGCCGATGACATTATACAGAAATTTATTCCTCCTAACCTCACTCGTACTCGGTATACTAACAGCCGGGTGTTCATCTAAAAATTCCGACTTTTTTATCTTGAATACTGCGAATTTATCGAATATCCAGCAGCATCAAGCCTGCCGTAATACCATTATGGTCGAGCGTGTAAAAATTGCGGGATATATCGACAAGCCAGAAATAGTGACCCGCATCGACCAAAATCAATTAATCCAAGCGGAGTTCCATCGCTGGGCAGGGCCTTTAAGTGGCAATATCAGCGATGTCATTGCTGAAAATTTAGCCTTGCAGTTGACGCAGGATCGGATCTTAACAGCACCAAGGATGACAACAGCTAATATTAACTATTATTTAACAGTCAAAGTGAACCAATTTGATGTTGATAGCACAGGCCTCTCTATCCTTCAGGTTACCTGGAGTATATATAATCATGAGTTGCAATTAATGATTACCCGAAATCCAACCTATCGTTGTTATGCTCACAATCCCAACAATTATTCGGATATAACCAAGGCCATGAATAATAACATCACGGCGCTCAGTCGTGATCTTGCTCTTCATTTGAGAAGCAAGGCATCAACGCCTTGCCTGCAAAACAGGCATTAGCCCTGTATTTTCCGAATGACATACCGAGCTTGAATGGAACGCAGGTAAGCCATGCATGTGAGATGCTTCGCCTATGAATATTACCTCAATCATTGGAAAGCCAACTGTCTGGAAATACCAGACAGTTGGTTAAAGCAGCTTACCTTAGTGCAGTTAAAACGAGAACCTCACTCGGCTATTTCATTACCATTCTTTCTGGCGCCAGTTTATCTGGCTGTATAGCACTGGAATGTTCAGCGTGCTCTCTCTGTACTATCTCAAAACCTAAAACACCTTCCTCGATCCTCTTTGCCTTGGCAAACACAGCGGCTGGGGTCGAGATATACAGTGGAGCTGGCATACATTTTGCACTAAAAAATGCTATACCAGGCAAGCAGCAAGCTAATCTTTCTGCTTCAAAACGCAAGCGAGCCTCATAAGCACCTGGAAAAAAGTGGTCTAATACAAAATTAACGGCATCAGCACAATTTTTTTTCAAAAATCGATAATCACCGGCTTTGAATTTTTGCTTATATGCCTCTACAAATTCAGAAAAATCTTTATCCGAATAAAGGTCAATATAGTCTGATGACTCACCAGGATATTTTATACCATTCAGATTTGGCCGCGGGCTGTATTCTATATATATTTGTTGCCTACTTTGTTCATCAAAAACTCTAGCCGCAATGTGAGTCCCCAGATGTGATATCTGACCAAACCCTTTATCATATAAATAAACTCTTATAACAGGCATTGTAGTTCTCTCGTGTGTGTTTTAGTAAGCAGCAGTGTACAAGAGAATCATTAAGGAACTCTTAAGAGGTATTTGATTTTATTTTATACAGCTCTGGGGTGTGCTTTGCTTCTATTAGCTACTAAGTAATTTGATCTAAACTGAAAATAAATTAGAGACCTTGAATCAGCTGTATTAATGCAACCAGAAACTTAGGCTCGATCAACCGGCTGAGGCTTTCCTTGCTCGTCGATGGCGACGAAGGTGAAAATCCCTTCTGCGACTTGCTGATGTTTTTCAGCGTAGAAAGAGAGGGCCCAGGCTTCAATTTTGAATTGCAGTGAGGTACGGCCGACTCTGAGTATTTCCACGTGGCAGCCCACCGTATCGCCAATACGGATGGGTTTAAGAAACTGCATGGAATCAATGGCAACAGTCACAACGCGGCATTTTGCGCGACGGCGACCTTCAATGCCGCCGGCCAAGTCCATATTGGAAACCAGCCAGCCGCCAAAAACATCACCGTTGGCATTGGTATCGGCAGGCATGGCGACGATGCGAGTCACTAATTGGCCGCGCGGCTCTTTTGAATTCGACATGATGGGTTACTCCTGTCTGAAGAGAATGATTATACTATACGAAGCAGCGTCTCGCCTCTTACTTTCTAGACAAAGTATGCTCAAAAAAGTAAAAATAAACCTGAAATTAACCTCAACAATCCCCTTTAATTGTTAAACTTCCTGTTATAAACTTATGATGTTTATATTCTTTCACCTTTGCCACTGATTTTCAATTTCACCTACACCCTCAAAACAATAGAAGGACTTCTACACCCATGAAGGCTCAGGAAATCTTACGTAAAATTTTCGGTTATAGTGAATTCCGTGGCAATCAAGCGGAGGTCATTGAACAGCTGATCGCCGGTAAAGACGCTTTCGTTTTGATGCCGACCGGCGGCGGCAAGTCGCTATGTTACCAGCTACCCTCTCTCATCCGTGCCGGGGTCGGCATTATCGTCTCACCCTTGATCGCTTTAATGCAGGACCAGGTGGATGCCTTATTGCAATTAAATGTGAAGGCCGCTTTTTTGAACTCCAGCTTGCACGCACAAGACGCTTTTAAAGTAGAGCAAGCTTTGCTCGAAGGCAACCTGGACTTGCTTTATGTCGCTCCGGAACGCTTGCTCATGCCACGCTTCCTTGAGTTGCTCGAGCGCAGCCAGCTTGCCTTATTTGCAATCGACGAAGCACATTGCGTTTCGCAGTGGGGACATGATTTTCGCCCGGAATATGTCCAACTCTCCGTTCTTCATGAGCGCTTTCCTCAGGTGCCGCGGATTGCCCTCACCGCAACGGCGGATGAGCCGACCCGCCGTGAAATCATTGAACGACTGGACCTCCGCAGAGCGAAACAGTTTATCACCAGCTTTGACCGAGCCAATATTCGCTATCGCATTGTCCAAAAGCAAAATGCCCGAGAACAATTGCACCAATTTCTGGAGGCGGAACACCGCGGCGACGCTGGCATTGTCTATTGTTTGTCGCGCAAAAAGGTGGAGGAGACGGCGGAATGGTTAAAAGAAAAAGGCTGGGAGGCCCTGCCTTATCACGCGGGACTGAGTAAACAGGAACGTCAACGAAATCAGCAGCGGTTTATACGCGAGGAAGGCGTCATCATCGTCGCCACCGTCGCCTTTGGCATGGGTATCGACAAACCCAATGTCCGCTTCGTGGCCCATCTCGACTTGCCTAAAAGCATTGAAGGCTACTACCAGGAAACCGGTCGCGGCGGACGAGATGGTTTGCCGTCCAATGCCTGGCTATCCTATGGCATCAATGACGTAATCACGCTGCGACGCATGCTGGATCTCTCAGAAGCAGAGGAACAGCATAAACGCCTGGAACGGCGCAAGCTGGACGCCCTGCTCGGCTTTTGTGAAACAACCCTGTGCCGACGGCAAGTGCTGCTTCATTACTTTGGCGAAGCCTATCCGGGAAACTGCGGCAACTGCGATAATTGCCTGGAGCCGGTCGCGACCTGGGATGGCAAAATCGCGGCGCAGATGGCCTTATCCTGCGTCTACCGCACAGGCCAGCGTTTCGGGGTGAAACATTTAATTGATGTTTTACTCGGCAAAAAAACGGAGCAAATTGAGCGTTGCCGGCACTATCAGGTGTCCACCTATGGCATTGGGCAGGAATTTAATCACCAGCAATGGCAAAGTATTTATCGACAATTAATCGCTGCCGATTTGTTAACGATCGACATGCAGGGTTACGGCAGCTTAAAACTGACTAAAAAAAGCCTGCCGCTTTTACGCGGAGAGCAGACCATCGCCTTGCGTGTGGATCCCGAAAAGCCCAAGAAGAAAGCCAAGAAGACGGCAGATCGCACCCGAAAAGCGGACCAGATGCCGGATGATGCTTTATGGCAGGCCTTAAAAGCCAAACGCCTTGAATTGGCCCGCGAGCAAGGGGTTCCACCCTATATTATCTTTCATGACAGCAGTTTAATGGAGATGCACGCTAAAAAGCCAAAAACCCTGAGCGAGTTTGAAACCATCACCGGCGTAGGGCAGAG
>JABDGC010000042.1:0-7434 GCA_013286215.1 Gammaproteobacteria bacterium
CGAATGTTTCTTCCTCTAATGTAAGCAGGTTGTTAAATGCATTAAGCGCTCGTTGCGCCATTGTTTTAGGAAACAAAAAATACACTATGTCTACTCCTCGCAGAATTATGACTAAAAACGGATAAAAACTGAGATGGTTCATTTTGTGCTTCTTTAGTCTAATGCAAAAGGATTAATAAGGAAATATTAAATACAGCGCACCGCAAGCTATTTTAGCGGGAGGGTCGCGCAGCGGCGCTTCTCACGAGCACCCTTCTCGCTGCTTCAATTTGATTTTTTTTAGATCCCTCGGTGTGAATGATATCAACCAGCTCGCGCATTATCCTTTTATCGTGAGGAGTTGTTTTAAATAATCTAAAGTGATTCGAAAGCGTTGTACTTGGAACCGGTTTCGATGCGAGCAAACCGTATTGGGCAGTCTGTTCAGGGGTGATGTCACCGTATGCTGGGAAATTAACTAAATCCACATCTTCGTGGGTAGTGGCAACGGGGGCAGCGGCAGGAGCACCAGGATCTGCGGCAGTAACGGGGGCAGCGGCAGGAGCGCCAGGACTTGCGGTAGCAACGGGCGCAGCGGCAGGAGCACCCAGGCCAGCGGTAGAATGAGAAGAAAAAGAGGGAGGCTCTGGGTTCATGCCATCGTCATTAATAGACGTATACCTATAGTTAGCAATTATTGCAGTTAAATCGTCAATCATCACGGTCTGCTTTTGGCTCGCAGCAGCAATTCCTGACGCGATCACTTCCTGTCTTTTGGTGGCTATATGAATCGAAGCGGCTTCTTTTGCCAGGGTCGCCATGGCGGCTGCATCGTTGTGTTCGACTATGATTGGATCTTCATTGCGAAGCATTTGCTTCAAAGAGAGGGCTAGAAATTGCAGGGGAGCATAAATTACATGTTTGAGAACCTGATAAGGGAGATCCGTTATCGTACTTACTATTGCTACCGGAAGCTTAATCGCTAAAAATACGACCCCTGCGAAGTGTTTAAGCTCGCGTCGAATTGGACCTGATTCTTGATCTTTTACTGAGCCAATTTCTATTATACGATATACCACTGAGAGTAAAAACTGCAAGGTATCATCTACCAGTCGCATGGGATTACAAAGGGTATGAATAAGCTCAGCTATCCTGTCCCAATTAATGCGTATAGAAATATGTCCTGAGAAACCATGGACATGGCATATGTATCTAAACACAGGCAAATAAGTTGCTAGTATTTTTAAAGATTCCTGCCGATTAAACTGCATACTGTAACGCCAGGGTGAAAATGCATCTCTCCTTATTTCTGAGAGTCGTCTTAATATTGAAAATACAATAGACCCGCGAAGCATCATCAGATAATGATAGTACTCCCGTGCATTTTCACGCTTCATTGTGCCGGTGTTTATTTTTTCTACGAGCAGATGTGACAGTTGCTCTATTGCATCCGATAAAATCATTCTTGCTTGATAAGCAGCTGTTCCTGGAATAAAGGAAGCTACAAAGCCTAGACCGAAATATTTCCGACAGAATAAATCGTATGCTTCAAGAGAAGCCTCCACGGCGGCGCGGCCTTGTTGAACGCCTACTAGATTTATCCTGTTGGGATGAAGTTGCAGGCTGTATAGACCAATAGCTACATAAACCGCCCGATGAGCTCTTGATTTAGGAAACAAAAAAGGCATTAGGTTGACTCCTCTCAGGTAAAAAACAGTGTGCCCAGAAATAGCCCCAGGTCTTCACACAGTGCGGTTAATTCTGTCATCTTGCGTAGCCTTTGTCACCCGAACGCTGTACGAGCGGCTAAGTTTAACGGGAGGGTTGCGTGGCGCTTCTTGTAAGCACCTGCCTCGCCGCTTCAATCGAAGCTTCTTTAGATACATTGGCATGAACAATATCAACTAACTCGCGTATTATCCCTTTATCGTGAGGGGTTGTTTTAAATAATCTAAATTGACGCGAAAGCTTTAGGCTGGGAACCGGTTTCGATACGGGTAAACCGTATTGCGCAGCCTGTTCAGGTGATATGTCACCATAGGCTGGGAAATTAACTAAATCCGCGTCTTTGTGAGCAGCAACGGGGTCAGCGGTAACATCGAGGCCAGCACCAGGGGTGCGAGGACCAGCGGCAGGATGAGAAGGAATAGCGAGAGGCTCTGGGTCCACGCCATCGTCAGTGAGAGATTGATATCTATAATTAGCAATTATTGCAGTTAAATCGTCAATCATCACGGTTTTCTTCTGACTTGCAGCAGTGATTCCTGATGCGATCGCTTCCTGTCTTTTGGCGGCTATTTGCCTCAAAGCAGCCTTTTTCCCCAAGGCCTCCATAGCAGCTGCATCCCGGTGTTCCACGATGATTTGATCTTCATTACGAATCATTTGCTTCAAAGAGGCGGCCAGAAACTGCAGAGAAGGATAAATGACCCATTTCAAAACTTGGTAAGGAATATCTGTTATGGCACTTACCGTTCTGACGGGAAGCATAATAGCTGAAAATACAACCCCCACGAATCCTTTTAACGCTTTTCGAATCGGACCTGATTCTTGATATTTTTCTGAGCCAATTTCTATTATACGATTTAGTGCGGAGAGTAAAAACCACAAGGAATGATCTACC
Organism: Gammaproteobacteria bacterium; assembly: GCA_013286215.1. Taxonomy (GTDB): domain Bacteria; phylum Pseudomonadota; class Gammaproteobacteria; order DSM-16500; family DSM-16500; genus JABDGC01. The sequence continues at coordinate 2,603 of JABDGC010000042.1, forward strand.
AGTTGTACAGGATTGCAAAGGATATTAATAAGCTGGTCTATCATCAGATTATAAGGATAAAAACTTGTAGCTCCAAAGATCGGACCGACATCGTATATGCTACTAAGCACGGGCAAATAGGATGCTAGTTTTTTAAAAGATTCCAGATTGCTATACCGATGCATCTCGCGACGCCAGAACACAAAGGCGTCCATCCGTATTCTTGAGGGCAAGTCTAATATCAAAAATACAATAAGCCAACGAGCCGTCATACGATCACGATAGCGTTCCCGGGCGCCTTGACCCATGTTTGCTTCCGTGTTTAGTTTCTCGGTGAGCAGACGTGAAAGTTGCTCTACTTCACCTGATAAGATCATTCTCGTTTGATAAGCTTCTGTTCCTGGAATAAAGGAAGCCACAAAGCCTAAACCAAAATATTTTTGACAGAAAAAATCGTATGCTTCAAGAGAAGCTTCCACAGTGGCCCTACTCGCTCGAAGGGTTGGAGTCATCGCGCTATAGTAATCACGCGCCAGGCAATCCAGGTCTTCATATACACAAAGGGCTCGTTCCGCCCCGGTTTTAGTAAACAAAAAAGGCATTATGCTCACTCCTTTTGGTTTTGTGCTTTTTTAGGACGCTATAAAAAACAATTAAATATTAAACAAAATTAACCGAACGTTGTACTTAGTTTTCACGGAAAAATCGACATAATCTCTGGATTAACCGAGAGGTCCTAAAAAGCCAACTGCGGAGCGGATCATTTTTCCGAGAAAGCTCCAAGGGTAACTGCTCCCTCTCACATACCACGACCCCATCCATCATTCCACTCCACTCAAACGGCAAATCACTCCACCGCGCTATTTTCTTCCAGATCCCTTTTTTCCCAGCTTCCTCGGGTTTCTTATAGCAAACACCCTCCAATGCGACCCGCGGATATCGCCATTTCAACCGACGTGTCGCAGCATAGCCCACTTCCGCCACCAAGATCCCCTTCGGATTCAAGTATTCCCTCGCCTCCACCCAGATCCGATTCACCAAATCCATGCCATCTACCCCGCCCTTCAAAGCCAGCGCCGGCTCCTTTTTAATCTCCGGCGGCTGCCATTGATATTCGTAATCACTCACATAAGGCGGATTGCTAATAATGAGATCATATTTTCCTTCAATCCGACTAAATAGATCGCTTTCAATACAGTGTACCCGCGCGCTCAGGCTAAAACGCTCCACATTGACCTCGGCCACTTTCAAGGCCTCAGCGGAAATGTCTGCCAAATCAACCTGCAACCGAGGATTCATCAATGCCAGGCTAATGCCAATGCAGCCTGAACCTGCGCATAAGTCGAGCACGCGATGATTCTCCCAGGAAATGCGTGCTAAAAACTCCTCAAAGCGTGTATTCATTAAAGAACGCGGCACCAGGACCTGCTCGTTGACATAAAAACGCCGTCCCAAATAAGTCGCTTCCTGGGTGAGATAGGCGAGGGGAAGCCGTTCCGCGATTCTTCTTTCAAATAAGCCGAGGATCTCGCGGGCTTCCTCTTCGTTAAGACTGCGATCGAGATAGACCGGATTATCATATTCGTAGGGCAGTTTCAGGGAAAAGAAAGCTAAATGCGCTGCCACAGCGCGTAAAGAGTGGTCGGCGAAAAAATGGTGAAAGATTTTTTCTTTGCGCATCAGCGTGTGCCCTAGACGGATCACAGCGTTGACCCGGCCTTGCTTAGCGCGACATACGCTTAAAAACGAGTGATAAGCGCAGCTTCTCTTTTTGTTCCGCGACAGGACTAAATTGTTGTTTTCAACAGGAGACATATTCAATAAGAAATCCACTTTTTATTAATAAATTAACCCAATATTCGGCCAATATTCTGTAAATATTCTGCTCACCCTCCCATATCCCCCTCCCTCCACGCTTTTCGTGGAGGGAGGGGGATATCAGATAGGTACGTCCGAAAGGCTTCAGCCAGTGAATAATTACATATATTATTAAATCCCAGTAAATGGAATGTTTTTTCAACAGCCGGCCCGCTATTCCCGGCTCATGTGATTGGCATTATGGGCGTATGTGTTAAACTAGTGCCGACTTAATCTCCTAGATCGAAAGGAATAGATCTTACATGATGTTTAAAAAGTTATCTTTTTTAGGCGGTATTTTAACTGCATTATTTCTCAGCTACTCCTCACAGGCTGCTGAAGCACCTCAGAAAATAAGCGATTCGAATAAGGCCGCGGTTTCACCCAGCGCTCCGCTTGCGCCGGAAGCGGCCGTTCCAAAGAAACTCAGTGATCCAGAACAGGCCGCACTAACCGGGGACGTGACCCGCGCGCAGGATGCGCCGGAACCACCGGCCATGGAGTCGCCGGATGCGCTGACCAACTATAATCGTGTGGTCTTCCATTTTAATGACACCCTGGATCGCCTCTTCCTCAAGCCCGTGGCGACACTCTATAACAAAATAGTTCCCAGGCCCTTGCACAAAGGAATAACCAATTTTTTTAGCAATATTGATAACATTCCCACGATTGTGAACGATGTACTCCAATTTAAATTGTATTACGCGTTGAACGATAGCTGGCGTCTTGTTATTAATTCGACGGTAGGCATCCTCGGCTTGGTTGATGTAGGCTCCCGCATCGGCCTCAAGCCGCACCATGAAGATTTTGGCTTAACGATGGCGCATTGGGGCTATAAAAATTCGAATTATTTTGTGGTTCCTTTCTTCGGCCCCGGGACCATCCGAGACGTGCTCGGCTGGCCCGTCGATTACTTTCTGTTTTCTATTTATCCTCATATTAATAATACGACCGTTCGTTATAGTATTTATGGTGTTGGCATCGTTGACCGGCGCTCTAACTTGCTGCAATACCAGGATGTTTTTGATCAGGTGGCGATTGACCGCTATGTATTCATGCGCAATGCCTATCTGCAGCACCGTAACTATCAAATTCAGGAGAATGAGAAACCAAGAGACGCTTTTTCTAGAAATTCACTGTAAAATTAAATATTTATAATGTGACAGGCATAGCTGGGGTAATATGCTATGCTTAAAGAAGAATAAATTAACACAAGAGTTGAGGGGTGGTTCATGGCTATTGATTTTAAAGAAGCGGCATTTCTCGTGCATCAAGCCTTTCGCGAATTGGCGGTCCATGAAATGAATCTGGCGACGAGCTTGCAAAGCCTGGTGCCCTCGAATAAACAGCCACCATCGAGGTCAGCACAGTATTTATATGAAAATAGTCTTATGTTAAAAGAACTGAGTGAAAAAGTGAAAGATTTGCTAGTGCATCGCGCTTCAGGTCCGTCACAGCTTAAACCCCCAAGTTAATTGAAAGGTGAGGACGATTGTCATGCCTCAAGACAATGAACAAGAACAGCTCAACCAGTTGATTGTGCTCATCCAAGAGGCTCTTCAGCGGGATGGGCAATTGAGGCAGACGCATCAAGTCGGGGAGCGGTTTCGTTTTGTGCGCGACCGCTTGCAAGCGTTATTGGAAACCATACAGAAAGAAGCAGCTGGGCAAGAGAAACAGACCAAGTTGGCTCCGGTGTTAAAATTGGCAGAGGATGAGCTTTTAGTCTACATTCATCTTTATAATGCCCAGGGCGCACTGGTTCGTACCTGGCAAAGCATGATCACCCGCAAAGCATTTTTTTGATTTTAGCGTGAATCGCCCCATCTATCAGGACAAAACGCACATCGAAGCTTTTATTCGCGCCAAAGCCAACAAGGCCCAGCATGCTTATCTAACAGTTGCCATCAAGAAGGATCGTGTGTTGCCAGCCCCTGAGGAAGCCAGCTTAAAAGATGCTTTGGAAAATCCCCTGATCAAGGTGAAAGAGGGCTCACTACGCTATGAACGTTTGGTGTCTTTTACGCACAACGAGCTGGTTTATAAATTAAGCGATGACGGCGAATTGATTAAGGCCTGTTGACGGGTGGTGTAACGAGGCCAAAAGTGGGTTATCGCTTCCGAAAGTTGTTCTGAGCAAATTCCGTTGCGGTGTTTTCGGACTGCTCCGCAGGTTCGGCGGCGGTTTGCATTTTTCCATGGTTATTCGCTGAAGCAGCGGCTTTGTTTGTCGGGTCGGCTTTCTGCTGTCCTGCCCCGGGAATCGTTTTTTGGTCGTGCGCCCGAAAGCTGTTGCGCATAAATTGGCCGAGAACTTGGCCGAATAAAGATTCGGCAGAACGGCCGGTCGCGCTGACATATTTGTTGACATAGTCGACCGTAAGTCCCGTGGTTTTTTTCCCAAACTGTTGCTCACTGGTCTGCTGTTGAAAATCTTGGGTGACCCGCGTTTTTTCTTGATAAAAGCCCTGTGCTTGAATGCTCTGCCCTTCCTGGGAGGCGGCGGCGTTGGCTTTATCAGCGGCATTGGCTTGGTCAGTGGCACTGATCTTGCCCCACTTCCTGCTTTCCAGATACTCTTCGCGATATTTCTTTTCCGCTTCTTCACGTTGCTCCGAGTGGCTGGACTTTTCCGCTTCAGCGCTCTCTTTTTTGGTTTTTTCGAGGTAATCTTGTTTGTCGTGCTCTTTGGCTTGTTCTTTTTTATCATGCTCCAACTGTACTTTGGTTTTACTGTCGATTTGCAGACGTGTTGTGCCGCCGCTCTGATCCGCCCCTTCTTCAACCGACTTTTTGCGACCATGCCCTGTGCCGCGGCAGGTTGCGCAAATGTCGCCATACGTATGGCCTTTATCGCCGGCTAATTCTAAAAAGGCAACGAGCGGTTTTTTCTGGCCGCAGATAGAACAAGTGCGAGTAGCTTGAAGTTGTTTAATCATAGGCTTAACTCGAAGTTCAATTATGAGATTTGATACCCGAATTGTACACTAAGCGAA
>JABDGC010000042.1:7444-7728 GCA_013286215.1 Gammaproteobacteria bacterium
AGCGCATTTAAAACTACTCTCTTTTCTGCTCTTCAGGGTGTCTAAATTTTTATCTTGCCTGGTTTTTGGGTTTCAGGTATTCTCACTGCGTTAAATTGTTGTAATTGTTTTAAAAAAGGAATAAACATAAATAATCAATGAGGCATGAATATGTCAAAGGGACCATTACTACAAGATCCTTTTTTGAATACCCTGCGTAAAGAGAAAATTCCAGTTTCCATTTATCTCGTCAATGGAATTAAGCTACAAGGTATCGTTGAGTCATTTGATCAATTCGTCGTTCT
>JABDGC010000043.1 GCA_013286215.1 Gammaproteobacteria bacterium
ATACTTTTAAGGCTAATAAATAAACACAAAAGCAGGGTTTCTATCAAGGGAGTAGAAGCAAGCACGAATAGGCAAAATGAGGTTATCGCGATGAAACCCCAGAAAATTTTTCAGGACATTTATAATGCGGCAATCAACATGGATACAACGACGCTCTTTCATGCTCTCCAACAAGGCAGTATTAATATCCTAGTAGAAGAAAATGGAGTAATCAAATCTCCTGTAGAACGATTAGCATATCAAAATAAACAAGCAGCAGCCCAGTTTTTATTAAGTTACGGCGCTGATCAAAATGCCGCGGTACGGGGCTATGCGGAGGGGGGGCACGACGATCAAGTGGAATTGGAATTAAAAGTGAATGGCGCTGATATTAATGCTGCTGTGGAAGGTTATGCTCGAGGCGGTCATGTCACAGCAGTGAACAAGCTATTAGCGCGAGGTGCTAGTAAAGATAGCGCTGTGCTGGGTTATGCTCGTAGCGGTCATTTTAGAGAAGTGCGCAAGCTATTAGAGATGGGTGCCAGTAAAGATTGCGCTGTGCGGGGCTATGCTCAAGGTGGTCATTATGATGCGGTAGATGCGCTGCTATTTGTGAGAGGTGTCGATATCAACGCCGCTGTGATGGGTTATGCGGAAGTCGGTGATTCGCGTCGAGTGTGGATGCTCTTAGCGCAGGGGGCCGATATCAATGCCGCTGTGATGGGTTATGCGGAAGTCGGCAATGTCACGGAAGTGAATAAGCTATTTACTCCGAATGAGAATGTGCCTATCGATAGAGCCAATCTCGATGTCAATGTCGCAGTGCAGGGGTATGCTCGAGGCGGCCATATTGCGCAAGTGAATGCGTTATTAAGGCAGGGTGCCAGTAAAGATAGCGCAGTGCATGGTTATGCTCGAGGCGGCCATGTCGCGCAAGTGAATGCGTTATTAGAGCGGGGTGCCAGTAAGGATTACGCTGTGTGGGGTTATGCTCAAGGTGGTTATGTTGATCAAGTCAATGAGTTCTTAGCGCAGGGCGTCAATAAAGGAGCCGCTGTGAAGGGTTATCAACAAGGCGGTTATGCCGATCAAGCGGCGATCCTCAAGCTAATGACACCCGGTAAAGGCCTGAAGCATTATGCTGAACAAGGTCGAGACTACCAAGCGGATATTCGTCAGCTATTTGAAAAACTAGACGAGTTAAGGAACTATGGCAACACGCTCTACTCTCAAAAGGCCAAACAAAAAGGGTCTTATGCAACACAGTTGGCCGATGAGGTTAGAACGCAAGTCGTCGCCTATCTTAATCACCCGGAAGTCGCGCAGCAAGAAGCAGTTAGCAAACGCCTCAGTGAACTAATTGCCGAGAGCAATAAAACAATGGGGCACTGGAAAGATAGAAAATTGAAGGATATTGTCGCACATATTGTTGTCGCCTTAACGGGGATAGGATTGATTTTTATCGTTGGAAAAAAATATCTGTCGGAAAGTAAATCTGGATTTTTATATAAGACCAAACGTCAAGCCATACTCAGTGATATTCATGAAAAAGTGGAATTAATAAAAAAACGCGACAGCAATAAAGCCCAACAAAAGTAGAATCAAAAGCCATCGACTACGCGACTTCGTTGAATTCCACGCCCCCTCGATTTTGAGAGACGCCTCTCCGGATTGATACTCGCGTCAATGCAGGCCACTCTCAATAAAAATATAAAACAAACAAAATCAATGTGTTGCCAACGCTGGCCAGCGACTTTTCATCCCGTTGCTATAATTACTATATATAAAAAATACGAATAAAAAGAATGTATATGGCTAACGAGGGCAATAAGGCATGCAGAGTTTTCATGAGATTATTGCGGAGCGCAAATTAACCAAAGAGAGTTCATTTTCTGATTTGGCACAAGCAGCTATTCACGGTTACTACTTACCCCCCTATCCAGACCCAGACCAGAAATCCTCAGAAGGAGTAAATCGCCCTCATCATGGCGGCGTTCATGTGAGCAGCACTGCCCTGAATGTGGAAATGTTATTTCAACTTTATAAAAAGTACAAACCAGAAAAACTGAAACATCCAGTATCCGGTCGAGATTTAACAGAAAAAGACCTCGAATTATTAAAACTAGCCGCCATTTATCATGATTCAGCGAATACCAGTGAAGCAATAGGCGATGAAATGGCGCACGCGACTAATTTTCGGCGTGATATGGTTGCTTTAGGATGGACTGCGGAAGAAGTCGAACCCTTTGCGATGGCCATTCAAGAAAAGGACGGCAAAGGCGGAAAAAAGAAAGCAAAAACTGTAGCAGATGATCGAAATATTTTACAAAAGCTGCTTGGTGATGCTGATTGTTTAGATATTATTAGAGTTGTTCACGAAGACTTCAACAAGGACTCACTAGCAATCCGGAAAGATTTACGCGCTTGCCCAGGGTTTATAGAAGAAATGGATGCGATCATCGAAAATCATTTCAAAACAATAAGCCAACTTGAAGCGGATCCACCCTCTGGAAGTAAGGTCGGTCAACTTCATATCCGTTGTGAAACAGCGGAGAATTGTTATTTAGCCGTGCGTCGCGCGGAAGAAGACATGCTATTGAGCCATATTGTATTTTCATGTTTAAAGCAAGGAAAAGTTATTTCTTTATCCGATATTGATTTAAGCGAGCTGAGCATTCTCGATTGGTATAACCGAGAGAAAAGCCTCGCAGTAAAAAATCTCATAAGCAAATTGGTTGCAACACCCGCACCGGAAGCAAGAGAAAAATCCATATCTTTTTCGCAAGATTTATTCGAACAAGGCTGCCTAGTGCGTGCTCTTAGAGCCCCCGAAATTGATAACGAGTTTGATGCTCTCAAAAAAAATATTTCTTCGTTAAAAGCGGTGGGAATAACCACGCCGGAACAATTACAAGAATACCTCAAAAAACAAGTCGAACGAGGGGAGCGATTTATACATACACCATCCGGATTTAAGTGGCGGCCCTGCTCCTATTACCAATCGGGGTTGCGCATTAAATTTTATAGCGAAGAGGGTATTGCTGTTATCATTGATCCCGCTCCTGACAAGGGCACGCAGCTTTCTTATTTCTATAAGGAGAATGTCGTCAGCTCAAAAGCGGCTACGGGTGCTTTTGAGTACAATCCACAAAAGGGTTCCCGTAAAAACAAGCAAACGTTATTGGGCCTTCGCGAAAAGTCATGGGAGAAAGAACACAGAAGACGTGGACTCAAAGCAGATGCAGGCCATCATTATTTTGGACAGGATGCATTACCCTGGAGCGAAGTACTTGGAACTTATGAAGAAAAAGGAATTGCCGGTATTATGGTGGGGACAAGAGAGCAAGATGCGCGTGATGCGCTCCTGTTAAGAGCGAAACTCGGAGAGCCTTATCGCCCATTTTATCGATATACACCCGAAGCTGGCATCAGTTTGCTAAGTGAAGAAACTGTCATAACTCAAAGCGCAATACGCTCGTTCGGCGTTATTTCTAAAACGAAAGTGGATCAATTAGTCGATAACATCAATGAAGCTGCAACGGGTATATTTTCAATAAGTGGGCTTGAAATGAAGGAACGAGATTTTGGCGAAGATTATGGCGAACTCACCGTTGTAAGACGAGTGATATCGTATAAACCAAGTGCAGATGACAGAGATCAGGCAGGTATATATAAAGCTATGCAGCAATTAAAAAGCCTTGCGCCTCGTAATATACAGTCTGACATGGACATTTCTGATGTTCAAGTAACTGAAACAGGCGATGGCATTGCAGTCATGATAGAGATTTTACCCAATGCATCGAATGTTGAGTCTGAAAAAGCAAAAAAACAGGTTAGCGATATATTTATTAAAATCCTAGGAAATATCCAAAATGCGGTCGCTGCAGTCGCTGTGATCTCTGGAGCACCTGAGCAACCTGGCGCCTTTCTTGATACTTTGAAAATGGATGAAATAGCTGAAATTAAATGTATTTCAACCGAGCCGTTAAAGTTCGAATTTAAGCATGTACATCATCCAGAGATTAACTGCACGGCTTTTGTTAACGCAGCGGGAACGCCTGTTATCAGCTTTATGGCGGAAGGAAAGGACGCGGTCGAAAAACCAAGTAAACTTTTGCCTGAAATCACCAAGCTTTATGATCACAAACAAATTGCTGAATTAAATGCCCTATTACAAAGTGACGAAATGAAAACTCTTTTAAAGGCGCTGGGGGTCGAGAAAATAAGTGCGCAACCCGGTTTTTCTAGAAAGTCTTATATAGAGTGGAAGATAGAAGTAAGCAGTGGAAAAGATGTCGCAGCCGTCCAAGCCGATTTCATCGCGCGACTTACTTCTCCATTATTATTTAAAAAAGCCAGCAATATACGCGTGAAAGAGCAGGTAGTTGAGCTGAGTACTCCGTATATACAACACAACGATCCTGCTTCGTTAATCAGACGGGCATTTTCAGTAGAAGCGAAAGCAGAAGCAGAAGTGAAAGTAGAATCAGAAGCGAGCGCCGACGTTACTTCGCTGAGCTCTTCTACCCCTCGACTTTGAGAGGCGCCCCCCTTCGGGGTAATGCTTTTTTAAGCTAAACAGGTTGGCCATTCTCTCCTAGCCCTCTAAGACTTAGGAGAGATAGTCTAATCTTACGCCGTCGTCTGCAGTGTATACGTCTTAATATGCTGCGCAAAATCCTTTAACGCCTGTATCCCAGACGCCTCCGCCTGCTGACACCATTGACACAAATTCTCAATCAAATCCTTCTGTGTCGCCGCGGTTTGCTGCCATAGATTTTGCAGTCTCAGACGGAATTGATAAGCGGCGCTGAGGTTTGCAAACTGCGCCAAGGTACTTTCTAGGCGTTCTTGACTACTTCTATCCATAAAGGAAGTATCGCGAATCAGTAAAGCGCGTGCACGGGACAAAAGCGCTTTACCTTGGTCCTGCGCCTTGCGTTTTTCTTCGCGCAGCACAGGCACTAGCACCTTTTTGCTGTATTCCGCCAACAGGTGAAAACGGTTGCGCATCAAGGCTTTGATGGTTTCCGCGTCGATGGTCGTTTTCTCGCGGACAAAAGCCGGCTTGGGTGGAACATAGTTCGGCTTGGCGAGGCCAAAGAGTTGCAGGGTGCGAATTACCATCCAGCCGCTGTCAAATTCCCACCATTTCACGGAAAACTTGGCTGAGTTGGCATAGGTATGATGGTTGTTATGCAGTTCTTCGCCGCCGGTGATAAAGGCCATCGGGAGCAGATTGCGCGAGGAATCGGGTGTTTCAAAGTTGCGGTAGCCCCAGTAGTGGCCGATGCCATTAATAATGCCGGCGGCGAAGAGGGGAATCCACATCATTTGCAGGGCCCAGATGGTGAGCCCAACGACGCCAAAGAGAAAGAGGTTAATGGTCAGCATGCTCAAAATGCCATAACGGGTCAGGCCGGTGTAAACATGACGCTCAATCCAGTCGTCCGGTGTGCCATTACCATAGCGCTCTAGCAGTTGCGGGTCGAGCTTGGGCGCGTCGCGGTAGAGCTCAGCTCCCTCAAAAAAGACTTTGCGAATACCGTGAATAATAGGGCTGTGCGGATCATCAGGTGTTTCCACCTTGGTATGATGCTTGCGATGAATCGCAACCCATTGCTTGGTGATCTGGCCGGTGGTTAACCACAGCCAGAAGCGGAAAAAATGGCTGACGATGGGGTGCAGTTCGACGGCGCGATGCGATTGATTGCGGTGTAAATAAAGCGTGACGCTGAAGATGGTGATTTGAGTCATAATCAGGGTATAAACAACGTAGCCCCACCAAGGCGTATTGGAAAAGTAGCCAAAACTATAACCTAGCAAGTGATTTATCATACTATCCTCCTCGGGGATCTAAACTTAAGCTAATCAGACTCGTTCGAACGAGGCTCAAATTCTAGCATGGTTGGGGGCTGATGAGAAGGCAGGGGTTCTGCCCACTTTATGACCAGTTTGATGGTCAAAATTTAAGCCATTGGTATTGGGAGCAATTTAGTTTATTATAGGCCGCCTGTAATCGACGTTTTTCTACATCCACCGTCTCACTGGGTCCATAGCCAGTATTGCTACCAAACTGAATTTTACCTTCTATGTTTTTACACAGGGTATAATTGGGGTCATCACCTGTGTTGGAAGAAGGTGCAGCAGCTGATCAATAAAGATACAATGATCGCGTCATATTCCTTGGTAGTTTCTTACAGTGAGTTCAGGTATCGTACCTAATAGGGAGCAGTAAAATCGATGATTGCTTCTAAACATTCAAGAAAGGAAATAAAATAGTGTCAAAGAAAGATCCAAATTTAGAGCGGGAAGCTCAAAAGTATTCAAACCCGATTCCTAGCCGTGAGTTCATTTTAGAACATCTAGAAGGCCGGGGTCGTCCTGCTTCGCGCCGCCAATTAATCGAAGAACTGAATTTAACCACCCCGGATGAACAGGAAGCGTTGCGCCGCCGCTTGATTGCCATGGTGCGTGACGGGCAATTGCATGAAAATCGCCGTGGCGCCTATGGCCCCATTGCTAAAATGGAGCTCATTGCCGGCCACGTGATTGGCCACAAAGACGGCTTTGGTTTTGTCGCGCCAGACGATGGCTCGGAAGACCTTTTTGTCGGCCCACGACAGATGCGTTTAGTGTTTCACGGTGATCGCGTTTTGGCGCGCATTTCTTCGGTGGATTCCCGGGGTAGACGCGAGGCCATCATCGTGGATGTGTTGGAACACAACACCACCGAAGTGGTTGGCCGTTATTATGCCGACTCCGGCGCCGGCTATATAAAGTCCGTTAATAAGCGCATCACACATGAGGTGGTTATCCCGCCTCAGGCAGAAGGCAAGGCTAAAGATGGCCAAATGGTCATCGCGAGCTTGACGGCGCAACCCACAATGAATACACGGCCGGTCGGAAAAGTGATCGAAGTGCTCGGCGACCACATGGCGCCAGGCATGGAAATCAATGTCGCCATTCGTAACCATGAATTGCCGCATGTCTGGCCGGACGAAGTCTTTGTCGAAACGTCACGCTTTCCAGATGAAGTGCCGGACACAGCCCTGGAAGGTCGCGTCGATTTACGCGCGCTCCCCTTTGTGACCATCGACGGCGAAGACGCCAAAGACTTTGACGACGCGGTTTATTGTGAACCCAAGCGCGATGGTAGCTTTACTTTATATGTGGCCATTGCCGACGTTAGTCATTATGTGAAGCCGCATTCGCCGCTGGACCAAGAGGCCCTGAAGCGCGGCAACTCGGTTTATTTTCCTGGCCGCGTCATTCCCATGCTGCCGGAAGAGTTATCCAACAATCTGTGCTCCCTTAAGCCCAACGTAAATCGTTTGGCGCTGGTCTGTAAAATGGCCATCAACCCCAAGGGCAAGGTGACACACTACGAGTTTTTCGAAGGCGTCATTAAATCGCACGCGCGTCTGACTTACACTCAAGTCCATGCCATGGGCGTGCTGAAAGACCAAGGCTTGCAGGAGCACTATAGCGCCTTGCAGCCAGCCATCAAAAATTTATTCGATCTTTATCATGTGCTGCGCGGCGAGCGGGAAAAAAGAGGCGCCATCG
>JABDGC010000044.1 GCA_013286215.1 Gammaproteobacteria bacterium
TTAGCCTGGTTTCTAGGTGCATTTAGCAATCGTTACATGCTCGAGCACACAGTCGAAACCAAAGCCCGGGTTTCCTTTTGGTCGATGTGGGCCTTGGTTTGCTTGATGCTTACTCTCGCGCAATTCACGCCAATTTCAGTGTTTAATCTGATTCTGCCTATGGCCTGCATCTTTTTTTGCGCAGCCATCCTTTACCCCAGCTATTTTACCAAAAGCGTGCTGATCTTTCGTCAGAGCTCCGCATCGGCAAATGCCTTATTCAATTCTTCCGCCTTCTTCATCGCCAGCCTGATTTCAGCCCTGGGAACGCATTTGAAACTGCAGGATGAGGTTCCATTTATTTTGGCCTTGTTGGCGATAGTGGGTTCATGCTTGTTGCTTTATTACTATAATTTATTTAAATCTAATATCAAACATGCCTAAGTCTCGCGTTCGAAAATCAAGCACGGAGAAGGGATTTTTTGCTTAGCTTGACGCCTATGGCGCATGCCTCTCCGCTAAGATACCCCTGATTATCCCCTTCTAAACCACAACCTCCGCCGCAATGGCCCCGATTGTGGTAAGATTTATCTTGAATATCATTACTATGGCCAGGATGAATTACATGTTAGGACGAATGTTGCTTGTTATTGCCTGTATGGTTACCTTGAATGGCTGTGAAAAAATTGCTGTTCTTTCGACGCCCGCTAAACAGCCTCATGCTTCGCATACTCCATTAGCCAATTTGGCGGAGAAGAATTTTTGGAAGACGTTGCATCAAGGCGATTACAACAAACTTCCTGAGACCACTAAACTCTTGACTGCTGCTTATCTTGAAAATCCTAATGATCCTCAACTGGCTGCGCATTTGGGATTTGTGCATATCTGGAAAATCACTGAACGAGCTCGCGAAAAAAACATCCCTCCCACTATTACAGATGAAATCACCTTGGCCACGCATTATTTCAAAGAGGCCGTTGAGCTGGATCCCCAGGATGCTCGCTATCAGGGATTCCTAGGAGACAGCATGCTTGTATCAGGCAAAATATCACACGATGAGCGCCAAGAGGTGCGTGGTTATTTTCAACTAAAACGAGCTATCGCATTGTGGCCAGAGTTCAACTATTTCACGGGTGGCTATGTAATGAGTGATTTGGATTCCCACTCCGATCGATTCAAAGAGGGATTGGAATGGCAATGGAAAACGCTTGATCTATGTACAGGCACAACGATTAACAGGAATGACCCCGATTATCGTCCCTATCTCGCATTGGAAACGACAAAAGGCCGTAAACGCGCCTGCTGGAATTCTTGGATTGCTCCTCATAATTTCGAGGGCTTCTTCCTCAACATGGGAGATATGCTGACCAAGCAAGGAAATTGGCAAACGGCCATTAAGATATATAACAATGCCAAACTCAGCAAAACCTATTCCACTTGGCCCTATCGCAACATGCTTGAGCGGCGCATTCAAAACGTGAAGAAAAATGTTGGCTATTTTCAGCAAAAAAATGCGCATTCTGCAGATAAAGCTATTTTATTCAACTCCGGCAATGGCTGCGCCGCCTGTCATCAAAACTGAAAAAGCGGAGACCGCATCGCTCCGGCTTCTTTTTTAAAGGGAGCTTCGCTTTTTTATTCTCCGCAGTTTTAGCGGAGAATACTCTTGAACATGCAGAATATATGCTTATGGGAAGTGGAGATCCAGCTCCGCCTTTTAATGCGCCTCGCTGCTTCCAGGATTTTTTCTTTGAGTTGCGCTTGCTATCGCAGCGTCCTTTGGCGTGATCAATGAAGGCGGTGCTAAGGTTTTACTGCCCAATAAGCTAACGGGTGGCAACCCAACCTCTCTTTTTTGCTCATGCGCCTCTTCATGAGCTTGCAAGATGCGCACAAGCTCAGAATGATGGCAAGCTTCTGCAACCTGTAAAAGGGTTAAACCTGCCGGATTTTTCGCGCCGACGTCAATATTTGCAAGTACGCATGAGAATAATCGGCCATTGAGTCTCTCCTCTAAATGATTTTTTTGTGTATTTATCCTTTTTAATTATAGTTGGCTAATGGCTATCTCGTAATCAGAATAAAATCAATCGTTTATCATTAACGATCGAAGATTTTCGTTAAACTGTTTTGTTTCGCATGCAACGGCTCACCGCCGGGGCTGTTCGGTAAGGAGCGCGATGAGCGCAAAAGGGAGTGGTCGAAAAACATCGGTGGGTTGAAATCGGCGCCCCTGTTCATTGGAAACTTCACCACTATTTAACCCGCCTGCGGCTTTTATAGCATCGACAAGCTCCTGATTATATTTATACCAAGGGGAGTCTTTTTGTTGAGCAAAATCAAGCAGTGTCAACCCCGTTCTCCAGCCACCCACCCTCTGGTTCACATTTAATGCTCTCTCGCCATTTGCTAGGCGCGCATCCAGCAACATTCTCAAACAATGGATATCTCTTGTAAGAAACGCATCATACAATAAAGTATATTCCTCATCGCAAGCATCACAACGCAGGTTAACAATAAGCTCCCCTTTCGGGCCGCGAAGATCTAAGAAGCTTTGCAATAGTTCGCGCTTTACCCGGATCGGCATTTTTTTATAAAGAACATCAGCGATCACAGTACGACCCAAAAAATCCTGTGCATTGACATCAATAACGGGATAGCCTTGATTGTCACGAACCTGGAGGAGTGCTTGAATAATTGGCACATTGACTCTTTCAACACGCATTATCGCAAATTTTAAAGCGGTAGGAGTAACATCGCCACCATACCAACCATTCAAATCGAGCGTTGGGAAACCGCACTCGTCACGGGGCGCAAGAAGTCGTTGAACTGCGCCCAAGTCTTCATCATAGAGAGCTAACTCCAAAGGGCTGTAGTTATGCCTGAAATCGCTGCTGATCATTTTTTACTCGTTAAATTAGCTTCACTCGGGTTAAGCTGCCGATTTGCACTTAAATTGGTTTTTTTTAAACCTTTCAATGGCTTTTTGATCAGTATACTAAGTGCTCTTAGCTTAAGTCAAAGGAAGACAAACTGGCACTTAGATGGATTAAATATTTAAATCAAACGCTTTGGAGTAGTGAACCGGATCACGCATTCCGTCATTGCCAGTCGTATAATTGCAATCGTGCATTCGCTTGTTTAATTTGCGTATAATCCTTATCTTTATGCACTAAAATAAGGTCATGTTCAATGGCAGTTAATGAGTTATAATATATATTAGAGATTAAACTTATTGGAGGATAGCTTATGATGTGTCCAAAATGTGACAAGGATGGATCATCAAAGAAACTCTGCCCGCTGTCGTTCGGCCTGGCTGTCGGCATTGTGAGCTTTTTTGCGGTTTTAATTTGGACGCTATGGGCCCTGAATTACGGAATGCCGCCCATGATGGTTGCCATGCATCTGCCGGAGCCCACCTTGGCGAAAGGCTTTGAACATGCACTCTTGGCCTTGTTAAAGGGCTTTCTGTTTGGTTTCTTTGTCGCGCTTTTCTATGACCTGCTCTCTTGCTGTTTCGCTCACTGTAAGAGTTCCGGTAAAAGCTGTGACAATGGAACAGACCGGAAATAATCAGTAAATAATCGAGCCCTTTCCGCCACGCAGTGGCGGAAAGGGCTCACGACTATTTACCATATCAACGATAAAAGCAAAACAACGGGGGTAGCCTATGCAATCCCTAAAAATCATGATTTTCACTGGCCTTATCCTGTTCTTATGCCTGAGCAATGCTTTTGCCGTAACCTGCTATACGCCAAATTATGGCTATTATGAATGTAATCCCAATTACGAAAGCTATCCCTATCCTGACGAAGATTGGGGGGGCAGTTTCATTGGCATCGTGATTGGTGGAGGAGGTTACTATGATAGTGACCATGACGGGCACTGGCAAGGCGGCCATGGCGACGGCTATCATCATGGCGGTGGCGGCTATCATAGCGGTGGTAACTATCATGGCGGCGGCCATCATCGTCGCTAAGTCAAAGGTTTTTTTGATGACAAGGCCGTCAAATAAGCAGGGTAACATATCAATAAAGAATTTTATTAATCTGAAATCAGGAAGCGGTTTATTTCTGCTGCTTATTTTAATATTGACCGGGGTGAGACTCTTTCACGCAGCGAAGCCACTAGATCATAATGATAAACTAACACCGGAGCTCCTTCGAAAAGCTTATATACGATACTCTGTTTATCATGAAAGCTCTATGGATCTGAATCAGTATTCTCAAAGCTTCCCTACCCAAAACTATTCGCTCTACAAGGTAAAGGACTCTGGCTCTTTCTTTCTTGAAAATAAGCCTGATGCCATCAAATCGGAGCTGAGGGAGGGGAGAAGATGGGAGCCTTACTTAATCCCTTATATGACGCAGTACGTCAAAAAAAATAGTAATGTCCTCGATATTGGCGCGCATATTGGCACGCATACCATTTATTTTGCCAAACTGCTTGCGGGGCAAGGCACCGTATGGGCTTTTGAACCTCAACAAAAATTATTTATGGAGCTAAATGCCAATCTCTTTATAAACGACGTTCATCATGTAAAAACTCTCCGTTATGCGGTCGGCAAGCAGAAGGGGATTATCCAGATGAGTCCGACGATTGAGGGGAACGAAGGACACACCGCCGTGGGACGGGGAGGAGACAAAGCGGACTTGGTCAGTATTGATAGCCTTGGCATCAAGAATGTCTCCTTCATCAAGATCGATGTTGAAGGCTATGAGGATTTCGTTTTGGCGGGTGCGGCTCAAACGATAAAAACCAGTAAACCGGTTATCTTATGTGAAATCATGGGAGGGGCTCCCTTCGAAACAGCTTCTCCGGCAGTTCAAATGAAAATTCTTCGCAGCATCGCCAAACTGAAAGGCTTTGGCTATCGCGTTACTCGGGTTCACGAGTCGGACTATTTAGCGGTACCGCTTTGAGCGGTAACTATTCGACGCCTAACTCACGACCTTTGTTTTTATCGCGGTGGTGGAAGGTACGACCCCCATCACGGTAAACAAGGCCTTCGTCGACCTGGGCCCGGACAAAACGCAAACCTTTAAAGTGGCTTTGGGAACTTTCATTTGGGTAATGGTATACCCTGGAGGAAGACCCTCTGGTAACAGATGCTCTACATCCGTTGCATTCATAATGGTCACTCCTTTAGCGCGGTTTCTTTTCCATGAAAAGTAGTTTTCTCTGCTTACTTCTGTTAGCTGTCTCGCTAAAGCATCCGTGTATTTAGTTTGCCTATTTAACATATTAAGCTCAATTCTATTTTTTATAATAAGTGCTACTCTCTTGCGGAACGGTAATAATAAGATCAATCCAGCAATGCTTAGTATGAGCGCTGCGTTGCGCGAATCATTTTTCTGTATTTCCTTTTCAGAAGCGGCGAGCGCTCTTATGGCTGGATACAATTGCCCCTGAATCTGCGCTGACGTGCCCGGGGTAGTCGCTGCTGATGTACCAAAAGCACGCCCTATTTGAGCAGAAGCATATACAGCGGGTCGGGTCGCCCCACTCCTAATCGATCCAGCCGAGGCATTTATCAAGCTTGTATTGTTTAAGTTCAAATTATTTAGGTTCAACAGGGGGACACTACGCCATGATAAGAGGCCTTCGTTACTCGGATTTCCGAGGGTATTCACCACCAGGTTTCTTTGTGTATTTATATTATCGGGTACAGTCTTTTTACTAGCCCCATTGTCCTGCTCTATAATCAGCTCCGAATTTTTTTCTGGCGGGGTTGTAGTGCCCGATATAAGCGCACCCACCGGCGGAATGCTCACAGCATTATTCGGACTGTTGCTAATCGTATTCTGATAAGGTGAAGTAACTGAGCCGGGTAATACTAGAGAGCTAATTGTCAGTGCTGTTGCATTACCCATTGCTTGAACAAACGTATAATTGCCACTCGTCGCTATTAAGCCGGAACCGTCTATTGCATAACGACCTGGACCGCTATTAATCGTGGCTGGTGTCGTAAAGCTCAAGGTTCCTGAATAGGCAGAAGCAGGTGTATCGCCATTTACAAGTCCTGATACGGATCCTGAGAAAACGGGAAGAGGACTACCAGATAGAATTGTCTTGGGTGTTGCCGTGAGCGTCAGCAGTGCTGGGTTCACGGTCAAGCTGCCGTTGACATAGCTAATCGTGTAGTTTGACGCTGCAAAGCTTCCGCCTGTCGCCGCCGAAGGCACGATGGCATAGGGTCCGCCGGCAACGCTCGCGGTAGAGACGGTTCCCGTACTCGTGAGGGTAACCGCTCCCACCGTTTCAGAATTTTGCAGGCCGGAGCTGGTGAAAGCAGTGGTTCCTAAACTCGGTGTTTGTCCGTAGAGTTTACTTTGATCGTTGGCGGTGAGCGTCAGCGGGGCTGGATTCACAGTGAGACTACCGTTGACATAGCTAATCGTGTAATTTGACGCTGAAAAAGTTCCGCCTGTCGCCGCCGAAGGCACGATGGCATAGGGTCCGCCGGCAACGCTCGCAGTACCCGCGGTTCCTGTACTCGTGAGGGTAACCGCTCCCACGGTTTCAGAATTTTGCAGGCCGGAGCTGGTGAAAGCAGTGGTTCCTAAGCTTGGTGTTTGCCCGTAGAGTTTACCTTGATCATTGGCAGTAAGCGTCAGCGGGGCCGGATTCACGGTGAGACTACCGTTGACATAGCTAATCGTGTAATTTGACGCCGAAAAGGTTCCGCCTGTCGCTGCCGAAGGCGCGATAGCATAGGGTCCGCCGGCAACGCTCGCAGTAGAGACCGTTCCCGTGCTCGTCAAGGTAACCGCTCCCACCGTTTCAGAATTTTGTAGGCCGGAGCTGGTAAAGTCGCTGGTTCCCAAGCTCAGCGTTTGTCCGTAAAGCTTGCTTTGGTTGCCAGCGGTGAGCGTCAGCGAGGCCGGGTTCACCGTCAAGCTGCCATTGACATAGCTAATCGTGTAATTTGACGCTGAAAAAGTTCCGCCTGTCGCCGCCGAAGGCACGATGGCATAGGGTCCGCTGGCCACGCTCGCAGTAGAGGCCGTTCCCGTGCTCGTCAGAGTAACCGCTCCCACCGTTTCGGAGTTTTGCAGGCCGGAGCTAGTAAAGTCGCTAGTTCCTAAACTCGGTGTTTGTCCGTAGAGCTTGCTTTGGTTACCGGCGGTGAGCGTCAGCGGGGCCGGGTTTACGGTCAAGCTGCCGTTGACATAGCTAATCGTGTAGTTTGACGCTGAAAAAGTTCCGCCTGTCGCCGCCGAAGGTACGATGGCATAGGGTCCACCGACAACACTCGCGGTACCCGCGGTTCCTGTACTCGTGAGGGTAACCGCTCCCACCGTTTCAGAATTTTGCAGA
>JABDGC010000045.1 GCA_013286215.1 Gammaproteobacteria bacterium
TGGCTCCCGGGTCTTAAGCCAAGAACGAACTAACTCAGTTTTGACAAAATTTTATCAAAGTCTTCCTTGGAAACGCCTCGATTAAAAGGCTGAACCGGAACCGCTTGACCCTGACGATTATAAAAAAGGACCGTAGGAGTACCAAAAACCCGGTAATGCTCAATCATTTTCATTAAAGCGTCGTTCTTCGTGGTCAAGTCCACGCGAATCGCCGTAAAATTTTTCATTCGCGCTTGAATAGCAGGATCCGACAAGACTTGAGCGTCAAAATCACGGCAGGTACCACACCAGGCGGCAAAAAATTCGACCAGGGCCGGCTTATTATTTTTCTTGGCCTCGTCTAACTTTTCTTGCAAGTCTTGCATATTATAAGCCTGGATAAATAAATCCGCCGGCGCCACAACGGCAGCCGGTGCTGAGATGCTGCCAAGCGGACGCCACACTTGATCGTGACCACTGGCGGCGCCAACGAGCAGCACACAACCGTAAAGGAAGACTAGAATACTCAGGCCCTGTATCAAAGGCGGCAATCTTCTTTCCGGCTGGAATTCAAAACCGCCCAAGGCAACAACGCCAACAATCAAGAGAGCGGACCAGAGGAAAAGGGTCAGCGTCCCCGGCAATAAACGTGACAGCATCCAGATGGCTAAGCCCAGCATCATCAAACCAAACAGTTGCTTGACCTTATTCATCCAGGGCCCCGATTTGGGCAGCAGCGCGCCCTGCCCCAGCCCGAAAAGCAGCAACGGCACACCCATGCCCAAAGAAAGCGAAAACAAAATCACGCCGCCTAAAAGAGCGTCACCGGTTTGACTAATGTAGGTCAAAACAGAAACCAGGGGCGCCGTCACGCAGGGTGAGGCAATCAGCGTTGATAAAAAGCCCATTACCGCGACCCCGAGATAGCTCCCGCCTTTCTGTTTACTGCTGGAAGACTGCATCCAGTTTTGCAGGAAGCGTGGCAGGCTGAGATTAAAAAACCCGAACATGGAGAAGGCCATAAGGACAAAGATCAAACTAAAGCCGCCAATGACCCAGGGCTGCTGTAGCGCGGTTTGAACCGTGCCGCCAAAATAGCCCGCCAATAAACCCGCGCCGGCATAGGTAAAAGCCATGCTCAGGACAAAGGTGAGGGAAAGCTGAAAAGCCCGTTTGCTTCCCATTTTCT
This sequence comes from Gammaproteobacteria bacterium, assembly GCA_013286215.1. Taxonomy (GTDB): domain Bacteria; phylum Pseudomonadota; class Gammaproteobacteria; order DSM-16500; family DSM-16500; genus JABDGC01. The sequence goes on from JABDGC010000045.1 coordinate 1,169, forward strand.
CTTCACCGGCAAGAATAGCGGATAAAATGGGCACCATTGGGAGCACGCAGGGCGTAAAGGCCAATAAAAGACCGGCGCCAAAAAAGCTCAACATGGTAAGTAGAATATGACTTTGAATAATCATCATGATGATCCTCAGTAAATTTTGTAAAAATAAAAGCGGTGCTGATTGCAAATAGCTTAGTAGATAAAGACCGGCTTGGGCGGTTTAAAAATAAGATAGATAGGACTCATCAACAGCAGCCCGAGAATACCAAGCAATAGGATTTTTTCTGAGAGCGACAGGATTGCTAAGCCTGGCAAAGAAAGTGTGGAAACAAATTGCAAATGATTATAACTTTGACAAAGCTTAGAGGCCTGCGCTTGCGCAGACTTATGTTGCGGGCAGGGCGTTTCCATGACAGCACCTTTGGCTAACGAAGTCGCATGGACTCCGCCCATCAGTGGAGCGCTCACACTGATAAAAAGAAGCAGCGCCGCTAACAGCCCGAGGAGAATCTTTTTTTGGGTTCTTTTTCGCATGCAGTAAAGATAGCAAAAAATGGCCACAAGCTCAATTGAAAAGGCGGTGCCCCCCCCGTTATTTTGCGTATTCATCCTCTTTTAAGTAGTGGGTGGTTAGTATTCTCATAATTAGAATAAAATCATGCTGATACCAATACCGACCTGCTTTGTTGCCACGTACGGGTTAACCGAACATGCGCCCAAACCAACGCTAAGTCTATGATTTTTGGTGTGATGCCATCTTCTTTGCTCCGCTGTTGCAAAAGCCTCCTTTTTTTAAAAAACACCTATACTAAAAGTATCTTTCGATATTAAAAAGCGAGGGGATGCAATAATGCCAGGTGACCAAGCTACTACTCAGAGCACACTGAAGAATTTAATAACTCTATATCATGCGATCCAGGAAGAGCTTAAGCAATTACGAATACAACTGGGTAATGACACGTTGAGTGATGCGAGAGCTGATCAGCTAACGGTCACTCACAATTTTCTTCGGGCACGAAGAAACGAACTGGTTGAATTAATGATTCTCAGTTTAAAAACGCTTGAAACTCAAGAAATTTCCGCCGCTGATCCAAACCACAGGCTACTAATGAGCATGAAGGGGATCGTGGATACCTATGTTCCGGAGAATGAAAATACAAAGGGAGAACCCAACGCAGCGAGGAGCACAGAGAGTGATCGCAATCATCTTAGGAGATTCCAAAGCCTCCTCAAAAAGAGAAAACTCAGCAAAGAGGCTATTACCACAGAACTAGAACAAGGTATGGCCCATTTTCTAGGCCACTTACAACGCACTCAAGAGAGTGACTCCAATATCAAATATAGCGAAGATTTCAATCTTGTACTCCGTATCCTTAAAAAAAGACACCCTAAAGGCAAAGATCAAGATTCACTTTATGACGATCTTTTGATGAATTTAAGAAGTTGCATTGAAATGCGCGACGAAGTACTCGATGACGCAGGTCTGAGACGCAAAGAAAAAAATCCTTTCGTCCTCTTGGGTAAAGAATTACTTGATAAAATTGACCCCTTGCCAGCAGAGGACCCCGCTAGAATAAAAAAGGTCTATCTCGCCCTGCAGATGGCACTTAGCGAAATAAACCATGGAAAGCGCGGGAAGTTTAGCGGAAAGGACTATAATAACTTGGGCTTGGAAAAGTTTATTAAGGAACAACTGAAACAAATTGAAAAACTTCATCCCCACATTAAAACGGATGTCATGCCATCCCATCCGGTAAACCTACAATGGGAGGCATACAAGGCTGCGACTCACTTGGCAATTGATAAAATAGAAGCGCAAGCCCGCTCTTTAGAAGCGCAGACGGGTGATCATTCCGCAGCAACGGAATTAAGCAAAATTGCGGGCCAAATGCGCCAGGCAACAATCGCTTACTATGACCTTTCCCTTGAGGAAAGAAGAAACCAGTATTCAGGCTACCAAACAAACATAAATGAATTGTGTCAAGCCCGGGATTCTAGAAATCTCCAAAAACACACTCGTGTAAAAGCCCTCTTGGGCAATGTCAGCTTCGTTGTAAAAACCCTGGGCCTCGGCTTAATTTGGCTGTATGCGACTAAGAGTAACCGCGGCAGCTTTTGGATTCGCACGGCCCCGCTTGATTCACTCAAAGAAACCTTACACACTTTAGAAGCGGCGGCGCTTTCCGCAGCGAAGCCCGGCAAAAAAACACTTTAAAACAGCCCTTCAGGCCGTTCCAACCCCTCCTTTCAGCCAACGGTTGGACCAGCGCCATTTTCCAGTGGCGAAGCGCTCCAAAACGAGGCATTTGGCTTGCTTCTTTCGAGGGTTTGCTCTTTGAGCATCTTTGATCATTAGACCTGCTTCACAAGCTAAAAGTATGTTAAAATTAGCTTGTGGAATAAGGAGAAAAGCCATGGCAGGCAGCACTTTACCGGAACAGTTGGTGCAAAAAGCCCATAATAAGAAAACCCTCCGGCAGTTTAACCTGAAGCTGTTGTTTTGTTGCTCCCTGTTTCTTCTCAACACGGGTTGCACCATGCTGAAACATGGCGACGACCCCAACTATACCTACTGCAAGACCCTGGAAAACAAGATCCTCTTTAGCAGCAATTCAACGCTGTTTAGCACCAACCCTTCTTCCACCTATTCGCAAACAGCCGCGACGGAAAACGAGGAAGAAAAACAGCGCGCGCAAGATGCCTATGACAAATTGAATTGTTCTCGCTATCAAGCGTTGAACTTCTGATTTATCGCGAGTCTGCGAGACGCAAGTGCGTCTTGAAGGGCGAGCGGTAGAGTCGGCTGCTTTTGCCCATTTTCTGAGGTTGATCTTAGCGCCGTAACCGAATAGAATGAGATTCAAGTTGCTTAGGGATATTTAAATCGAAGGGATCCGCTATGAAGCTCCAATCACGCCTGACCTCACTCAGTTTTGCTTTAGCGTCTGTCAGCCTCTTATTGACAAGCCCCCCTTCTCTCGCAGCCTATGGCAATTATAAAGGGGACTACTCCGCCGCGTCGCAGGGGTCCTCGTCGCAAGTTAAAACGCTCGACGACGGCCTCTATATCGGTCTTGCCGGCGGCTATGATTCTTACCGCATTCGTTCCAACATTAATGCGACTTTTAATGGCGACACCTTCACCGGCAATCCCGCGATTAGTACCACCGGTTTCGTGGGCGGCTTGTTTGGCGGCTATGGGGAATATTACCGGAATTTTTTATATTTAGCCGGAGAAGCCTTTGTTAATCTCAGCGGAGCCAGCTCCACATCCACCTTTTTCGATACCGATGCCACAACGAGCTATAACACCCGGCTTTCCGCTGGAACCAGTTTTGGCCTGGGCTTACTCCCCGGCCTGAAGGTCAATGACAGTTCTCTTTTTTATCTCCGGCTTGGTTGCGTCTGGGCTAATTTTGAAGACCGTGAAAATTTCGCCACCGCAGGCCTTGGCACCAGTACCAACCCCAGTAGTTGGCAGATGGGTTTTGTTTATGGTCTCGGCATCGAAACAGCCATTTACCAAAACTTTAGCCTCCGGGCCGAGTATACGCGCAGCGATTTCAGTGACTCTAGCCATACCCCCTTTGGCACCGTCTACTCACCCTATGACAATCAATTTATGTTGGGCTTGATCTATCACGTATACTAGGTTTCAATTGGTATAATTCATGTCCTCTCGGACATCAACTAGCATCTGATCAAAGGTGGCAAGCCGGACAAACCCAATCCGCGGGTATTCCAGATTCAAGATGAGATAGATAATAAAAGCGGTTAATAGGATATAGCAAAGCACATGGACCGGATGCTTCTGCTGGCTTTCAGCGACATTATAGCCCACTAAAAACCCTCCCAAGCTGGCCAAGCCCACTAAGAGAAAAAAGACGATGGGCGGTGGATGAACCAGCGACATATTGATCCCTGAATGAAAGGCGCTAAACATTTTGCTCATCGCTGGAACAACCAACTGCGTGAGTCCATGATTAGGATCTGTTTCATTGGCGGTCACCACGGTATTCCAAATTCGATGCTGAACCGCGATGGCCTTGTACATGTCCTGCTCCACCAGCCATACCGATGGCAAGTCACGGTAAGAAGCCAAATGCAAGTCGAGGTATTCGCGGACGTCGTGGCGCAAAGCAGGCTGATATTTTTTTGGGGCGAAATCAATCATTTCATAGGCTGTATCAAAGATGTTGGCCTCTTCCAGAATATGAAGTTTGCGACTTTCATAGCGCTCATAAGCGCCGGAAAAGGTAAAAGCGATCAACAGCCCCAAAAGACCAAACACCGACCCCTCTGCCACTCCCACGACTTCCAATTTTTTTTTCGCGTGCTTTTGCAGCTGCCGGACTCCATAACGACGGCCAAGATAAACGCTGCTCCACAAAATAAACAAAAGCGCGATTAAAGCAAAAAACACCAGCGTAAGATGAATCATTGCCAGAATCTCTCCATGACGCGGGCATGTCAAAAGATACCCTTTTCAAGGTCCTTCGTGACGCGGACCAGTGGTCCTTATATTTTGTACATTGAAAAAATAATACTGGGAATTGCAGGCTCGCTGTTCGTTTCAGGCGTTGCAATTAATCCCATAGATGAATCACTTGCTGAATAACCTACACTGATTGTATCACCGGCCTTCAGTTGTATCAGTGTCTGCGATACTAAAACACTGGTTGATTTATTATCCACTGTTAATCTTGTATTAGAGTTTGCTACTGCCTTTCCATTTTGGATTAACCATAAATCAACGTATCCGTTTACGCCTTCCTTAATTGCGCCCACTTGCCCTGCCGCCATCACAAAATAAAGGCCGCTTGATTTAACGGTAATTTTATTTTGAGTGCTACTCAGGTTTTGCATGCTATTCACTGTTTCTAATAAAGCTAAATTGCTTGATCCAGTGGCCAATTGATTTTGTAAGCTTGATAGTTGTGTATATGCCCCAGTGTTTTGCGCATATACGCTAACACTGAAGGAACCGAGAACAAGAATTAGAAAAATTGAAAATAGACGAATACGAAAAAAATGGGCTAGGTTCATAATGGATCTCCTTTAATTCACAGTAAAATTCCGTTTACCAAAGAAAATTATACCTCATTTTGGCTTTGTTGCATAATGCGTCAGCACGAACCTGCGAAGAAGGCTGGCAATCCAGTATGTGGTCAAAAAGGAAACATCTCAAGCAGTTTCACCTCTGTGCTTATCTAGCCGATTTTTATATAATTCTAATGCCTGTATTGAAGTCGCCCCGAGGCTGCTCCCATTGAACGAACATTAAAGGAAGACACGTTGAAACAGAGGGATTCGGCTCAAATTTTTAGTCCGCTTATAAAAATGGAAACTCTCGGAGCCTATTGGCTCATGGGAGCTGCTATTCTGGCTTTGCTCCTCTCCAACTCTCCCTGGCGACACTACTATCAAGCTCTTTTTCGCGATTTTTTCTATCTCCAAGTCGGTTCTTTTCGTCTTAGAACAGACTGCTTGTTTATAATCAACGAAGGGCTCATGACCCTGTTCTTTTTAGTGGTCGCCCTGGAAATAAAATATGAATTGTTAAAGGGAGCTTTAAACTCCGTAGCTAAAGCACTTTTGCCCGGCTTTGGCGCGATGGGAGGGATGCTGCTGCCCGCGCTTATTTATAGCGCCTTTAATTATAATAGCCCCGCCAGCCTACAAGGCTGGGCTATCCCAACAGCGACCGATATTGCCTTTTCCTTGGGGGTCTTGTCCCTGTTAGGCAGCCGCGTTTCTCCTGCTTTAAAGATCTTTCTCAGCGCTCTCGCCATCGTGGATGATTTAGCCGCCATTGTCATGATCGCCCTTT
>JABDGC010000046.1 GCA_013286215.1 Gammaproteobacteria bacterium
CAATTAAACCCGTCGCATTGATGGTGGGGTTGTAGATGGTGTTGGTTGTTCCGGTAAACTGAGTGAATTGATTTACCTTATAAGAGTCGTAGCCGGCGGATAGACCGAGGTAAGGGCCATCTTTCAGCGTCACCGGCGCCATGACCGGACGCGGTCGATAAACGGGGGCCGGAGGCGCCGGTTTACGGCTAATTTCGCCTTTGTAGCTGGGGGTTGGTCTGACTACGCCTTTGTAGTTTGCTGTATTGGAACTGGTGGTTTGCGAGGGGTTTTGAGGTTTGAAATTCGCAGCGAAGGCGAGCGGGGGCAGGAAAGATAGAACCACGATGAGACCGACTAAACTGATTGCGAATGCATTCCGTTTTCCCACCGAGCCTCTCCCTGCTATTAGTGCTCTAAAGATTATATACTTAATACTATCCTAAGTTAAATATAATAAAATAGAAGCCAATAAAGCGACTAAAAATCAACGAGGGTGGTCTGATGGCCAGGAATCGTGCCTTAAATCGAATTAAACCACTGTTTAATATAGGGAAAAAAATATTCGATATTCTAGATGATGTCTGGAGTACCCTGCGTGGTGTGTTACCGCTCGAACTGGTTCGAGCTTTGACCCCTTATATTCTGGGAGGTGTTGGCTTTATCTCGCATCTTGGCGAGGGAGTGATAGGGGCCACACGCGCCTACCGTGTCTACAAAAAGAAAACGATTGGTCAGCGTAAAACGCAGTTTTGGTCCTCGGTGCTCATTACGATGCTGGCGGGTTCTGGGATGGGCTTGTCTATTTCCCTAATGGCTTCCACTTTGGGCATGGCGGTTTCAACGGCGACCCTGCTCTTGGCGCCGGCTCTCATTCCCGGTCTGTTAATGGCTATTTACAGCTTGTCCTTATGGCGAAAAGCCTATGTTTTCCACAAGGCCAAAGAAAAAGAAGCACAAACCAAACAAGCGTATCGCGATGAACTTCTGGAAAATGAGGGATGTTCATTAGAAGAGCGGGATGCAAGAAATATAAAAAGGCAGGCGTACTGGCGTTTCAGGGGACGACGTCTGCGCGCGGAGCGAGAGCTGGCTTTTAACATCGTGGAAGTCCTCGCTTCCGCCATGGTCGTGACTTCCACGATTTTAGGAACCGCTGCCATTATCGGAGCGAGCGTCGGCACCTTTGGAGCTTTGCCTTTTGCTTTGCTGATAGCCGGTGTGGTCGCTGGGGTGACCTGTAAGATCTTGGATCATTATGATGAAAATCACGGCTTTAATTTTTCAATAGGGCTGCGAGAATGGGTTAGAAGCTTTTGGTGTCAGCGAATCAAAGGAGAAGCTCCGGTTTCTCAACCCCAGCCTAAAAAATCCTCCTTACATCAAAAGATGGTTGAACAGGGCATGATTGAAATGCGCCCCTTACACAGGTCTGAAGAAAGGCCAAAGCCGTATGTCGTGCCAGTCAATCATCCTACTCCTGCTCCTGAAATGAAGTCCTGCGAGGCGCCTGCTCGGGTGTCTGGAGCTGAGCTACAGTCACAACCCCCATCCTACCTATTTACGGTTAACTCAGGTAGAATGAGCGGCTTTTAACGGTGAAAGAAGAGTGATGATTATGCCCCTCAGTCCCAAATCAAGACAGCAACTCAAAGCGCGTGCGCATGCCCTAAAGCCGATTGTTTATATCGGCCAGAATGGCTTGAGCGAGGCTGTAAACAAAGAAATGGACAGCGCCTTGTCCTTTCATGAGCTCATGAAGGTGAAGCTGCAAATCAAGGACCGTGCGCTCCGGCGGGAAGTGCTAGCTGAAATCTGCAAAATTCATCAGGCCGAGTCAGTCCAGCTGATTGGCAATATCGGTGTAATTTATCGTAAAAACCCGGAAAAATAAGTTTTGCTCATATAATGAGCACCTTAGTACAAGTCCCTAGAGACTAAAGTCAAAATTCCTGCTAAATTAAAGAGGTACGGCAAATTTTGGTTTTTATATTTTTGAGAGGTTACTATGGCGAAAGAGAGAGGAACCGTTAAATGGTTCAATAACGATAAAGGCTACGGTTTTATCAAGCGTGACAATGGTGCCGATGTGTTCGTACACTATCGTGCTATTAAGAGCGAAGGTTACCGTTCTTTACAGGAAGGACAACAGGTCGAATTTAACGTGACGCAAGGGCCTAAAGGACCTCAAGCCGAAGACGTTACTATTGTTGAGTAACCCTGTTTCATTTCGTTAGAAAAAGCGAAGCTCTTTTCCCGCCAGCTTTGACGGCGGGTTTTTATTGATGAAGTGCATGCCCACCTTGAATACGACCAACACACCTTATTCGACTTTAGGTCCTCATTTAATCCTCGATGCGATTGAAAGCCTGGGTTTTCAATGCAGCGGGAGCTTATTGGCTTTGAATAGCTATGAGAACCGGGTTTACCAAGTTGGTATTGAAGGCGCCGATCCCGTGATCGCAAAGTTTTATCGGCCGCAGCGGTGGACTTCAGAGGCCATTCTCGAGGAGCATCAATTTGCTTTGGAATTGCAAGAGCATGAGCTTCCCGTTATAGCACCGCTGCGCTTGGGGTCTTCGCTGAGCACGCTCCATGAATTTAAGGGGTTCCGTTTTGCTCTTTTCCCCCGTCAAGGCGGCCGCCCGTTGGAATTAGATAATCTGGAGCAGCTGGAGTGGATGGGACGCTTTATCGGACGTCTGCACGCCATCGGCGCCTGTAAGCCTTTTTTGCATCGTCCGCGTTTGGATGTTCAGGTCTATGGTTATAAACCCTATCAATTTTTGCTGGAAAATAATTTTATTCCCGCCGAACTCCGGCAAAACTATTGCCTGACGGTGGAAGTCATCCTGCAAAAAATAGAACAAAGCTTCCAGCAGCTGGGTGAGGTCCCCTTTCTTCGCCTCCATGGCGATTGTCACGCCGGCAACGTGCTGTGGAACCAAACCGGCCCGCATATCGTGGATTTGGATGATTGTTTGATGGGGCCGGCGGTACAGGATATCTGGATGCTGCTCTCTGGCAATGAGCAGGACGTTAAAAAGCAGCTCAAACATATCCTCGACGGCTATCTGGAATTTTACGATTTCAACAACCGTGAGTTGCATTTGGTTGAAGCGCTACGCAGCTTGCGCATGATTCATTATTCCGCCTGGCTGGCGAGACGCTGGGATGACCCGACTTTTCCCTTGAATTTCCCCTGGTTTAATACACCACGGTATTGGCAGGAACAGCTGCAACACTTAAGAGAAGAGGCGGCGTTATTGGAAGAGGTAAATGAGCGATTTGAGGGATGGGACTAAAGCGGTCTTAGCGCTTTGACCCCGGAGGGCCCCGAGTTTCTTCGTTAGGAGACCTCCGGGTCAACGTTATTTCTTCTTCTTTTCATTCTTCTCTTTGCGTTTCTGTTGTAGGGTTTTCGCCGGTTTTTTCTTGGCTTCTTTTCTAGAATCTTGTGACTTAGCCATAATGCCTCCAGTGATGTTATAGATTGATGATTTCTCAGTTGCCAGGATTTTCCCGCGACAACGGATTATCTATCTTAGCAACAAGAAAGAAATTGATCTAGCCAATTCGCAAAGGTCTGGATTTGTTTTTTATTGAGTGGTGGCGGCCCGCCCGTGATCAGGCCGGCTCCCCGGAGGTCGGCGTTAAAATTTCGGATGGAAAGTCGTTCCTTGATGTTGTTTTTGGAATAGAGTTCGCCACGTGGGTTGAGGGCGGTGCCCCCCTTGTCGATGACGGCGCCGGCCAGCGGTAGGTCCGCGGTAATAACCAGGTCGCCGCTTGCCATTTTTTCGACGATGTGGTTGTCCGCCACGTCAAAACCCAGACTAACCTGCATTTTTTTAATGAAGGGGGAGGGCGGTGCTTGCAGAGCCTGGTTAGACACCAGAATCAGCTCTGTCTTAGTGCGAATCGCTGCGCGAAACAGAATTTCCTTAATCAGCTTGGGGCAGGCGTCCGCGTCGACCCAAATGCGCATGGGCTATCCTTATTTAGAGTGCTGGAATAGGGTGTAAATACTCGCTGGAATTGGCTTTTTCAATCATTTCCAGACAAAACTTCCGTCCGGTATCGCTCAGGGAAGAGTATTTGGAGAAAAAACGGCAGGAATCTATTTTTCCGTCTTTTTCAAAAGAGTCGGTGTCGAGCATTAAAGTGCTTGCCGCAGGCTCTGAGCTAGACTCAGACAACGCTGCTGATTCACTTGCTTCGCCTGCAGTCTCAGTGGCTGTTGCAGTTAGGTTGCTGTTCTTACGAGCACTGTTCTTACGTCCCTCTTCGCTGGGCTCCGCTTGTGGCGCGGTGTTTGGAACTGCGGGCGCTGGTATCTGCGTCGATGCGGGGGCCTTACTGCTTATTCTCCGCTGCTGGATGCTGGTCAGCAGCCCTGTTTTCAATCGCTGGATGATTTGCAGATCAACGCTACTTTGTTGGTTGTCTTTTTCAAGTTCATAATGCTTGTTGGCTTTTATAAAGTCGGTTTGAATGAGGTACTGTAACTCCAATAGCAGCCATTTTATGGATGGTACAGGAGGTTTCGTAATCGCGGCTTTTTTAGGAAGACGGCCAAAAAAGGCTTTTTTAAAGGCTTGTTTAAAGGTCAGCCGCTTTTCAAGGTCTTCGTTTTTTTGGCTAAAGCTGTAATCCCAGGCGGCGGCCAAAAAGTAAAGCGGCAGGAGCACCACTTTTAAAAAATTCCCTGCGATATCGGCATGACTATGGTCGTGATCGTGATGCTGGTGTTTGTGATGGTGGGGTTTGGCCTCTGTGGGCGAGTGAGGCGTCATGCTTGCGGTTTGTGTAGGGCTGTGAGCATGGCTGTGAGCATGGCTGTGGGTATGGCCATGAGCATGGCCATGAGTATGGCTGTGAGGGGACTTGGCCTCCTCGTGAGCCTCTGTTTTTTCCGGTCCCTGCTTCGCGGCAGGGAGGTGATCATCCGGGAAAATACTATTAAAGTCAGTCAGGCCTTCGCTGGCTGCACCCAGTCCTGCGGTGATCAGTGGCGGAACGCCTGCCAGTCTGTCGGCCATGATACTCATCGCGAACAGGTGGGCTAAAAAGGATGCTAATTTAAAGGGAAAGCTGATGGCCTGGATTAGAATGCGCGCCGGGTTCCAGAACTGCCAGGTGTTTTCTGCTTGTCTGTACTCCTCAACCCGGAGTTTGATCCGCTGCCCGATTTCTCTGGCCGAAATCTTTGCCAGTTCTTTCACCGATTCCAGCGAGTTCACGATATTAAAGGCAAAGCTCGTGACGCCCATAATCGAAACAGCTGCCGTCCGCAGATGGCCGGCAAAATTGCTGACCCACGGAATCATTTGCGCGCCGGCTTTGGCCGCGTACCACCAAGTGCCAGCTGTTGCGGCGGTCGCGAAAACACCGAGGCCCACGACGGTGGTGACGAGTAAAGCGCCTCCCACGATCTTGAGACCCTCGCGGAGATTAGTGGGTTTATGAGAAAAGAACTTGAGGACTTCTCGATACCATTCTTGCAGCGTATCATTGTGGATCATATCGCTGATGGTATTGTGGACCAAGAGGGTGTAGCCAAGCGCTCCGACAGCCGCCAATCCGAAGACGGAGGCGGTGAGAGCGGCTCCTGAAAGGGCGATACCAAAGTAGGCCGTCATGGCCAGAATACTGCTTTGAGCCACTTCCAGGCCGACTAGACCACAGCTGATACCGGCGCCTAGATTGAGGATCCAGCTGAGACGTCCCAGCCAAATTTTTCTACGGATTTCCTTTTGAAACGCCGGTTTTTGAGCTTGCAAAAGGGATTCAAGCTGGTCATAAAAAGCACGCTTTTCAGAGGATTTATACCGGTCTAGCATGAAGTCCTTAAAATGCTTCCGCATCCATTTTAATCTGCTTTTGGCTTTTTTTAGCTTTTCCTGATGTTTGTCGTTATCCTCATCCTCGCTTTCTTCTAGTTCCTGGGTGTATTCGAGTTGCTTGCAATAGTCATTTAAGAATTCGCAGGCATGGGGGTGGTCTTCATCGATATCTTCAGTTAATTTGGCTAATTTTTGTCCGATTAGAATGTCTTCTAGATATTCGCCTGACAATATCTTTAATAAGGACTTGTCTATATTTTTCGCATACACTTCACCTTCAATGCCGCCAGCCAAGAGGAAGGCTGCGATGGCGAGGTAAATGGAGTCATTCAGGAGTAACATGCCGCTAAAACTGAGGAAACCGGTTACCAGGACCATGCCTGTAACAAGTATGCCACTGAGAGCATAGCGGAGGTACTTTTTCGTCCGTGCTGAAAGGGGAGCCATTTTTTTGATTCTCTATTTTAAATGTAAATGATAATCATTCGCAATAAAA
>JABDGC010000047.1 GCA_013286215.1 Gammaproteobacteria bacterium
TTTCTATTCATTGACTATACTTAAGTTAAACGAGGGTTTTCGCGGTTGAGGGAATTATGGCGTACAATGCTGTAGATACCCAGATCTTCAATGTAAGTAGTCCATTCCCGCTGACAAGTGAAGAACAACTCGCGCTTCAAAAATTTAGCACTGCGTTTAGACAGGCAATGCAAAAGGTGTCGCCTCCGACCACTGGCTTGGAAAAAGAAATTTCCGACGTTATTTCAGATGCGCTTTTCCCAGATGTGCTTAATAATCCCGTAACACGTAAACGGAATATGGAATTACTGCTGTTTATTGTTAGCATGGCTGTCAAGCATCATCTCTTTTTAGAATTTTTATTTACGGAACAGGAATTAGAGCTGATTAAGGAGTCGCTACAGGCCTATGAAGCCTTTTTGAAGCTGGATGAACATAAGCATCATGTTATCCAGGTGCTGTTGCTTAATGAGGAACATAAATTACAAGCTGCTTTAATTCAACAGATCATCGCGCTTCAAATGAATTTGTACAGATTACGGGGTGAACTGGGGCAACTTTACATCAGTTTGGGAGCGAGTTTTAAGGATTTCTTTGATAGTTATAAAGAGAATCTCTTACATCCAGACTCTAATCATGAAATTGAGATAAGGGTTCCCGGGATGGAGTCAATCTATGTCAAGCATAATGCTTTAATGTTGCATGTCGGCGAATATGTTGCGGACAGAATAGCAAGACAAGAAGTGCCGATTGCAGCAAGCTCTCTCCGACACGCAATGGATAGAGCAATCACTGACTATGTAGTTAAAATCTGTCCTGATAAGAGGGATGTCATTGAGAAAGACCGGGTTCCTTTGCTTCCAGACGTTATAAGAAAATTGGATAATTTTTCGGATGAAGCGATGCTACATTTTTCAAGTGATCCTCAGGCAGTCGCAAAAGTATGCCGTATTTTAGCTGTCAAAGCTGTAATTCGCATAGATCAGGATAAAGTCAATGAACTAGCAAAAAACCCGCAATTAAATAAATCTAAGTACGACCACGCTATTCCCAATATACCCATTGTCGAACAACCCGCAAAGCAACAGCCCTTACAAAAGAAGGACTCATTGGCAACTGGGCCTGCTCCTCCTACTCCAGTAAATGATGCTGAGTTCAAGAGTTCTGAAGTTAAAAGCGAAGCAAAAAAAAATGTGGACGATGAGGATGACTCCGTATCTCATCATCATTTCGACTTTTAACCTGGCCCTCTACTGTGAGCCTCGTGCCGAGATGAAGGTGACGCGGCTGATTGAGCTTCAACCTTGGCCGCTCCACTGGCAACAGCAAACTTTCCTTGAGCCGCCAGATCTTTTGCCGCCCGTGCCTCCAATCGTTTATTAATTTTAGCTTGTATAGAGTATAACCTCGCCCTACAACTTTCATAGTCGTCTTTTTGTCGCGGCAAATCCACCAACAATTTCCGATGTTTAATTACAGCTTCACTCATCGTTTTAAATCTTGAGTTATGAGCTTCCACTGCCAACTGAAAACATTCATCCGCTTCTGGGTTATCCTTTGGCTTACGTGCGAGAGCAACATGAATGCCGGCAACTAAGTATTCTGGAATATTGGTAAAATCAGATGGCGGCAAATTTTCCGTGTTAATATTTTTCACTTCTCTCTCTGTCATATGCGCCTTTAATCGCGGCCAATCTTGAGTTGCAATTAATCGAAGCATTCTATTTAGCGGCACCAGCGACTCTTGTTCAGGCAGCTTTGCTTCAGCCTGTTCTAAAGCATCTAATTTTTCTTTTACAACATCGAGCTTTTCCCTTACTTCGTCCACTTGCCCCTCAATTTCCGTAAGATCATCAAAAGATTTTTGACAGGGGGCAAAAACTTCAATCGAAATCTTAATTATGCAATAAAGAGCTGCAACATAGCTCTTTTCCATAAGAAGCAAGGTTTTTTCTGTTAAGAAATATGAATAATATTTTTCAGCCTCTTTAGCTCGTTCTTCACCAGCAACGCTGGTTACAATTGGTGTCTTTTGTTCAACTGGCTTTCGCGCAAGCGGCATTGGTGGAGCTGGCATTGGTGCAGCTGGCATTGGTGCAGCTGACCTTGGCACAGCCACCTTTTGTGAAGCACCCTTTGGTACAGCTGAAGATTTCCCGAACAGCTTTCTGAACATAGCAATCATCTCCACACGACTCAAAATTGGCGTATAGTGTAACATTGTTGCGTTCTTTTACAAGTCTTCGATTGCGCGCTGTAGGGAGCTTCGATTGCGTCTCTTCCGCACCAACGGCAAGCCTCACCCTGTTGCCTAATTCCCTTAACTTTCTTCGCCCCCCAGACCAGTACAGCATTTTAATTAGGGCGTGCCGTCAATTAAATTGATTATACTTTGGACGATGCAGAGCAGATTAGGTGTTTTTTGCCGCAATCCACCGAGTCAAATAATCAACCGCTTTAGATTCTTCAAAAATTTAGCACTGCGTTTAGACAGGCGATGCAAAATGTGTCGCCTTCGACCACAGGCTGGGAAAAAGAAATTTCCGACGTCATTTCAGACACGCTGTTCCCAGATGTGCTTAATAATCCCGTAACACGTAAACGAAACATGGAATTACTGCAGTTTATCGTTATCATAGCTGTCAAACATCATCTCTTTTTGGAATTTTTATTTAGCGAACACGAATTAGAACTGCTTAAGGAATCGCTACAGGCCTATAAAGCCTTTTTGAAGCTGAAGGGTTCCCGGGATGGAGTCAATCTCTGTCAAGCACAATGCTATAATGTTACATGTCGGCGAATATGTTGCGGACAGAATAGTACTATTAAAATCCGCCCTGATAAGAAGGATTCACCAGCAACAGGGCCTGCTCTGCCTACTCCAGTAAATCACGCTGAGCCCAAGAGATCTGAAGTTAAAAGCGAAGCAAAAGGAAATGAGGAGGATGGAGATGAGTCCTTACCTCATTTCAACTTTTAACTTGGCCCTCCACTTCGACTCTCGTGCCGGGGGGGAAGTAATGAAGCTGGCTGAGCTTCTACTATGGCTGGTCCCCTGGCAGCAAATTTTCCTTGAGCCGCCAGATCTTTTGCCGCCCGAGCCTCCAATCGTTTATTAATTTTAGCTTGTATAGAATATAACCTTGCTCTACAACTTTCGTAGTCGTCTTTTTGTTGCGGCAAATCCACTAACAATTTTCGACGCTTATTTACCGCTTCACGCATCTTTTCAAATCGTGAGTTATGTTCTTCTACTGCTATCTGAAAACATTCCTCCGCCTCTGGATTATTCTTTGGCTTATGTGCGAGAGCAACATGAATGCCGGCAACTAAGTATGCTGGAATCTTGCCAAAATCAGTTGTAGGTAAGCTATCCGTGTTAATACCTTTTGTTTCTCTCTCCGCCATATGCGCCTTTAATCGCGCCCAATCTTGAGTTGCGATTAATCGAAGCTCTCTATTTAGCGGCACCGGCGACTCTTGCTCCGACAGCTTTTCTTCAGCCTGCTCTAAAGCATCTAATTTTGCTTTTACGCCATCAAGCATTTCCCTTGCATTTTCCACATTTTTCCCAATTTCCACTAGACCATTATAAGATCTTTCATGGTCGGCAAATAATTCTGTGCACAACTGCATAATGCAATAAAGAGCAGTAACGTACCTCTTCTTCTGAATCTGCAGAAATTTTTCTGTTTCGAAATATGAATAATACTTTTTAGCCTCTTTAGCTTGTTCGTTGTCAGTCACCATAATTACAACTCGAGACTTTTGTTCATCTAGCATTGGTGCGGCTGGCATTGGTGCAGCTGACCCTGGTACAGCCGCCATTTGTGAAGCACCCATTGGTATATCTGAAGATTTCCCGAACAGCCTGCTTAACATGGCAATCATCCCTAAACTACTCAAAATTGCCTCGTAGTGTAGCATTGATGAGCCCCTTTACAAGCCTTCGCTTGCATGCACCAACGGTAAGCCTTACTCTATACTCTCTTGATTTTCTTCGCCCCCAGACAAGTACAGCATTTTAATTAGTTTGCATCTTTCATTTATCGAGCCTCCCTGTCCGGTACACCAAGTTAAACCGCATTAAATTGAAGTATTTTTTTAACCCACAGACCTGTATAATTCACGGCTCAATGGAGTTTAAATGTACAGGATTCAATCAACTCAAGGTACCGAGGTTTCTAAATGAAAAAACTATTACTAACCGTATGCATATTAAGTTCTGGAATGCTGACGGGCTGCGCGTCTATTGTTAGTGGGCACCAACAATCTGTTTCCATTACAACAGACCCAGTGAAAGGCGCAAATTGTATTCTCGAAAATAACAAAGGCACTTGGTACGTTTCTTCAACGCCAGGTAGCGTTGTAATCAATCGAAGCTATGAAAATCTCAATGTGGAATGCAAAAAAAAGGGCTACCCCAAGGCTCATAAAATAGTTTCATCTTCAACAAAAGCGATTCTTGCAGGAAATCTTATTTTTGGCGGACCTGTTGGCGGTGCGGTTGATGTTGCCACTGGCGCAGCTTATGACTATCCACAAGAAATCCGTGTTCCAATTGAAGCAGCATAATGATTTAATGGCTGGGATTCCGGTACTTTCTGCGAATAGAGTCACCCAGGCAGCAATTGTTTTTGCTGACCTGCAAGGATCTCCAGCCATTCTTTGCAAAACCTGTGGCTATTAGGCAAAGTAGCACTTTTGTCGCACTTCATTGTAGGCTAATCATTCATTTTCGCTAAACAATCTGCATTGCCAATCTGCAATGAGTGCTGTTTTGGGGTTTTCAATCCATTCTTTAAATGCCTTTGATACATATTCAGAAGCACAATGAATATCAAATGCATCCAAATTATATTAAACCTTAACACGCACTGCAGCTATTTCGTTTAATAGCCTCTTGACGATAAAGAACCTCCGTCACTTGTCCAACCTCATCGGCTCTTCCCTGACATAAAATAAACGTGTCTGCTATGGGGCGATACGAAGGTGCTAGCCTTAGAACCCCTTTTTCATAATCTTTATTTTTAGAATTAATCAAAGTCATATGAGGATTAAATGATTCTTTAATTGGCAACCCAATCATTTCAGCTATGGAGTGATGCATTTTATGCAAGACATCACCTTGGTTAGGCAATAATGATATCCAATAAATAATATCATCGAAAGTGATACAACTAAATTTATGAAACTCCAGCGTTATCGGTTTTTCTTCCCACGCAGCGCTAATGCGGAACCAAGTAGCATCGACTGCATTTTCTTCGCTTTCAAATTGATACAAAGTTACGTGGGGGTAGGAGTTTTCTCCTAATAAATATCGATCCGAGAGGCCCGAAAATTTTTGCGCAAGACGAACAATCTCGTCCGCTTTTGTTTGCGGCACTAACGCTAAATTATATTTTCTTTTCATTATTAAATATCCCTGTTAATTTAAAATTGTCCTTTGTACAAGCTAAGCTTAAATACGGTGTTTTTTAGCTAGCTCACTTACTAGCTCTGCTTGCACCCTGCTGTAACCTGTTCCTTGGCTACGTTTCCAGCCCCATACCCCAACTGTTGCTAACAGCACACCTGCCGCTACTGGGGGAGCGAGAGTACAAGCGACGACAATAGATGCAAGACCGATTACAATAGCCATAGCGGAGAAAAATTTACCTAACCGCGAAGGGGAGCGGCCGGGCAGAGAATCACAATGCTGACGATAGAAGTCATTTAAGGCCTTAAACCTAGCACGCACTGCTTCGGCATCGCGGCCGCGGCTGATTTTTCCATCTGCCATCGGATACATTTCTAGAAACAAATCGTAGTTAAGCTGCAAAGCTTTGTAGAGCAGCCAATTATCACCCCTTGCTTTAGCACTAAAGGCCTCTCCTGCTTCTTCGATAAGCTGAGCAAATGCCTCTAAGAGTTCCATTTTTTTAGAGTCATGCATGGTAATAGGCAGCTCATAAAGAGCTATCAGCTGTTCTGTGAGTGCTGCCCTAAAGTCACTTTTGAAGCTGGTAAAACTGGGTTGAAGGAGGATAGTTTCTAATAGCCCAATATCGTTTGTGCTAAGCTCTAGTTCAAGATTATCGGACCTTGCTAATGGAATTAATCGACTACCTGTCCTTCGTCGATGCTCAT
>JABDGC010000048.1 GCA_013286215.1 Gammaproteobacteria bacterium
CTCCGATTCATTAATGGAGCTCGACTCCAACATCGGCCGGATTGCGGATGAAATCCGCGCAGATGCGCCGAACACCATCGTTATCGTAACAGCGGACAATGGCGCCTGGCTGGATGCCTATCCCGATGCGGGCACAACGCCTTTTCGGGGTGAAAAGGGCTCGGCCTTCGAAGGCGGCTGGCGTGTTCCGGCAATTATGTGGTGGCCGGGTCATATTCCAGCGGGAGCACAATATGGCGAAATGATGTCGCATATCGATTGCTGGGCAACCCTGGCAACGATGGTGGGCATTACGCCGCCGCCCCATGATTGGGTCGGTAATGATGGCAAAGGGATCTACTTCGACAGTATCGACAACAGTGCCTATATTCTAGGAAAGGTAGCCCACTCCGCCCGCACGTCGTGGATCTATATCGATGGCGAAGTCTTCGAAGGCGTGCGAGCAGACATCGGTGGTGATCCGAAAGAGCCCTGGGTAAACATCGCCTGGAAGATGCTGTATACGGCCAAGGATTCCTGGCTAGGCGCAACGGCCGATTTGGGCGCAGTTCCCGCCATTTACAACCTGACCATGGATCCCTATGAGAAATACGATATGACTTTCAACGGCGCTTCGCCGTTCCGAGTGCTATCTGCTTCGCCTGGCAAATACTCCGGCCAGGATAACGGCTGGACCTTGTCGCTGCTAGCACCGGTCCTGGTGGCCTTTGATAAGTCCATTATTAAGTACCCCAGCATGAAACGCGTTCCCGGTGGTGCTTCAACGGATTTGAAGCCGGATCTTCAGCATCCTGACAATCCGGTGCCGTTGTTGAAGGATAACCCCAATCCACAGCCGATGAGCGCCGGGGGATAAGTTCAATGACACGCCGTTTAATTGGCATGCTCTTACTCTGCTGCATGACTCTGGTTGGCTGTGCTACTAACACCCAAAATGAAAATACAGCCGCTGGCGCCTTAACGGGAGCGGTTATTGGCGGGTTTGCTGGAAATGCAGTGGGCAAGGACAGACAACATGGGCGCGATATCGCGATCGGAACTGTGGCCGGCGCAATCATCGGCGCAATCATCGGGCATTACATCGATAGCACAGACCATAACACAACCTATCCTTTCCTGAGCCATAACCCCATGACCAATCCCAGCACCTGGGAAGACCCTCAAACACATATTACCTATAGCCTGAAGCCGACCAGCAATCTCTATGCGATCCATGGGAACCCGAATTGTCGTCATTTCCATTTTTCCTCGACCAGTTACAAGAAAATGCACGCATTTGATGGCACAGCCTGTTATCTTCCGAATGGACATTGGGAACGCATTCACTAAAAAACGGACTGATGACGACAGCGATGCCCTCTTGAGCGTCTAAGAAAGCAAGTTGCCCGGAAAGGCAATATGAGTTAGAATTTAGCCACGTTTTTTAATTTCTTCAGGAGCCTCCATGCAGTCTTCTAACCGCAACTACACCATTTTACGCAGCAAAACCACCAGTTCGGCCTCGTTTATGAGCCGGGTTTATTTCTGGATGATGGCTGGGATTTTCATGAGCGGCATCACGGCCTTTGTCATTGCTTCCAAGCCTGAGGCCATGATGTACCTGGCTCAAAATCGCGGGATCTTTTTTGGACTCGTGATATTCCAATTAGTAGCTGTTGTAGCTCTAAGTGCGGCGGTGCAAAGGATGAGTGTCGCAGTCGCTGCCGGGATCTTCGCTCTTTATGCAACCTTGACCGGGGTCACCTTTTCGGTTTTATTTCTAGCCTACTCCATGCAAAGCATCGCGCTGGCCTTTTTTACCACCGCCTTTGCTTTTGCGGGTTTAAGCGGCTATGGCTTCGTCACCAAGCGTGACTTGGGCCCGATTGGCTCTTTCTGTATCATGGGCTTGTTTGGCATGCTGGGCGTGATGCTGCTCAGCTTCTTTATTCCGGCCCTGGCTGGAACGTCGGTGCAATTAAGCATTTCCGTAATCGGCGTGCTGGTATTCTCCGGACTGACGGCTTATGACACGCAGAAGATCAAAGCACTGCAAAATCAATTTATCAATGAGGAACAAGCCAGGAAAGGTGCTATTTCAGGCGCTTTAATTTTGTATCTGGATTAAAAGCAGGGAACCAGGGGTGAAACCATTTGGAGGTATCGTTGTAAGAATAAACGCCGGCATAATAAGCGGCAAAATGCTTCATCACATCAAATCCGTGTTCGGTTGGGTAGGATTCGGGTTTATCACCGAGATGCCATTTGCCGGAAAAATAGGTTTGATAGCCATTCTTTTTGAAAAACTCGGCGATGGTCGGTGTTTCTTTGTGAAGGTAATTCGCGTCACCAGGAGCGACCACAATAGATAAAGCAGAGCGGATTGGAATGCGGCCGGTGATGAAAGATGCACGCCCCGCCGTACAGCTTGCTTGCCCGTACCAGCTGGTGAAGACCGCGCCTTCTTTGGCCAGACGGTCAACGTTGGGGGTTGGATGTCCGAGATTAGCACCCCCTCCGGAATAGGCGCCGAAATCGCCCCAGCCGGTGTCGTCTGTCATGAGCATGACAATGTTTGGCTTTTTATTGGGGGTTTGAGCGCAGGCCTTGGGGATTAGCGTGTTGCCGCAGGCGAGAAGGAGGATTGTAGAAGTAGCAAGGGTTGAGGTTAGTACTTTCAGTTTAAAGCCTTCCATGGCTCTCTCCTTTAGTGACAGTAAACTACAAATAACAGCTTCGATTATACAAGGTTTTTGGTTAAAATGGGGTAAATATTCGACGGAGGAACTACAAAATGCAGCGAAAAGCTTACTCACCCTTGCCGCCGGTATCAAAATTGATTACGCACCTGTTGCGCAATACTGTTTTTGGGCTGATTTCTATCGTAATCGCTTTGTATATTGGCATGCTTGGTTATCATGGGTTTGAGAAAATGTCCTGGATTGATGCTTTTGTGAATGCAGCCATGATCTTGTCCGGCATGGGGCCTGTAACGACGCTAATCACTTTTAACGGGAAATTATTTGCCGGCTTGTACGCCTTGTTTAGCGGGTTACTTTTTATCGCAATCATGGTTATTATTTTTTCGCCATTAATCCACCGGTTTTTTCACAAATTACATCTTCAAATGGATAAAGAGGGGTAAGTGAGATAAAAGCCAAAGTTTATAGGCCAAAGCCTATAAACGGATGGCTGAGGACGGCATTCTATTCAAAATCTATTATCCCAGATTTTGCAGAGCCTCTTATGAGGCCATTTTTATGTTCTGGCCCCAATATTGGGTTTGCTCACGCACTACATCCGAGAGCGTATGTAAGGTTGAGAATTTTTCTCTCAGCCAGCCTGTGTCATTTTCCTCTTTCATGATGGCTTCTTTGATGCTTTCCAGCGCATCGGTGCAGTGAAGGTCCTGGGCATAAGCTTGAAGCCCAATGCAGGTCTCGAGTAAGTCTTCGCCCAATCTAGCCTTGGTGTGACGTTCTGGATCAATCAGCATAGCGTCAAAGCCATAGCGGGCCGCCCGAAAGCGATTAGTCAGATAAGGCAGGTAGATATCCCGCGTGACGGGTTGGCGATTATTCAAGAGCTTATAGCAGAGCAGTTGGAGAAAGGCGGCGAGTTGAGCCGCTTTTTCCACGGTTAGCGGTGTGTCGCAAATCCGGAGCTCGACGGTCCCAAACTCGGGTTTGGGACGGATGTCCCAGTAGAAATCCTTCATGCTGCCCACGATTTCCAATTGCAGCATTCGGTCATAATATTTTTCAAAATCACGCCAGGTTAGGCACCAGGGTGGCGTACCACTTAAGGGAAAGGCGCTGATCACCGCGAGGCGGGAGCAATTAAAGGAAGTGTCCACGCCCTGATTAAAGGGAGAGGACGCGGCCAAAGCGATAAAGTGAGGTATGTAGCGCGCGAGCGCATGACAAAGATACATTGCGTCGTCACCGTTGGCGCAGCCAATATGGATGTGCTGTCCGAAAACAGTGAACTGCTTGGCTAAATATCCGTATTGCTCTGAAACATTCATAAAGCGTTCATTCGGAAAGATGCGCTGCTGTTTCCACTTTTGAAAAGGGTGCATGCCTCCACCGCAAATGCCTATGTGTGTCTGTTGAGCTTCTTCTGTCACTAAATTGCGTAATTCACGCAACTCCGTCAATAAAGACGCATAAGAAGTATGTACCTGGGAGTTCAGTTCGATCATTGATTGGGTAATTTCCGGTTTAACGCTGGCCTCATTAATTTTTTCTTTCAGTCGACGCAAAAAATCGTCGGCTTCCATGGTGAGATTAAAACTTTGTAGATTGACCAGCTGGAGTTCCAATTCAACGCCTAAGGTAAAGGGTTTGCTAGTTAAAAAAGGGAGCGAGTTCACTATTCGATTCCTCCTTGTTTGACCGTGGCCAGCGCTTCGCCGGTTACCACAAAGGCGATTTGCGTGAAGATAGGGCCAATGATATTCAAAATGGCGATGACAGCAGAGACGATCTCCAGGGTGCGCTGGCTAAATTCAGGATTAAAGTCGGATAAGATATTGGACATGCCTAGCGCGACGCCGGCCATGGGGAAGAGGGCGAGACTCAGTGCTATGGTTTGTTTCTGCGTCATTCGGTTGCTTTTGGCGAAGAGGCAGATGCCAACGGTTTTTGCTACGAGACGCACAAGCAGAAAGAGACCTACTGCCAGACTGGCCTCCCATAAGCCTTTCAAGTTTAGCTGTACGCCGGTGACGACGAAAAGCAGGATAAAAAAGAGTCTTGCCAGCCAGCCAAAGTCCAATTCCATCAGGATATGCTTATAATCAAAATTTCGCACCGCCATTCCCAGGATAAAGAGCGACATCATGCTGGGCAATTTAAGCATATAAGCGCAACCAATGGTTAATACCACGCTGCCAACAATGAGGACGAATTGGCTTTCTTTTTCTTTGCCGATTAATTTACCGATCTGCACCGTCGCTAGAAAAACAAGTAAGCCGAGAAGGATAGACCCGAGTAAGCGGTAGCCTGAATAGAGAATGAAAGTGAAGGCTGTAGGCGGGATTTTTTCTGTGAGCGGTAGGACCAGGATAAAGAGGGTAAGAGCAATTAGATTGTTGAGACTGGTGAGAATCAACGCACGGCGCGTGACCGGTCCTTCTGCACGGAGATCATTGGCGACCATCATGACAATGGCGGGTGAAGTTGCGATAGCGATAATGGCGGCGATGAGAGAGGAGGTCCAGGCTAGGTCAAAAACAAAATAGAGGACACTGAATACAGAAAGCAAAGTAAGCAGTGATTCTGTAATGGATGTTGCCAATAGCCCTCTGTCATTGCGCAGCCAGGCGAAGCTCAGATTTCTTCCTAGCTCAAAAAGGATGAGGCTAAGCGAAATATCAACAAAAATACGTGTGTTTGCCAATACTGTCTTGTTGGCAATATCAAGGCCACCGGGGCCGGCCAGATAGCCAATGGCGATAAAGCCAATGATGCTGGGAAAATAGCGCCCATATTTAATTACTTCTCCACCAATAAGACCGAGGAGGAGAATCGTGCCAAACAAAAATAAAGAATTCAAATGGAGAGGGAAATGCGGCATAAATGCTAAGTTTTCTAAGTGACTTGCTATTGTGATCATCATCTACCCTTTTTTAAAAGTATCATATTAAATTTAATTCATCCTAATCGTTTTAATGCAT
>JABDGC010000049.1 GCA_013286215.1 Gammaproteobacteria bacterium
GCCATTTTACCTGAATTTTCATTAGGAACAAAATCTATTGATACAGCAAAGCCAATATCGTTATCATTTATATCCTTTTTTTTATTTATCATATAATCCTTAGCTTGATTAGCTATGCGTGACATTGCAACTTCGTCAACATAAATTAAGTGCTGCTTTGGATTGTTTATTAGTTTTTCCAAAGTTGATTTTAATGCATATTTTAATAGATATAGGGCTTGCTCTAGCTCATTTTCACTACTCAAAGAGATCGCATATTTTTCATTATATAAGTGAGTAAATTTATAGTCATGAGACAAGAATTCATTTTGAATATCCGCTTTATTTTTTAAATAACATTCACATCTAAAAAATAATAACTTCTTAGTATTATCATGCTTATTTGTTACATTAAAGCTTCCTTGAAAAACGAAAGGATTTTCCCATACAGCTACCAAAATCATGGTTTCGATATTTAGGGAAATGGCTTGCACCCGATTCTCCAAGAAGTGACATAAATTATATCGAGCATTGCTACTTCAGCAGATGTAGAATTTGATCGTCGAAATCAGAACTACATGCCAAGGATAAGCAATGCTCGTCAAAACAATACTGAACAACATTGAGAAATTCAAGTCATTTGTTTATGGAAAGATATACTGGGAAAGAGTCGGGGGCGAAAACTCATTAATTGTGGATCTGCTAGCGAGGAGGAATAGCCGTGGCGAATGTGCTGTTTGCGGGAAAAATTGCCCTACTTATGATACCCAACCATCACGAAATTATGAGTATGTCCCGCTATGGGGAATAAAAGTATATTTCCGCTATTCACCTCGCCGTGTCCGCTGTAAAAACGATGGGATTCATGTTGAGCGATTGCCTTGGGCGGAAGGCAAAGAGCGTACCACCAAAAGCTACCAGAGTTTTTTGGCACGCTGGGCAAAACGTCTGTCGTGGAAGGAAACAGCTAATGCCTTTAGAACAAGCTGGGAAAGCGTTTATCGAGCGGTAAAATGGGTAGTTGATTATGGGGCCTAGCCAATCGGGATTGGGATGACGTGAAGCAAATTGGCGTTGATGAGCTAGCGGTTTTTAAAGGGCATAAGTATTTAACGTGCGTATATCAGCTGGATAAATCCCGTCGGCGCTTGCTCTGGTGCGGAAAAGACCGCAAAGTTAAAACGCTGCTACGATTTTTTAGAGAATTTGGCAAAGAGCGCTGTGCTGGGCTGCTTTTTGTATGCAGTGATATGTGGAGGCCCTACTTAAAGGTCATCAAGAAAAAAGCGATAAATGCTCTCAATATTTTAGATCGCTTCCATATTATGAAAAAGTTTAACGAAGCTATTGATGAAGTTCGGCGTCAGGAAGTTAAGAATCTGGAAACACAAGAAAAAGAAAATGTATTGGTGAACGGAAGATGGCTGCTGCTTAAAAATGTTGCTAATCTTACGCAAAAACAGACGCGACGCTTAGGCGAATTATTGAGGATCAATTTAGCATCAGTAAGGGCTTATTTGTTGAAAGAAGATTTTCAACAATTCTGGACTTATAAATCCGCTGCTTGGGCAGAAAAGTTTCTTGATGATTGAGCGACACGTACGATGAGATCAAGACTGGCTCCCATGAAAAAAGTAGCCAAGATGTTACGGTCACATAAGGAGCTTATTTTAAATTGGTTTAAAGCCAGCGGGGAACTTTCCTCAGGCCCAGTTGAGGGGTTAAATAACAAAGCAAAACTCGCTATCAAAAAAGCTTATGGTTTTAAAACGATAGAGTGCTTGCAAATAGCGTTGTATCATCAGCTTGGGGGGCTGAATGAGCCGCCATTGACCCACAGATTTTGCTGACGAGCCTGAAAAAATAAACTAATTAATTCAATGAATTACAGACGCATCAAAATTAGATTATTTTTTGACCACATGTGAATTTGGTTACATCTATTTTTGAATGTAAACAAAATGTATAAAACCGTTTACATCTTAAGTCCAAAGGCTTTGCCGAATTTTAACCAGTCGAATCAGCATCGCAGTATCTTCATCGTCTTGTTTATTTTCCAAGTTAAGCTTTTCTTGGCTGGCGATGCTGTTTGGGTCTGGTCGATTGGGGCGCTCAACTTTCCACCATTGATAAAGTGCTAAGGTTTCTTGGGCGGCTAATGCTTGCCGCGAGGGCTGCCTATCATTGAGATTGCCATTATTTTTGTTCTTGAGTTCTGAAGCCCATTTTAAATGATCAATTTCTGCTTCAGGTGAGCGACCGCCCCAAGAAGACTTATATTTTTTTTCTGATGAGTTGATGGATGATGAGGCTAATTCAATTTCAACAAAGTTAACCAGTTCGTCGAAGGCGGAGTAAAGCAAACGCATATCAAAATCATACCATTGACCCCGCTCAAGGCTTGAGGTTAGGGCATGGCTTTTGCTGATCCAGCGATTATTGATGTAGCAGCGAATTTTTTTGGCTTGATCTTTTGGCCAGGTTACAAAATTTTGTAAATGATCCAGACCTTCTTCAGCCAGCCAATAGCGAAATTTCTTTTCCTTTGCCATATCTTGCCATGTGCGCCACTCTTCAGAGGTGGCGGCAAATGGTTTAGATGTCCCGCGTAGCCAATCGGCAAATTTTGAGCATGACCAATAATTCTTCATCATCGAAATTTCTTTTAACATGCGTTGCGTTTTCGCGGTAGCGGCTTTTTGCGCTGATGGCAACATCTTCTTGTGCAATGTGCTAAATGGTTTACTCATCGATTAAGCCTTTAATAAATCCTTTCAGAAAAAGCAAACGCCGATTTGAGCCTCGTTAAGATAGAGTAGTCCATATCCCTGCGGGGGCCAAATCGACGATTTGCCCACCACAAGGTTAACGGCTGTCAGGCGTTTCATTTTGATACTGCTCGATCTTACCTTGGCCCAACAAGCTGGCAACCACTATAGAAAGTTCATTCCAACTGGTTGCAACGCCTGATTTTGATGTGTTCATCAAGTAATCAGACATGACACAGCCTACCATCATGCAGCGCCAAAACTGCTGCCAGGTGTCCTGGGTAAAGGTGAGGGAGAAATTAAACGCTTTAGACTGGCCAAATAAGGCCGTATTGACTAAACTACCGTTAGCCATGATGACATCTCCGTGATGTTATTGTGGTTAGCCTGGGTGAGGTGCTCTAACACCTTGCCCGGGCGCTTTTTATTTGAACTTATTCTTTCATAAAAATCAAGTAAAGAGTTTTACTTATCTTTTTGTCCACTTCAAAATTTGTTTACATCTACCTCCATTAGATTGTTTAGTGGTCACATTTAATATTTGTGTTATTGTAATGCCAGTTAATTAAATTAACTAACTGATTCTAAATTAATAAAACAGATTAAAAAAGCTCTTAGATAAGTTACACTTTAAGGCATAGAAATCAGTCACAATAACTCTAACGTCAGTTCAGAATATAGGTAAGCCATGATAGCTGAGCCATTACTATCTATAGAAAGCATGGGACTTGGTTTATACGAGGGGTATTTCTGTTGTTGGAACACGCAAGCCCACTGATGAGGGTATAAGAAGGGCGCGGCGACTTGTGAAGGGATTGGTTGATGCTAAGTTTACTATTTATTATTGACTTGGCCTCATAAGTTACAAGAAAGTGGTGCCATTCGTGTGCATGATGTTGATGATATTTTGCAAGGATTAACGAGTGGAACCGATAAAACTACAAAAGATCGATGAATCTTTATTATCAGAACATTCTCGTCTTGAACCTATAGATTATTGTTATTTTCTTGGTGAGTAAAGGAAAAATATGCGCGCTATAGTGTGGTTTAAAAAAGATCTACGTGTTGCGAATAATCCCGCTTTATATCATGCAGCTCAGCTCTGCAAAGACGGGCTAGTCGCTGTTTATCTGCTTGATTATGAAATGTGGAAGCAGCACCGCACAGCATCCTGTCAGATTGAGTTCATATTCCGCGGATTAGAAGAACTAAAGAGTAGCTTGAATGAGCTGGGGATTCCACTCCGGATTCTAGAAACTGAAAAAACCCGCGACAGCCCTCGCTTGCTGGCAGAAATTTGCAAGCAAATAGGCAGTGAAAAATTATTTTTTAATCACGAGCTCGAGCTTAATGAAGCACAACGCGAACTTATTGTGGTTGAGGCTCTTGCAAAAAAGGGTATCCAAGCGGAAATTTATGAAGATCAACTGATACTGCCCTACCGGCAATTTTATGCTGAACGAAAAGATTATTTTAAAATTTTTACTCCCTTTAAACGACATTGGATTAAACATTTTCTTTTAAAAGAAAATGGCCAACTTCTACCAAAACCGAAAGTAAAAACGATTATAAAGATGCCTTCTTCGTCTTTACCAAGTATTCCAGCTTGCTTTCGAGCATCGCTGGAGCTCAAATCCTGGCCAGCGGGTGAGTCCAACGCTCAAAGTAAACTCCGTCACTTTATAAAACAGGATTTATTCAATTACGACAAACAGCGTGATTTTCCCGGACTCGATGCGACCAGCAAATTATCGGCTTATCTGGCTGTTGGCATGATTTCAGCGCAAGAATGTTTTGTAGCTGCCCTTAAAGAAAACCAAATGGAATTAGATTCCGGAAACCTTGGTGCCCTGACTTGGATGTCTGAATTAATTTGGCGCGATTTTTACCGGCATATCTTAATTGCTGCTCCTCGGATCTGTATGAATAGAGCCTATAAGCCCGAAACTGAAAAACTACCTTGGCTTTATGACAAAAAATTACTGCAAGCTTGGCAGGAAGGCAGAACAGGATTTCCTATCGTGGATGCCGCAATGCGACAGTTAAATACCACTGGCTGGATGCATAACCGCTTGCGCATGATCACTGCTATGTTTTTTTCTAAGAATTTATTTCTGGATTGGCGACTGGGGGAGCAATATTTTACAGAACAGTTAATTGATTTAGATTTTGCCTCGAATAATGGCGGCTGGCAATGGAGTGCCTCGACGGGGACGGATGCAGTTCCCTATTTTAGGATTTTCAATCCAAGAACTCAGAGCGAACGCTTTGATCCTCAAGGGGAGTTTATTCGGCGCTTTTGTCCGGAGTTAAAGAGCCTGAGCGCTAAGGCTATTCATGCGCCTTATCTTTATGCGTCGCAGCAGGCAGAAAAAGCCGGCTATCCTCGACCCATTATTGATTATACTTTATCCAGACAAAGATGCTTGGCGGCGTTTAAGGCTTTAAAAATAATAAAAGCTCTTGAAGTATATCGAGGAGAGTAACCTTCATAACGAAATCCATTCTTTTTTACTAACTCAATAGAACGCGTGTTTGCTGGCTGTATATTTGCCTCCAAGCGATGCAAGGCTAGCTCCTTGAAAGCCTTTTCTAAAACCAGCTTTAAACCTGCGCTCATATAACCTTTATCAGCAAAGTCAGCAACTGCATAAAATCCCAAATAAGCATTTTGAAATAAGCCGCGCACAATTTCACTAATATTAAACACACCAGCAATCGCGCCGGATTGATTAAGCACCAAGAAGCTTTTTTGATTTTTTTGTTGATAACGCTGAAAATAATCGATAAACTCCTGCAGAGTTTGAGGCGATTTCACCCAAGGCTGGTGCAAGGTCTGAGACACCTGCATAGCCG
>JABDGC010000050.1 GCA_013286215.1 Gammaproteobacteria bacterium
CAAAAATGCTGAGTATCATTAATTTTACACCTCCTCTCCCTTGCCCTCTCCTCCACCAAAAACGTGGAGGAGAGGGGATTTTTCGCTTAGCTTGACGCCTATGCTACCAAACCCCCCCGCAGCCATTAAGTTAAGCTCGTCATTTATATATTGGGTTCACCTGTAACAGGGTGTCTTGTTAGACTTGATCGGTGTAACAAGGCGGATGGAGGGACCGTTCGTCATTTGGGGTTTAAGCCCCGTCTCGCAGTCATGGTCCTCCATCCACACTTTAATTGCTCCGAATAGATGTCTGGGGATAGAGCCCCGAATTCATAAGTAAGGAGCATTCACAGTGTAACTTAGGAGATGCCCCTTCCCCTCCTTTATTAGACAAAAAAAAAGAGCGCCGAAGCGCTCTTTTTTTTGATCGCCAGCTTCTAGCCAGCCGTTAACTGGTCTTGAATGTCTTTCATTTGATCAGCGTTCATTTTTTTGAAGCCTTTCACGTTCTTCAGATCATCGAGGCTTTTGAAATCGCCATTTTTCTTGCGATAGGCAACGATCGCCTTCGCTTGAGCGGCGCTGACGCCTTTCAACTTGATCAAATCTTTTACAGACGCTTTATTGATGTCGATTTTGGTTTGTTGAGCAGCGGAAGCAGCTTGCTCCGTAGCCTGGGCAGCGGGTTGAGCAGTTTGTTCGGTAGGTTGGGCTTCATCAGCAAAAGCAGGCAGAGCCAGGGCTAAAGCAGCAGCGGCCGCCAATAAGGAACGATAAAATGACATAATATTGATCTCCATGAAAATTATTTATATTCAGAACCATAACACCAATGACGGGTATTCTTCAGTGATGCGTGACAGAAATTATAAGGAAAATATAAGGGATTGCAATTATTTTTATGATAAACTTTACCCCGACTGATTTTGTAGCAAAGGATATCCTAAGGACTCGCCATGAAATACCAAAAACATGTAACTACCTTCCTGCTTTCCCTGCTGGCTCTTATTTTAACGAATGCCTCGCTGTTGAATGTTGCCTTCGCCAATCCGGTTATCCCTGTGGCGATGGGAAGTATTCAGCCCACTTTCACGCCGGCAGCGCCCAACATCAACGCAAAAGGTTACATTTTGATCGATGCCGATAGCGGCAAAGTCATTGTAGAGAAAAATGCAGACACCCGCCTGCCACCGGCCAGCCTGACCAAGCTTATGTCCCTCTATATCATATCCAACGCGATCAAGAGCGGCGCCATTCACTGGGACGATAAAGTCCGAATCAGCACCAGGGCCTGGAAAGCCGAAGGCTCCCGTATGTTCGTCAAAGTCAACGACGAAGTCCCGGTGCGCGACCTGCTGCAAGGAATCGTCGTGGACTCCGGTAACGACGCTACCATCGCATTGGCTGAATACGTTGCCAGCGCGGAAGACGCCTTTGCTAGCATGATGAACACGCAAGCCAAGCAGCTTGGCATGAACAATTCCCATTTCACCGACAGCACTGGTTTGCCGGATCCCAGCCATTACTCCACTCCCCGGGATTTTGCCCTTTTGGCCCAAGCTTACATCAAAACCTTCCCGGAAGACTATCATTTCTTCTCGGAAAAATGGTTCACCTATAACGCCATCCGTCAACCCAACCGTAATCGCTTATTATGGCGCATGCCGGAAGCCGACGGACTCAAAACCGGACATACCAACGATGCTGGCTATTGTTTAATTGGCTCTGCCAAAAAGAATGGCATGCGCCTGATCTCCGTGCTCATGGGTTCGCCCAGCGACTCCGTGCGCACCGAAGAATCCGTCCGCCTTTTGAATTATGGTTTCCGCTTCTATGAAACCCACAAGGTTTACGGCGCCAACGAGTCCATCACCCAGGCCCGCGTCTGGAAAGGGGCCAACAAAGAAGTGCGTTTAGGCCTGGCCGATGACTTATACCTCACGGTGCCCACCAGCCAAGTGAAAAACATTCAGAAGAGCATCGTGCTGACCGCACCGCTCAAAGCACCGATTGAAAAAAACCAACCCTATGGAACTTTAAACGTGACCGTCAACAATCAAGTCCTGGTTAGCAAGCCGCTCATTGCGCTTGAGAATAATCCCAAAGGACCGATTTGGCGCAGCGTATCGGATAGCATGAGCTATACCTTCCATAAAATATTTTCTAAATCGAGCGAAACGCTCAATAACGATTGAACATAATGCAGATGCTGGCAGAAACTGCTTTTAAAAAAACCTTGGTTGTTCGGCACTTAGGCCAGCAGGAGTACTTATCCTGCTGGCAGGCTATGCAGACCTTCACGAACCAAAGAACGGAAGAAACGCTGGATGAGCTTTGGCTGCTTGAACATCCGCCGGTTTTCACTTTAGGTCAAAGCGGCAAACCCGAGCATATTCTACAAACGAGCTCCATTCCATCCACCAAATTGATCGTGGCGGCCAGGTCACCTATCATGGTCCTGGACAGTTAATCGCCTACACCTTGATGGACATCAAAAGAAAACAGCTTTCGATCAGGCAATTTGTAAGCCGTCTGGAGCAATCGATTATTGATCTCCTGGCCGGAGAGCAGATTCAAGCCGAGGCCCGCTGCAAAGCGCCGGGCGTCTACGTCAAGGGCAAAAAAATCTGCTCGATCGGGCTGCGGGTGCGTCGCGGCTATGCTTTTCACGGCCTGGCCTTCAATGTGACCATGGATTTACGGCCTTTTTCGTATATCAATCCCTGCGGTTACCCGGGCTTGGAAATGACGCAGCTTTCAGAGTTGAGCGGCTCTAGGGATTTAGTAGAAACGGGGAAAAAATTAGTCGCCTGTCTAGCCAAAAATTTAGAATATTCGGAGCTTTTATGAAAAACGAGAACCCTCAGGTAAAACAACGCGGCGCGGAAAAACTCGCCCGCATCCCGATTAAAATCGAACCCACGGTCAGTCCGATGAGAAAACCGGACTGGATCCGCATCAAGATCACCAACACGCCGGCTGTGGCCCAGCTTAAAAAACTACTGCGCGAAAACAATTTAGTCACCGTTTGCGAAGAGGCAGCCTGTCCCAATCTGCCTGAATGCTTTTCTCACGGCACCGCCACTTTCATGATTATGGGCGACAAATGCACGCGTCGCTGCAGCTTCTGTGATGTAGCCCATGGCCGACCAGATCCGCTGGATCCGAATGAACCCGCCAATCTGGCTAAAACCATCGCTGCCATGCAACTGCGCTATGTGGTGATCACCTCGGTTGATCGCGACGACTTAAAAGACGGTGGCGCCGGCCATTTTGTCGCCTGCATTCAAGCCGTCCGAGAGAAAAATCCTAACATCCAAATTGAAGTCCTGGTTCCCGATTACCGCGGACGAATGGAAGTAGCGCTAGAAGTCACGGCCAAAGCCTTGCCAGACGTCTTCAACCACAACATTGAAACCGTGCCCCGTTTATACAAACAAGCCCGGCCGGGGTCGGACTACGCCCACTCCCTGCGTCTCCTACAAGAATTTAGCAAGCTTTTTCCGCAGGTTCCGACCAAATCAGGTATAATGTTGGGTTTAGGTGAAACCGACGAAGAGGTCATCCAAACCCTGAAAGATTTGCGTGCGCATGAGGTCGACATGGTCACTTTAGGACAATACCTGCAGCCGAGCCGTCATCATTTACCGGTGGCGCGTTTTGTCACTCCCGAACAATTCAAAATCTTTGGCGACACCGCCAAAAATCTCGGTTTTAAAAACGTCGCCAGCGGCCCCTTGGTCCGCTCATCCTATCATGCGGATAGACAGGCGGCAGGAGAGGAAATAAGCTAACACAATAAAGGAAGAAAATGCATGCCCGGTGATATTGTCAGTTCGATTTTGCAATGGTTAAACACGCACCCCGAATATTCCTGGTTTATTACCTTTATCATTTCCGCCGGCGAATCCATTGCCGTCATTGGCACCATAGTGCCCGGCAGTATCACCATGACGGCGCTAGGCGCCCTGGCTGGCGCCGGGATCATTCCCTTATGGAGCACCGTGTTTTGGGCTTTTTTGGGCGCGGTCATCGGCGATGGAGTCAGCTATTGGATGGGCTATTATTTCAAAGGCCGCATCTGCCAAATCTGGCCTTTTAAGCAAAATCTTTCCTTGCTGGCTCAGGGAGAGAAGTTTTTTAATAAATACGGCGGCATGGGTGTCTTCATCGGCCGCTTTATCGGGCCCATCCGCGCCTTAATCCCCGTCGTCGCCGGCATGATGGGCATGAAGCCCTGGCAGTTTCTCGCCGCTAACATCGCCTCCGCGGCAGGCTGGGCACCGGCCTACATGCTGCCCGGCATTTTATTGGGCGCAGCCTCACTCGAATTGCCGCCGGATATCGCCACCCGCGTCATCCTGATCTTGTTCTTTTGGCTGCTTTTCATTTTACTTTTCCTCTGGCTGATCCGAAAAATTCCCCTGTTTACACATCATCAAATCATCCGCTTTTTTAACAACGTCTGGGTCAAGCTGCAACGATCGCACGCACAGGGGATGTCTCTCCTCCGCAAGCTGCTACGGCATCATAATCCGGAAAAAACACCCTATCAATTAGCACTGGCTTTTTATGGCATCGTGATGTGCGGCATTTTGGTTTTCCTGGCACATTATGTCTACTCGCACAACCCCGCTACTATCCTGATCAATGAGTCAATTTATCATCTCTTCCGCGGTCTCTATAGCACCGACGGCCGTAACCTCATGATTTACCTTACCCTCCTGGGCCAAAAACAAGTGGTCCTGCCGGTGGCCTGTGTTATTGTCGCCTGGTTCCTCGTGACCAAACAATGGCATGTCGCCTTTCATGCACTGGGACTTTTTGTCCTGACCGTGCTAATGGTTTTCAGCATTAAACACGGAGTCCACAGCCTGCGGCCCTGGGGTATCGCACACTCCCCTGAAACCTATTCCTTCCCCAGCGGTCACACCACTTTAGCAACCACTTTTTATATTGGTCTAGCCCTCCTGCTGAGCCATGCTTATACCGGAAGAGCCCGCAAATTCTTCTATGTCCTCATTGGCCTGATCATCCTGGCGGTTAGTATCTCGCGCCTTTATCTCGGCGCGCATTGGTTCACGGACGTCCTGGGTGGCTGGATACTCAGCATTACCTTGCTTGCTTTTGTCACTATTTCGTTTAATCGAAAAGCGGTTCACCTGGATCCACGTAGACTGTTGGCAATCACGGTGCTGGTACTGGGCATTATTTATATCCTGGTCGCGCAACAAACCCTTCCACAACTGGAAAGCGATCTCACGCAGCTCAATTTACCCACACAGGAAACGGAATTAGCCGCCTGGAACCAGCAAAACGGCGCCTATCTACCTGAACAGCGGGTCAGCTTATATGGCTTTCCCTCTCAAGCCATTAACATTGAATGGATTGGCGATCTTTCTGCCATCAAAAAGATACTCATGAAACATGACTGGCAGGACCCGGATAAACGAGACTGGCTGGACGTTTTGTTCCGTATTTCGGGCATACA
The DNA here is from genome assembly GCA_013286215.1 of Gammaproteobacteria bacterium. Lineage (GTDB taxonomy): Bacteria > Pseudomonadota > Gammaproteobacteria > DSM-16500 > DSM-16500 > JABDGC01. The sequence goes on from JABDGC010000050.1 coordinate 5,474, forward strand.
AAGCGCGGAACACTTACCGCTGATTTCTCCGCAATATCTCGACAAAAAACCGGCGCTGGTGCTGATCCGAAATCAGCCCTCTGAGAAA
>JABDGC010000051.1 GCA_013286215.1 Gammaproteobacteria bacterium
TCAGCGAGCGCAATACGGACTCGATGGCTATAGATATCCGCGTTGCCGGAATACAAAAGCATTACTGATCGCTTATTGGTGGCTATTGCCATTACAAAAACCTCACTGATCTAATGGGCGAGAGCTTCATCCTTGAATTGGCTGGGGGACTAGGATTCGAACCTAGGTTAGCGGAGTCAGAGTCCGCTGTCCTACCACTAGACGATCCCCCAACTGCTACCATAGAGAATTCGAAAGATAGCAACCTAGCGTTTCGAGTACTGTGTTCCTTTGCGTGCTTTGTGTTTTCCGACTTTCTTACGCTCAACCTCTCTAGGATCACGCGTAAGATGGCCGCCCTGACGCAAAACCTTGCGTAGAGTCAAAGCACCGCCTTCACCGCTGCTGCTGGTGGTGGTGATAGTTTCGCCACCACTACTGCCTTCTTCATCGAACTTCACGAGGGCGCGAGCAATACCGTGACGAATAGCACCGGCCTGACCGCTCATTCCACCACCGACAACAGTGACAAATACATCAAAGCGATCTTGAAGCTTGGTCGCAACCAAGGGTTGGCGCACAATCATTCGCGCAGTTTCACGACCAAAATACTGATCGATGGAACTGTCGTTAATGGTGATAACGCCCTTGCCCGGTTTTAAATAGACGCGTGCGGTTGAAGTCTTGCGTCGTCCTGTACCATAGTAACCTTGTTTTTCTACCATAAAATTAACCTTCGCCTGTGATTTCATCTAATAATTTGGCATCCACCAATTGCGGCTGTTGCGCTGCATGAGGATGTTCCGCTCCAGCATAAACCTTCAGCTTCTGGAGCATTGCACGTCCGAGCGGATTCTTGGGAAGCATGCCTTTCACCGCGATTTCAATCACGCGATCCGGGTGCTTTGCCAATAACTGTTCAAACGATAACTCCTTTAAGCCGCTTTGATAACCGGAATAACGGTAATACATTTTAGCTTTGCTTTTGTTTCCCGTTACCTTTATCTTGTCCGCGTTGATCACGACGATAAAGTCGCCCGTATCAACATGCGGTGTATATTCCGGTTTATGTTTTCCCCGCAAACGGCGCGCGATTTCGCCTGAAAGACGACCGAGCGTCCTGTCAGCGGCATCAATGAGGTACCAGTTACGTGTGACGTTTTCATTTGTTGCTTGATATGTTTTCATTCTCTGCTCTCCGCAGCATCTATAAAAAATGTACATTAAAATCTATTCTAAAAAGCGCCTGCATTTTATAGCAACTAAGGAGGAGAAAGCAAGTAAAATTTAGTCCGGACCCTTGCCTTGGGTAGGTAAAATTTCCTTTTAAAACACGGACAAACCCCTAAAAAAACACTCGCAATAATGCACAGATATGGTATTTTATCTATGTTCTCTTAACTTGGATGAGGAAATAATTTATGGCAACAAAAAAGGCAAAACGGAAAGCTGGAAAAAGCACTGCAAAAAGAGCCACAACGGGGAATAAAATGCAAGCCGGCGGTTTAAAAAAATTACCGTCTATTAGCCAGCCTTATACCAAAGGCAACATCGTCAAGACCGTCGCTGATCTTTCCTGCACACCCAGAAAAGATGTGGCAATGGTTCTAGAGAACCTTTCAAAGCTTATTGAAGGCCATATCAAAATCCGCGGCCCCGGCGTATTCACGCTGCCTGGCTTGCTCAAGATCATGGTTGTAAAGAAGCCTGCCCGTCCTGCCCGCGAAGGCATTAATCCTTTCACTGGTGAAAAAACCATGTTTAAGGCCAGACCGGCACGTAAGGTTGTGAAAATTAGAGCTCTCAAGAAGCTCAAAGAAATGGTTGACCAAGCTTAATCCGACCCCAAAAAAGCCCACCCTCCTAAGTCATTGGAAAGATGGGCTTTTTTATTTTGATTGCGACTTGGTTTTTTAAGTTTAAATTAAGGTTAATCCTATATAATAATTGGATATGAGACGAGGATCGGTATGAGCGGGACAACACTTGCGCGAATTAGCACCTTCACCTTGGCTATGCTTATCACAGGGACAGTCGACAGCATCCGTAATCTACCCGCCTCAGCCCTTTTTGGCAGCACTCTGATTTTCTTTTTCGTGTTTTCAGCGGTTGTCTTTCTCATTCCAGCGGCGCTGGTTTCAGCCGAGTTATCCGCCAATATGCCTCAACAGGGCGGCATCTATTACTGGGTCCGCGCTGCTTTTGGTGAAAAAGTCGCCTTTTTGGCAGTTTGGCTACAATGGATTAATACCATTTTTTGGTTTCCGACCATCTTTTCCTTTGTCGCAGGAACCGCCACCTACTTTATTTCGCCCGAATTAGCCCAGAACAAGGTTTACCTCATCTCGGCCATCTTAACGATTCTCTGGTTTTTAACCTGGATTAACCTCAAAGGGATACACGTTGCCGCCCGTTTCACCTCCATTTGCACCCTGGTGGGCCTGATTGCCCCAATGGGTCTGATCATTCTCCTGGGTGTGAGCTGGATTTCCCTGGGGAAACCGATACAAATCCACTTGACGGCCAGCAGCCTCTTGCCTCATTTAAATGACTCTGAGAACTGGATCGCCCTCACCGCCATTATGACCGCCTTTCTGGGCATGGAACTCGCTACCTCCCATATTCGTGAAGTCCGTAATCCGCAAAAAGCCTTCCCCAGAGCTTTATTGGTTTCCGTCATCCTCATTTTAGCCACCATGATTTTAAGCTCTCTGGCCATCGCCTTTGTCTTGCCACAGCACGAAATCAATCTCGTCAATGGCGTGATGCAGACCTTTAGCACCTTCTTCAAAGCCTACAACCTCAGCTGGCTGATGCCAGTCCTGACCTTCATGCTCATCATTGGAACCATGGGCAGTATTATTGGCTGGATCATCTCGCCAGTGAAGGGTTTGCTCCAGGCCGCGCAACAAGATTATTTGCCCGCTTTTCTGCGCCGCGAGAACAGCAGGGGCGTCCCGCAAAACCTCTTGATCGCCCAAGCCATTCTGGTGACCTTCGTCTGCTTGTCCTTTTTGTTAATGCCCAGCATTAATGGCTCTTACTGGCTTTTGACCGCCTTAAGCACCCAGCTTTATATGCTAATGTATGTCATGATGTTTATCGCCGCCCTGTACTTACGCTACAAAAAATCTTACCCCACTCCCTCTGAAACCCGAAACTTTATGATTCCCGGCGGCAAGCTGGGCATGTGGGCCACCTGTCTTTTGGGCTTATTTGGCTGCTGCATTACCTTGATCGTCGGCTTTTTCCCGCCCGGCAATATCGACGTCGGCCCGGCCTGGCACTATGAAATGATGTTTATCAGCGGTCTGGTTTTAATGATTACGCCGGTCAGCATCGCTTATATTTATAAAGACAGAGAAAAGCTTTTCTCGAAATGGTTTGTTACGACCACCACGCCAACCATCGTGGAAGAGGAATAGCAGAGAAGTATCTTAATCGGCCGTAACCGCCTCGAGCAGTGTGTTCAACCCGGCCGGGATCGCAATGGCAAGCAATTGCTGAGGAAGCTGAGAGAAGCGCACTTTCGTCTGCCGTTGTCGCCCCATTTTAAGCCACTCCAGCAAAAGAGCCAAGCCCGCGCTATCACAGTGAGTAACCTGCGAAAAATCACAGCTCCAGGAGCCCAGCCGGGGAAAGAGCTTGCGACTCGATTCCAGAATGGCAGCCACTGTGGCAAAAGTCAGTTCACCCGAGATTAAAATTTTATCCTGGCTGATGGTGATTTGTTTCCCGGCCATAGCAAGTACCCCCCTAGTACGTTGTCAACTTGATTTTGTCCCGTTTCGCTTGCTGTCATCCTAAGCACAGTGAAAGATCTCACTCCCTGTGCAACACAAGGAGATCCTTCGCTGCGCTCAGGATGACAGAGACTTTGCACAGGACGGCAAAATCAAGTTGACGCTCTATTAGTCACTTTCCGCAGGATGGGCATTATGCTCCGCCAGACGCTGGGTTAAAGCATTGATATCCCCTTGTGCCAAAACATCCGCGAACTGGGAGCGGAAACTTTCGATAACACTGACGCCTTCAACGGACATATCAAAGAGCTTCCAACTACCGCCCTCATTAATGAGGCGATATTTAACGTCGACCGGTGGCGCGCCGCTCGTGCTGGTGATTTGACTGTTCACTTCAACGGTATGCCGGCCGGCATACCCACCGCGAATTGGATAAAATTCGACGGTTTGATCCGTGTAAGAAGCCAAGGCCGAAGCATAGGTATGAACTAATAACTCGATGAATTGATGCTCAAAGGCGGAACGCTGGGCTGCGGTGGCCTGAGACCAGGTCTGTGGCGGCAGCACGCGACGTGACATTTCATCGACATCCACGTGGGGCACGACGAGTTTATTGGCCAGAGAGTAAACATACTGCCGATTGGATTTCAGCGTCACTTTATTTCTCTGTAAATCAGCAATCATCTGGTTCGCAACATTTTGCAAAACCCCCACCGGACTGCCGGCATCCGCGGCAAAGGTCACGCTTGCAAACAAAAATAGCAGCAAGACAGAGATCAGCGCTAAAATCGGATTCACTTTTATTTTCATTGGCTTTTTGCTCCTTCGTTATTCACATTGATCGGTTGCGCTTTTGCGGGCGTATTGCCGGAATCAACGTTGGCCTGCCCCGTTTCTGTCTTGGAGCCGCCTTGACCACCGCCCACTCGAAATAAAAACTGCCCAATCAACCGCTCCAGGATCATCGCAGGATGGGTGTATTCAATCACCGAACCGTTTTTCAAAACATCCTGGCTATACATGGGGGTCAATTCGATATAATTATCACCCAATAAGCCCGCGGTCAGAATGCTCGCCGAAGAGTCACTGGGAATATCGTTAAACTTGTTATAGATATTCATTTTGACGATAGCTTTAAAAGACGCTGGATCGAGTGTCACACCCGTGACCTCGCCGATCACCACCCCCCCAACCTTGACCGGCGCCTTGAGTTTGAGGCCGCCAATGTCGTCAAAGTAAGCCGTCACTGTATAACCTTCTTGTTTGAAAAAAGAGGTCAAACCGCTGACTTTAAAAGCGAGGATGACAAGAGCGGCAAAGGCGGCAAGAATAAAAAGACCGACTAAGCTTTCAATGACACGCTGAGACCCCATGTTACCACCCCCCTATCATCATCGTTGTTAACACAAAATCCAGGCCGAGAACAGCCAGAGCGGAATGAACCACGGTACGCGTCGTCGCAGAAGCAATGCCTGCGGAGGTCGGCTGAGCGC
>JABDGC010000052.1 GCA_013286215.1 Gammaproteobacteria bacterium
GCGAGGTCGGGGGAGGAAAAGAGACTTTCAAAAATATCGAGCGACAGATCCAGGCGATCGGCTTCTTCGGCGTCGATGGTGAGACCGAGGTTATATTTTTTCGCCAGCTTGGCCAGCTCCAGCAGCGCAGGAACCAGACCTTTCAGCACGCGTGCTTGTTTGCTGTATTCATAGCGTGGATGCAAGGCCGATAATTTGATGGAAAGGCCGGGGCTTTGAATCGGGTCGTGAACGGCCCGATTTTCACCGATGGCGATGATAGCCTTTCGATAAGCTTCAAAGTAGCGCTGCGCGTCATCCGAGGTGCGCGCCGCTTCGCCGAGCATATCATAGGAAAAGCGATAACCCCGGGCTTCCACGTTGCGCGCATTCTGGAGCGCTTCTTCAATGGTGCTGCCGGTGATAAAGAGGTTGCCCAGCATTTTCATGCCCTGCAACACGAGGGGCCGCAAAGCGGCGACGCCCGGACTGCTGATCGTTTTTTTAAGCGCCGCAAAAAAGCCGGTTTCATTTTCCTGCGCCGGCGCGAAAATTTTGCCGGTGAGCATCAGCGACCAGGCCGCGGCGTTGGCGAACAGGGATTTTTCGGATTTGAGTTGACTGAGCCAATTCACCGACGCCATTTTGTCGCTGATAAGCAAGTCCCGGGTATGCGCGTCCGGAATGCGCAACAGCGCTTCGGCGAGACAGAGGAGGGCGATGCCTTCTTCACTGGAAAGATCATATTGATGCAAAAGCGCCTCAAAGCCGCTCTGCTTTTTCCGCTGAACACGCGTTTCCAGAACCAGCTGACGCGCTCTTTCCTGGATTTTCCCCTGGGCGTCCCTGGAAAAAGCCAGCGCCTGCAAGAGCTGTTCCACACACTGCGTTTCATCTCTTCGGTAAGCCGCGGTGATGGCTTGACGCAAAGGATCCTGCTTTGCTAACGGTTTATCAACCAGCATGTTCTATGACCTCATGTGAGTAAATGGGGCGAATAGGATTGAATCACTCCAAAGCGATAATGGGTTTTTAAACTGGCCATATTGTATAAGACCCAGCTGCTTTTAAGAAGACTGTTTTTTGTTGCCCAAAGCGCAGCCTTGTTCAGGATGACAGAGGTGCAGCATACAAAGCTATAAAGCTGCTTTCACAGAGCTTAGGGAATATGCTACAATCCGTTCATTTGAGATATTGATCTAAATGAAAACAGCCTTGCCTTCAGCCTTGCCCGATTTTTCCAAAGCCTCTGTTCTGGTCATCGGCGACGTTATGCTCGACCGTTACTTCTTCGGCGACGCAGCCCGCATTTCGCCGGAAGCGCCGGTTCCCATCGTGAATGTCAAAGAGAGCGACGAGCGCCCCGGCGGCGCGGCCAATGTGGCGCTGAATATAGCGACGCTGGGCGCCAGGGTGGCCATTATTGGCATCACTGGCAAGGATGAAGCCGCGCAAATCTTGTCCGAACAGCTGACCGCCGCCCAAATCAAGCTGGGCCTGCACCGCTCGGCTGAGTCAACCACGATTACCAAACAAAGAATCATTAGCCGCCATCAACAACTGATCCGCCTGGACTTCGAAGATTCCTTCTCTGAAGTCGATCACCATAGCCTGATTGCCGCCTACCGTGAGCATTTAGCCGCGGTCGACGTGGTGGTGTTATCGGACTATGGCAAGGGCACGTTGGCCGATCCCCAGCGGTTTATCCACCTGGCACGGGAGGCTAACCTCCCCATTCTGGTCGACCCCAAGGGCGTCGATTTCACGCGTTATCGCGGCGCCACCTTGATAACGCCCAACCTCAAAGAATTTGAAACTGTTGTCGGCCATTGTCGCAATGAAGATGAAATTTTAAGGCGCGGTCAGGCCTTGATTGCCGAATTGGACTTAAAGGCGCTCTTATTGACCCGCGGTGATCAAGGGATGACGCTGATTCAGCTTAACCAAGGTACTTTGCATTTACCGGCCTATGCCCATGAAGTCTATGATGTCACCGGCGCCGGCGACACGGTCATCGCCGTCCTGGCGGCTGGTCTGGCCGCTCGTCTGGCTCTGCCGCAAGCAGTTGCCTTAGCGAATTTAGCCGCGAGCATTGTTGTCACCAAGTTGGGAACCGCAACGGTCAGCACGCCGGAATTGGATGGCATGTTGAAAGGGGGCCTGCCCGGCGATACCAGCATTCCAAGAGGCATCGTCAACGAAGATCAGCTCCTGTCCCTGGTGCAGCAAGCTCGCTCACAAGGGAAGCGCATTGTTTTTACCAACGGCTGTTTCGACGTGATCCACGCGGGCCACGTCAGCTATTTACAGGAAGCCAAAGAATTGGGCGACTGCCTGATTGTGGCGATCAACGATGATGCATCAGTCACGCGGCACAAAGGTGCCGGTCGGCCCATTCATCATCTGGCGCAGCGCTTGACAGTACTGGCCGGTTTGGGCGCCGTCGACTGGGTGACTTCCTTCGAGGATGACACGCCGGAGCGGCTGTTGAAACGCATCAAGCCGGATGTTCTGGTAAAAGGCGGTGACTATACCATTGATCAGGTGGTCGGCGCGGACATCGTTTACGCCTACGGCGGCGACGTGCGCGTGCTGCGCTGTGAGGATGGCATTTCAACGACCAACATCATCAAACGCATGTTGAATAACCTGCAGCAGGAATCGGACACGTTGTTCCTCGTTGGCGGCACACAAAGTGAGGGCCAATAAGCGATGGAAAGCGGCAATCTTTTTGTTATAGCAGCTCCCTCGGGAACAGGGAAAACCACCTTGGTGAAGGCGCTGGTCAATGAAGTGTCGGGCTTGGCTGTTTCCATATCCCATACCACGCGCGCCAAAAGACCCAATGAAGAAAATGGCGTGAACTATTTTTTTATCAAGGAAGATGCGTTTCGTCGCATGATTGAACAAGGGGAGTTTCTCGAATACGCCACCGTTTTTGGAAATTATTACGGCACCTCTCACCGCTGGGTGGAAGAAACACTGGGAAAAGGCATCGATGTGATTCTGGAAATCGACTGGCAGGGTATGCAGCAAATTAAAGCCCTGGTCCCGGATAGCATCAGTATTTTTGTTTTACCGCCCTCACTGGACAATTTACGCGAGCGCCTGATCAATCGCAATCAAGACCATCCCCAGGTCATTCAAGACCGTTTGGCCGATGTCAAAGAAACCATTTCCCATGTCCACGAATTTGACTTCGTCGTCATCAACGACGATTTTGCCCATGCCCTAAAAGAACTCAAGCTGGTGGTGCAAGCCAATCGCCTTCTACAAAGACGCCAATGCGAGAAAAATGCTAAACTAATTGCCAAACTTGCTGTGGATCATTAAAGGCCTGAATAGCAGTGCCCCGCCCCAGGGTTCTGGATGACAAAGCCTCCCAAATCATATACCATCCCCCTTTAATCAAAATGTAAAATTTAGGTGAACTTATGGCACGAGTAACAGTTGAAGATTGCTTAAAGGTCGTCAATAACCGCTTTGAGCTCGTTTTAGTAGCGGCCAAAAGAGCCCGCCAGTTAATGCGTGGCAGCGCGGATTCCAAGGTGCCCTGGGACAACGACAAATCCACCGTAGTCGCTCTCCGGGAAATTGCCGCGGGTTATAAAGACTTTACCGAAGTCGTGGAACCCGAATTAACCATAGAACCCCCGGTGGTGGATGAACAGCCAACGCTTCCTCTGGAAGACGAAGGGGACGATTTAGGCTAGGCATTATTTTTTGATAATAAAATCATCAACTTAACCCCTCATTGATTAACTAATGAGGGGTTTTTTTATTCCGGATGTAGCTTTAAGTGCCCGTTTTTTCAGTAAAAATCTGCAAAATTTTTTAATCTTCGGCTTACTAAACCTCCGCGCGTAGTCCATAATAAAATAGAGGCTTCTTTTTCCTGAGTGTAGGTCCGAAATGAACGAAGGTTTTGAGCTACTTCAACAAGAGATAAAGGCTTATTTGACCGATGCGCAAGTGCATGCCATCGAGGAAGCCTACTTGTTCGCGAAAAAAGCCCACGCCGGACAAATTCGCTATACCGGCGAATCCTACATCACGCATCCCATCTCAGTGGCCCGTATTCTAGGCCAAATGCGGATGGATGAAACCACGATCATGGCTGCTATTTTGCATGACGTCATTGAAGATACCTTCGTTGAAAAGCAGGAAATCATTGACCGTTTCGGCGAAGAAGTCGCCACGCTGGTCGAGGGTGTCACCAAGCTGACGCAAATTCATTTTGAAAACCATGCTCAGGCGCAAGCGGAAAATTTCCGCAAATTGGTCATGGCCATGACCCGCGACATCCGGGTCATTTTGGTGAAGCTCGCGGATCGCTTGCATAACATGCGTACCCTGGAATCCCTGCCGCCAGGCAAGCGCCGCCGCATTGCGCTCGAGACGCTGGAAATTTTCGCGCCGATCGCCAACCGGTTAGGCATGCACGCTTTTCGCGTGGAACTCGAAGACCTGGGCTTTGCCACGCTTTATCCCTTGCGTTACCGCGTTTTAAAGGAAGCCGTTGAAACCGCCCGCGGCAATCGCCGCGAAATCATGGACATGATCGAGCAGGAGATTCGCAAAAGCTTGAAGCGCGCCAATATTGCCTCTTGGGTGCTGGTGGGGCGGGAAAAGCACTTGTACAGCATCTACAAAAAAATGTACGACCGGCATTTGTCCTTTTCCGAGATTATGGACGTCTATGGCTTTCGCGTCGTGGTGGACAAGATCGACACCGTCTATCGTGTCCTCGGCGTTTTGCATAACCTCTATAAACCGATTCCCCAGCGTTTTAAAGATTACGTCGCCATACCCAAGGCCAACGGCTACCAATCCTTGCACACGACCTTATTTGGCCCCTTCGGCGTCCCCCCTGGAAGTGCAAATCCGAACGGAAGAAATGCAGCGCCTGGCTGAAAACGGCATCGCTGCGCATTGGCTCTACAAGACGCAAAAG
>JABDGC010000053.1:0-3017 GCA_013286215.1 Gammaproteobacteria bacterium
CGGCCATTCTCACCAGTGCTTTGACATCCTTGGGAAAACAAGAGCCGCCATAACCGCAGCCGGGATATAAAAAAGCATTGCCGATGCGCGTATCCGCGCCCACGCCAACACGCACATTTTCGACGTCGACGTCCATTTTTTCACAGAGGAGCGCCATTTCATTCATAAACGAAAATGCGCGTGGCCAACATGGCGTTGGCGACATATTTGGTCATCTCGGCGTCTTTCACATTCATGAAATATAGCTTTTCTGTGTTGCGCATCAAGGGCAGATAAAGGTCCAGCATGATGTTGCGCGCTCGCTTGGAAGAACAGCCGATGATCACTCGGTCTGGGCGCATGAAATCGTCGATGGCGGCGCCTTCCCGCAGAAACTCGGGGTTGCTGACGACATCAAAGGTAATGGCCTTCGCGCGGCGCTTCAGCTCTGCGCGAATGACCCCTTCCACTTGGTCGGCCATGCCCACCGGCACGGTGGATTTGTCGACGATGACACAATATTGATTGAGATAAACGCCGATGTTTTTCGCAGCCTCGAGAACGTACTGCAAATCCGCGGCACCCTCCTGATTGCTCGGCGTGCCGACGGCGATAAAAATCACCTGGGGTTCGTGCTGCACGTCGTCAAAGGAAGTGACAAAACGCAGACGCCCCGCGTCCCGATTCGCTTGCACAATCGCATCCAGGCCGGGCTCATAAATCGGCATGATGCCTTGATTCAGATGCTTGATTTTCTCCTGGTTGACGTCGATGCAGGTCACATGATTGCCTAAATCCGCAAAACAGGCGCCCGTTACCAAACCCACATAGCCCGCTCCAATGACGGTTATATTCATGCTTTATCCTTCCATTGTCCCTGCTATTTTATAAATGACCACTTGATCACCGCGCTTATTCCTGAAAACCTGGACTGGCGCCGGTGCAATTTCCTGCAATACATCAGCCTTTTCCACCAAAGCTTTGCGATCCAAACGCAAAGCCACATAATCATAATTCTTCCAGCGTCCTTCGCGAAGGATGCTGGGGTCGTTATATTCTTTCACCTTCTGAAAAATATCATTCCCAAAATGCTGCGAGTAATACATGATTTGATAATCATTGCTGTAGAGCGTGGCCGAAGGTGGCACATTCGCGGCCAGCCAATCACCGGCGCGACGCATATAGGCTTTTGAATAACCAAAATCGAAAATGCCGCCGAGGGAAGCGATCACCATCAGTGACAGCACCAAGGGCAGCAGCCAGGCCGGCGTTTCCTTGCTTTGCCAGGACTGGATGAGTCGGTCGAGCGCAAAAGGCACCCAGAGCATGAGGACCAGGGTCAAGGCAATTAAATAGCGCTTCGATAAAAACAAATGCTGTGCCAGGAAAAGACTGGTAATTAGCACATTGACAGCAATATAGCCCGCTAAAATCAGGCGTGAAGAGCGGCTTAAAGGCAGCGCACGACGCTAAAGCGCATAGATCACTAAGCCGCTGCAGATCAGGGAGAGATTGGTTAAGACGCGGACGACATACCACATGATCACGGAGAGCGAAAACACCAGACCCGCGTCGGCCATCGATTCCGGAGCCAGTACGGAATGAGCAAAGGCGTTGGCAGAGATTTGGAAGCGCTGCCATACCATGCCGCCGGCATGAAAGAGTTGAAAGACCAGATCCTGCATTCTCCCTAAGCTCGCCAAGCTGATTTCAGGATGAAAGATCAGCCAGCCAAAAACAGCCAAACCGGCGGCCAACGAAATGATATTTAATTGTAAAAAGCCTTTTACACGCTGCCAGGCGGTGAAGGAGGGTAAAAACCAGCAGAGCCAAGGAAGCAAAACCAGAAAGACGGCGCCTTCAATGCGAAAGAGCGTCGCGAAGAGGAGGCTCAAACCCCAGCCAAAAGCATAGGTCCAGCGCGGAGTCGCCACATAACGCAAGAGCAGATTAAGTGACAAGAGATAAAAAGCCAGAAAACCGTGATCGCGAATGAGGTATTGTCGGATGCTGTTAAATTGATGCGCCATCAAGATGACAAAGGCCGCCAACCACAAAACTCGCCGGCCACCGCCGAGCTGGCGCACAATGGCAATGAAGGTGACGACCGAAAGCGCGGTAAAGAGCGCGTCCCAGATATAAGCCGACACCAGTAAGGGGAGATGGGTGAGCATTCCCAGTGAAAAAATCAAGACGGAGTAAAAAGGCCACTGGGCTTGGGCGCACAAATTCATGGCTTTGCGCAAACCACCGGCCCCGATGACCGCGGCACTTTGCAGATAACAGATAGCGTCTGGGTTGATGAGGATTTCACGGTAGGCGATCCAGCCGGAAAGCAACAGGCTGATGATCGCGGCGAAGGAATAGATAGCCAGCGGGTTGCTCACTTTTACGGTATCGCTTGGTAGCGCTTTGTTCATGGTTATTTTGCCTATCATTTATTTATTCCAACTTGGCATTGTGAGCGTGAGCGAAATGACGCCGTATCACGCATAACCCTCTAAACATTGTCTAAACTCCGCCGCTAGTTCCGGATGCTTCAAAGCATAAGCAATAGTTGCTTCTAAATAGCCGATTTTACTGCCGCAGTCATAGCGCTTGCCTTCGAAGCGGCAGGCGTAAACCGACTCTTCTTGTAACAACCGGGCAATGCCATCCGTTAATTGAATTTCCCCGCCAGAACCCTGAGGCGTGGTTTCCAGAATGGATAAAATGCGCGGCGTTAAAATATAACGCCCGACGACGCCTAAGTCCGATGGGGCCACCTGCGGGTCCGGCTTTTCAACGATGCCTTTAATGGCCGCTGTTTTCTCATGGTTCATCGTCACGTCAACCACGCCATAGCGGCTGGTTTCCTGTTGCGGAATTTTCTCAACGGCGACGACGGAGGAATGGGTTTCTTGAAAGACTTCGATCATCTGCTGCAAACAAGATTTGACCTTGCCATCGATCAAGTCATCCGCCAATAAAACAGCAAAGGGCTCATTGGTAATTAATTGTTTGGCGCAAAGCACGGCATGGCCTAAACCGCGCGGCGA
>JABDGC010000053.1:3027-4579 GCA_013286215.1 Gammaproteobacteria bacterium
GACTTCTGGCGGATATAAGCGCAGGAAATGCCTTCCGGCAAAATGCCCCTTACAATATCCAGCAGGTCTTGCTTGCCGCGTTCCATCAAGCTGGCTTCCAATTCATAATTAGAATCGAAATGATCTTCGATCGCCCGCTTGCTACTGCTGGTGACAAAAATAAGTTCTGTGATGCCGGCGGCGATCGCCTCTTCCACCGCATATTGAATCAGCGGCTTATCAACCACGGGCATCATTTCCTTTGGGTTAGCCTTCGTGGCCGGCAAAAATCGGGTGCCTAAACCCGCGACTGGAAAAACTGCTTTGGTAACCTTGCGCATCATGCGTAAACCTTGTAGAAATAACGGAAGAAATTTTAACATATCAGGCTGATACATGAAAATCGCTTATGCAACTACTTTTGATGCTCATGATGTACACAACTGGTCTGGTACCCCTTTTTATATGTCGCAAGCTTTGGCCGCGACTGGGAATGAACTGGAATATATCGGTGGATTAAAGCGAGAGCTGCCTTTTGGATTTAAAATTAAACAGACTCTGAAAAAATGGCTCAGTGGACAGCGCGAAAGTCCGCGCTTTAATCTGACAGCGGCACGGCATTATTCTGAACAAGCTGCGCGAATACTGGACAACCTGCGGGCAGATGTAGTATTATCTCCCCAAATAAATCCGGTTGCCTTTTTAGAGTGCAAGCAACCGATCGTTTTATGGACAGACGCAGTGTATTCGAGCCTGGTGGGTTTTTACCCTGCCTTTAGTAATCACTCTCGGCAAACAATTGCGCAAGGCAATCACATTACGGAAGCCTGTCTGGCTCGCAGCAAATTGGCTATTTTCTCTTCAGACTGGGCGGCGCGCGCTGCAATTGAGCTTTATGGCGCAGAAAATGACAAAGTGAAGGTTGTACCCTTTGGCGCCAATATCCATTGCACGCATGGCTTGCAGGATGTTCAAACCTGGATCAAGAACCGCGACCGCAAGACCATCAAGCTGCTTTTTATCGGCAAGCGCTGGGAACAAAAAGGCGGTCCGCTGGTTTTGAAGGTCGCACAGGCTTTGCATGAAGCCAAAGAGCCCGTGGAGCTCACCGTGGTTGGCTGCAAGCCGCCGCACTTTGAAAAGCTGCCGCCTTATATTCATTGCCCGGGATTTATTTCCAAACGGACGCCCGAAGGGCGGGCGGAAATCACGCGGCTGCTGCAGGAAGCGCATTTTCTCTTTGTGCCTTCGCAGGGCGAAGCTTATGGGATTGTCTTTTGTGAGGCCAATGCTTACGGACTACCCTGTTTGACGACTTATGTCGGCGGAATTTCGACGATTGTGCGGGATCACGTGAATGGCAAAACGTTTGCGCGGATGGCTTCGGTAAAGGAATATTGTGATTATATCGTGGAAGTGATGCGCGATTGGCAACGGTATGAGGAAATGGCGCTGGCTTCGTTTAATGAATTTGAGACGCGCTTGAATTGGAAGACCGCTGTGAAAAGGGTGGCGGGATTGATGGAGGAAGTGCTTTAGGCCTACCCCGAGAATTTAGTAACAGCAGAAATAA
>JABDGC010000054.1 GCA_013286215.1 Gammaproteobacteria bacterium
TTCTAGAAAGAGACTGGAATAAGAGATAAGTTATGACAATTCGTCAAAACTAAGTAATTGATTTTAAATGCAATAATATTAGTGCAATAGCATATCGGCTAATCTATAATATAAATATGAATTAGCCGATGACTTCTTTATGTATATTGAACGCACTTTGGAAGCCTTCCTCAAGCAAGCAGACCAGCAATTCCCAGTCCTGCTGGTCACAGGCCCTCGTCAGGTAGGGAAAACGACTATCCTGCAGCATTTAAGTCAGGGCGCTCGGACTTATCTGACCTTGGATGACCCGAATCTGGCACTTCTCGCGACTGAGGATCCTGCTCTTTTTCTGCAACGCTTTGCTCCACCAGTCTTGATCGATGAAATTCAATATGCGCCTGGTTTATTGCCCCATATTAAAATAGCCGTGGACAAAGAGCGGCGGCCAGGCGCGTTCTGGATGACGGGATCGCAGAAATTCCAGTTAATAAAAGGTGTGTCTGAGTCACTGGCTGGTCGTGTGGGCATTGTGAATTTATTGGGTTTGTCTCTCAAGGAACAACAAAGACAGGCAAGCGCGGCGGTGCCTTTCTTGCCGGTTGAGGAACTATTAAGGCAAAGGGCAAAAATTTCACCCCAGCTCTCCTTGATGGACGTCTATCGCATTATTTGGCGCGGTTCCTACCCGGGGATCTGCGTGGAAAATAGGGATCGAGACTTGTTTTACAGCTCATATATTCAAACTTATTTGCAGCGCGATGTGCGCGATCTGGCGAATGTGAGCGATATTCATGTTTTCCTTAAATTTCTGCGTGCGGCTGCGGCGCGTACGGGACAAATGCTGAATTTGTCTGATATGGCGCGGGATTGCAGCGTCAGCCCGATGACTGCGAAGAATTGGCTGGCAATTCTGGAAGTCTCCGGCATTATTTACCTGCTGGAACCTTATCATAATAATGTTACCAGCAGACTGGTTAAAACGCCCAAACTCTATTTTCTTGATGCCGGCTTATGCGCCTATCTGACGGAGTGGTCGAGCCCTGAAACCCTGGAAGCCGGCGCCATGTCTGGCGCGATTCTGGAAACTTTTATTTTCACCGAGATTCTCAAAAGTTACTGGTATAATGGTAAACGCGCTCCTTTGTACTATTATCGTGATAAGGACAATAAGGAAATTGACTTATTAATCGTTCAAGATGAAATCCTGTATCCCCTGGAGTTTAAACAAGCGGCGACGCTGGATCGCAACTGGGCGGGGCAATTTGAGGTGTTGAAGAAATATAAGAAACGTATTGGAGGCGGGGGTGTGATTTGTTTTATTGAGAATCTGTTACCTCTGGCTAAAGATATGCACGCTATTCCAGTGGGTTATTTATAGGTTGAAGTGGCCTGGGCGTCAATCGAATTGGCTGGTTAACATTTTGAACAAATGTATCTATTTCAATTCGATTTTGAAAAGTACCCCAGAATGCAAAACAAATAAACCTGCTTTTGTGCAGGTATAAATATCTGCTATAATGATCAATATAGCTTCCAATTATCCTATTAACTGATTCTTATATTGACCATTATGCCAAGAAGCAAAATGACAGCTTTACCCATCCTACAACGCTTCCTCGCAGGTATTAGAAAACCTGCGGCTGGCACGTTTACGTCGAAGATTTTCTGCAACCTTGGTCGCAGAGCGCGCTGGAATAACCCGTAACACTTTAAGAGCCATAGAGCGTGGGGACCCTAATGTGGCTTTGGGCGCCTATGCAAAAGTGCTATTTTGCTTAGGCCTCGAAAAGGATTTAGCTTTCATCGCCCAGAATGATGAATTAGGGCGAAAGCTACAAGATGCTGGGTTACCAACGAAAGCACGTGCCCCACGCTTCCGCACAAAAACAAACAAACCAGAGGACGGGACGGATGAATAACTCCTCCCAACGTTTGATTGATGTGTACGCGCATTGGCAAGGGATAGCAGAGCCCCTGCTCATGGGTGTGTTATCCGCGACTGTTTCACGCGGAAAGGAGATTTTTGCATTTTCCTATAACGAGGCTTGGCTTAAAAGCAATCAGGCTGCTATTTTAGATCCTTCACTGCAATTGTTTAGCGGCCCTCAATATGCGCCCCAGCACCAGCAAAATTTTGGAATCTTTCTTGATTCCTCTCCCGATCGCTGGGGGCGGTTTTTAATGAACCGGCGAGAAGCGCAAATCGCGCGAGCGGAAGAACGTTCCCCACGGAAATTATTCGAATCGGACTATTTGTTAGGGGTCTATGACGAACATCGTATGGGCGCTTTGCGTTTCCGGTTGGATCCTAAAGGGCCCTTTTTGGATAATGATCGACGATATGCCTCACCCCCGTGGGCTTCTCTTAGGGAACTGGAGCATGCTAGTCTGGAGCTTGAAAAAAGTGACGCGGAGAGCAATCCAGCGTACTCCAAGTGGCTGCAAATGTTAATTGCTCCCGGAGGCTCTCTTGGCGGTGCGCGTCCTAAAGCCAGTGTGACGGATGAGAAGCAACACCCGTGGATTGCCAAGTTTCCCAGCAGCAACGATGAGAATGATATAGGTGCTTGGGAAATGGTTGTTTACAAGTTGGCGCTTCGGGTAGGAATTATGATGCCCGAGGCCCGTATCCAGAAATTTAATAATCGGCATCATACCTTCTTGTCCAAACGATTTGATCGCACGGATTTGGGAGAAAGAATTCAATTTACTTCGGCGGCGACTTTACTGCAGCGTTTAGATGGGGAAGATGCCAGCGATGGGGTTAGCTATCTCGAATTGGCTGAATTCATCATCCGCCAAGGCGCAAAACCAAATCAAGATCTTGAACAATTATGGCGAAGGATTGTGTTCTACATCTGCGTTTCAAATGTCGATGACCATTTGAGGAATCATGGATTTCTCCTGAGTCCGCAAGGCTGGCTGCTTTCTCCTGCCTATGACATAAACCCGGTCGTGAATGCGGTAGGCTTAAAACTTAATATTTCAGACTCGGACAATTCTCTGGATTTGAGCCTTGCCAGAGAGGTGGCTGAATATTTTCGTGTCAAAGTAGATCGCGCGAACGAAATTATTGAAGAAATACTGAGGGCGGTCGGAAATTGGCGAGCGGAGGCTCGTTTAATGGAGATATCTACCAATGAGCAGGATAGAATGAAGTCTGCGTTTATAGCGAAAGAGTAGTAAAGGAATGGGCTTGTGCCTGGTATTCTACAAAGAGGCTGGAATTAGAGATAAGTTATGACAATTATTCGTCCAATGGTAAGAGAAGATGGATGAAAGCTTAATTGATAGACAGCTTGCGCCAAAATTAGGGAGCATTACTCAGTGAAAGATCCTCATGCTATATTTAAACTTACAAATAGATAAGGAGATCCATGTCCATTTTTCTTGAAACAAAGAGATTAATGATTAAGATGCCTAGTTTAGAGTACTTGAATGAGGTGTTTTTACTTGATTCTGACCCTATTGTTATGAACTTCATGGGTGGTCCAAGAACAGTGAAGTCAGCCCGCGAATGGCTGGAGAAAAATATCGGTCACCAAGAGAGAAATGGCTTTGGTTTCGGCCTGGTATTCGAAAAAGAAACGGGTTTGTTTATAGGAAGGGCAGGATTGCTTTATCTAGCCTATGACGAGAATCAACCTGATATTGAGCTAGGTTATAGGTTGCACAAAGCATTCTGGGGGAAAGGTTATGCAACTGAGCTAGCAAAAGCATTAGTCAACTGGGGATTTGAGCATTTATCGGTTAATAAATTAGTCGCGGTGATTAATCCAAATAACATGCGTTCCCGTCGTGTACTTGAAAAAGTGGGCATGCATTATGAGGGAAAAAGTAAATATTATGATGATGAGGTTGATCGATATGAAATTTTAAAACACGAGTGGATTGAGTTAAAGTAATAGCCCTTCCTCTTGATTCTTAAGATCCACCAAGGGCTCATGGCATTCCATTATGCACTTGATTCGGATCTAGCGTTTCATTTTCGATTTCACTATTTTTAACGACGTCTTGTGTCAGGGTAAGAAGCGTTGCCTCGTTTTGTAAATTAAAGCCCAAGGTTTCCATGCGTCCTTGGAGATGGCCTTGATGCTGGTGAACTATTGCAAGAAGGGGTGCCAATTTTATTTGGTCCCAAGTGAAC
>JABDGC010000055.1 GCA_013286215.1 Gammaproteobacteria bacterium
AAGGCGTGTCATGGGCATAATAAACCAGCGTGTGCTTGCGGAACGCGGCTTGGGGATGACGGAAGGCTTTGGAGAGGGTCGTGGAATTGTAATTTTTTTTGCCGGCCTGAATGATTTGCGGGCCGCGGGTCGCAATTTCTTCATTGGGTTTGCTGCTGGGGCGTATAATGACAATATGTCCCGGCCGCCGCCAATTGGGATTGGCATAGGAACCCACCACCAGACAACCCTGGTTCGCGATTTTTTGTGCTGTTACATGGCTATCCACAACCGCCCAACCATATTTGGCGCCCTGGCTTTGCAACCAGCGATTTTGCGCATTGGCCAGCAAGCCCGTTTGGTCTTCTGGATTTAAAATATAAACGCCTAGCTTGGAAGCCGCCGCGGCGACAAAAGTGCTGCAATGCGTGCCATAACCGTCGCGATATTTACCGAGAGATGCACCCGTCGTCCAGTCGACATAACGATTCGGCAGCCAGCGCTTGGTCACTTCCAGGCTATCAAGGAATTCACCTAATTTTTCGCCGGTCGGTGCAACAGGATAGGCATGAAGCAAGGCGCTTGAAAAACTCAAACAAAATAATAACAAAACAAAAAAACGCCGACCCTTTGAAAAAAATTTATTCATCGTCTTATTCTTTTAATGCTGATTTTCGGTATTTATCTCATAGATTAGGCGTTGAGGAAACAAGATCGAAGGGAAGCTTGTCAGATTCAGTTCATTTTTTGTTAATTGGGGAAATTAAAAAACAATGTGCCAGAAAAAACGGGTGAGCCTTTGTAGAAGCTTGTGCAAATATGCTACGAACTCTCATCCATCCACTAAAACATGCTGCGCTGGATACCAGGCCGGGGAGCAGGCAATAAAGAGAGTCAGTTGGCCGTCCCAAAAGTATTTTTCGTTTGGCTCGATCAAGACTTGGTCGCCAGGGTTGAGACTTACTTCTTTTCCTTCAACCACCAACTTGCCGCTGCCGCCCTGAACCTGGGCCAGGAGTTTGCATTTTTGGTTCGTGACGCGGCCAACTGCGGGATAGCGGCCGTTGATTTCAGCGATCACACAATCGAGTTGAGGGTCGCCGAGGGCGTGTTCGGTGATGACACAGGCGTGTTTATGGCGTTGTTTGGCGTTTTGTTGGTGGGATATTTTCATGTTAAATTCCTTTTATTAGATAATATGGTAGCAAAAGACTTTGTCATTTTCACCTCCCTCGCGCGCTAGTAGCAATTTTAAATTTATGATTTTTTACCTCCTATCCCTAACCCTTTCCTCCACAAAGAACGTGGAGGAAAGGGGACTTTAGTGGGAAATTCGATTTATTTAATAAGGCCCGCTTTTTGGTGGAGGAAAAGAGAGCTGTGCAAAATCGGTTTGTCTTACTTCTGGACCAGGAGCGCGATGTCGGCGACTTGGAGAAAGAGTGCGCGTAACTGGCTCAGGAGGAGTAGACGGTTTTCGCGGATTTTTTTGTCTTCGACCATGACCATCACTGTCTCGAAAAAACGGTCGATGGGGTCGCGTAATTTCGCTAACTCTACCATGGTGCTGACATAATCCCGTGTTTTCTGTGTCGTTGGGTTGCCATGTTCTTTTAAGACTTGATAAAGTTCTTTCTCGGCCTCGTTCTCAAACAAGTGCGGATCGATTTCCTTGGCACTGAGTGTAGCGCTGTTTTGGGCCAGAATATTGCTGACGCGTTTATTCGCCATTGCTAGAGATTCCGCTTGCGGCAGCGCTTTAAAGGCTTGGATGCCTTCAATACGCCGATGAATGTCGTAGGGGCTGGTCACCTTGATCGCCATCACGGCAGCAAAAGCGTCGGCGTCGTTTTCCTGATACAGGCCCTTCATGCGGTCCCAAATAAAACGTAAGACTTGGGGCAGGACTTCCGTGTTTTCCAGGTTGCCATAGCATTTAGCGGCGTAGGCCAGTAAGGACTGTAGATCCAGGTCGATTTTCTTTTCGATTAAAAGACGCAGCATCCCCAGGGCGGCTCGTCTTAAACCATAGGGGTCTTTGTCACCCGTAGGGCTTTGATTGATGCCGAAGACACCAACCAGCGTATCAACACGGTCGGCAAGCGCGACCAGGCAGCCTAAATTTTCGTGCGGCAATTCATCGCCGGCGAAACGCGGTTTGTAATGATCGACGATGGCTTGCGCGACGGCTTTCGGCTCGCCGTCATGAGCGGCATAATAGGAGCCCATCACGCCTTGCAGCTCGGGGAACTCGCCGACCATGCCGCTAGTCAAATCTGCTTTCGCCAAAAAGGCGGCGCGGATCGCCAAGGTTTCTTTTTCGTTTAGCGGCACCGTCAGATACGTGGCAAGTTGAATCAAGCGTTGGGTCTTGTCATACACGGTACCCAGTTTGGCCTGAAAAACGATGCCTTTTAAGGCTTCGACGCGGCCTTCCAAAGACTGCTTCTTGTCCGTTTCATAAAAGAAGGCGGCGTCGGACAAACGAGCGCGCAGCACGCGTTCATTGCCGGCGACGACGCGCGGCAGATCCTTGCTTTCAATGTTGATGGCGGCGACAAAGTTTGGCAACAGTTTGCCCTTGCTGTCCTCGATGGGGAAATAGCGTTGATGATCCTGCATGGCGGAGATCAGCACTTCGCGCGGTAACTGGAGAAAGTGGGCGTCAAACTGGCCGCAAATTGCGACCGGCCACTCGACCAAACCGGTGACTTCGTTGAGCAACGCTTCCTGAAAGAGAATATGCGCGCCGGAGCCAAGTGTACGCTTGACCAGGGTTTCAGCCTGTTCTTTGATCAAAGCCTTGCGCTGCTCAAAATCAGCGATCACCGAGCCTTTTTTCTGGAGTATGCTCGCATAATCTTTAGGCTGGGCAATTTTAAGTTCCGCTGGGTGATGAAAGCGGTGTCCCGCGGTCAGGCGATTGGTGTGCCGGCCGAGCAGCTGCGTTTCCACAACCTCTTTTCCGAACAGCAGAATGGCCGAGTGCACGGGGCGAATAAAACTTTCCGTGTTCGCTCCCCAGCGCATGCGCTTGGGGATAGGCAAGGCAGCCAGCGCTTGCTGGGCCAGGGCCGGTAGTAAAGCCACCGTCGGCTTGCCCGGTTGACGCTCGACGTAGCCGACCCACTCACCGCCGGGGTTTTTAATGATGGTCAATGCTTTGGGATCCACGCCACAGGAACGGGCAAAACCGAGACATGCCGGCGTCGGTTCTCCGGCTTTATCATAAGCCGCGCTCAAAGCAGGACCTTTGCGCTCAATGGTTTGCGCGGCCTGTTCGGCGTCAACCGCTTGAATCAACACGGCCAGCCGGCGCGGCGTGACATAAAACTGCGCGGCGCCGAAGGCCAGGTTCGCTTTGTGTAAATGTTTTTCCATTTCTTGCTTCAAGGC
>JABDGC010000056.1 GCA_013286215.1 Gammaproteobacteria bacterium
ATTTGGGCCCAAAAAGGATTTTGCTGGTCGAAGATAATTCGGGGATTCACAAGGAATTTTATCGCGCTTTTGACGCCCAGCAAAATGATCCTCTGCTGGATGCCACCAAGAAAATGCTTTTTGGTAAGGCGCCTGCCACGATTCACAAACAAGCAGAGGAAGCTGACTTGGCCCTTCACGCCGCTTATCGCGGCCGTGAAGCGGTGGATATGGTCCGCAAAGCGACGCTCGCTGGAGAATGCTATTCAGTGGTATTCATGGACGTTCATATGCCACATGGACTGGACGTGGTTGAAACTGTCAAACAGTTGTGGCAGGTCGATCCGGATCTGCAAATTGTCATCTTCTCGGCGCAGCTCAACTATTCCTGGGAAAAGATCGCCCATCAATTACAGGAATCCAAAAACTTCATCCTTGTGAAACGGCCCTTTGATCCCAATGAGTTGCGCCAATTGGCCGTCGTGCTCATCCGCAAGAGAGAGCTTAAAGAACAGGTGCGTTACCATCTGGAGAATGTGGAAAATCTGGCAAGCGAGCACCATACCAAAATTGAAAAAATCACTGCAGAGCTGCAACACCAAGCGACGCATGACAGCTTAACGGGACTGCCGAACCGCATTTTGCTGATTGACCGCATTCAACAAGCCATGGCGCAGGCCAAACGTTACGGAATGCATGTGGGTGTCCTGTTTTTTGATATTGATAACTTTAAACAGGTCAATGACAGTTTAGGCCACAATGTCGGTGACCAGGTGTTAACGGAAGTGGCGACGCGCTTAAGCAAGGTGGTGCGCGAAAGCGACACGTTGGCGCGTCTCTCCGGCGATGAGTTTGTCGCCGTCTTTGTTTGTCAGCCGCGGGAGGACCATTTCATCACCATCGCCAACAATTTCATGCGGCAGTTGAATCAGCCTTACAAGATTAAAGATCATACCATCGCCTTGACAGCAAGCATCGGGATTAGCATTTACCCGACGCACGGCCTGGATGTGATTACGTTGTTGAAGAATGCAGACTCTGCTCTTTACAAGGCCAAAGAAGAGAAAAATACCTGCCTCATCTATCGCGGCGATTTTAATAAACACATTTTACAGCGCATGAACCTCGCCGGCACGTTGGCGCACGCCATTGAGAGACGCGAACTGCTTCTCTACTATCAACCCATTATGGACCTGAAAACCGAACGAATTTCGTGCGTCGAGGCTTTGTTGCGCTGGCGCCATCCCACGCTCGGCCTACTATCGCCGCTGGAATTTATTCCCGTCGCAGAAGAAGCCGGTCTCATCGTTTCCATTAGCAATTGGGTTTTGCAAAAAGCCTGCTTACAGCAAAAGGCTTGGCAGGCCAAGGGCATCGAGGCGGTGCACATTTCCGTCAATGTGTCCAATCAGCAATTCAAAAAGGATAATTTTGTAGAGACGGTAGAGCAGATTCTCGTAGAAAGCAAAATGGATGCCAGTATGCTCGAGCTGGAGTTAAAGGAAGGCATACTGCACGGCAAGACCAATGAAATTCTGAAAAAGATGAATGAGCTGCACAATATGGGCGTTCATTTGGTGATTGATGACTTTGGCACGGGTTATGCCAGTCTCAGTTATCTGCGGCAGTTCCCCTTTGAAAAGGTGAAAATTGACCGAAGCGTGATTCAAAGCATGAAGGAGCGGCCGGAGGACGCGGCCGTGGTGGAGGCGATTATTAACTTGTCCAAGAACATGAACTTGCAGGTGGTGGCCGAGGGTGTTGAAACCTTTGGACAGCTGGATTTCCTGCGCTCCCATGCCAGCGATCAGGTGCAGGGTTATATTTTTCACAAGCCGCTGGATGAAAAGCTGTGCCTGCGTTTGTTACAAAAGCGCTCGGTCGGGAGTTTTGTCTTATGATTTTTTAAAATGCTTCTGCAGACTATCCACCGTTGCCGCACACACTAAATCCCCCCAGACATTGGTCATGGTTCGAAAGCGGTCCAGAATGCGGTCAAAAGGAAGGAGCAAGCCGATTGCTGAGGTGGGCACGCTGACATTCCGCAACACCATGACCATGGTCACCAGGCCGCCCTCAGGTATGCCCGTGGCGCCCATGCC
Source organism: Gammaproteobacteria bacterium (assembly GCA_013286215.1). GTDB lineage: Bacteria > Pseudomonadota > Gammaproteobacteria > DSM-16500 > DSM-16500 > JABDGC01. The sequence goes on from JABDGC010000056.1 coordinate 2,082, forward strand.
AGCAAGGATAGCGGTAATAAACACGCCGATCTGTGCAGGAATAGAGAGATCAAACCCCAGTATTTGACAGAAGAAGAGGGCGGACACGGCCTCATACATGGCGGTGCCGGCGAGATTGATGGTGGTTGCTAAGGGCAGCACAAAGCGTGCGACCTCGTCGCTGATGTCCTGGTCTTTGGCGACCATCAAGGTGACAGGCAGCGTTGCCATGGAGCTGGAGGTTGCGAAGGCTGTGAGCAGCGCGTTCGAAGCCGCTGACATGAATTGCTTTGGATTCTTGCGGACAACCAGGGCGATCACCGCCACCTGCCACAGAATCTGAAAGAATAAGCCGCAGAGAAAGATGAAAATAAAGAGCAGCATGCCGCGCAAGCTTTGCAGCAAGAGGTGCTGGATCGAGGCTTCCGCGACTGCGGTTCCCAGGAGCGAGAGCAGACCCAGTGGCGTGAGGTACATGAGCCAGATAATCATTTTGACGAGGACGCTGCGCAGGCCGCAAAAGAAGTCGACCACCGGCTGCGCCGGCTTGCCGACGGAAAGACAGGCAATGGCGAAGACAATGCTAAAGAAGACGATCGGCATGATTTCATAACGCGCCGCCGCTGCGATGATGTTCGGTGGAAAAAGGGATAGTAAAAAGGAGGAAAATTCGACCGGCTTTAAATCCGTTGGCGTCGCGTTAGCGAGGATTAAGCTGGGCGGAATGCCGACCCCCGGCTTGAAGACATTTAAGAGCGTCAAGCCAATCACGACGGCAATCGACACGCTGAGCAGTACATAGCCTAGGGTGTAAATGCCAATCGACCCGAGACGCTGCATACCGCCAATGGAAGCAATCGCGCTAACCAGGGCGCAGAAAATGAGTGGCAGCACGATCAATTTCAAGAGGTTAATAAAGAGTTTGCCGATCCAACTGACGGCGATGGTCTCTTTTGGGAAAAACACACCGCAAAAGATACCCAGGGCGATGCTGAGGATGATCAAGAAGAACATCGAGTTTTTCAAGTCGCGTATCCTTTCATGTGTACTAGTCGAGGCTACAT
>JABDGC010000057.1:0-120 GCA_013286215.1 Gammaproteobacteria bacterium
AAAAAAAGTCGCTCGCAAATTAGGCAGTAAAACTAAAATGCGTAGTGAGGATATTGATAGTTTAGAGGTAGATGAATTTGGCCTTTTACATCAAACAACACCTAAAACGGTAGCTTATAT
>JABDGC010000057.1:130-3095 GCA_013286215.1 Gammaproteobacteria bacterium
TATATAGCATTTCGTAAAAAGATCCATATGCAGTTTGCTATGAGTTCTGAGATTTTCGCTGATATCCAGCTGATTCAAACATATTTAAATGATGAAATGAAAAAGCACAAGAGTGGCTTGCCTGCTAATGTAGATCTCTTCGCATGGATATTCGGTCCTTTGGAGAGGGGTGGTAGCAGGGCTGATATAATCAGGGTCATTAAGACTAAGAACGAACCCATTCCGCCTGGCATACCCCTAGAGATTCAGCGCTTAATAGAAAAATGTAAAAATGGCATATCTAAATCGGCATATTACAATTCGGACGAGGATCGGTTTTTAGTGGAAGGCGTTCAATTGGACAATAGGGGGGCGTTTACCGATGACGGAATAGTACAACATATACTGAAAACAGCAGCTGTGTTGTCATTGAAGGTGAATGATGAAGTAAAGAATTCCTCAAGTCCACAGCTTGAGCTAATGTTAAAGCTCAGGAATGTTTTTCCAAAGGACATAAACCTTCTTCGTACCTATCTGGAGAAAAAGCTAAGGTTTTATGGAGACCAGCTTACTCTTGATCAATGTGTGTTGAATGAAGAAAAAGATACAATAAAGTTGGTGCTTAAGAAGGGGGGGGCGCTCCACGGGAGTTTTGCCGAACCGGCTCTGCAGTTTCTAAGGATCCTCGTAGATGGTGAAATCTTTGGCGCTTCTGTTGAAAAGGCGGCTCAAGAGGCGTTAGAAAGGCTTAAAAGACCGTCAGAATCAGTAGAAGCCAAATCAGTGCCTGATTCTGAGTCCAAATCAGAAGCCAAATCTGTAATTGATATTCTTAAGGATAAGGAGGTTGGCTTTCTGACAGCAAACCAACCCTATTCTCAAGCCGATCTGAATTGGGCCCTAAGCGGTTATCAGGGCCCCTTGAGGGATGGCGCGGTTACAGTGGTTTCAGATTGTGAAGTGCATAAGGACCCTGCTTCAGGTCTTTCCATTGCACTCGGCAAACTAGGGCCTGCAATTCAGTCTGCCATTAAACGACAGCGTAACGGCCAAGACAGTCGAATCCTTCTTCCAATCAATAATGGCACAGGCCATTTTATTTTTGTTGATTTGGCTTTCGATTCAACGGGCTCTGTGACAGTCAGATTAAAAGATTCGATGCGCCGGGATCATGTCAGCAAAGCATATCACGATAATAATCAGCAGATATTGGAAAATCTAGAAAAGGTGGTCAATCACTTTTATCGCGAAGCTGGCTTAAGTGACAAGAGGCTCCATAAGCAGCTCTCTTATACGAGAGAGCAGATCGATATGGCAAAGTGCCCTTTTTATGCAGTGCGTGAAGTGGTAAGCGTAATTGAGCAGATGGGTCTGGACGCTGTAATTCCCGAGGGGGATCGTTTGGCGTATACGGCAAGTATTCAGAATTTTCAGCTGTGGATGGTTCAAAAAATCGCTCGCAAATCGCATAAAATGAACGAAAAGGAAATTGATGAGTTGGTGGTAGATAAATTTGGCTTTTTATATAAAAAAACACAATCCGCTCTACCACCGGCCTATAGGAAGCATTTAGCAGGAATCCATGAGAGGTTCGATCTTAATTTTAACACTTACCAGTCTATCAGCGAACTTTATGAGTGGTTGCAGAAAAACAATAACCCTAACCCTGCAAAAGTGCTTGATCGTCTTAAGGTTATTAAATTGCTCGGACCACCTAAGAGCAAAGCTGATCTGATCAGGAAGATTATGGCTCTAGAGATTATTCCAGGGGGGATAATATCCCCCGAAACAACGCACTTAATAACAGTCGATTGTCGGAAAGGCATATCTATATCAGCAGCTTATGCTTCGGAAGCGGATCAGTTTTATGTAGACGACGTTCTATTAGATAGACGTGCGGATTTTAATTTCCAAACACAAGTAAAGCACGCGCTAAAAAGCACAGCCGTGACGTCGCTGCGGGTGTTGGGTGACGAAGGTGATTCCTTAGAGCTGAAATTAAATTTCTTATCAGAAATTTTACCGGGAGACATTAACACATATCTTGCGAGTGAGCTTGTGGAAAGTAGCGGAATGCTTGTTCTTCAGGCCTGTAAGTTGTCTACGAATCGCAAACAATTATCACTGACGCTTAAAAAAAGCGAGGTTGGCTCGAAGTATGGCCATACTGCTCTGCAGTGTCTAAAAGAACTTGCAGAAAGGGGCGTTTTTAGCGCGGCGGTGGAAAATGCGGCCCAAGCGGAGCTAGAGAGGCTTAATGAACCCTTCACCTCAAACGAATCCAAAAAATCTGGGAAAGGGCCTAAGTCAGGAGATTATAGAGCTCCCCTTATTCTAACGGTGATCTCCAGCGGCGATTCGACAGATAAGGTTGAATATCATTTGGCACCGTCTTTGTTACACCTCCCGCATCGCTTGGACAAGGATAAGTGGTACACGCTGCCGGAAGAAGGAGGAATGAAATTTAAGGTGATAGCAAAAAATGAGGCTGACCTTGCCAAAAGGCAGTTGCGTTGGACACAATTGGAAGCCGAACTTCCTGCCACGCACGTGGCACCGACCCAAACTCTGCCGGTCTCGATTCCGCTCAAGAGCAATGAGGTCTGCATCAAACAATGTTTTGTCAGGGAGGTAAAAGAGGGAACGGCGGCGGCCGCTGAGCTAAAGGGTTGCAGCTTAAGGCAGTATGGCGTGGTTGAAACCTGTATGGAACTTGGCAGGAAAACCCAGTTGGAAATTTTGCTGCCGCCCAAGGTCAAGCTTGAAAAAGACGGCGCGAATTTTAAAGCTTTCCTTTTCGAGGCGATCCATCGTGAGGTGCAGGCTGTTATCGCAAAGCAGGGCGGAGAGAAGGCCAAGCATACCATTCAATTGACGTCGGTCCTTACGCAAAAGATTCGTTTGACCTCTAAAGAATTGGCAGTGCTGCAATACTGTCATTTTATGGGGTATGATTGTAGGGCGAATAACAGGGAGCTTTTGACGC
>JABDGC010000058.1 GCA_013286215.1 Gammaproteobacteria bacterium
GGCCTGCATTAAAAATGAAAGAAAATAAAAATAGAAATCAAAATAGCTACAAAAATTAGGGTTTACCACCCTATTATTCAGGGTTCTGACCAGCTTATAATTTCAAATGAGGAAGACTGAATAGTGTGTGGTGCTTGGCACACAAGGAGGTTACTTATGAGTAACGAAAATAAATACAAACCGGGAGCTTCCCAGTTTCCGGGACGCGAAATGGATAAAAGCAAGAATTATCCGGAAAAAAACAAGGAGTATCCTTACAATGAAAATTCCGGGGCTAAGAATAAAGACAAAGAACTTGAGCGGAATAAGTATCCTTATGGCGAAGAACGGGACTAAGCCGCTGTAGACAGATGGATCAAGGTTGATCACTGCGCTGACAAGCGGCAGTGATCAACCTATTTCATCTTGAGCAAAGCGCGTAGATATTTAAACAACTCTGTCCCTGCCCCAGTCTTGCTATTTTTCAAGTAGTCCTGTTGTGCTTTCCGTTGCAACTGTCTTAACCGCTGTCTGTCGGCCTGGGGATAGGCTTCCAAAAAGGCTTGCAGAGCTTCATCTCCCTCGGCAAGCAAACGATCGCGCCATTCCTCCATTTTATGAAAATGAGCCAGATTTTTTTTGGTTTCCTGACGGAGGGTTTCCAGCGCGGCTTGGATGGGCAGCGGATCCACGTTGCGCATGAGTTTTCCGATAAACTGCAGCTGGCGTCGTTTTCCTTCGTTTGCTTTCAGGGTCTGCGCTAAGCGAATCGCCTCGATTAACTCGTCTGACAAGGGGAGCTTCGCCAACTGTGCTGCGGGCAAGGCCACCAGCTTTTCTCCCAATTCCTGTAAGGCTTGCATTTCTCTTTTCGCATGAGACTTACTGAAGGGATCGGGGGCTTTTCTTTCGGACAAAGGCATGGTTTAAGTTTCCTGATATTCAATTTTCAAAATAGTTAAGGTTTCCCCGCCCTTCGGCGTCTGGACTTCAACCGCATCGCCGACTTCGGCCTTTAACAAGGCTTTGGCAACCGGTGATAGCCAGCTGATCTTGCCTTGTGCGAGATCAGCCTCGTCAACGCCGACGATTTTGACGGTTTTCCGGGTTTTATTTTCTTGCTGATAAGTCACAGTCGCACCAAAATAAATTTTGGCGAGGTTTTTTTGCAGTTTGGGATCGACGATTTCGGCGCTTTCGATGCGTTTGGTTAAGTAACGCACTCGCCGGTCGATTTCCCGCAGGCGTTTTTTGCCATAGATATAATCCCCATTTTCGGAACGATCGCCGTTGCCGGCCGCCCAGGAGACGGTTTCCACTATCTTAGGTCGCTCCTCGCTTAATAAGTGCCGCAACTCCTCTTGTAGCGCGGCAAAACCGGCGGGGGTCACGTAATTTTTAGCGGGAAGCGGCGGTGGTTCCGGTTTTTCCGGCTCTTCCCCTTCGTTTGATTCTTTCGTAAATGCTTTGCTCATAGGTGCCTATTATAGCTGATGAACTAAGAAAGCGGCACCCAGAATTGCGAGATAAATATTGCTCTGTGTGGAGGAAGGGGGATATGGAAGGGTAACCGAATATTTATCTTGAGAGGCTCTAAGCTATTACTTCCACAGCATTAAATGTTCTGCCACTGGCCCCAAAGAAAGTGCCGGGAAAAAGGTTAAAGCACCCAGGATAATCGCAATGCCAACCAACAAAAAGGTGAAGAGGGGCGTATAGGTTAGCACGGTACCCGCGTTGGCAGGGGTTCCCTTTTTTCGCGCCAGGGAGCCGGCGATCGCGAGCGTGGGTATGGCCGTCCAATAACGGCCTACGAACATGGCCAGCCCGCCCACAACATTGTAGAAAGGCGTATTGGAGTTGAGGCCGCCCATCGAACCCCCATTCGTACTCACTAAAGAAGTAAAGGTATAAAGAATTTCAGTAAATCCATGCGCGCCCGGGTTGCCAATGGCGGAGACACCGGTTGGAATCATGAGCGCCAGCGCTGTTAGCAATAGCACGGCGATCGGCATGACCAAGACGGAGAAAGACGCCATCTTCATCTCGTAAACATCGATTTTTTTACCGAGGTATTCCGGTTTTCTCCCCACCATGAGACCGGCGATAAAAACGGTCATGAGCACGAACATCAACATGCCATATAAGCCCGACCCCGTACCGCCAAAGACAATTTCGCCGGTATGCATCAACCAAATGGCGAAGAGATTGCCGAGCGGCATTAAGGAATCGACCATCGCGTTATTCGAACCGCTGGCCGCAGCGGTTGCGGCATAGGCGTAGATCGAAGAGTTAATGATGCCAAAGCGCGTCTCCTTGCCTTCCATGTTGCCGCCGGGATAAAGCAGCGCCTGTGGCGCGGGATCAATTCCCATTGAATGGAGCGCCGGATTGCCTTGCTGTTCTGCGATGCTGCCTAGATAGACACAGGGAACATAAATCAGCAGCATGGCGATTAAAATCGCCCAGCCTTGGCGTCGATCGCCGACCAGTATGCCAAAGGTGTAGCAAAAAGCGGCCGGTATCACCAGCGTTGCGAGCACTTCAAAGAAATTAGTCAGGGGCGAGGGATTTTCATAAGGATGTGCATTGTTTACATTAAAAAAAAACCACCGCCGTTGACGGCTAATTGTTCGATTGCCAGCGAGGAAGCAACCGGTCCCATTGGAAGCACTTGCTGCATGAGCGTTGTCGTTTTCATTTTTGGCTGGCCGGCGACTCCCGGCTCGGAATAAGTGAG
>JABDGC010000059.1 GCA_013286215.1 Gammaproteobacteria bacterium
ATTTCCTTGGGGTGGTCTTGCATTCGAATAATAAATTGATTGATAACCCCGCGCGCTAGTTTTCCAGAAAATGCACGTGTAAGCGTCGTAATATCCTTGTGGCTATTTAACAATAATTTTTTATAGAGCGGGTGAGTTCCGGATTCAGGGCAACAGAGAAAGGCGGTCCCCATTTGTACCGCAGAGGCACCGTGTTTTAAGCTTTTTACTACGTCTTGTGCATCCATAATCCCTCCGGCGGCAATAAGCGGAAGGTTAATATGTTTCTTTAGTAGAGCGGTTAATGATAAGGTCGGAATAAGCGCGTTTTCTGCTTTTCCGAGAAAAGTGCCGCGGTGTCCGCCCGCCTCGCTACCCTGGGCAACAAGGATGTCAATGTTATTTTTCTCGAGGAGACTTGCTTCTTCTAAAGTTGTTGCGGTTCCAATGAGTTTAACGCCATTTTGTTTTAATGTGGTAATTAAATGTTGGGGTGGTATTCCAAAGGTAAAGCTAAAAATAGGAATTTTTTCTTCAAGCAGCACGGCAATTTGTTCGTCAAACGAGGGCGTATAAGGCGGCTTGATATTTTCAACTTTAAAATTTAATTCTTGGCACGAGGTTTGCACGGCTTTTTGCGCGGCTTCAATTTGCTCTGGGGTCGCCTGGTGGTTTTCAGGGATGAAAAGATTGACGGCAAAAGGAAGAGCGGTAAGCTGGCGTATTTTCCGGATTGTATTTCGTATTTCATCTGGCGTTAGGTAGCCCGCAGCCAAGGAGCCGAGCGCGCCTGCATTGGATACAGCAGCCACAAGTTGCGGTGTGGTTGCTCCGCCTGCCATAGGGGCTTGTATCAGGGGTAACTTGATTTTTAAAAAATCGGCCAATTTCGAGTTGGACCATAAGGAGGTGATATGTTTCATAATCAAATTATACCTGATTGAGTCAGTCAGGAAATTTTAGCGCACAAACTCCCTGAGGGCGAGATAAAGAAGGAGGCAACTTACTGTTTAAAAAAGCGCAAGGATTGCATCGCTTGCAAAATTAGCACATAATATTTGTGGGGTGAGTAAAAGGAGCAAACAGGAAAAACCAACTCGCCTCGTTATGACGATACTTACTCGGATTGTTTGACACGGATTCGTCTCCCATGCGTATTTTGTTAGCTACATTTGCAAATCGAAACGCAAGCGACATGGGCGTCGGGCGCTATTATAATAAAGTAGCCGACGTATTAGAAAAAGAAGGCCATGAGCTGATTTTTTTTAATCATCCGAATGCGTTTAAAGTTGATAACATCACACTTTCTCATACGCTTATTCCCATGTTCTCCGGCATTCTATCGAAGCGATTTGGAAAGGCTTTTGAATCGACTCAGCCAGACGCTGTTCATATTCAGTCTGAAGTAGGGCTGGGCGTCTCCGCCCGACATTATTGCGTGGAGCACGGCATTCCCTTTTCGAGCGCTTATCACACGAATTGGGATATTGGCATGAAATACTGGGCTAGGCTACCTGCTCCGCTTATTTGGTCCTATCTACGCTGGTATTATAAACCTGCGGGCGTGATTCACGCCGCCACACCGCGGGTGAAGAATCTGCTGCGATCAAAAGGCATTCAAAACCCCATTGAAGTTTTCCCCCTTGGAATTGACTTAAAAGATTTTTTTTATGACCCCGATCCAGCGCTTCTCAGCGGATATCCGCGCCCTTACTTTATGTCATTAGCGCGGATCGCGAAAGAAAAAAACTTGGAGGATTTTTTAAATCTGAATCTTCCTGGCACCAAGTTTTTAATCGGCAATGGCCCCTATAAAAATCACTTACAAAAGAAATACCAGGGCAAGGCGGTGTTTTTCCCCTATCAAAATGTGCGAGCCCTTTTAAGTCTAGGCGATGTCTTTGTGTTTCCCTCGCGCTATGATACTTTTGGCTTGGCTAATTTAGAGGCGCTGGCTTGTGGCCTACCGATTGCCGCTTACCCGGTGATGGGTCCGATCGACATTATTGAACAAGGGGTGAGTGGCTATACTGCTGAAAACTTACAAGAAGCCGCTCTCGCATGCCTGACTCTCAAGAAAGAAGCCTGCATTCAGCGGGCTTCTCAGTATTCCTGGACGGATACCGCGCACCATTTTTTGAAATACCAGCTTAGGCTAACCTGACGGGAATGAAAAAAACAAAGGGGCCACCGCTCTACAAGTTTCACTTAGTGCAGCTTGTAGAGCGATGGCCCCTTACCTCATGACAGCTTAGGCTGAGGGCATGGGGAAACGCTGTTCTGGATAGGTGGGGCAGGGGCAGGTGTTACAAGGAGCAAACTTGCTGTAGGGATCCTGCATGCCGCCAGAACAATGCACATCATAGCCTGCAGAAGCGATGTTCAACATACCAAAGACCATCGCTAAGGCACAAACCAACTTCAATTTCATTGACATGACAACCTCCTGTTGATGATGATTCCTGTGAATACAGCTTTTATTGATACTTGTAAGACTAATAATAACATTTTTAGGGGCCCAGATAAACGGATCATTGGCTAACTTGATGATTTTATTTTAAAAAATAAATATCCGAGCAGCCCGGAGAGCAGGGAGGCGCTCAAAACGGCCAGCTTGACTGAATGCATATAGATTAAATCCAGATCGCCAAA